>CAVTJY010000043.1:0-112167 GCA_963735125.1 uncultured Alphaproteobacteria bacterium | reverse complement strand
GAGAACATCGACAAAGCGCAAGCGGCTTTTACATCGGAGGCGTACAAGGAAAATCGGAAGATCGGCGATAAGTACGCTAAATTTCGCGTCTTTGCCGTTGAAGGCGTAACGCCATAGCTGGGCTCCTGACGCGCAACCCAGTTACTGAGCAGTCGAGGCCGCTCGTTCGCGGCCTCTTCCACACTAGCTGACGGAAGGTTGTCGCTAGTGTGGACGCGGACTACTGCGTGATGCGGACGGTGCCGAGGTTGAAGAGCTGCTTGATTTCGGCGGCAGAGAGCGCGGTTGAGAACGTCGTCGATTGTCCTTCATGAGGGGGCGGGTAATTGCCCCCACCAGCTGGGTGAAACTCTATTGAATGGCCGTCCCTGGCGTGTCGGTAAGGTTCTCAGTCGGAAGCGATAGGTGCCATTGAAGGCCTGCAGGCTCGTACTTGATGTGAACTTCGCCATGCACCGATTTCGTAACGATATTTTCTAGCACGATGTGACCGAAGCCCTTCCGAGCCGGAGCGATAACCAATGGCCCGCCGGTTTCGATCCAATCGAGATGCATTGCTGTGGCCTCAGGCTCGATGGTCCAAGCGATGACAACCCTTCCGCTCGCAACAGACCACGCGCCGTATTTGGTCGCATTGGTGGCGAGTTCGTGCAATGCCATGCCAATAGCTTGAGCTGCGGTTGCAGTCAGAGTCACACTCGGCCCATCCAACTGGAGGCGGGCACCGATCTCTGCGAACGGTGCAAGCTGTTGTCTGATGAGGTCGTGGAGGCGCGCACCGCGCCAATCCGCTTCGACGAGCAAATCGTGGGAGGCCGCGAGACCGCGCAGGCGTTGAATGAACCTATCTTGAAACTCTTCCAATGTTCCTGCACTTGCGGCGGTCTGGCCGGCTATCGCCTGCACGACAGCAAGGAGATTTTTGGATCGGTGCGTTATTTCACGCATGAGGAGCTGAACATGCTCCTCGGCTTTTTTCCGGTCGGTAATGTCCATCACGATGTTCGCAACTCGCTGCGCTTTCCCGTCGGAGGCTCTGAGCGATCACGCGCCCTCGTCCTGAGACCCACAGCATCGTTCCATCAGGCCCGAATAATTCGGTACTCGCACGGATACCATTCCTCCTGGTCGGCTGTGCGATGAAACTGCTCCATCAGGTGCCTGTCATCGGGATGCAGCGAATTTCGAAACTCGTCATTCGGTCCAGACACCTGTCCCTTTCCGTCGGGTAGGTTAAGGCCGAAAAGAGCCATCCCTTCTTCTGTCCAGAACCTGGTGCATTGGACCATATCGGTCTCCCAGGCGCCGATCCGGCCGGTGATGACCGCCGCCCGATAGCGGGCCTCGTTGGTGCGCAACGCCTGTTCATGGGCGAGGCGCGTGGATATATCCCGACATGTCGTCGCTATACCAACAACGGCACCGTCTGCTTTTTTTATGGGGGAGACGGTGAGTTCAACCGGACATGAATACCGTCCTTGCGCACCCGCACGGTCTCGTAGCGCTCGTACCACTGGCCCTGGAGAAAGTTTTCGATGGCTGCGCGTGCGCGGTCCATCCGATCTTCGGGATCAAAATGAGAAGAGAGCGCCCGATAATTTCGTCAGCGCGGTACTGAAAAAGCCGCTCGGCCTCCGCGTTCCACGACTCGATGATGCCTTCAACGTTCCAACTCCAAATAGCATCACGTGACGCTTCGACGATCGCGGCCAGTCTGTGCCGGTGCGAGGCCTCGGCGGCGTTCGCCGCGAGCGCTGTGGCAAGCCGGTCCCCCGCTTCGACAAGGTCTCGCTTAAGCTCTTCGAGCTGCTGCTCAAGATCAACATTGCTCGCAGACCGGTCTTTCATAGCAAAGCCACAGGGATTGGAGGACGAGGCCGTCCGTCACTCTACGCAAGTTCGAGCAGCGAGTACTGCACTGTCTCTATCAGTCGGGAAAATAGTAGCGCCGCCTTTGCTGCACGGATCCGGCGGAAAAGGAAGCGCGAGGAGCGTGCGGGTGAGCCAAGATTGTTGGGGTGCGATGGCTGTGCTGCGGGGGCGGTGCTGGTTGCGAGTTGGTTCCGTACTGCCCCCTTTGGTTCAGTCAGCGGTCCACGATGCCCCGCGTGATGGAGGTAACGCAAATGGCCAGGCGCAGTCGTCGAGTTTCGGGCTCAACGACCGCGCTTTTGCAGGTACGTCCTTTCCGAACCTAACGGGGCATGCTGCCAGCATTTACTGTGAGCCCTCGACGGAGCGACGGCAGTGCCGCGACTTTGTCGATCCTTCTCCTTGCAACGCGCAGATCGGTGGCCACATGACGCCTGCTGTTTCGACCTTCTTTATTGAGCACGGAATTCAATGATTTTCTCTACGCACCGGTCAGGGGGGAGGAAAATAAGTGACGCTCAGTGTTCTTTCGGCGCTGTCGCGTCTGAACGTCGATCCTTGGTTGGAAGCCGCCGAGTTATCCGAGCTGCCGAAGGACACGGCCGCGCTGAGGTTGGCTTCCTTGATTGCGCGACTGCCCGGCGGCCGATGGGCACAAGGGGATTGCGAGGTGATCGCCAATCGCTTGATCGAGCTCTTGCCACGCGGCAGTCGTTCCAAGTGCCCTTGGCTCGACGGGCCCTCGGTCTACCTCCTCAGCCATTCCACAGGCCTGAGAATACTCTCTGTGCTGCATTCGGACTTACCGCGTTTCTCGTTGCAGCAAGCAATGAACCGTCGTCGCGGGATGATCATGCTGACCGGCCGGCCTTGAGCACGCGGTCGCCCTCGCAGGCTGAATGACGATCGAATTGTACCGCCCCAGGCAGAACATTGCTACGGCGTTTCCTGATAATGGGCAGCGCGCCGCTATTGACGCGGCAATCGCCACATTTCAAACGACCCTGGCTGAACTGAACGACCAGCACGGTCGCCAGCGCTGTCCCGAATCGGCGCGCGAACTCATGGCCGTTCTGCAGGCTCTCGTTAATCGCATGCGCAACTGGAAGGGGCGCGCGATTGCGGGCGGTGGTGTGGCGGGGCGAGCTCACGAATTGCGGACGGCGAGCGCACGGATGTTAGAGGTCGAGTACCTCACGGATTTTGGAAGTTGCTGGCGTGCTGGCGGGCTTTGCTCTGCGGTGTCGCGGTGTTGTGTTCGCGTGTTGTCCCTATTGGCGGATGATGACTTGGCCGAGTTTGTAGAGCTGGGCGACTTGAGCAGGGGAGAGAGCGCGATTGTAGACGCGGACGTCGTCGATACTACCCCTTATCGATTAACGGCCTCTCCTTTTTTTTTTTTTTTTTTTTTTTTTTTTTTTTTTTCCCCCCCCCCCCCCCCCCAAAAAAAAAAAAAAAAAAAAAAAAAAAAAAAAAAAAAAAAAAAAAAAAAAAAAAAAAAAAAAAAAAAAAAAAAAAAAAAAAATTTTCACTGCTTCCCCCCGCACCTCCCGCTCCCCCGACTTCGGAGAGGTTTCGTAGAAAAAACCCGTCAATCTTTATCGGGGTTGCTTTTTATGCCGTCTGGCTTCAGGCCGACGCCAGCAATTTATATACGCTGCCCGAGAGCGAGACGCCGGGAATCGATGTCTACGAGTTCGCCGATCCGGTCGAAATTGAAGCCCTGGCCAAGTTTGCCTAGGGCCGGGGAAGCCGGACTGGCTCAAGTTGGTGAGTGTGCCGGCATTGTTGTTGCCGGAACGGTCGCAGACAACGCCTGCGTTTGCCGATGTCCAGCGCACATCCGCTCCGTCGAAGGTCCAGAGACCGACGAGGCCGTTCGCGAGCGTGGAACCAGTTGTATATTTACCGACGAGGTCGTGAACTTCACCGCGCCGCTCTTTGCGAGCGTGGCGACTTCGTTTGCCGAGAGAGCGCTATTCTAGACACGGACTTCGTCGACTTTCCGTCAGTTCTGCTCGTCCGCAGCGATGCCTCCGAGCTGAATATTATTCGTACTATCATCAAGTCCGCCGCCGCCTGCACTAGCGCCCTTCGTGACAGCGGCGCCGTTCGCATAGGGCGTTATGCCAGCCGTGGTTCCGGTAGTACCGTTCCATGTGGCGCGCAAATGCGTCCAGGTGTTCATTGGGATTGAGTAACCGGTGCTTTCTACCGCAGGACCGCAACTATCCTCGAAACCGAACCCATCGTCACGGTCTATGAGACACAGACCCCACCCATTACCACCATCGGCTGACTTTTTAGTGACAGAGAATGTAGGTGGCTTGATATTGAGTGCAGATGTACCCACGACAAGACTAGATTACCGGAAATCGTCGAGGACGGATGCAGGAGCCGCGTTGCGTAATCCACCCTCATCGCCGAAATCGAGTGCTTTGCCTCGCTTTCCACCCGTCCAATTCGGACCATTCTGAGCGTGCCTTCCGATCGAGGATTGCAGAAGGATCGAGGATTGCAGAAGGTTTGCGGGACGCCAGCAGCGTCGCGCTCACAGTGCAGTCAGGCACCACGCGTGTAGGCAGACACGCTCGCGGTTCGGGGCGGTTAGTATAACCGGGGAACAAGCTAGCGAAGAGGCGCGCGCACCGGTCAGTCACTTCAATCTCGATTAGCATGCGCGGATCAGACAAGCCGGCTTGCATCATGTGCAGCGTGACATTGCTGCCGAGCATCATCGACAGAGCCGCTCAACCGCTGCCACGATTTCCTTCGGCAGGGCGGGCTTCCGGATCAATGGCACATGTGCCCATCCATCCGGCGGAGCGCTGTATCCGGTGTGAAAGAGAAAGGGTATCTCGCGTTCCCGAAGACACTCGCACACTGCCGCGCAGTTGTGACCGCCAAGGGTGATGTCGAGAACCGCTGCGGTGACTTGGAAACGGTCCAGGGATGAGATCGCTTCACCTGCCGAATTGGTGGAGACGACGTGAGCGCCCGCAGCGCCCAGCATGTCCACCAAGTCGAGGCCGACAAGGGGCTCGTCTTCGACAACCAGTATCGAGTAGCCCGCCAGCGGGAAGGCGCTTCCCATATGCACTAGCCCCAGCTCTCGATGCAAGAATACCGACGGGCGAACCGGAAGTCACCCACCGTCCGTTGGCGCTCCTAGTGCGGAAGGGAGATTGGCGATTTGGATGCGGACTCCGCGTGTGTTGTCACTTCGTTTTGGTAATCGCGCGCGACATTTTTTGGTTGCACCGCGCGCGACACTTCACGTGCGAGGACGCCGCCGTGCACAACCAATGAGCAGCAGGGATTGCGGGTCGCTAGGTCGGTTGCCGACCGGCCCACCACACGCATGCCTTGTGTGATTACCTGTCGCATTAGACGGTACCGATCCGTGCCGCGTTAAGGTTCGTAGAGGCAAAGCGCACATGGGTGGATTTCGCAATGCCGCTCCACGGTTACGTTATACTCATTGTCGAGCCTGCTCTGACATCTTTCGTGAGCGACCTGCAGGTTGCCATTGAGGCAGAGCGTGGCGAAACGGTCGTCGCACGTGGTCCTGCGGCGGCACTCGCGCGCTGTAAGCAATTTCAATTCTCGGCGGCACTTGTGAACGTGGACCACCGCGATATGGTCGGCAAGCTCATGATTCCGGTTGTTCTCTACCGGCCGCAGGAAGGCCATCGGTCGGTTCTGGCGCGGCTTAACATGCTGCTATCGGCGAAACGACCGTAGCGTGTGGTCGACCGGCGTTTTCGGACGGGCGACCAATCCGCAGACGGTCAGCGTCTTGGTCCACGCCGTAGCTCGGTCCTTGCAAGCTAATGAAGCCGTCCCAGCCGCCACTTTGTTCAGTGCCGCCAGAGAGTGCATTGAACCAGCCCGAGAATTGGCCCGACGAAAATCGCGCGGTGCAGGGGGAGGACGGACAGCCGGCGAGATCGCCCGCATTGGCACTGATCCACCCGATATTGTCGCTCCATGCGTAACCCGAAACACTCCCGTTCGCATCGGTTGAAAGGCCGAAGTGAATCGAGCCGCGAGTTCTACGCCGTCGAACTTGACAGCCACAGACTGCGCGAGAGACTTACGCACGGCTTCTTTGGCGTCTTCTACAGAAAGGGTCGACCGAGGTAGGTCCCCAATAGAAGACGTTTGCAGAGGTGCTGAAGGACCGCACGCCGCCAACACCATGATTGGCATCAATGCAATGATTTTCATCGCTACATGCTGTGATGATTTGCACTAGCGAACAATCAGTGTGCGTTGGCCGTCCACCTCTTTCGCCATTGTGCGTCGCGCGGTGGTAGCAGACGTGATCGCCCTCGGCGGTTGCAAAATCGCATTCAGTGTCCTCATGCTGTTCCAGCGGTCGCGCTAGATCACAACGTGCAAATCATTGTGGTACGCTCTTCCATGTCTTCGATCCTCCCGTCGGCCGTGCTCGATTTCCTTGCTGCCTATCAGAGCGGCAATACGAGCCGCCTGCATGAATGCATGGCCCCGAACGTGCTCTATCTAAACGCGACGGATGAAGGCGGGATGCGCGCGGACGGCAGCTCCGACGTGGCCGAAATCATCGAAGGCGTTCACGAGATGTTTGCTGACGTGAGTATCACCATCACGGAGCAGCATGTCGACGACGGCATCGTCCGCCTCGCCGGTTTCCTTGATGCGACTTCGAAGCTGACGATCACCGGCGGCTTTCAGAACGGGCAACGCGTTCATCTGCCTATACGCCTCGCGATGAAAGTCGAGAACGATCGCATCGTGAGGCTCTTCGAGAGCAGCTGATTTTTGTGCAATCGTTCCAAGCCACGGAGCCGTTCAACGTCTTGTCTTGTGCTCCGACTGTTTTCTTGGCACCAGTCCGAAGCTCGCAAGAAGAGGAAAGTTGCGATGGATAGGAACAGACTTCTGCTGATTGGCGGAGCGATGGTGCTTGCATTGTTCATTGCTCTTTTGTTCGCCCCTGGCGGTGTCCTGCCTCGCTAGCCAGAACGCAGTGCCGCTTTCCCCACTGCTACGTTTGGTAGAGAGCTGAGAGGAGCAGCCAGATGGCAAGCGTGGACCAGCCGCTGAGTGAAGCCGAGTACGCGCGCATTGCGATCATGCTCGAGCGGTCGCACAGCAAGGGCACGATGAACCTGGAAATTCTGGACGACTTCTTCGCGGCACTCATCTGTAGTCCCGACCTGGTCCCGCCGAGCGAGTACCTGCGTGAGATCTGGGGCGGCGACCACATGGGCGAATTTCAGGACGAGGCCGCAATGCAGGAGTTTTTCGAGCTCATCATGCGTCACTGGAACAGCTTGGCGCGCACGTTCAACTCAAGCGAACCGTTCATGCCGTTTCTCTTGGAGGACGATACTGGTGTTGCGCAAGCGAACGATTGGGCGCAGGGCTTCACGCGCGGCATGAAATTGCGCCGCGCGGATTGGGCTGATCTCTTTGAAGATAAGGAGCACGCAGGGCTCTTGGTTCCCATCCTTGTGCTTGCGCACGAATACGATCCAGATCCCGATATGCGGCCGTACAAAGAGCCGATGGATGCAGAGCGGCGGGAAGAACTGGTGATGGGCATCTCTGCATGCGTGCCCCGCATCTACCGCTACTTTCTTTCTCGACGCCATGTGCCGTCCCAAGCGGGGCGAGGTGCAGGAATGCTCCGGCGCTCGGGCGCGAAGGTTGGACGGAATGATCCTTGCCCGTGCGGGTCGGGGAAGAAGTTCAAGAAGTGCTGCGGGGCGGTGACGGTGCATTGACGGCCGCAAAAGGAGTCACCGTCATTTCGCGGGCGCTCCTCGTACCCCTCGCCTCGCAACTCTACATCTGACTCATGCGTTCAAGAGTCCCGCGATGTTCTTTGACTCTGAGGAGACAAAGAGAAAAATTTCGGAGTTCAGAAGGAAGGGCCGCGAGGATGAGAGCCGCAGCACAGCGGAAATGCTGGACCTAGCGCCGGGCGAACGGTGCACAGTCAGCACGAGACACTATGAGCACTTTTGTCGGTAGGCAATCCGGCGTGCCAACAAGGTTCTTCTGGATGCGCTGGCGGGTATCAGGTCTGGCTGCCAATTGACGTCTGATTGCGTTTCCTTGGGCGCTTCTTGCGCGTGGTGGTAACCGACAACCACGCATCAGCCCTGGACCACACATGGGTCGAGCCGCAGGCAGGACAGGCCAATTCGGATACGCGGTTGAGCCGCTCGAAGGTGATCAGATCGGCTACAGTGCCGGTCGCAACGTCGACATCGGTGATTGGGCACCTGATCATAATCATTGAGGTCATATCGCAAGGACCAAAAAGAAGCCGGTTGCTCTTTCGCTTCGGGAGGGAGCGGAGGAGCGAGCCGGCACTGCCGCGCGGTAGGGGGAGCGCGGCGAACAGGGGAGTTAAAGGCGTCGGCCGTAATGCCGACGCCGCAACTCTTACAGCAGGTCCCCCGCAATTACTTATGGACCGGGCTGCTCATGCATTCCCCAAAATGCTGTAGCAACGCCGGAGAGACTATGTCCCCAACGGCTGCATTGCACAGCGATAACGTGCACGTCCCGCAAACGATGCCGACTGATGATGCGTGCACACTACGGCGTAAGCGCTGCCGAACGGCGCGGAAGCGGAAATTAGCTGGATAAACTGGCAATCGCTCGGCCGTGGGGAAAAACCCTGGATTGTCCACAGTAGGTACTTCCCGAATCTCAAGGCTGATCCGCGAGTGTGCGCTTATGCACCTACCGGGTGCTTAGCGTTTGCGTCTGTCAGCCCCCGGATGCGTCCGGTCTCGCTTGATCCGGATCATTTGTGCCCGAGCAGGATGGCGCGTAACCCTCAACAACAGCGGCGCCTTCCACCATCTGCGAGAACCTAAGCTTGTGCTGAGCCGTTGTAGGGATGCATTCAAAAGGATCGACGCATGAGTGGCAAGACCCACGACGACCGTTCGAGAGCCAAAGCGCTCGCAGAAAAGAAGATCGATAACGCGGGCGACATGTCGTTTCCCGCCAGCGATCCCACGGCGCACGGTAAGCCTACAAGCACGGAGGAGCCACGCCGGCCAGTGGACCGCAAGGCACCGAAGATCACCAAAGAGCAGGTCGAGCAGGCGCGACGGGGCGATGGACACAAGCATCAGGGCGGGAGCTGAGCCATGGAAAGCGACAGCAAACCTGTGGACCACCCGAGCCGCGAGACCGTTGCGGTCCGCCAGGGCACCGGCCCGCGGGCTACGGTATCGGTGCTTTTCGTTTCCGTGCTTTTGGCGGTGATCGCGGGTGTTGGCTTGGCGGTGTACGCCATGGTTATCCGCTGACACGACGGAATGTATTTCGTCGTTCCACGACCGGACACGCACAACGGAGGCACTATGCAATGTCTCTTCACGGTCATGTCATTCTCATCATTGAACGTGAGCCGATGTTCGCGCTTGACCTCCAGGCCTCTATCGAGCGCGATAGCGGGGAGAGCATTGCGTGCGCCGATGTGCCGGCCGCAGTCGCTCGGTGCGCAAAGTTCAAGTTCACCGCCGCCATCGTTAACACACTGCAGCGTGCCGTAATCCGCAAGCTGTTGATGCCGGTGGTGCTCTATCACGGGCAGGAAGGGGATAGCGCCGTGTTATCTCGCCTCAAAATGCTACTCGCAGCGACGCGGCTGAATTGACTCGCCGCAAGTGAGGCGTTTGGATCGTCTTAGAAAAGACCGATTTATTTGTCATACGCTGTCATCCCGCTGCGTAGCTTGTGATGCTGAGTGAGCGCAGTTGGGAGTGAGTTTCGAGCGCCCCGAGGTTTCCGCGGGGCGTTTTGCATTTCAGGATAGAGAAACAATGAGCCTTGTATCGGTGGGGAACCCAGCCTGGGAAACGATCCGCGGCGTACAGTTCTCCATGCTGTACGGGCCGACGCTCGTCACGATCGTGGTCACGCACGCCGCTCTCAGCGAGATCGATGATGTCACGCCGGGCGTTGGCGGACATCTCGCGTGCTTCGAGAAGCATCGCGTCGCATTCGAGCAGGTTGCAAACATCAAGCATTAGCGCGGGGTGGTAGAGGAAACCGGCGCCGTCACTGTCCAGTCCGGTGATCTCAAAACGTTCATCTAGTCGACGTGCGCGGCATCGGGGCGGTGGTACAATTTGGCTATGACGACATTGCTTGAAGAAGTGGTCGCCGACCTGTCGGTGCTGTCGGACGATGAGCAGGATCGGGCGGCGCGGGCGTTGCTCGCGTTTCTCGAAGGACCGGAAGAATTGGTCATGTGATGGCGATCAGACGAAAAGCGCAATGAATTCGCGCTTTTAAGTCAACGCGCCGCTGCTCTCGCAGTCTAGGCACTCCAGACCACCGCCGCGTCTTGCAATCCCGACGAAGCAATCCATTGCACTACTGTGCACAACGTCCGCACTCGCATTGTATTCACCCAGCGCGGTCCCTACCATCAATTCGATGTTGCCGCCTTTGCGGAGCGTTCCCTTTCAATATCGAAGGAACATCCAATGGCTAAGAAGCCCGCACCGAAGAAGACGACTGCCAAAGCGAAACCGGCTGCGAAGGGCAAAGGCAAAGGCTAACACGCGTCAGCTTCCGGTAAGTCGGACGGCCCTTCGGGGCCGTTTCGCTTTTTAACACAGCGACACAAACCCCGCCGAAGTAGGCTCGACGATCACGCGGCCTGCTTTTCTATGAACCTTACGGCATCGCCGATCGTCAGGATGGCGCTCGCTGCAGCATCGGGAATTTCGCAGCCGAACTCCTCCTCAAAGCCCATCACCAGGTCAATCTTGTCGAGGCTCTCTGCGGCCAGGTCGTCGCTGAAATTCGCGGTGTCAGTCACCTTACTTGCCTCTACCCCGAGGCGTTCGATAACGACCTTCTTCGCCCTCTCCGCGACGTCGCTCATCATCTACCCCTTATTGCAAGGCAGTCACGATACCCGCGTGCATCATCCTCCACAAATCACGATGCATCCCTGAACAAATTTCGAATATCCCCCGAACATTCCGCGCTCCATCCACGCGCGTGTCAGTTCGCGGTCAGACGGGAGGAAGTTGACCTGATGTTCCATCCGCGATCGCAGTGAGAGCCTGTTCGTTCGCGGCGCGACAACTCCGGCCGTCGAACATGGCGCCTTGCTCAATCAGCAGCGACATGTGGTGGATATCGCCATCAACTTTCGATGTGGCCTGCAGAGCGACTGTCTTTCCGCAGATGACGCCGGAGACTTTTCCGCGGACGACAACTTGACGGCCGGAGACCATGCCCGTCACCTGGCCCTTTTCTCCGACAATGACCTCTGCCGCCTGCACGTCGCCTTCGATCTCACCATCGACCTGCAAGACGCCACGGCCGATTATCTTGAGACCCTGGCCGATGATTTTGAGATCGTTGCCGATCACCGATTTCTCGCTGATATCAGCAATATTGGACGTGCCAGTGCGCGACTGGAGCGTTCTTGGCTCGGCCGCGGGGCTACGCATCACCATGAAAACCCCCGTCAGAGTTAGGCAGTCTACGCCACAATGGTCTCCCGCCGGTGTTCGAATTGTGTCGGGTCGCGTCAGGCGCGCCGGTATCAACCTCTGTACCGAGCAATCCTGAAGTTGAAATAGTACGCGGGCGCCACAAGCCACAGGCCGATGAGTTCGTTCATCAGCAGACCGTCGCGATCGGATTGATAGGTGGCATCGAAGACGATGCCGACTGCGAGCTCAAGCAGCAGCAGCGGAAACAACCAACGCCACACGCTCGCGAACTCAGGACCTTTCTCGAGACCGAAAACGACCACACCGCCGACAACCAGAGTTTGGGCGATCATTGAAAAAGCGATATAGGCCACGGGGTAGCTTTGGCTCTAGATTCCCGGCTTCCATGGCTCCCGCGAGCATGAAGTAGAAAGCCGCGTAGGCAAAGACTGCGACCTGCCAAAGCTTTATGTGATCCATCTCGGCTCCGCGGCTTCCATCGCAGCTCATAGAGCACGATGACACGCGACCCGCTAGCTCAAGCATTTGGGAGATGGTGCAGTCTCCGCGCCAGCGATCGAAGCCGAATGGCCGAGACGCGAACGCGGCTCGGTGCGCAGCACGAGAGCGCGGCGCCGCGAAGCGGCGGGCGCCGCACCTTAAATGCGATAAAGAAAACCAGTCCTCATAATGTCCTATCCGCGGCTTGCGACGCCAAGCTCTTGAGTAGAGCCTCGCATGCCGCCAATTCCGCGGGATCTTGGTCGGTCAGTCGTCCTGCAACCTTGAGCCTATCTAATAGAGCTAGTTTCTCGGCGGCCGTGCCACGGACGTCGCGCATCAAGACCACAAGTATGCTTCGCGCGGGAATGCCAGCGAACAACTCGCGGGGTTTCTTCGGTGGTTGCCTTTTTTCCATTGTACCCATTGCGATCGCGGGCAGGAAATGCCGGCACGTGCATGATCCACGTTGGCCATATGTATCCTTATGCCGCTTTACCCATTTGCGCCATCGTCCGTTCCAGTGACGCTGGAGGTCAGAAGTGGCTCCACAATTTCGGACGGTAGGATGAGTGGATCGTCTGCCTGACAGCGGGCACGGTTGTGCCTGCGAATCAGGAGCATTCGATGAGCAGACGACCGAGGCGGAACCACTCACCGGCCTTCAAGGCCAAGGTGGCGATTGCGGCGATCAAGGGCGAGCGGACGATCGCGCAGATCGCCGAGCAGTTCGACGTTCATCCGAACCAGGTGACGACCTGGAAGGCGCAGCTGGAAGGCGGCGCCGCGGATGTGTTCGATGGCGGCAACGGCACGTCGCACCGGCGGCACCCGCCGTCGATGTGAAGCAGCTTCACGCCAAGATCGGCGAGCTGACGCTTGGAGAACGATTTTTTAGAAGGCGCGCTCACCAAGGCGGGATTGCTGAGCGCAAGACGATGATCGACCGAGATCATGCGTTGAGCGTCACGAAACAAGCCGAAGCCGTCGGTATCGCGCGCAGCACGGTGTACTACCTGCCGCGTCCGGTATCGGCGGCCGACCTCGATCTCATGAAGCAGATCGACCGGCTGCACATGGAGTTCCCCTTCGCAGGGGCGCGGATGTTGCGCCGTCTCTTGGCTGCCAATGGGAGCAAGGTCGGCCGGCGTCACGTGAAGACGCTGATGCAGCGGATGGGGATAGAGGCGCTTTATCGCCGGCCGCGCACGACCAAGCCGGAGCCCGGCCACAAGATCTTCCCGTATCTGCTGCGGGGCTGGAGATCACGCGGCCGAACCAGGTGTGGGCGATGGACATCACGTACATCCCGATGGCGAAGGGCTTCGTCTATCTCGCCGTCGTGCTCGACTGGTTCTCGCGGCGCGTCCTGTCGTGGCGCGTGTCGATCACGATGGAGGCGGCGTTCTGCGTCGAGACGCTGGAAGAGGCTTTGGCGAAGCACGGCAAGCCCGAGATCTTCAACACGGATCAGGGCTCGCAGTTCACGTGCCCCGCCTTCACCGGCGTGCTGGCGAAGCACGAGATCACGATCAGCATGGACGGCAAAGGCGCGTGGCGGGACAATGTGTTCGTCGAGCGGCTCTGGCGCAGCGTGAAATACGAGGAGGTCTATCTGCACGCCTACGACAGCGTAGCGCGGCGCGCGACGAGATCGGGCGCTATCTCGATCTCTACAATCGCCGCCGCCCGCATTCGAGCCTTGACGGCAAGACACCCGATCAAGCCTACTTCGGGCACCAGAGCATGCCGCCGATCCGCTTGGCAGCCTAACCCCGGCAGACGATCCACTTATCCAAGCGGAAATTCTGTCCGAACAAGCGGGGCCACCTCAGATAGCCCACAGCCTTGCGAGGACTATCGTGACGTGTACGAAAAGCGCGCCCCCCTGCACTCTAGCCCCCCGCCGTCGGCGCCGGACTGGCCCGACGAGACGAGGCCCTTAGGCCGCTGGATCGTCGTTGGCAGTCCGAGCAGCCCGACCCAAGTGCCGACAGCCGAGGCCTTAGAGACCCAAGGAGGCCCCGCCGACTATGGGTCTCAAGGCCGAGGCCGCCAGCCCCTCATCAGTCTACCGCTGTACTCAGCGGTAAGGAGGGGTGGCGGCACTTGGGTCGGGCTGCGCAGCAGAGCGAAGCGTCCCGACGGCGGGGGGCTATTGTGTTGGCGCGCAAGGACATTTTTCGTCCGCGCCGGTCAAGCGGGCGTACAAGCGGCTGTACGGTGCGTTTGTACCCCTTAATTCGCTGATTTCGCCTATCGGACGCGGGTTCGATACCGCGTATCGTGACGCGTGTACGATAGGGAATTGGATTTCTGAACTTCGCACAATATCTGTTTTGCGCAATGCATATTTTCAAATAAGTCAAGGCGGCCGGTCCCCTTCATCTTATTTGAAAAATGCATTCTTAGCTGCGTATTTTTATATTCTGTATATTATTAATACTGTCTATTCTTATATAGAGAGAGCGGCAAATATTGCCGCTCAGAGCGGAAACCGTTGCCGCTCCAGACCGGCAAATTTGCCGGTCAGGGACGGCAAGGATTAGGCTATCCCCGTACCTTCCCTTTGCGCTGGACGGTGAGGTCGAGCTTGTAGAGGCTGGTCTTACCCAGGCCGCGCTGCGTGACTTCAAGGAAGCCGGCGTCTTCGAGCTCCTTCTGGTAGGTGCGGACGCTGCGCTCGGATGAGCCCATGTCTTCGGCGAGTGTCTGCTGGCCGGGAAAGCAGTAGTCCTTCTCGCGCGCATACTTGAGCAGCATCGCGTAGTAGAGCTTGGCGCCGACGCTCAGGTCTTTGTTGGTGAGGATGAAGTTGGGGACCTGGGTGAAGCCGTGCAGCGTGACAAGATCGGCGCCGATGATCTCGATGTTGCGCTCGATCTTCGCCAGGTTGGCGGCCGATGTGCTCCATAGGGGCAGTATACGCCCGCGACTCCCCTGCCCTGCGGTTATCAACAGTGGACAGTGCTAGGCTGCCGGGCCGTCAGAAGTGGCTGGTTTTTCGGGAGTTTCCGTCCCCTGGTCCGAGGATCCACTCCTTCGCTTTCAGCATGAAGTCGGCGAGCGTCTCGCTCTGGCCGATCGCGGTCATGCGCTGCAGCTCGAGAATTTGCTGCGTGCCCTTCATTTGGATGTCTTCGGTGCGACGGACCTGGTCGTGATACTTCCCTTCCCACTTCTCGACCTGCGCTTCGAGGCGCTTGACGTAGGGGTGCTCGAAGATGTCGATCCGTCGCGACATGTCGCGACGTGTCCGGTCGTGTCTCGCCTCCCTCGTGGCTTATTTCCTGATCCGACATGTCGCGACGTGTCGCGTCATGTCGCGACATGTCTGGTCGTCGTTGAGCGGTTCTTTCGGTGCGACATGGTCAGTCATGTCGCGACGTGTCGCGTCATGACTATCCCGCAGCGCGCGCAATGCCTTGATGTCGGCGATACCCTTTTCAATCGATCCTGCCGCGACGTACCAATTCTCGACGTTATTGGCGGCGGGCAATTTTATCGCGTCAAATGTGCCTGATTTGCAGTGGCGGGTGATTTGGCGGCGCGACATGACGATGCCGGCTTGCAAGATTTGCGGCCTCCAGTTCGGCGAGAGGGTAATAGTGTGGACCTCGTCGCGACGTGTCGCGACATGACCAGACGTGTCTGGCATATAGAAAGAATAGCAGATTGGCAGCATGCTTCCCGGTTATCCCCACGCTTGCTTGGAAGCATGGAAGCATGAGAAAAATGTTTGGCATCAGCGCTTTGGCGGCTTGATTTGGCGAACGGCGACTTCCATTTCAAGCCATCATGCCCATCATCGTGTCCTTCATCTCGCAAAAGGGTGGGGTCGGGAAATCGACCCTGGCCCGAGCGCTCGCCGCCGTTGCAGCCTACGGCCTTCGGGTCCGCCTCGCCGACCTCGATGCGAAGCAGGCAACGGTCGATCGAGTGGCAGAAGGCACGCGGAAGGCCAATCCCGGCGCATCCGGCTGCGAGGTGGTCGGCCTATCGCCAGCCTCGACGAGGCGCTCGCGGACAGCGATGACGTCGATCTCCTGATCTGCGATGCCCCAGCCGGTGCCAACTCGGCAGACCCTCGAGCTCGCCGAAGCCTCCGACCTCGTTGTCCAGCCGACCGGCGCGAGCGCTGACGACCTGCGGCCGGCCGTGCTGCTCTTCCATGAGCTCGTGAAGGCGGGCATCCCGCAGGAGCGGCTGGTCGCGCGCCATATGTCGGACCATGTCCGACACGGAAGAGGCCGCGGCGCGCGCCTATGTGCAGTCGGCTGGCTATGCGGTTCTGCCCGGTTCGATCCCGGAGCGGCCGACCTACCGCGAAGCGCAGAACCGCGGCGCCGCCATCACCGAGACGCGACACGGCACACTCAACGAGCGCGCCGACGCGCTGATGGAAGCTCTGCTGCGCTGCCATCACGCACGCGCATCAGCGCACGGGAGGATGCGACCATGCAGGCGGGGGCCGCATGAAGAAGACGGCCATCAACGAGCTGCGGAATGTCTGGGGGCGTGTCGGGTTGGGTGGCGCGCCGGCGCCGGAGGAGACAAAGAACACGCTCGAGCTGCCGGCACGGCGCGCCAAGAGCGATCGGACGGCGCAACTCAACTCTGCGCATCCGGCCTGGCGAAAAGCAGCAGATCGCGCTCATGGCGCTGCGCGAAAACGTTTCGATCAACGAGATCTTCTCGCGCATGCTCGCGCTCTACCAACGCGAGCATGGCCGCGTCGAGCTCGCCACGCGCAACGAAGAGCGAGGATCGTGACGGCCGGCGCACACTCACGCGATGGCTCGCAATTGCCGCTCTGTCCGCGCGCGACCGCGCGCGATGTTCCTCATCTCGCTGCGCGGCAACTACTTGTACGGCTACGGCATCGGCCAGACGCGATGAGAAGCGCCTGCTCTTTGCGTGGGCGAATGTCGCGGCCGATGTGTGGAAAGCGTTCGGTCTCGTCGCGATCACTTTGCTGTGGCGCGCGCGGCATTGGCGCATCGCGCTCGTCGGCATCGATTGCCTGGTTCGTCTGTCTGCTCTCCGGCATCAACAGCGCGATCGGCGTGTACGTGGAGGATCGCGCGGCGCTCACCGGCGTCGCGACATGCCCAAGCATGCGACTACAATGACGCCGAACGCGAATTGGCGGATATCGAAGCGAAGCGCGCGCACACTCGCGCACCGTGCGCAGCATCGGCGAGCTCGACGCGCTTGATTGCAGCAGCGCTCGCGCGAGTCGTCTTCGTCAATGATCGCGTGCGCGGCACGGTTGGGAAGCTAGCTCGGATGTGCAGACGCCGGACGCACGCGCACGGCGGAAGCGTGCGCAGAGGTCGCGCATTTGCGCAGCCGAACGCGCTGGCGCAGAAGAAGCGGCGCGTTTGCAGCGCGAGCCGATGCCCTGCGTCATGCGATCGCTGGACTGCGCGAGCACGGTAGCGCCTCGCCACCGTGACCCTGTCGGAGAGTTTTATGCCTGGGCGACGCGCGGCTTCTTGAGCGTGCGCGATGTCGGCTTCGGCTTTCCGCTCTTCTTCGCGCTTATGATCGAGATCGTTACGGCGTTCGGTCCCATCACGGTCGTGCGGTTTGCCGAGTTGAGCGCGACACCCGGCGAGACATCATCGGCTGACGCGACATGGCGCGACACGTCCCGACAGATCGAGTCGCGTCACGTCATCGGACATGACGAAGAACACCTGGTCGCGGCTGGATGTCGGCGCGAGCCCGTCCTCGTCACGATGGACGGAGCGACGACGCTGGCAGAGTTGCACCGCGACTACGATCGCTGGTGTGTGGCTCGCAGTCTTCCGCGCTGCGACGCACGTGCATTCGCGCACGCCTTCGATCGGTTGCGCGACATGCCCGAGTTGAGCGGCAAGATCCGCAAGTTCGGAACTCGCTACTACGGTGTTGGTGTTGAGGACGCGGATGCGCAACCGTGACAATGTACTGCCGACAAGTTTGCCGCCTCGGGGACTCTCGCGTGTGCAAGCTGCGGCGTACGTCGGCGTCTCACCGACACTTTTTGACGAGATGGTGCGCGACGGGCGCATGCCACAGCCGATCCGTATCAACTCGCGCGTGGTGTGGGATCGCATTCAGCTTGACGACGCATTCGCCACGCTATCCGATAGCGATGGCGGCGACGATCCGTGGAGCAACGTTTCGGTGTGAAATCTCAAGCTCATGAAAATCAAAATCCCGTACATCGTTGAGGACGTAGACCGGCACGGTAACGTTCGCATTTATTTCCGGCGTGGTGCACGGAAAGTACGAATTCGCGAACATCTTGGCAGCGATGGCTTTCACAAGCAGTACGGAGAATTGATCGCCACAACCGTCGAGCGTGCGCCGGGCGTTGATGACCGCCCGCGTCCAAACAGTCTGCGCTGGCTCTGCGTTCAATTCTTCAGATCACCGGACTACAATCGGCTCGATCAGCGAACGCAGTACACGCGTCGCCGCATTGTGGAAGCAATGCTTCTTGAACCGGTCGCGCCAGGCGCAAAAGATTTGTTCGCTGATTTTCCACTCGATCGTCTTACGGCAAAAGCGTTGCGTGTCTTGCGCGATCGGAAAGCCAATTTGCCTGGCGCAGCCAACAATCGCGTTCGCGCACTGCGTCGCATTTTCGGTTGGGCTCTTGAATCAGACTTGATCGCGTCTAATTTCGCACGCGACGTGAAGTATATCGGGGAAGGGTCAGATGGTTGGCACTCGTGGAGCGTCGAAGAGCTCGACCAGTTTGAGCAACGACATCCGCTCGGAACCAAAGCTCGGTTGGCGTTAGCTCTCCTCATGTACACCGGCGCACGCCGGAGTGACGTCGTGCAACTTGGCCAGCAACACATCCGGGATGGCTGGATCACATTCAAACAACGGAAGACGGGTGGCACGGTAGAACTGCCCGTGTCTCCGGTCTTGGTGGAAGCAATCGATGCAGCAGCCGTCGTCGGCGCGTCCACCTTCCTCGTCACCGAACACGGAAAGCCATTCTCGATTGCAGGGTTCGGCAACTGGTTTCGACGGCGTTGCGACGAAGCTGATCTGCCGCACTGTTCTGCGCATGGCGTGCGGAAAGCGAGCGCCGCGCGCGCAGCGGAGAATGGCGCCACCGCGCATCAACTTATGGCGATGTTCGGCTGGCTGACGATGCGCGAAGCGGAGCGATACACCCGCGAAGCACAGCGGAAGAAGCTTGCGGCCGATGCAACACGACTGCTCGCACGGGAACCAAAAAGGGAACGGTGACGGTTAGGAAAGTGTCCCACCTTGGAGGTGTGGATTGTCCCACCGGCACTTAACACATTGATTTCAAAATGTGTTCCAGAACGATGGTGCCCCAGGCCCGACTCGAACGGGCACACCCTTGCGAGTACCAGATTTTGAGTCTGGCGCGTCTACCGATTCCGCCACTGGGGCTGCCAGGTTCGAAAGGCGCGGCATCATAGCGTTGCACGGCGGGGCGTCAACGCGGTGACGCTGCAGGTCGGCGGGTCGGGGGAAACGGGGGCTGGATCCCGGATGTTTCGCCTTCGCGAAACTCCGGGATGACGGGTGCCTGCTGGCGCGCAAGCCTGCGCAAAGACACCACAATCGGGTGCTCCGCTGCTGCTCCCCTGCTAGGACCGGCACCGATGACGGCGCAAATCCATGAACTGCTGCTGCTGGACGGCGAATGGGCGTCGATGGCGTCCGAGCCGCCGCTGCCGCGAGGCCATCCGAGGGTCGCCGCGGCCTCGGAGGAGGCGCAGAAGGCCGCCTCGCCAATCATCTTCTCGACCGCCTGCTGGCGCCGGTATCGCGGCACCTGGGACGTTCGCGATGGGCGGCTGGCGCTGATCGCCCTCGAGGGTCTTTATGAGCTGAAGGGAGAGGGACCGCTGCCGGCCGACTGGTTCAGCGGCGTGCTCAATGTTCCGCGCGGCAAGATGCTGGAGTATGTGCACATGGGCTACCTCAGTGTGTTCGAGGAGGAATTGCACATCACTATGGAGCGCGGCGTGGTGACGGAGCGGCGCGTGGTCGACAATCGCAGCCGGGTGCCTAAGAAGAGATGACTTCAGCCGGCTGGTCGGCGCGCGGATTATAGCAACAGGGGGCTGACGCATGTTCTTTCCAGGCTTCACGCTCGAGCATGTGCCGGTGCCGGGCGGCGGGACCATACGGCTGCGGCGCGGCGGCTCGGGCCCGCCGCTGCTGATGCTGCACGGCAATCCGCAGACGCATGCCATGTGGCACGCGGTGGCGCCGGCGCTGGCGCGGCGTTTCACGGTCGTGTGTCCCGACCTGCGCGGCTATGGCGGATCGCTCAAGCCGGACGCCACGGCCGACCACGCGCCCTACGCCAAGCGGGCCATGGCGCAGGATTTCGTCGAGGTGATGCAGAAGCTGGCCACGAGCGGTTCATGGTGGCAAGCCACGACCGCGGCTCGCGGGTGGCGCACAGGCTGGCCATCGACCATCCCGAGCGGGTGCAGCGAATGGCCGTGCTCGACATCGTGCCGACCATCGAACATTTCGAGCGCACCGACATGCGCTTTGCGCTCGGCTACTACCATTGGTTCTGGTTCGCCCAGCCGCATCCCTTCCCCGAGGTGCTGATCAATGCGGCGCCCGAAGCCTGGTTCAACGCGCACACCGCGCGCGAGCCGAAGTCGGCAGGCTTCTTCCACCCTGATGCGCTGGCCGACTACATGGCCGCCGTGCGCGACCCGGCCATGATCCGCGGCATGTGCGAGGACTACCGCGCCGCCACCGGCATCGACCTGGTGCACGACCGGGAAAGCCGCACCGCCGGGCGCAAGGTGCAATGCCCGATGCTGGTGCTGTGGGGCGACAAGGGCAAGATCCAGGAGTGGTACGAGCCGCTCGGCATCTGGCGGCAGTATTGCGCGGCCGAGGTGACCGGCGCCTCGCTGCCGACCGGCCACTACCTCGCCGAGGAAGCGCCGCAGGCGGTGAATCGAGCAGTTCGAAGCGTTCTTCGGCTAGGTCGCCGCGCCGCTGCGCGCGCGTCCCCTCTCCCCACCTCTTTGTGGGGAGAGGGAGAAAGCGGCGTCCGCGCACAACAGCCCTGCACCTCCGGAAGCATCGCCGACCTTGCGGCACCGGCGCATTTGCGGCAGCACGCGCGTATGCAATTCACGGTCTCGTTCTTCGCAGTGCTGATCCCGGCGGCCCTGCTGGCCGGCGTGGTGCGCGGCTTTGCCGGTTTCGGCGGGCCGCTGACCATGCTGCCGGCGCTGACCGCCTTCATGCCGACCTCGGCCGCCATCCTGGTGATGAGCTGGATCGACCTGCTGGTGAACGTGCAGCTGCTGCCGCGGGCGGCGCGCCAGGCGAAGGCCGGCGTGGTCGTGCCGCTGACGGCGGGCGCGGTGCTGACCATGCCGCTCGGCGTGATGCTGCTGCTGGTGGTCGATGCGGTGATCATGAAGCGCGCGCTCAGCGCCACCATCCTGGTGGCGGCGCTGGTGCTGCTGTCGGGCTGGCGCTACCCGGGCACCATCTCCGCGGACGGGCTGGGTGGGCGTCGGCGCGCTGACGGGCGTGGTGATGGGGGCGACGTCGCTCGCCATCACGTCGGCGCTGTTCCTGCACGCGGGCGGGCAGTCGGCGGTCGAGAGCCGCGCCAACTTCATCGTGTGGGTGTTCGTCGGCACCATCATGCTGCTGGTCATGCTGACCATCGGCTCGGGATTCGACGCCGAGCTGCTGCCGGCCATTGCCATGCTGGCGCCGTTCTACATCATCGGCTGCGTGGCCGGGTCCCATCTGACCGGGCGGCTGCCGGACGCGCAGGTGCGTACCGCCGTGCTGCTGCTGATCGTGGTGATCGCGGTGGTCAGTCTGGTGCTGTGAGCTGGCCGCGACGGGCATTGCCAAACGCCGACGCGGGGCTAGGGTCATCGGATGAGAACCATCGCGCGCCTAGTCCTGCTTGCCGCGCTCGCCTGTGCGCTCGGGAGCTGCGCCGAGATGGTCGACGCCGAGCAGGCGCGCGTCTGCCGCACCATGGTGCCGGCGCTCAACCTGTCCTCCGAAGTCGAGATCACGCGCACGCGCCCGCTCGCCTCGCATGACGGCGTGCGCGTCGAGTATCGCGCCCGCGCGGACGGCGGATCCGTCAGCGACCGCTTCCTCGAATGCCGCTTCGCCGTCGGGCCGCCGACCCCGGATGGCGGCCTGCTGGTCGGGGTGGCGACCGAATCCGGCCCGCTCAGCGATGTGCGCCTGCAGATGATCCGCCGCTTCTGGCTGCGGGGCACGGAGGTCGCCGGCGATCCCGAGCCGGTCTGGAACGCCAGGCAGGTCCCGACGCTGCCGCGTCCGCTGGCGATGGCCCTGCAGCATGTCCTCACCGCCCTGCCGGCCACCGCCATCTATGCCATGCTGGCCGCGGCCTATTCGCTGATTTATGGGCTGGTCGGCCGCATCAACCTGGCGTTCGGCGAGCTGGCGGCGATCGGCGGCTACGCTACCTTCCTGATGTTCGTGCTGGCCGACGGCTCGGGCAGCCTGGCCGTGCCCCTGACGCTGGCGCTCGTCGCGGCGCTCGCGTCCGCCCTGTCGTACGGGGTGGCCACCGGACGCCTGGTGTTTGCTCCCCTCATGCAGCGCACCGGCCAGCAGCTGCTGATCGGCACCATCAGCCTGGCCATCGTGCTGCAGGAGTTCATGCGGCTGGCGCAGGGGCCGCGGCATCTGTGGCTGCGGCCGATGCTCAATACGCCGTCGGCGGTGGCGCGCGCCGACGACTTCCTGGTGACGGTGACGCCGGCCGCCATGACCGCCGCCGTGCTGTGCCTTGCGGCGGCCCTGGCTGTGCTGGCCCTCATGCAGGCGACCCGGTTCGGCCGCGCCTGGCGGGCCTGCGCCGACGATCCGGTGGCGGCTGAGCTGTTCGGCGTCGACCGCGGCCGCGTGCTGTTCCAGACCTTCGCGCTGGCGTCGCTGCTGACCGGCCTGGCGGGCTTCGTGGCGACCATCTACTACGGCACCTTCGGCTATGTCGGCGGCGTCTCGCTCGGCCTCAAGGCGCTGATCGCGGCCATCGTCGGCGGCATCGGCTCGGTGCCCGGCGCCTTCCTCGGCGGCCTGCTGCTCGGGCTCGCCGAGACCACGTGGTCGGCGCTGTTTCCCGATCGAGTTTCGCGATCTGGCCGTGTTCGTCCTGCTGGTGTTCCTGCTGATCGTGCGTCCCGGCGGCCTGTTCGGCTTCAACGAAGCGCTGCCGCCCAAGGTTTAGTGCCCGTCAGATGGCGCTGGCAATCGCGCTCGGCTATGGTCCGGCCCGATGAGCAGCGCATCCGACAAGACCGATCCGCCGGGCACCACCTCCTTCGGCTTCAAGGCCGTGCCGCGCGATGCGCGCCAGAGCCTGGTCAACGACGTGTTCGCCGCCGTCGCGGGCCGCTACGACCTGATGAACGACCTGATGTCGGGCGGCCTGCACCGGCTGTGGAAGGACGACTTCGTCGCCATGCTGGGGCCGCCGAAATCGGCGCGCCGCTTCGACCTGCTGGATGTGGCCGGCGGCACCGGCGACATCACGCTGCGGGCCTTGCGCGCGGGCGGGCCCGGCTGCCATGCGGTGCTGTGCGACATCAGCCCCGAGATGGTGGCGGTGGGCCGCAAGCGGCTGGCGACGCCCGATCTGGCGGGGCGCGTCACCTTCTCGATCGGCAATGCCGAGAGCCTGCCGTTTCCCGACAAGTCGTTCGACGCCTATACGATCGCGTTCGGCATCCGCAACGTCACGCGCATCGATGCGGCGCTCGCCGAGGCGTTCCGCGTGCTGAAGCCGGGCGGGCGCTTCCTGTGCCTGGAGTTCTCGGCCTGCGAGGTGCCGCTGCTCGACCGCCTGTACGACTTCCACTCGTTCCAGGTGATCCCGCGGCTCGGCCAGCTGGCGGCGGGGTCGGCGGAGTCCTACCAGTACCTGGTGGAGAGCATCCGCAAGTTCCCGGTCCAGGAGAAGTTCGCGGCCATGATCCGCGCCGCCGGGTTCGGCCGCGTCAGCTACCGCAACCTGACCGGCGGCATCGCCGCCATCCACTCGGGCTGGCGGATTTGAAGCGCACACCCGTCATCCCGGACGCGATGCTCGCATCGCGATCCGGGACCTCTTGCCCCTCGTCGTACAACGATCCCTGATAGTCTCGGCCGGCGCCTCGACTTCAGGGATGACGGGTGGATCTCCGCGCGAAAAGGATCAGCCGCCGACGGCGACCTTGACGGTCTGGGCGGCGCCGGAGGTGGCGCCGCTGCGGTCGGCGACGATCACGTCGAAGCTGGCGGCCTGCGTGTTGGTGCCGTCGTGCATGAAGGACACCTTGCCGCCGGTGAGATCGGCTTGCGTGAAGCGGCTGACCGGGGAGCGGCCACCCGCCAGCGTGATGAAGCCGTTGCGGGCGTTGGAGACCGTGAAGGTGAGATTCTGGGCGGTATCGTCGGGATCGTAGGCGGTGAGATCCTGCGGTGTGATGCGCACGGCCTTGCCGCGGCCGACCGCCAGGTCGAGGTCGCCGCTCAGGCTCGGCGGCACGTTGCGCACCTCGGCGGACAGATTGCCGCCCTGCTCGAGAGCCAGCTTGCCGTAGCGCACGTTGCCGCTGACGGAGCCGGAGGCTGCGGATGTTGATCAGGTGCTTGACCACCACCTCGCCCTGCATTTCGCCGTGCACGTCGGCGTTCTCGGACTTGACCTTGCCGTAGCAGCGGCCGCCCTGGTGGACCAGGACGTGGGCAGCGGTGATGTCGCCTTCGATGTAGCCGTAGACCTCGAGTTGCCGGCAGTTGCGAATCTCGCCCTTGATCGCCGTATCTTCCCTGACGATCAGGACACCCGAATTACTCACTGACAGCCCCCACTCTGGCCAGTTGGCCGGTTGCATCCCACGCTTGAAGGCAGGATGCGGCTTGAATACGCCAGCTTTTTGGCCGGTGCCGCGGCCAAAGGCAAGCCCGGCTGACGCAGCCGGGCCTTTCGTGCGAGGGTGGCTGAGGGAAACCGTACAACGGAGGAAACGCATGCGCGCCATCATTGCCTACCTGACGACCAAGCCCGGCAAGCAGGCCGAGTTCCAGGAAAAGATGACGGCCCAGGCCATGCGGTGCCTGGCCAACGAGCCCGGCTGCCTGCAATTCGACGTTGTGCAGGACCCCCAGGACACGACCCGGTTCGTCATGCTCGAGGTGTACCGCGACGATGCCGCCGTGAAGGCGCACCAGGACAGCCAGCACTACAAGGATTTCCGCCCGACGGTCGGGGACCTGGTGGCCGACCGCAAGATCGAGGTGCTGAACATGGTGTCCGACGGCAAGAGCAAGCGCTGAGGTTGGGTAATTCCCTCTCCCCACTCTTGTGGGGAGAGGGCTAGGGTGAGGGGCAGGAGCTTGCGCGAGACGCTCCCATAAGTCGCTGCCCCTCACCTCATGCCGGAGGCATGGCTCCGCCACGACCCTCTCCCCGCGCTGATGGAGGGCAAGTGGAGGTTGGCGAGACGCGGGAGAGGGAGAAATTCACCATGGCCGATGAATCGTGCGGCGGAGTTATCCCCGCGCGGTTGGGCGCCCGCATACTTGGGCCATCCCGCTCCACTCCAGGGGTCGTCGCACTCGAGAGGCGTCTCACGGCGAGGGTGGGCTGCAGGCCGCCGGCGAGGCAACGCATCTCGCCGAACCGGGGCTCCGCATCACAGCCGGGCTGCAATGCCTGGTCGCGCGTGATCGTTCAATGTGATGCTCAGGCCAAAAATCCTGCGCGGGGCGGTGAGGAGCCGCTCATTCGCTAGCACTTCTTTTGCGGGTTCTCATCGCCCCGCGGCCCTTGGAATGGAGAACACCCTCGAGCGGACACGCTGCGAGACGATGGCGCGTGAGCCTGCTTCGACGATCGCCGTTCTGCCCTTCTCCCCTTGGGGAGAAGGTGGCCCGCAGGGCCGGATGAGGGGGCCTTCATCCTCGCAATGAAGTTGCCCCTCACCAGCTCGGCCAGATGACTTACGGTCAGGAACGCGCTGGTGTCGGTGACAAGGTCGGAGATGGCCGTAAGTCATGGCCTCGCGTCCTCTCCCCATGCCGGAGGCATATCTCCGACATGACGGGGAGAGGGGCAGTTCGCGGGAGCCGGCATCAGAGTCAGTACCGCTGCGCCTGGTGCATCCTACTCCTCCGATGGGTGGCCCTGCAGGATGGCGAGGGCGGGGGCGATGTCCTCGGGCGCGATGTGGGTTTCGGCGGCGAAGGTGAGGAGCAGCAATTCGTCGCGGGTAAGGTGCGCGAGCACGGCAGCCAGCAGCTCGGGCGAGCCCGCATTGGCGCGCACCTCATCGAGGTCCACGCCGGTCAGCGCCAGAAAACGCGCGAAACGCTGCGGCTCGCCGGCCAGGAAGCCGAGGGCCTGGGCACCGATGGTTTCCGCGACCTCGCGATCGATCAGTCGGCGGCCTTTGGACATCGCTAACCTTTCCGCACGGTAACGGCTGTCGGACATCATCTTAAACAGTTGCTTAGGGCTTCTGCACCAGAGTCGGTGCCTGGGATGCATCGAATCGGTGCAAGAGTGGTTGGGGCGAGAGCAGGCTGCCGGGGATGAGTTACCAGGAACGCAGCACGACAACGGCGGGCCGCAACCCTGAGGTGCGGCAGATGGCCAAGACCGTCCTCATCGTGGAGGACAACGAGCTCAACATGAAGCTCTTCCACGATCTTCTGGATGCGAACGGCTACCGCACCCTGCAGACGCGCAGCGGTATCGAGGCTCTCGGCCTCGCCCGCCAGCATCGCCCGAACCTCATTCTGATGGACATTCAGCTTCCCGAGGTGTCGGGCCTCGAGGTCACCAAGTGGCTGAAGGACGACGAGGAGCTGCGCGACATTCCCGTGATCGCGGTGACCGCCTTCGCCATGAAGGGCGACGAGGAGCGAATCCGGCAGGGAGGCTGCGAAGCCTACATCTCCAAGCCGATCTCGATCGCGGCATTTCTCGAAACAGTTCGACGCTATCTCGGCGAGGCGTAACAGCCGCAAGCCTGTTCCTTGCGTCATAAAGGTTTGCGATGACCGCCCGCGTTCTCGTCGTCGACGACATTGCCGCCAATGTGAAGCTGCTGGAAGCGCGCCTGTCGGCCGAGTATTTCACCGTGCTGACGGCGAACTCGCCCGGCGATGCACTGGCCATCCTGCGCGACGAGCACGTCGACGTGGTGCTGCTGGACGTCATGATGCCGGGCATGAACGGCTTCGAGGTGTGCCGCCGCATCAAGAGCGCGCCCAAGACGATGCACGTGCCCGTGATCATGGTCAGCGCGCTGGACCAGGCCTCCGACAAGGTGCAGGGGCTGGAAGCCGGCGCCGACGATTTCCTGACCAAGCCGGTGGACGACATCGCGCTGATCACGCGCGTGAAGAACCTGACGCGGCTGAAATCCCTCAATGACGAGCTGATGCGGCGCGCGGCCACGGGCAACGATATCGGCACGCTGTCGCTGGCCGCCGCCGATCGCGAGATCGCCGCCCTGCCCGCCCACGTGCTGCTGGTCGAGGACATCGGCCTGGTCGCCAGGCGCATGGTGTCGGCGCTCGGCAGCGCCTACGAGGTCGACGTCGAGCCGGACCTGCCGATGGCGCTGCTCAGGGCCACGACCAAACCCTACGACGTGCTGATCGTCAGCCTGAGCCTGGCAGATGGCGACGGATTGCGGCTGTGCAGCCAGGTGCGCTCGTTCGAGCGCACGCGCAACCTGCCGATCATCATGCTGGTGCAGCCGGGCGATGAGACGCGGCTGCTGCGCGGGTTGGACATGGGCGTGAACGACTATCTGACGCGTCCGATCGATCGCAACGAGCTGGTGGCGCGGGCGCGCACGCAGATCCGCCGCAAGCGCCACGCCGACCACCTGCGCGACCGGCTGGACGAGAGCGTCGAGTTCGCGATCACCGATGCGCTGACCGGCCTGCATAACCGCCGCTACATGGAGCGGCACCTGACGGCGCTGGCCGATCAGGCCAAGGCTGTCGGACGTCCGCTGTCCGTGCTGATCGCGGACATCGACCACTTCAAGTCGGTCAACGATACCTACGGCCATGCCGCCGGCGACAACGTGCTGCGGGAATTCGCGGCCCGCTTCCGCCGCTACACGCGCGGCATCGACCTGGCCTGCCGGGTGGGCGGCGAGGAGTTCATCATCATCATGCCGGAGACGACGCTGGAGCAGGCGCTGCAGGCCGGCGAGCGGCTGTGCGACTGCATCGGCGGCGAGTTCTTCAGGGCCAACCGCGAAACGCGCCTGCGCGTGACGGCCAGTGTCGGCATCGCCACACTGGAGCCCTCCGATGATGGCGTGGACGCGCTTCTGAAGCGTGCGGACAGTGCGCTGTACGCGGCAAAACGCAACGGCCGCAACCGCGTCGTGGTCGATGCGGCGTAATCGTCACCAAGCATAAGCAACTGAAATCTTGACGTTTTTCGCATGACATCGGATGTCAAGCAGCGCATCGGATGAGACTTAAGTTGGTGCGCCCCGCGCCGCTTTCCGACACGTGCAGTCAAGTCGTTGAAAACGCTGCTATTGCCAAGGTGTGGCCGATCTGCTTTGTTAGCGACGGGAAGAGGGAGGAGAAGGGGTTCAGCGGGCCGCCATGCGGGCGCCGCTCTTCAATCGTAAAATTCGGATCCTCACGGACTTTCAGGTCCGCCGCATCTCCTGATGCCGTGAGGTAGGGTCGTCAGCGCGGCTTAGGAGTGGCCTCCTCTAGGACGCCGCGCCCGACGACCGAGACGCCAGGTCGATGGCCAACGCCCTCTTTGGTCCATTACTTGGCAGGCCGGTGTCCGTGACTGCTCGGACTTCTACCCCGCTGCCGATGTCAGTCACGGACCCGGCCACGTCTCAGGAGCATCTACAAGCTTCGCGCCGACGGCCGCCCATGCTGGGCTGTTGGGCTCAAGCCAGTTCGCCAGCACTGCAAATGATTTGGACTGATAAAACGAGGCGGCTTGCGCTTGGTTGCCGGTCCAGCCGGACGGGATAGCGCAGCATCAGGGCCCGATCGGCCGAGCGCCTACTTGATCTTGGTTTCCTTGAAGGCGACGTGCTTGCGAGCGACGGGATCGTACTTCTTGAAGCTGAGCTTGTCGGTGGCGGTCCGCGGATTCTTCTTGGTGACGTAGAAGAAGCCCGTGCCTGCCGTGCTCAGCAGCTTGATCTTATGTGATACCGGCTTTGCCATGACTGTCCCGATTTGAAGCGATTGCTCGCCGCTTTCGTGGGCCGCACTCTACTCGGCAGAGCCGCTTAGTCAAGGACGGTATCCGCGCTGATAAGGTCGCGGCGGAAGCTGCCGTTGCGGCGGTGGTAGAAGGGCACGGGAGCCTCGCTGGCGTGCAGGGCGCGGGCGGCGATGCGCTCGCCCAGATCCTCCAGGATGACCCGCGTGATGTTGGGCAGCTCCAGGCTGCGCGCCTGGGCGATCGAATGCCATTCGAGGTCGGACAATTCGCCGTCCTGGATGGTGACCTTGTGGGCGATGGCATCGGCTGCCACGCAGAAAAAGCGCGTGTCGAAGCGGCGCGGCCGGCCGGGCGGGGTGATGGCGCGCGCGAAAAAGGTCAGGCGGTCGAGCGCCGGGCCGAAGCCGGTAGCGAAGAAATCCCGCCAGGCCGGGATCTTGCCCGGGATCTGGGCGGAGCCGCCCGCCGACACGGGGGCGCCGATGACGAGGCCGGCTTCCTCGAACGTCTCGCGGATGGCGGCGAGACCCAAAGCGCGGGCCCTCGCCTCGCTGGGCGTGCCCTTCATGCCCACCATCAGCTTGCGCAGGTCGTCGCGCCTGAGGTCGCCGCCGGCCTCGACCAGCCGGTCGGCGCGGTCGACGCGGCCGCCCGGAAACACGTAGCGGCCGGGCATGAACACCATGTCCGCACGCCGGCGGCCGAGCAGAACGCGCGGCTCGCCCGACGTGTCGTCGATGATGATGAGGGTGGCCGCATCGCGGGGCCGCAGCGCGCGCGCCTTGGCCGACGCTGCCGGCGCGGCTTGCGGCGTCTTCTCGGTCATGCGGTCGCTCCCACCCTACTCACGCAACCAGGGTCTAGTCGATACCCCATGTCAGTCAAGCTTGCCGAGGCGATGGCAGATGCGCTGCCGGCGATCATCGGGGCCGGGGCGACGCAGCCCGCGGAAACCGACACGGCGCGGCAGCTTGCCCACGTGACCCGGCTGGCGCTTGCCCTGCGTGAGCATCTCGAAGCGCAGCGCGCCGGCGGTCGGGATGGCCTCGACCAGGCGCACGTTGACCTCGTCGCCCAGCCGGTAGGTCTCGCCCGTGCGATCACCGACCAGGGCATGCAGGTCCTCGTGGTGGCGATAGTAGTCGTTGCCGATGGTGGCGGCCGGCACGAAGCCGTCGGCGCCGGTCTCCTTCAGGCGCACGAACAGGCCGGCGCGGGTGACGCCCGAGATGCGCGCGGCGAATTCGGCGCCGACCCGGTCGGCCAGGAAGCCCGCCACCAGCCGCTCGATGGTCTCGCGCTCGGCGGCCATGGCACGCCGCTCGGCCTCGGAGATGGACTGGGCGATGTCGGGCAGGCGGGCGGCCTCCTCGTCGGTCAGGCCGCCGGAGCCGAGCTGCAGGGCGCGGATCAGGGCGCGATGCACGATCAGGTCGGCGTAGCGGCGGATCGGCGAGGTGAAGTGCGCGTAGCGGGCCAGGTGCAGGCCGAAGTGGCCGGCGTTCTGGGCGGCGTAGACGGCCTGCGCCTGCGAGCGCAGCACGATCTCGTTGATGAGATCGGTGACGGGCATCGACTTGGCGCGCTTCAGCACCTTGTTGAAGTCGCCGGGCTTGAGGCTGCCGGCGCCGGGCAGCTTGAGGTCGAGGCCGTCCAGGAAGTTGCGCAGCGCCTCCAGCTTCTCCTTGGAGGGCGCCTCGTGCACCCGATAGATGACGGCGGCGCGCTTGGCTTCCAGGGTCTCGGCGGCGGCCACGTTGGCCTGGATCATGAACTCTTCGATCAGGCGGTGCGCTTCCAGCCGCTGGGGCACGATCACGCGCTCGACCTGGCCGCTGGCGTCGAGCAGGATCTTGCGCTCCGGCAGATCGAGATCGAGCGGCTCGCGACGGTCGCGGGCGGCAGCGAGCGCCTTGTAGGCCGCCCACAGCGGCTGCAGGGCGGTCTGCAGCAAGGGGCGCGATTTCTCGCTCGGCGTGCCGTCGATGGCCGCCTGCGCCTCCTGATAGGACAGCTTGGCGGCGGAGCGCATCAGGGCGCGCAGGAAGGTGTGGCCGCGCTTGCTGCCATGCTTGTCGAACACCATGCGGGCGACCAGGCACGCCCGCACCTCGCCCTCGCGCAGCGAGCACAGGTCGTTGGAGATGCGCTCGGGCAGCATCGGCACGACGCGGTCGGGGAAATAGACGGAGTTGCCGCGGATGCGTGCTTCGCGATCCATGCTGCTGCCGGGACGGACGTAGTGGGCGACGTCGGCGATGGCGACGTGCACGATCCAGCCGTCCGGATTCTTGGGGTCCGGGTCGGGCGCGGCATGCACGGCATCGTCGTGGTCGCGCGCATCGACGGGATCGATGGTCAGCAGGTCGAGATCGCGCAGATCGACCCGGCCCTGCGGCGACGGTGCGGTGGCTTCCGCCGCCTCGGCCAGCACGCCTTCCGGGAAGTCGTCGGGTATGCCGTGGGCGTGCACGGCGATCAGGCTGATCTTGCGCTGGTCCTGCGGATTGCCGAGGCTCTCGGCGACGCGGGCCTGCGGCACGCCGAAGCGGCCAGCGCGATTGAGGTCGAAGCGGACGAGGTCGCCGTCCTTGGCGTCGCCTTCATCGCCGGGGGCGATCGGCCACTCCTTGAGCTCCTTGCGGTCGACCGGATCGATGACGCCGCCGCCGCCCTTGCGGGTGCGGAAGATGCCAAGCGAGCGCCGCTTCTCGCGCGGCAGCCGCTTGATCGGCTCGGCCTCGTAGCGGTAGCCGTAGACGTCCTGGTCGGAGAGGCGGGCGATGCGCGCCAGGATGCGGTCGCCGATGCCGAGCGCCGGCTCGGAGCGGCCGGGCTTCTTGGGATCGACGATGAGCACCTTGGGCCGCTCGCCCTCGCTGGTGTCCCAGACGGCGGGTTCCGCGACCAGTTCGCCGTCCTGGTCGCGGGCGACGATCTCGAGCACGCACACGGGCGGCAGCTTGCCGCGCTCCTTGAAGCCCTTGCGGTTGCCGGTGAGCAGGCCCTCGTCGGCCATCTCGGTGAGCAGGCTCTTGAGGGCAATGCGGTGGTTGCCCTTCACCCCGAAATGGCGCGCGATCTCGCGCTTGCCGGCCTTGCTGCCGGCGGTCTGCAGAAACGAGAGGATGTCGTCCTTGGTGGGCAGCTCTCCGGCGCTGCGGCCCTTCGGTTTCGGCTTGCGGGGCACCGCGTCGAGAATCCTTATTCGGCCGCCTCTTTCGCCTTGGCCTTCGGCTTGGCCGACTTGGCGGCCGTCTTGGGCTTAGGCTTGGCGTCCGCGGCCGCCTTCGGCTTGGACTTGCCGTCTTTGGCGGCGGCCTTGGCAGGCTTGTCGGCCTTGGCCGGTTTGTCCGTCTTCGGCTTGGCGCCGCGCCGCTTGGACTTCGACGGTCCCTTGGCGGCGCGCTCGGCGATCAGCAGCACGGCTTCGTCCATGCTCAGCGCGGCCGGCTCCTTGGCGCGCGGCAGGGTGGCGTTGACGTCGCCATGCTTGACGTAGGGGCCATACTTGCCGGACAGCACCTGCACCTTGCCGCCCAGCTCGGGATGCTCCCCCAGCTCCTTGAGCACGGTCGGTGCCGCACGCTGGAAGCGGCCCTTGCCGCCGCCGGCTTTCTTCTCGGCCAGCAGCGCGACCGCCCGGTTGATGCCGACCTCGAACACTTCCTCGACGGTCGGCAAATTGGCGTACAGGCCGTCATGCATGATGAACGGTCCATAGCGGCCGAGGCTGGCGGTGATCGGCTTGCCGAACTCCGGGTGCAGGCCCACCTCGCGCGGCAGCCGCAGCAGCTTCAGCGCATAGTCGAGGTCGACGGCATTGGCGTCGACGCCCTTGGGGATCGAGGCGCGCTTGGGCTTCTCGTCGCCCTCGGCCTCGCCGAGCTGCACGTAGGGTCCGAAGCGGCCGGTGCGCAGCGTCACGGCCATGCCGGTGACCGGATCTTGGCCGAGCAGCTTGCCGTCCGGCGTGGAGGCTTCCGCAGGGCCGTCGCCCGACTGCGACAGCTGGCGCGTATACCGGCAATCGGGATAGCGCGAGCAGCCGATGAAGGCGCCGTACTTGCCGCTGATCTTGAGGCTGATGCGGCCCTCGCCGCAGTTGGGGCACTGGCGCGGGTCGCCGCCTTCCGGCCTGGGCGGGAAGATGTGCGGGCCGAGCAGCTCGTTCAGCGCGTCCAGCACCTCGCCGACGCGCAGGTCCTTGATCTCGCCGACGCGGGCCGTGAAGTCACGCCAGAAGTCGCGCAGCACGTCCTTCCACTCGAGCTTGCCGTCGGAGATGAGGTCGAGCTTCTCCTCGAGGTCGGCCGTGAAATCGTATTCGACGTAGCGCTTGAAGAAGGCCTCCAGGAAGGCCGTGACGAGGCGGCCCTTGTCCTCGGGGATCAGGCGCTTCTTGTCGATGCGGACGTAGTCGCGCTCCTGCAGCACGGCGAGCGTGGAGGCATAGGTGGAGGGGCGGCCGATGCCGAGCTCCTCCATGCGCTTGACCAGCGTCGCCTCCGTGAAGCGCGGCGGCGGCTGCGTGAAGTGCTGCTCGGCCTCGATCTTGCGGTCGGTGACGCGATCGCCTTCGGCGAGCGGCGGCAGGCGGCGGCCGTCATCGTCCTCGGCGTGGTCTTCCTTGCCCTTCTCGACCACGCGGACGCGGTCGTCGCGGCCTTCCTCGTAGACCTTCAGGAAGCCCTCGAACATCATCACCGAGCCGGTGGCGCGCAGGGTGTAGAGCTTGCCGTCGCGGCCCTTGACCTCGATGTCGGCGGTGGTCTGCTCCAGCTCGGCGGAGGCCATCTGGCTCGCCACCGTGCGCTTCCAGATCAGCTCGTAGAGGCGGGCCTGGTCGCGGTCGACATGCTTGGCGACGTCCTGCGGGCGGCGGGTCACGTCGGTCGGGCGGATGGCCTCGTGCGCCTCCTGGGCGTTCTTGGCCTTGGTCTTGTACTCGCGGATGAAGGGCGCCACGAACTTTTGCGAGAATTCGCGGGCGATCATGCCGCGGATGGCGTTGACGGCCTCCGGGATGATGGTGACGCCGTCGGTTCGCATGTAGGTGATGAGGCCGACGGTCTCGCCGCCGATGTCGATGCCCTCGTACAGGCGCTGGGCCAGCTGCATGGTCTGCTTGGCCGAGAAGCCGAGCTTGCGCGAGGCATCCATCTGCAGCGTCGAGGTGGCGAACGGCGCGTACGGGTTGCGCTTCACGGCCTTCTTCTCGACGCGCACGATCCTGAAGTCGCCCTTCTCGATGGCGGCCTTGATGGCGGTGGCGGAGGCCTCGTCCTTGAGGTCGAGCTTGTCGAGCTTGTGGCCGGCGATGGCGTTCAGGCGGGCGGCGAACTCCTCGCCCTTGGCGGTCGCCAGCGTGGCCTCGATGGTCCAGTATTCGTCGGTCTTGAAGGCCTCGATCTCGGCCTCGCGGTCGCACACCAGGCGCAGCGCGACGGACTGCACGCGGCCGGCCGAGCGGGCGCCCGGCAGCTTGCGCCACAGCACCGGGGACAGCGTGAAGCCGACCAGGTAATCGAGGGCGCGGCGGGCGAGATAAGCCTCGACCAGGGGGGCATCGATCTGGCGGGGCGCCTTGAAGGCGTCCAGCACCGACTGCTTGGTGACGGCGTTGAAGGTGACGCGCTCGACCGGGACGCCCGCTTTGAGCGCCTTCTTGTCCTTCAGGATGCGCAGGATGTGCCAGGAGATGGCCTCCCCCTCGCGATCGGGGTCGGTGGCCAGGATCAGCTTGTCGGCGGTTTTGACGGCCGCGGTGATCTCTCTCATCACCTTCTCGGAACGGCCATCCTCGTCCCAGTGCATCTCGAAGTCCTTGTCGGGCTCCACCGAGCCGTCCTTGGACGGCAGGTCGCTGACGTGCCCATAGGACGCGATGACCTTGTAGGCCGAGCCCAGGTACTTGTTGATCGCCTTGGCCTTGGCGACCAATTCGACAATGACAACGTTCATTCGTGACGGTCTCGATGGCGGCTTTGTTGCTTCTAATATGGGGAGCGGCCGCGCATCCCAGCAGTTTCTACCCAGCTTTGCGGCGCAGAACATGGTTGATGCGTGGGGCCATGTCAAACTGGACAACCTAAAATTGTAGAGGACAAACAATGTCTCATATTGCGGGTGCCTCACGGGTTCGTTATGCTGATTCTGGTAATTACTGTTATTAATTGGCACAGGGCTGGGGAACATCGCGATGCGCGCTCGGGAAAGTGCAGAAAGCGGTAACGAAAACCAGCTGCGACCCGCGCGCAGGGCGCGCCCGGCGAATGGATCGGCGCCCGATTCGGGCGGTCCAGGGCCGGCTTCTCCGGTTGCGGACACGCTCGATTACATCGCCGATATGGCCCGGCAACTCGAGGGACTGTCGGCCGGGATCGGCTGCCGCACCCTGGCGGCCCTGCTGGAACTCGCCCACCACGAGGCCATCCTGCAGCGGCAGGCCGCCCGCAAGCCGTCCTCACGCCGGGTCTGATACGTCCGTCGCCAGGGATACCAGCTGGTGGCCATGCCGCTCGATGCGGCCGGCCAGGTCCAGCTCGATCAGGGCGATGCGGATGGAGCGGATGGGCAGGCCGGTGGCCCGCGCCAGCTCGTCGATATCGACTGGAGCCGGGCCCAGTACGCCGAGTACGCGGGCCCGGGTCTCGCCGCCGGCTTCGGGCAAACCGGTGCTGGGCCCGATAGGTTCGCCGGGAGGCTCGCGGGCGCCGTCCGGAGGCATGAAGTCTGCGGGCGTGGGCTGACGCAGCATGGGGGCCAGCGCCTCCAGTACGTCGTCGGGCTCGGTGACCAAGGTGGCGCCGGTCTTGAGGAGCCGGTTGGTGCCTTCGGCCCGCGGATCGAGCGGATGGCCGGGGACGGCGAACACCTCGCGGCCCTGCTCGGCGGCCATGCGGGCTGTGATCAGCGTTCCGGAACGGCGCGCCGCCTCGACGACGACCACGCCGAGCGAGACGCCGGAGATGATGCGGTTGCGGCGGGGGAAGTCCTGGGCGCGCGGCACGAAGCCCGGCGGCTGCTCGCTGACGAGGCAGCCGCGCTCGCCGATCTCGGCCTGCAGCCGCTGGTGCTCCGGCGGATAGACGACATCGAGGCCGCCGGCCACTACGGCAACGGTGCCGGTGGCGAGCGCGGCCTCATGGGCTGCCGCGTCGATGCCGCGGGCGAGGCCGGAGGCGATGACGAAGCCGGCGGCGCCGATGCGGGCGGCAAACAGGCGGGCGAGCTTCTGGCCCGCCGCCGACCCGTTGCGGGCCCCGACGATCGCCAGCATCGGCCGCAGCAGGAGGCTGGCCTCGCCCTTCGCATAGAGCAGCGGCGGCGGCACGGGCAGCGCCGCCAGGGCAGGCGGATAGCCGGGCTCGATCGTGAACAGTGGGCGGGCGCCGATGCGCTCGGCTGCTTCCAGCTCCGCCTCGGCTTCCCCGCGCGGGCAGATGCGCATGCTGGCACGGCCGCCGCGGCGGGACAGCTCGGGCAGGGCATCGAGCGCCTGCACGGCGCCGCCGAACTGATTGATGAGCTCGCGGAAGGTGACGGGGCCGACGTTGCCGCTGCGGATCAGGCGCAGGCACGCCAGCCGCTGGGCGGCATCGAGGTGCGCCTGCGGCAGAGGCGCGGGCGTCAGGCGGGTCAGGGCGTGCTTCGCGGGCTCACGACTTGGCACCGATCCTGCTCTCCTCGCCGGCGAGCAGGCGGCGAATATTGCCTTGATGCTTGAAGAAGATCAGGGCGGCCATGAGGACGATGTACAGCAGGCCGGCCTGCCCGAACGCCAGGTAGAACAGCACGACGCCGACGGTGGCCGCCAGCGCCGCCAGCGAGGAATAGCGCGTTGTCGCTGCCACCGCCGCCCAGGCCAGGCAGAACACGACGGCGGCCGGGAAGTACAGGCCGAGCAGCACGCCGATGAAGGTGGCGACGCCCTTGCCGCCGGCAAAGCGCAGCCACACGGGAAAGATGTGACCGAGCATGGCGCCAAGCCCCGCCACATAGGACAGCTGGTAGGCGTCGAAGGCCACGAAGCGCTTGGCGATCTCGTAGACCAGCAGCACGGCGACCGTGCCCTTCAGCAGGTCGAGAGCGAGGGTGGCGGCGGCCAGCCCCTTGCGCCCGGTGCGCAGCACGTTGGTGGCGCCGATGTTGCCGGAGCCGATCTGGCGCACATCGCCGGCGCCGGCCGCCTGCGTGAGCAGCAAGCCGAACGGAATCGAGCCCAGCAGGTAGCCGAACAGCAAGGCGAGCGGTGCGTAGGCGGAGAGCAGGAAGCCCATCGGCAATACCCGACTAGAAGCGCAGCGTCAGGAGCGATCGCCGGCAGCGTATTGGTAGACGGTGTTGCCGGCAACCATCGTGTGCAGCACGCGGCCCTGCATCTTGCTCTCGTCGAACGGCGAGTTCTTGGAGCGTGCCCGCAGCAGATCGCGATCGACCACCCACGGCTGGCCGAGGTCGACCAGCACCAGGTCGGCGGGCGCGCCCTTCTCCAGCCGGCCGGCTGGCAGTCCGAGCAGCTTGGCCGGGTTGATGGTCATGGCGCGGATCAGCGGCATCAGGCCGATCTCGCCGTTGTGGTGCAGGCGCAGCGCGGCGGCCAGCAGCGTTTCCAGCCCGATGGCCCCGTCGGCGGCTTCCGCGAACGGGCGGCGCTTGGTGTCGGCGTCCTGCGGGTCATGGCTGGAGACGATCACGTCGATGTCGCCGGCCGCCAGCCCCCGCACCATCGCCGCGCGGTCGTCCTCGGAGCGCAGCGGCGGGCAGACGCGGAAGAAGGTGCGGTAGGGGCCGATGTCGTTCTCGTTGAGGGTGAGGTGATTGATGGACACGCCGCAGGTGACGGGCAGCTTGCGGGCCTTGGCGGAGCGGATCACGGCCAGGCTCTCGGCGCACGACAGCGTCGAGGCGTGATAGCGCCCGCCGGTGATCTCGACGAGGCGCACGTCGCGCTCCAGCACGATGGTCTCGGCCGCCTTGTTGACGCCCGGCAGGCCGAGCCTGGTCGCCACCTCGCCGGCGTTCATCACCGCACCCTCGGTGAGGTCCGGGTCCTCCGTATGATGCACGATCAGCGCACCGAAGTCCTTGGAGTAGAGCAGCACGTTGCGCATCACGCGCGTGTTGGCGACGCTGGTCTTGCCGTTGGTGAAGGCGATGGCGCCGGCCCGTTGCAGCAGGCCGATCTCCGTCATCTCCTGGCCCTTGAGGCCGCGCGTCATGGCGGCCATCACGTGCACATTGACGGCGGCGTTGTCGCGGGCGCGGCGCTGGATGAAGTCGACCAGCGCCACCTGGTCGATGACGGGCTCGGTGTCGGGCATCACCACGATGGTGGTGACGCCGCCGGCGGCGGCGGCCTGGCTCGCTGTCTTGAGCGTCTCGCGGTGCTCCTGGCCGGGCTCGCCGGTGAACACCTGCATGTCGATCAGGCCGGGGCACAGCACATGGCCCTTGCAGTCGATCACCTTGGCCCGCTCGGGCGCGTTGCGCCGCAGATGGCCGCCGAGATCGGCGATCTCGCCGTCGCGCACCAGCAGGCCGCCCGGCTCGTCCTTGCCCGACGCCGGATCGATCAGCCGCGCGTTGAGGAAGGCCGTCGCCGCCTGTTCCGCCGATGAGCCGTTCTTGCGCATCCCAAGGTTTCTCAATGGTTGGGCAACAGCCGGGCCATCGCCTCCAGCACCGCCATGCGCACCGCCACGCCCATCTCCACCTGGTCGCGGATGACGCTGCGCGAGTGGTCGGCGATGGTGGATGCGATCTCGACGCCGCGGTTCATGGGGCCGGGGTGCATGATCAGCGCATCGGGCTTGGCGCGCGCCAGCTTTTCGTGGTCGAGGCCGAAGAAATGGAAATACTCGCGCGTCGAGGGCACGTAGGAGCCCTGCATGCGCTCGCGCTGCAGGCGCAGCATCATGACGATGTCGGCGTCCTCGAGCCCGGCGTTCATGTCGGTGAAGACCTCGGCGCCCAGCCGCTCGGTCTGCGGCGGCAGCAGCGTCGAAGGCGCGACCACGCGCACGCGGGCGCCGAGCGTGTTCAGCACGTTGATGTTGGAGCGGGCCACGCGCGAGTGCAGGATGTCGCCGCAGATGGCGACCGTCAGACCGGCCACCCGGCCCTTGGCGCGGCGGATGGTGAGCGCGTCGAGCAACGCCTGCGTCGGATGCTGATGCGAGCCGTCGCCGGCGTTGATCACCGAGCAGTCGACCTTCTGCGCCAGCAGCTCGACGGCGCCGGCCTTGTCGTGGCGCACCACCAGGATGTCGGGCCGCATGGCGTTGAGCGTCATGGCCGTGTCGATCAGCGTCTCGCCCTTGGAGACCGACGAGTTCGACACGTTCATGTTCATGACGTCGGCGCCGAGACGCTTGCCGGCCAGCTCGAAGGAGCTTTGCGTGCGCGTCGAGGCCTCGAAGAACAGGTTGATCAAGGTGCGCCCGCGCAGGACGTCACGCTTCTTGATAACCTGGCGGTTGCTGTCGGCGGCCTTGTCGGCGAGATCGAGCAGCGCCGCGATTTCGCCGGCCGAAAGCCCATCGCACGTCAGCAAGTGCCGGCGCGCGAAGGCGGTTTGGACGATGGAGCTTGTCATTAAAGCGGTGCTAATACGCCGACTCTGGTGCGCCGGCAAGGCACCTTGTCGACAAAGCCGGGCATGAGCGTGCACGGGCGGTGCGGTGTTGCTAGGTTATCGCGCTAGCTTGCGATTCCAGCTTGGATTCGAGGCACCATGGACGACACGTTTGCCACGCACGACGTGATTAACCAGAGCCCGGTGCTGGAAGATATCAACCTGTTCAGCACCGACCGGCCGCTGATGGAGGCGGTGCTGCGCGAGGGGGCCGGCCACGCCGCCAAGCGCCTGGCGGCGTTCGGCCAGATCTGCGGCAGCGCCGAGGCTCTCCAGCAGGGCCGCCTTGCCAACGAGCATCCGCCCCGCCTCAAGACGTTCGACGCCAAGGGCCGGCGGCTCGATATCGTCGAGTTCCATCCCGCCTACCACGCGTGCATGGAGATCAGCGTCAAGCAGGGTCTGCACTGCTCGGCCTGGGACCATCTCGCCAGCCCCAACTCCAAGCCGGCGCCCGGCGCCAACGTGGCGCGCTCGGCCGCCAGCTACATGGCCACCCAGATGGAGGCCGGCCACCAGTGCCCGACCACCATGACCAACGCCGCGGTGCCGACCCTGCTGCTCGAGCCCGACATCGCCAAGTGGTGGATCCCCAAGATCCTGTCGCGCGAGTACGACAAGAGCTTCAAGCCGGCCGACCAGAAGACGGGCGTCACCATCGGCATGGGCATGACGGAGAAGCAGGGCGGCACGGACGTGCGCGCCAATACGACTAGCAGCGGCTCCGGCGGGCAACGGCGGTCCCGGTGCCGAATATCTCATCACCGGTCACAAGTGGTTCATGTCGGCGCCGATGTGCGATGCGTTCCTGGTGCTCGCCCAGGCGCCGGGCGGACTGTCGTGTTTCCTGATGCCGCGCTTCCTGCCCGACGGCACGGTCAACTCCCTGCACCTGCAGCGATTGAAGGACAAGCTTGGCAATCGCTCCAATGCTTCTTCCGAGGTCGAGTTCAAGGACGCGCATGCCTGGCTGATCGGCGAGGAGGGGCGCGGCGTTCCCAACATCATCGAGATGGTGACGGGCACGCGGCTCGACTGCGCGGTCGGCCTCCGCCGGACTGATGCGCTGGGCGCTGGCCAACGCCATCCACCACTGCCGGCATCGCGCGGTGTTCGGGAAGGATGTTGATCGATCAGCCGCTGATGACGCAGGTGCTGGCCGACCTCGCGCTCGATGTGGAAGCCGCCACCGCGCTGTGCTTCCGGCTGGCGCGCAGCTTCGATCGCGCCGCCGACGAGAATGCGGCGGCCTGGCGGCGCCTGATGACTCCGGTCACGAAATATTGGGTCTGCAAAATTGCGCCGGCGTTCGGCTACGAGGCCATGGAGTGCCTCGGCGGCAACGGCTACGTCGAGGAAGGGCCGATGGCGCGCCTGTATCGCGAGATGCCCCTCAATGCCATCTGGGAGGGCTCGGGCAACGTGATGGCGCTGGACCTGCTGCGCGTCCTGCAGCGCGAGCCCGAGACGGCCGGGATCGTGATGGACGACCTCAGCGCCGCGGTCGGCAACGATGCGCATCTGAAGGCGCATCTGGCGCGTGTGCAAAAGCTGCTGCACGAGCCGAGGTTGCTCGACAAGCGGGGGAGGGACCTGGCCGAAGCGCTGGCGTTGCTGGCGGCCGGCACGATCCTGCGCGCGCACGCGCCGGCCCCTGTCGCCGACGCCTTCATCGCCACGCGGTTGGCCGGCGCAGGGCGCCAGACCTACGGGCAAGGGCTGGATTGGGCGGATACCCGCTCGATCGTCGAGCGGGCCTACCCCAAATGAAGTGACGCCGAAGCTCTAGCCCTCGGCGACCCGGCGGCTCATGGCCTTCACGATCTCGCCCAGCGACTCGAGGAAATCACTGCGCTGGTCGGTGCGCAGCACGGACAGGATGCGCTGGTCGACCTTGGCGGCAATCGGTCGCACCGAGCCGAGGGCGGATTTTCCCTTGGCGGTCAATCGCACGGCATACATGCGGGCGTCGCTGCGGGTGCGCTTGCGCTGCAGGAGGCCCTTCTTCACCAGCCGCCGTACGATGTCGGCCAGCGTGGAGCGGTCTACGCCCGTCTGCTCGACCAGTCCGGTCTGGGAGATGTCGGGGTTCATGTGCACGCTGCTGAGGATGGCGTACTGGCGCGGTGTCAGCTCGGTGCGCACCGTCTCGTTGGCAAACAACACCTCTGCACACTGACCGGCCCGATGCAGAAGGTGCAATGCCGAGCTGTCGAGTTGGCGATCCTGCTTCATGAGAAAATTCTCCGCGACATGGTGGGGTATTCCGGCAAACGAACCGAGACCGGCAAATCCGTCGCGGCGCGCAGCATCGTGACGTCCGGTTTCGGACAAGTTACGCACGGGCTCAAGTCACGGATTTGTCAGACGGCCGACAAGCGAACGAGTCGTGCCGAAAATTTTCACGATGTGAACGGAATCTAGGCGCGACGGCCGGCGATCAGGCGCAGCGAGCGCGAGAAAAAGTCGCGGCGAGCCAAAATCAGGATCACCCACGTGGTGGCCAGCATGAACAGCAGCGGGTGGAAGAACCACGCGATCGCCGCCATGGCGTGATAAAAAGACCGTATGCCGCTGTTGGCGTGCTCGGCGGCGAGCCCCACCAACCTGGCCGTGCGTTCCGCGTGATCCTGGCGCGCCTCGGCGTCGGTTGCACCGGGCTCCGGAGTCGCGCCGATCATGATGGACGCATAGTGCGAAAGTCGAAACGCCCACGCGAACTTGAAGAACGCATAGACGAAAATGCCCATGATCAGCAGCTGTTTTGCCGCCCACACCACCGGCGTTGCCTGCATGGTCAGGGGCAGGGCATCGAGCAGGTACTGCAGGCGCTCGGCCCCGCTACCCAATGTCGCGGTCAGGCCGCCGACGGCGATGGCGCTGGTCGAGGCAAAGAATGCATTTCCCTGGCCGAGGTTGCCGAGCAGGATGGTGTCGATGGTGCGGTTGTCGCGGCCGGCCATGTTCAGCATCCAGCGCAACCGCTGCTGCTGGACCGCGCCGGTCAGGCTGCGACGCTCGAGCCCCGCGCGGCTGACGATCAGCCGGAAGATGCCGATCGCCAGGAAGAAATAGATGATGGCGATGACGTCCAGCGGTGCCGCCAGGCTGTCCAGGCTCATTGCGCCGTTCCCCTCAAGTGAGATCGCTCCTGATGGAAGTCCATCAAGAAGGCGCAGCCTCGCTCAACTCCCCAACTCCCGTAGCATTACGTGAGCAGAATTGATGCGTCAGCCCACGTACTATCTGCGCGTGCGCCGCCGTCAGGTGCCGAACAACTTCAGGCGGTCGAGCGCACCCTGAAGGATCAACGTGGCGGCGACCTTGTCAATCACCTGCGCGCGGCGTTTGCGTGACGCGTCCGCCTCGAGCAGGACGCGCTCGGCGGCCGCCGTCGTCAGGCGCTCATCCCAGAGCAGGATAGGAAGAGGGGTGAGCTTGCCGAGGTTGCGCGCGAACGCACGGGTGGCCTGGACGCGGGGTCCCTGCGAGCCGTCGAGGTTGAAGGGCAGCCCGATCACGAAACCGCCAATGCCGTGCTCGGCGGCAAGCGCCAGCAGCCGCTCGGCGTCGGCCCCGAAGCGCGTACGCGGCAGGGTGGCTGAGTCCGGAGGCGATGCTGCGCGTGACATCGGACAGGGCGAGCCCCAGCGTCTTGGTGCCGAGGTCGATGCCGATCAGCCGCGCGCCCCGGGGGAGAACCCCGGCAAACGCCTCCGCCGCGGCCTCCATTATCGCAGCCTGGCTGTCACCGTCGGCCGCCATGCAATCCTAGTGTCCCGATTCCGAAGTTCGCCTGGGCTCGACGCTGGGTTGGGAGCGAACTTCGGAATCATAAGGGACACTAAAATCATTGGTTTTTCTAGTGTGATTCAGATCGAGAAATTCGCTCGGAGCCTTGCCGCTAGCACAGGCGCATTTCTCGATCATCACACTAGCCCGCGCCGATCTTTGTGTGTTGTTGTCGTCTTGGCGCCCGCTTATACTCCGCCCGCCGCCCGCGCCATAGTGTCGAGGAGCTGTTCGCGCATGAAGATCGTCTGGTTCGGCCACTCCTGCTTCCGCCTGGAGATCGGCGGCAGCGTCCTGCTGATCGACCCGTTCCTGAAGGGCAATGCGACCTTCGAGGCGTCGGGCATCGCCTGGGACGAGGCGACCAAGGGCGTCACGCACGTGGCCCTGACGCACGGCCATTCCGACCACGTCGGCGATGCGGGTGAGGTTTGCAGCAAGCGCGGCGCCACCCTGTTCGCCAATTTCGAGCTGGCCATGTTCGTGAAGGGCAAGGGCGCCGAGAAGCTCGAGCCGATGAACACCGGCGGCACGGTGGGCGCGGGCGATTTCGAGATCACGCTCGTCAATGCCCTGCATTCCTCCTCGATGGATGATGTCTACCTCGGCAACCCGAACGGCCTGATCGTGCGCCCGAAGGATGGCAAGACGCTCTACCACATGGGCGACACCGACATGTTCGGCGACATGGCCCTGATCGCCGAATTCCACCGTCCCCAGATCGGCATCGTGCCGATCGGCGATCGCTTCACCATGGGAGCACGCTCGGCCGCCTTCACCTGCAAGAAGTTCTTCAACTTCGAGATGATCCTGCCCTGCCACTATGGCACTTTCCCGGGATTGCTGGATCCGGATGCCGACAAGTTCGTTGCCGAGATGAAGGATCAAAATGTCATCGTGCCCAAGGTGGGCCAGATGGTTACTGTTTAAGACCCACACCCAGCAACCAACGGCGCGCCGAAGGCAGGAGTAACACGTACATGCCCGATTCGAACGGCGGCGCAGGCGCGCCTGAGCTGCGCGAACCCATGAGAGCCGGGCCGGCGCCGGCTAGCCTCGGCGCATCGAACGGCGTGGTGCTGTGGGCCTACACGGCGACCACCTTCCTGTCGGCGCTGCTGCTGTTCTCCATCCAACCGCTGTTTGCCAAGATGGTGCTGCCGGTGCTGGGCGGCTCGCCGTCGGTGTGGGCAGTCGCCGTGTTCTTCTTCCAGGCGGCGCTGCTGGTCGGCTATTGCTACGCGCATTTCCTGATCGCCAAGGTGCCCGCGCGTACGACCGGATATATCCACCTGTGCGTGTGCGCCATCGCCCTGGTGTGCCTGCCGATCGGGCTGCCGGGCGGCTGGAGCGAGCCGCCGCCGGGCCAGCCCTACCTGTGGCAGATCGGTCTGTTCACCGTGGCGATCGGCCTGCCGTTCCTGGCGGTGGCCGCCAACGCGCCGCTGCTGCAGGCCTGGTTCGCACGCACCGGCCATCCGCATGCGAGCGATCCCTACTTCTTGTATGCGGCCAGCAACCTCGGCAGCCTGATCGCCCTGCTGGCCTATCCGTTCGTGCTGGAGCCGGCGTTCGGCCTCAAGGCGCTGAGCGGCTTCTGGGCGATCGGCTTCCTGCTGCTGATCGCGGCGATCGGCGGGGTGTTCCTGCTGATGCTGCAAAGGGCAGCGGCGATCGACAACTTGGCCGTAGCGGCCGCAAAGGCTGCGGTGGACAACGCGGCCGTACCTCCGACCTGGGCCGACCGGCTCGGCTGGGTGGGGCTGGCGCTGGTGCCGTCGGCGCTGCTGACGGCGTTCACCACGCACGTGACGACCGACGTCGCGTCGGCGCCGCTGCTGTGGGTGCTGCCGCTGGCGCTGTATCTGCTCACCTTCGTGCTGGTGTTCCGCGACCGCCTGCTGATCCCGCGCGAACTCCTGCTCGCGCTGCACCTCGTCTCCGTAGGCGGGGCGCTGTGGGTGCTGTCGCAGACCAAGCACGAAGGCTGGATGCTGACGGCGCTGACCGGCGTCACCGTGTTCTTCCTGTCGGCCATGGTGGCGCATCGCACCCTGTACGAGGCACGGCCGGCGGCGCGCTACCTCACCGAGTTCTATCTGTGGATGGCGCTCGGCGGCGCGCTCGGCGGACTGTCGGCGGCGCTGATCGCGCCGCGCGTGTTCAGCGAGGTGTTCGAGTATCCGCTGCTGCTGGCGCTCTCGATGGCCTGCCGGCCGGGCGTGTTCAGCGTGGCGGCCATGCGCCGCGCCGTGGGCAGCGCGGCGAGCCTGCTCGGGCACGTGCTGCCGATTTCGGCCAGCTGGAAGACGCCTGAGCTGACGGTGAAGGACAAGGAGCGGCTGCTGATGGCCTGGCTGCTGTTCGCGGCCGGCCTGCTCGTTATCTACTGGGTGCCCTGGGCGATCCCCAAGCTCGGCATCCGCGTGGCGGACTGGGGCACCACGCCGGTGGTGGTGGGCATCCTGGTCATGATCCTGGTGGTCGACCTGGGCAGCCCGCCGCGCCAGCTGCTGGCGGCGCTGCTGGTGTTCTGCGCGCTGATCTGGCTGCCCTCCGGCGTCAAGCGTGGCGATGCGCAGCGCAGCTACTTCGGCGTCTACCGCGTGCAGACCTCGAGCGACGGCCAGTACCACACGCTGATCCACGGCACGACGCTGCACGGCGCGCAGCGCATCCGCAACGACCTCGACGAGCTGGTCCATGATACCAAGCCGGCCACCTACTACTACGGCGGCAGCCCGATGGCGCACACCATCGCCATCGTTCGCGAGCGGGTCGGCGAAGGCAAGGGACGCTACGGCGTGACGGGGCTCGGCGCCGGTTCGCTGGCCTGTCACTCCAAGCCCGGCGAGTCCTGGCGCTTCTTCGAGATCGATCCGGTGGTGATCGGCATCGCCAGCAACCCGAACCACTTCACGTTCCTGCAGAGCTGCCAGCCCAAGCCCGACATCGTCATCGGCGATGCGCGGCTGACCATGGCCAAGGAGCAGAACGAAAGCTTCGATCTGATCATCGTCGATGCCTTCTCCTCCGATGCCGTGCCGGTGCACCTGATGACGGCCGAGGCGATCCGTCTCTACCTCGACAAGGTGAAGGAGAACGGCATCGCGCTGCTGCACATCTCCAACCGCTATCTCGATCTCGACTCGGTGCTGGGGGCGACCATCAAGGCGGTACCGGGCGCCTACGGCCTGATCATCTCCGACGACACGGCCGACGGCAGCTATGCGCAGTCCACCTCGACGGTGGCGCTGTTTGCCAAGAGCGAGGAGGCGCTGGAGCCCTTCCGCAAGCTGGAGACCGTGGTGGAGCTGGACTCCGCGGGTCTCAAGCCCTGGACCGACGACTATTCGGACATCCTGGGCCCGTTCATGACCAAGCGCGGCTACAAGTGGGGGACGGCCGAGTAGCCGCTCTTACCGCACGGAGATGATGCGGGCACCTGTCACTTCGGCCAGCTGGGCGGGCGCGGAGGGAAACACGGCGTCGGCGGTGCCGGCTGCAGCCCATACGGTGTCGTAGGTGAGCAGCGTCTCGTCCATGAAGGTGGCGAGCTCGCGTGTCGTGGCCGAGCGGCGGAATGCCGCCGATGGCAAAGCCGGTCACGCCGCGCACGTAGTCGGCGTCGGGCCGCTTGAGCGCCTCGCCGAGGTGGGCTGCGACGGCCTTCTCGTCGACGCGGTTGGCGCCCGACACCAGCAGCAGGTAGGGCTTGCCCGACTGGGCGCCGCGGAACACCAGCGACTTGACGATCTGGGCGACCGAGCAGCCGCAGGCCTTCGCCGCCTCCTCGGCCGTACGCGTGCTCTGCGGCATGTGGCGGACCTTGCCGCCGAGGCCCTTGGCGTCGATCGCCGCCTGCACCTTCTGGGCGGCGGGTTTCAGCTCGTTCATGCCGAATATTTCCTCTCTTGGCGTTCTGCTTTTGGCGTTCTACCGGCGCGGTTGCGCCGTGTCCCCCGCGCCGCTATGAGTGCAGCGCACATATTGGCATTCCAGCCGGACAGGACGAAGGATGCAAGTCGACGAGGCGACCGTGCGGCGCATTGCGCGGCTGGCGCGGATCAAGGTCACCGACGCGGAGGCCAAGGCGCTGGAGACGGAGATCAGCGGCATCCTCGACTGGGTCAAGCAACTCGACGAGGTCGATGTCGGCAACGTCGAGCCGATGACACGCGTGATCCCCATGACGCTGCGGAAGCGCGAGGACAAAGTGACCGACGGCGAGATCGCCGAGCAGGTGCTCGCCAATGCGCCCCAGCGCGAGGGCGATTTCTTCGTGGTGCCGAAGGTGGTGGAGTGAGCTGGGTGCCGGCATGGCCATTACCGTTGCCATCGAAAGTCCGCTGCAGGACGATGTGCGCCAGCTCATCGGCGAGCTGAACCAGGCGCTGCTGGCCCTGACGCCGGCCGAGTTCTGCTACCACATGACGGCCGAGGAAATGGCGAGCCCCGATACCACCGTGTTCATCGCCCGCGAGGATGGCAGCGGCCATCGCCTGCGGGGCGCTGCGCCGGCACGACGGCGGGATCGGCGAGGTCAAGCGCATGTACACGCGGCCCGCCCATCAGGGGCGCGGCATCGGCGGGCGCATTCTGGAGGCGATCGAGGCTTTGGCGCGCACCGAAGGCATCTCGCGCCTCGTGCTGGAGACGGGTGACCGTCATGCGGCTGCCTGGCGTGTGTACGAGCGCGGCGGTTTTGCGCGCTGCGGCGCCGTGCTCGACTATCCGGACTACTCGGGTCTACGCCAAGACGCTCGCCATTGCGAGGACGCCGGCATAATGAGTAACGTCATCCCGCGTCGTGTCGGAGACACGCCTTCGGCATGATGGCGGGGATCCACGCCAGAAGCGGGAAACGGGTGGAGAGTTGCGTGGGTGCCCGCCTGCGCGGGCATGACGAAGTTTGGAGCTGATGTTGTCGGATCTGACCAAACTGACTCTGGCGCAAGCGCGCGACGGGCTGGCGAAGAAGGACTTCTCCTCCGTCGAGCTGACGCAGGCATTCCTGGATGCCATCGAGGCCGGCAACCGGGCGCTCAATGCCTACGTCGCTGCCGACGCCGCGAGCATGCGCTGGCCCGGGCGAAGGACAGCGATGCGCGCCTCGCCGGCAAGCAGGCGCGGCCGCTGGAAGGACTGCCGCTCGGCATCAAGGACCTCTATTGCACCAAGGGCGTGCGCACCACGGCGTGCTCCAACATCCTGGGCGAGTTCACGCCGACCTATGAATTGACGGTGACGCAGAACCTGTGGGATGCGGGCGCCGTCATGCTGGGCAAGCTCAACTGCGACGAGTTCGCCATGGGCTCGTCGAACGAGACCAGCCGCTTCGGGCCGGTGGTCAATCCCTGGCGGCGCAAGGGCTCCAACGTGGCGCTGGTGCCCGGCGGCTCGTCGGGCGGCTCGTCGTCGTCGGTGGCGGCCGACCTGTGCCTCGGCGCGACGGCCACCGACACCGGCGGCTCGATCCGCCAGCCCGCGGCCATCACCGGCACGGTCGGCATCAAGCCGACCTACGGCCGCTGCTCGCGCTGGGGCATCGTCGCCTTCGCCTCCTCGCTCGACCAGGCCGGGCCGATCGCCAAGACGGTGCGCGATGCGGCCATCCTGCTGCGCCACATGGCGAGCATCGACCCCAAGGATTCGACCTGCGTCGATATCGCGGTGCCCGACTACGAGGCGGCCGTCGGGCAGGGCATCAAGGGCCTGAAGGTCGGCGTGCCCAAGGAATACCGCCTCGACGGCATGCCGAAGGAGATCGAGGACCTCTGGCAGCAGGGCATCGCCTGGCTGAAGGCGGCCGGCGCCACCATGCACGACATCTCGCTGCCGCATACGAAGTACGCGCTGCCCGCCTACTACATCGTCGCGCCGGCCGAGTGCTCGTCCAACCTGGCGCGCTATGACGGCGTGCGCTACGGCGCGCGCAAGCAGGCGGACGAGCTGATCGACATGTACGAGGACACGCGCGCGGCAGGCTTCGGCGCCGAGGTGCGCCGCCGCGTGCTGATCGGCACCTACGTGCTGTCGGCCGGCTACTACGATGCCTACTACCTGAAGGCGCAGAAGGTGCGCACGCTGATCGCCCGCGACTTCGAGGAGGCCTATCGCAAGGTGGACGTGATCCTGACGCCGACTACGCCGGGTCCGGCCTTCGGGGTCGGCGAGGTGTCGGGCGATCCGGTGCAGATGTACCTGAACGACATTTTCACCGTGACGGTGAACATGGCGGGCCTGCCCGGCATCTCGGTGCCGGCCGGTCTGTCGTCGGAGGGAACGCCGCTCGGCCTGCAGCTGATCGGCCAGCCGTTCGACGAGGCGACGCTGTTCCGCGCCGGCCAGATCATCGAGGACGCGGCCGGGCGGTTTGCCGTGCCGGAGCCGCTGGTGGCGGTCGAGTGGAAGCGCTCGCCACGCCGAAGGATGCCAAGAAAGAGAGTGACGCCAAGAAGCCACGCGGCAAGAAAAGCTGATCGGCGCCATATTTTGCTGTTGTAAGTCCGTGGCATAGTGCTGCTGCCTGCGGGGGCGATGTTCTAATTTCCCGGCCGTTGATGGCCGTCAGGGATGCCCGCGATGTTTAGTGCGTTCGGTCGTGCGGCGATGGTCGGCATCGCATTTCTGGCTCGCCGGTTGCGGCGCCACCGGCACCTCGCGCGTCAGCGACGAGCTGACGTCCACCTCCGCGCTGGCCCAGGACAAGAAAGCCGTCGCGCTGCTCAAGCTGGGCGCGGCCGACCCTGCGTGCACGGCGCTCGTCGCCGGCATCGGCGTGCGCGACGCCGACGCCTTCAAGATCGTGCACACCGCGCGCATCGTGCAGAAGAGCGGCGAGGCGACGGTCGCCGAGGTGGCGCTCGAGCCCGGCGAGTATCACGTCGTCAGCTATCTTTGCACGCGGCCGAACGGCGCCCATCTGGTGCTGGCCGACCCGATGGGCGGCGGCCGCTACAGGAAGAGCTATGCGAACTTCGCCCTGCAGCAGGGCGAGGTCATCAATATCGGGTTCCTGCGGCTGGTTCCGCTCGGTGCAACGCAGGCCGGCTTCTCGCAGGTGATGCTGGTCGGCGTGGTGGCGACCGACTGGCCGGTGTCGGAGCTGGAAAACTTCAAGCAGCAGCGGCCGGCGCTCTATTCTCAGATGAAGACGCGGCTGATGACGGTGCCCAAGATCGTGCCGCCGACGGTCGAACAGATCAACGCCAAGTGCGCCGAGATGAAGAAGCTGCAGGCCGAGGGCAAGATCCAGAACCTGCCGTCCATCTGCACGGCGCCGCTGGTGCGGCCGCCCAACCCCAAGGGTAAGGCTGAGGTGAGGGCGTAGTCCGGGCCGCCCTGATGCAAGGCTCCGGCGTGCGGGGCAAGGTCTGTGGCCGGAATATCATTGGCTCCGCACATCGGCCAGAGTAACGTTGTTCGGTACATTTCTTGTTTTGCGATTGCGTGGGCGTTTGCGTCATGGCCTGGGGGAACGTGCAGCGTTGGCTTGCTGCCGCAGCGGGTTGCCTGCTGCTGGCTGGCTGCACCCAGACGTCGCGTGTCGACGACAACCTGTCGACTGGCTCCCTAGCGCAAACGCGGAAAGCCGTGGCGGTCATGCGCGTGGGTGCGGCGAGCCCGCAATGCGTCAACGTGGCGGTGCTGCTCGGCGTGCGGGAAGGCGAGGGCTTCCGGCGCCATCAAGGCATCACCGTCGCCAACGTGCGGTCGCTGACCGAGCCGGCGGTGGCAGAGGTCGAACTCGATGCCGGCGAATACCATGTGATTGCCTATCGCTGTCAGAGCCCCAGCTCCATCAAGACGGTGCACGACAGCGATGGCGGCCAGCTCTACCGTACCAGCTATGCGAGTTTCGTGCTGCAGGCCGGCGAGGTGGTGAACGTTGGCTACCTCCACTTCGGTGCATGGCGTGAGGGCGCAGTCGGCGTTCGGCCGACCCGTGGAGGTCGAGGTCAAGGTGACGGACTGGCCGCTCAATGAGCTCGACCGCTTCAAGGCCAAGCGGCCACATGTCTTCGCGCAGATGACGACGCGTCTGATGAAGATTAACGCCCGGCGGCTCCGTCGAGCCCGGCTCGGCCGATTGTGCGCGGCTCAAGCAAATGATGGATCAGGGCAAGATCCAGCAGCTGCCGCCATCCTGTCTGCCCGCGGCAAGCAGGCGCAAGGCCGGCGCTGTTGCCAAGTCGGACGCCAGTTTGTAAGCCAGCGCGGACATCGTTTCGCACTGGAGCATGCAGACTGCCATGGTTTCCCGTCCCCCGCCGCCCTCCTCCGCTGATTGCACCGACCTGTCGCAGGTCCGGATCGAGATCGACCGCCTCGACAACGACCTTGTCGACCTGATCGCCGAGCGCTTCGGCTACGTGGAGCGGGCCTGGCAGATCAAGCTTGGCCTCAAGCAGGAGGCGAGCGTGCCCTGGCGCAACCAGCAGGTGATCGACAAGGTGCGGGCCCGCGCCGTCGATAAGGGCGTGCCGCCCGACCTGTGCGAGGCGCTGTGGCGGCAGATGATCGGCTGGTTCATCCAGTACGAGGAAGAGAAGCTGCGCGGCGAGCTGGAAGACAAGTCGCGTTGACGTGCTTGGCGTAGCCGAAGAGGTCGACCATTCCTATCGAGCCCGTCGCTCTCAAGACTGTACTGCTGGCAGCGGTGCTGAACCCCATGGTCGCGCTCGTCGCCCTGTGGATGGGCAGCAGCGCCAGCCAATGGCAGAAGATACCGGTCGCCGCGTTTGCGGCGGCGCTGGCTGGCTGGATAGCGCTATATGCTGCCGTGCGGTTCGGCTGGGGACCGGCGATCGACGTGCGGCGTGCATCGGCCGGCGTGGTCGTCGCGCAGTTCCTGGTCGGGCTGGTGTGGGCGGCGATCGGCTACCGGTGGGCCCGGCGCGCGCTATGACGCTGCTGCGCTTCTGGTTGATCGGCAGTGCCATCATCATCACGGCGCTGGCCGTTTGGGCATTCGCGCCGGTGCTGGTGTTCTTCCTGCTGCTGGCGGCGCGCGCTGGGCCTGCTGAGCGCCGTCATGATCTGGTTTGCGCGCGCACTCGGCGCCTGGCGCGATCGTCGCGCCGGCAGATAGCGCTACGCCGCCGGCAAACAGGCCGGGTGCCCAGCGTTGTTGGCAGGTGCGCTGGCAACGGTCAGCACTTTCTCCAAGAGCAGCAGGCCGGCCACATCGGGGCTGGGTTGCACCGTGAAGCCGGCCTTGCGGGCAAGGCGCAGCAGGCGCTCGTTGCCGGCCAGCGTCTCGCCGTAGAAGCGGGTCACCCCGGCAGCGGCGGCGTGGCGGCCGATCTTGCCGAGCAGCAGCCGGGCGAGGCCGCGGCCCTGCCAGGCATCGGCCACGGAGACGGCGAACTCGGCCGAGGTCTTGTCGGCGCCGCGTGCGTAGCGGGCTTCGGCGATCACCGTCTCGCGGCCATCCGCAACCACCGCCGCGACCAGCGCGAGATGGCTGGAATAGTCGACCTGCGTCAGGTGCGCGATCGAGGCCCGGCGGCAGGGCGCGCATCGGCCCCAGAAAGCGATCGTAGCGGGACGCCGCGCGGAGGTCGCGGAAGTAGGCATCGGTCAAGGCCTCGTCCTGCGGCAGCACCGGCCGCACGACCACGCGCCCGGCATCGGGCAAATGCAGCACGTCGATCAGGTCGGCCGGATATTGGTGGATCTGATAGACCATGGCCCGCCCCCTCGCTTACGCAGCGCGATACCTGGAAACCGTCGCATGTCCCGCCGGCGTCACGCGGCCCGGCTGGCCGACCATGATGACCGCATCGCGGAAGGCGAACACCAGGGCAACGCCGTTGCGATCGAGGACGAACGACTGGCCGGGGCTGAGGATGATGTCGCGCAGGTCCCGATCCTGGGTGATCCAGACGCTGCCCCTGATGGCCGTAACGCTGAGGCCCCGGCCGTTGTCGATGCGGTGCACACCCTTGGGCCTCAGGGGGATCGGCCGCAAATCCCATGGTTGCTGCATGGCTAAACTCCTATGCATGCGCTGGGCGCATTGAAAAGGCCGCGATTTACCGTCAGACTGACGGTATGTGCTTGGATAGAAGCCATTTGTGCGGGGCACAAACGATCATTTCTCAGCCGATGCATGAGCGATGGTAATGCATAAGCGACGCTTCAACCTGCCGCCGCTCGACCTGATCCAGGGCTTCGAGGCGGCGGCCCGCAACCTGTCCTTCACGAAGGCCGCCGACGAGCTGCTGATCACGCAGTCGGCCGTCAGCCGGCAGATCCGCGCGCTGGAGGAGCACCTGGGCGTAGCCCTGTTCGAGCGCCGCCCGCGCACGCTGGTGCTGACCGAGCATGGGCGCACGCTGCAGCGGGCCGCCGCCGAGCTGCTCGAGCGTCTGCAGCAGGTCACCGACGGTCTCAAGGCCGAGCGCAGCGCTCCGCAACTGACGGTGACGACCACCAACGGTTTCGCCTCGCTGTGGCTGATCCCGCGCCTGCGCGGGTTCACGACGCGGCATGCCGTCCGTCGACGTGCGCATCTCGGCGACCTACGAGATGCTGAACCTGGAGCGCAGCCTGGTCGACGTGGCGGTGCGCTACTGCCGGGACGACAAGGCGCCGCCGGGCGCGGTGCGCCTGTTCGGCGAGGACCTGCTGCCCGTGTGCAGCCCGGCCCTGCTGAAGATGGCCGGGCGGCCGTTGCGCAGCATCGATGACCTGCGCCAGCATACGCTGCTGTACATGGACGAGATCGGCGCGGTCGGCACCTGGCTCGAATGGGGCACGTGGCTCGCCGCGCATGGCGAGCCCGATCTGAAGCCGGCGGCGGCCCTGCACTTCGGCTCCTACGAGCAGGTGATCGGCGCGGCGGTGAGCGGACAGGGCATCGCCATGGGCATCGGCAGGCTGATCGGGCACCTGCTGCAGTCGGGCCAACTGGTGGCGCCGTTGGGCCAGTCGACCGCCGGCGCGCACGGCTACTACATCGTCCGCTCGGCTGCGACCGGCGCGCGGCCGCAGGTGCAAGCCTTCGTCGACTGGCTGATCGAGGAGGCCAAGGTGGTGGTGCCCGAGCCGGCCATCGCCAAGGTGCCCGGCGTCAAGGCTGGCGGGGCGAAGGTCAGCTCCCGACCACGAGCGGGGCGGTAAGCCGGCGCAGCGCGGCCAGCACGCTCAAGGCCGTGATGCGCCCGGTGCGCGGGTTGTCTTGGGAGGGAATATTCTCGATTGTCATGGTGAGGTCCGAGCTGTCGGACTTGACGATGACCGTGTGGGTGTTGCGGGTGACGCCTGGATCGGCCCAAATCTCGATGCGTGTCTGATCGGGGCCGATGCCGGCAAGCGACAGAGCTACCGCCACGTTGACGTTAGCCGGAAACCCGGCAATAGCCTGCCGCGCCGTGCCCTCGAACACGCGCAATGGCTCCTTGATGTCATCGACAGAGATGCCGCGCTCCACCAGCAAAGGCGCGCCGGCGAGGCCGGCCGGCGGCTTGCGGGTGATGATGCGCGCCGAGCGTGATCTGACCCTCGGCGGCGGCGCGCACCGCATCGAGGCCGAGCAGCGCGCCGGTCGGCACGATGATCTTGGCGCCGGTCTCGCGCGCCAGCTCGATGAGCGGCATGTGATCGAGCAGCGCGCCGACCGACAGCGGCATGAAGATGCGGCCCTTGCGGATGGCCGGCTCGGCAATCGCAGCGAACTGGGCGGAGGGGAGGCATTCGAGGACGACGTCGGCTGCGTCGGCGAGCCCGGCCAGGGTGGTCAGGCGGGAGGCTGAGCGGAATGCGGCAAGCGCCTTACGGGCCTTCTCCGCGTCGCGCACCGCGACGGCCGCCAGCGATATGCCTGGCACCTCGCCCGCGTCGATGCGTTTGGCGACGGCGAGGCCGATGGCGCCGAGGCCGCCGATTCCGAGCTTGAGTTCGGTCGATCGCTGTGGTCATGTCAGCCCATCCATTGCACGGCACCGGCATAGCCGACGCGGGTCTGCGGCGGCGCTCCGTATTCAGCGGCGGCGCGGTCCAGGATCAGGCGTACGTCGTCCTTGCGCCCGGCGGCCATCGCGCAATCCAGGAACAGCTGCGCCAGGACGTCCTGCTGGGCGTGGCTGCCGCCCAGGCGATGCATGCCGGCCAGCGCCGGCCGCATCAGGTCGCAGGCGCGGTCCGGATGGCCTTCGGCGCGCGCGACGATAGCCTCGCTGATCGGCAGCACGCAGTCGCGCACGAATGCCGCGTTGGCGCCGTCGCCACGCTCGACATGATCGCGCATGGACTGGATGGAGCGGCCGGCGGCCTCCCAGCGCTTGGCGGCGACGAGCGCCATCATCCAGTGCGGCACGGTGAAGACGGACTGGAAATCGCCGATGCGCGCTTCGGCCTTGTCGGCCAGCTCGATCCAGCGGTTGCCGACGTCGATGCCCTGGCGCTCCAGGCGGAACAGCATGGAGGCGGCGTTCTGCACGTCGATGTAGAGGTCCGGGTTGGCCTGGGTGAGCTGGGAGGTCAAATCGCGGAAGCGGCGGTCGTAGAGGGCGAGCACCTCGTCGAATTCCCGGCGCTCGAAATGATACAGGCCGCGGTGCCACCAGAGGTGGTGGACGAGGTTGTTGCCGCCCTCCCAATTGGCCTCCAGGCCAGCCAGCCAGGCGATGCCTTCGTCGTGGCGTCCCTGCATCTCCATGACGTGGGCGACGCCGTGCGCCGCCCACAAGTCGCCGGGCGCCAGTGCGATGGCCTCGCGCCCCGAAGCCTCGGCGACGGCGTAGTTGCCAAGCTCCTCGTGCGCAAAGCAACGGCACGCCAGCAAGGCCGGCCAGCCGGCCAGCTCCGGGCTCCAGCGCTGGTGCGCCGCATCGGCCTGCGCGGCCATCAGGTCCGGGCGGCCATGCCAGAAGGCCTGGAAGTGATGCAGCCGGAACGCCAGCACATCGAGGGGATGCTGATCGAGGATCTCCTCCCACACCCGCAACGTGCCGTCGATGTCGCCGTCGACCCATCGCTCCGAGCGCATTGACGTGCGCGCGCTCGCGCCAGGTGGCGTTCGCGGACAGGCGGCTGGGCCGTGATCCAGGGCATCACGCGCACCGGGCAGGGTCGCCGCATTGAAGGCCAGCATCTGGAAGTAGCCCTTGAGGATATGGGCAATGCCGAAATCCGGATCGGCCGCGAGCAACGGTCCGAGCCGGCGCGGGCCGTCGGCGCGGTACTGCAGATACCCAAGAACCGCATGGTTGAGCGCCTGCGCCGCGGCCGGCGAGGTGGTCGAAAGGGCAAGTCCGTGCAGGTCGGTGGCTGGCACGCGGTTGCTCCAAGAAGCTTGTGCGGAGTTTATGCTTCCTGTCTGTGACCTCGCAACGGCAACCGCAGCGCCGCAAGATGCAGGGCCGATTGCCATTCCGAAAGACGGTGCGTAGTCTGCCCCCAACAACAATCAAATCGGCACGGAAGCCAAGGGAGGAGTCATCGTGAAGAAGCTCATCGTAGCAGTGGTGGCTGCCATGTGCGCAGTGGGCGTTGCCGCTCCGGCAAGCGCCCAGTACCCCGACCGGCCGATCAAGATGATCGTGCCGTGGGCGGCCGGCGGCGACACCGACAACATCTTCCGTCCGCTGGCGCCCCAGCTGCAGAAGCACCTCGGCCAGACGGTGGTGATCGCCAACGTCGGCGGTGCGTCGGGCACGGTGGGCGCGCGCGAGGCCAAGGGCTCGCCGGCGGACGGCTACACGGTCTATGCCGTGCACGACTACATCCACCTCGTGCACTACGCCGGGCTGACCGACATCACCTACAAGGATTTCGAGCCGATCTGCCTGGTGGCGGCGACCCCGTCGGTGCTCACGGCCAGCCCCAAGACGACATGGACGGACTGGAAGGGGCTGGTGGAGGACGCCAAGAAGCGGCCGGGCGAGATCTCGGTCGGCGCGACGCTGGGCTCGACCAGCCACATCTTCCCCGCCTCGGTGGAGAAGGCGGCCGGCATCAAGTTCAAGTACGTGTCCTATGACGGCCTGGCGCCGCGCATGAACGCCATCCTCGGCGGCCATGTCGATCTGACCGACTCCAACCTGACGCAGAAGGGCAAGGTGGAGGCCGGCCAGCTCAAGTTCATCGCCATCGCCAGCGAGCAGCGCGATCCCGACATGCCCAACGTGCCGACCTTCAAGGAACTCGGCATGAACATCGTCTACGAGGTGGTGCGCGGCCTGATGGTGCCGAAGGGCACGCCGGCGCCGGTGCGCGCCAAGCTGGCGGAGGCCTGCCAGAAGGCCACCTCGGACGCCGAGTTCCAGGATGCCATGAAGAAGCAGGGCACCCGCGTCGCCTTCCTGGACGACAAGGCCTATGCGGCCTTCCTCGACAAGATCGATGCCGAGAACAAGGCGATCATGACCGACCTCGGGCTGATCAAGAAATGAGGTTGGGACGGGACGGGATCGCGGGGCTGATCGGCCTCGCGGTCAGCCTGTTGCTGCTGCCGCACGCGCTGGGCCTGCCGAAGCTGCCGATCGTGCCCGTCGGGCCCGGCTTCTATCCGACCATCGTGCTGGTGTTCATGGCGCTGACGAGCGCCCTGCTGCTCCTGCAAGACGTACGCGCGCAACGCCAGCCTGTAGGCCGCCTCCGCTGATGCGACGCCGGCGGTGCCGCGCGCCTACGGACTGGTGGCGGCGGCGTTCGCGGCCGTGGCGGTCTACATCGCACTGCTGCCGCTGATCGGCTTTCGCCTGGCCACCGTGCTGTTCGTGGCGGCGTTCCAGGTGATCCTGGAGCTGCCGCGCACGCTGCTAGGCATGGCTGCAGCATGGCGGCGATTGCGGTCGGCACGTCGGCGGTGACCTACACCGTGTTCAACAATTACCTGCTGGTCCTGCTGCCGCGCGGCACGTGGACGGGATGGTGAGCATGCTGGAGCTGCTCGCCAACGGCATCGTCACGATCCTGCAATGGAAGTACATGCTGCCGCTGATGGCCGGCACGTTCGCCGGCGTGATCGGCGGCTCGCTGCCCGGCGTGACCATCACAATGACGGTGATCGTCATCCTGCCGTTCACGTACGGGCTCGACCCGCTGGCCGGCCTCGCCGCCATGACCGGCGTCTACGTGGGCGGCTCGACCGGTGGGCTGATCACCTGCTGCCTGCTCGGCATCCCGGGCTCGCCAGCCTCGATCGCCACCACCTTCGACGGCTTCCCGATGGCGCGCAACGGCGAGCCCGGACGCGCCATCTGGCTCGGCGTGTGGGCGTCGGTGTGGGGCGGGCTGCTGGGCGCGCTGTGCCTGGTGTTCCTGACCGGACCGCTGGCGGCAATCGCGCTGGAGTTCGGGCCGTGGGAGTATTTCTCGCTGTTCGTGCTGGCCATGGCCATGGTGGCGGGCCTGACCGAGGCGTCGCTGGTGAAGGGCCTGCTGTCGACGGCCATCGGCCTGCTCATAACGGTGGTCGGCACCGATCCGATCGCCAGCGTGCCGCGCTTCACTTTCGGGTCGGAGTTCATCGGCGGCGGCTTTCCGTTCCTGCCGGTGCTGATCGGCATCTTCGCCTTCGCGCAGATCATGACCGACATCGAGCGGATGCGCGATCCTGGCCGAGCCGGCATGTCCGTCGGGCGCGTGCAGTTCGAGCGCTTCTCGCACCTGAAGGTCAACTGGGAGATCATCCGCCAACCCTTCCTGCTGGCCTGGGCCACCATCGTCGGGCTGATCATCGGCATCCTGCCGGCGATCGGCGGCAGCGCGTCGAGCGTGATGGCCTACGACCAGGCCAAGAAGTTCTCCAAGACGCCCGAGAAGTTCGGCAAGGGGCACCCGGAGGGCATCATCGCCTCGGAGGCCTCCAACAACGCCAACGTGTCGGGCTCGCTGATGACCATCATGGCGTTCGGCATCCCCGGCGACGCGGTGACGGCCGTCATGCTGGGCGCCATGACCATCCACGGCATCCAGTCAGGGCCGCTGTTCATCTCGCAGAATCCCGGCCTGTCCTACGGCATCTACGCGGCCTACATCCTGGCCCATCCGCTGATGCTGCTGATCTGCGTCGCCTTCATGCCGCTGATGCTGCGGGTCACCAGCGTGCGCCTGTCGGTGCTGGCGCCGATCGTGATGGTGCTGTGCGTGATCGGCGCCTACGCGCTCAACAACACCATGCAGAGCGTGTACGTGCTGCTGATCTTCGGCGTGTTCGGCTACGTCCTGGTGAAGGCCGGCTTTCCGCTGGCGCCGCTGATCCTGGGGCTGATCCTGGGCGACCAGATCGAGCTCAACCTGATCCGCTCGATCATGACCGACAGTAATCTCTGGCTGTTCGTCACCCGGCCGATCTCGGGTGGCCTGCTGGCGGCCGCGGTGCTGTCCATTGCGCTGGCGATCTGGCAGCACCTGCGCCACCAGAAGCGCCTAGTCGGCGAAGAGGACGCAGATTTCTGACGCGGGGGATGTTCCTCACCCGTCATCCCGGACCGAGGGTTCGCCGAGCTATCCTGCCGAGCCGGGATCTCTGCAGCTCCGCTCTCAGATACGGGTTCCGCACAGCCTCGCGCCGGCTCTCGCCGACTTGCTCGGCTTCCGGGATGAGGGTGCGCAGGTGACCGATGCTCAGTTGCCGAACCGGTAGCTCAGGCCGATGGCGATCTGCGGCGACCACAGATGCGTCTTGAAGTGCCCGCCGCCTTCCAGGTCGGTGGAAAGATGCGAATAGCTGAGCTTGCCCGCGGCAAACACCGACCAGGACTTGTTCAGGTTGTACTCTAGCCCGGCCAGCACCTGCCCGGCGCCGCCTGCGAATTGGTACTCCCTGGTGTTGGGTGCGCCGTTCTTGAGGTCCACCTCGACATGGGGAATGGCGATGCCGGCGCCGATGCCGACGAACGGCGTGAGCTTGCCGTTGAGCACGGGATTGAACCGGTACATCAGGTTGAGCAAAAAGGTTGTTGCCGTCCGTGAACTCGAGATGCGAGTAGACCGGGTCGGTTGCGAAATTGACGTCCGCATAGGCTTTGGCGTGCGTGAAATCCAACCCCAGGCCCCAGCCGGCGCCGCGGTTCCACCAATGCGTGACCTGCGCACCCCAGTAGGGCGGCATCTCGAACGACTTGCCTTCCCAGTCGAACTCGCGGCTGTCGACGGTTACGCCTGACACGAGCGTGCCGCGGCTGCTGAGATTGGTATTGGCGCCGCCGTAGACGCTGATCTGCGTCTCGGCCTGCGACGCGCGCGGGTCGGCGGCCACGCCAAGCAGCGCAACAAGGGCAGCAGCCGCGATGGTCGAAATCCGCAGCGTGCCTCGCACAGTCGATATCATGCGCAGTCTCCACCATGAACTTTGGTGGAGCCTTAGCAGCGGCATTTGCTCGGGATCATGACAGAGGGTTGAAAGGTGATCGCCTGTTGCCTCGGCGCACCAGAGCGCAGCGGCAGGGTCAGTCCTGCAGGGCCTCGCGCTTGCGGCGGATCTCGGGAACCAGCAGGGCCGCGAGCAGCGCGGCCGAGCACGCCAGCAGCACGGCGCTGATCGGGCTCTGCACGAACACGCCGATGTCGCCCGAGGAAATCAACATCGCGCGTCGGAAATTTTCCTCGAGCATTGGGCCGAGCACGAAGCCCAGCACGAATGGCGCAGGCTCGACGCCGATCTTGAGGAAGAAGTAGCCGAGCAGGCCGAAGCCCAGCATCAGCCACAGGTCGAACAGGCTGCTGTTGATGCTGTAGGCACCGATGCAGCAGAACACGACGATGGCCGGAAACAGCAGCGCGTAGGGCACGCGCAGCAGCGACACCCAGATGCCGATCAGCGGCAGGTTGATGATGATCAGCATCAGATTGCCGATCCACATGGAGGCGATCACGCCCCAGAACAGATCGGGCTGCTTGGTCATCACCTGGGGGCCCGGCTGGATGCCCTGGATCATGAGCGCGCCGATCATCAGCGCCATCAGCGGGTTGGTGGGCAGCCCCAGCGTCAGCATCGGCACGAAGCTGGTCTGCGCACCGGCGTTGTTGGCGGCCTCCGGCGACGCCACGCCCTCGATGGCGCCCTTGCCGAAGCGCGAGGGGTCGGCCGCGATCTTCTTCTCCAGCGCGTAGGCGGAGAACGGCGGCAGCGCGGCGCCGCCGCCCGGCAGCACGCCGAGCAGACAGCCTATCCCGGTGCCGCGCAGCATGGCCGGGAAGGCTGCAGCCAGCTCGGCCCGGGTGGGCAGCAGGTTGGCGATGCGCACGCCGGCCAGCTTGCGATCCTGCGGCTGCTCGAGGTTGCGGATCATCTCGGCGATGCCGAACAGGCCGATGGCGATCGGCACGAAGCTGATGCCGTCGGTGATGTCGGGGATGCCGAAGGTCATGCGCGGCGCGCCGGAATTGACATCCACGCCCACCAGCCCGACGAGGACGCCGACGATGATCATGGCAATCGCCTTGGTGGGCGAGCCGTGCGCCAGCACCACGGCGCCGAGCAGCCCCAGGATCACGAGGCTGACGGTCTCGACCGCCGTAAACTTCAGCGCGAGCGCGGCGAGCGGCAGGCTCAGGATGGCGATCACCAGCGTCGCCACCGTGCCGGCAAGGAACGAGGCGATGGCGGCGATGGCCAGCGCCGAGCCGGCGCGGCCCTGGCGCGCCATCTGGTAGCCGTCGATGCAGGTGACGATGGAGGAGGTCTCGCCCGGCACGTTGACCAGGATGGCGGCGGTTGAGCTGCCGTATTGCGCGCCGTAGAAGATGCCGGCCAGCATGATCATGGCCGACGCCGGCGGCAGGCCGAAGGTGAAGGGCAGCAGCATCGCCACGGTGGTCAGCGGCGAGATGCCGGGCAGCACGCCGACCAGCGTGCCGATCATCACGCCGGCAAAGCAGAACAGCAGGTTCTGCCAGCTTGCCGCCGTCGCGAGGCCGAGTGCCAGGTTGTCGAACAGCTCCACGCGATGTCCTCACCAGGCGCCGAGCTGGGGCCAGTACTGGGCCCAATACTGGAGCGTGAACGACGGCCACACCTTGAACGGCAAGCCCAGCCCCTTCACGAACAGCAGCGCCGAGAGCGCGGCCAGCACGGGACCGAACAGCAGGAGCTGGAGCCAGGGCACGGGCCTGGTGGCGGTGCCGGCGACCAGCACGGCGCCAACGCAAGCAACGATCAATCCCAGGTGGGAGAACAGCACGGCGAACAGCGCGATCGAGGCCAGGATGGCGGCCAGCGGCCGCCATGCCACCATCGGGCCAGGGCTCCGGCGCCTTGAGCAGGCTGCCGACGCAAAACGCAAGGCCAAATCCCAGGATGATCCAGGCGAGCGCGCGGGGCACGAACCCCGGCCCCATGTCGGCCGCCGTGCCGATGCTGAGTGAGCGCGTGGAGACGAACGCCACGCTCGCCAGCACGATCAGGAACAGCCCGAACGCCAGCTCCCTGACGTCAACGCGGCGCAGCACGGCAGCCTCCGTTCGGCTACTGCACCTTGATGCCGGCTTCCTGGATGATCGTTGCGTAGCTCGCCGTGTTGGTATCGATCCACTTGGCGAGTTCCGCGGACGGTCCAGCCTTCACCTCGCCGCCGAGGTCCTGGATGCGCTTGGCGATGTCGGGCATGGCCAGGATCTTGCTGAGTTCCGCGTTGAGGCGCTCCTGCGCCGCCGCCGGCGTACCGGCCGTGGTCAGCAGCCCCTGCCACGAGCCGACCTCGACCGGCGTGACGCCAAGCTCCTTGAAGGTCGGCAGCTCCTTGACGCTGTCCACGCGGCGGTCGCCCGACACCGCGAGGCCCTTAAGCTGGCCCTGTGCGACGAACGAGGCGGTGGCGGTGGCTCCGTTGAGGATCACCTGGCTTTCCCCGGCGACCGTGCCCTTGATGGCATCGGCGCCGCCGCGATAGGGCACGTGCTTGAAGCTCACGCCCCAGGTCTTTTCGAGCTGCACCGCGGAAATGTGGTTGGCGACGCCGATGCCGGCATTGCCGAACGGCACCTTGCCCGGATTGGCCTTGGCATGCGCCACCAGCTCGGCGACCGTCGCAACCGGCACGCTCGGGTGCACCGCCAGCACATAGGGCGCGAACGAGATCATGCCCACCGGCGCCAGGTCCTTGGTGGGGCTGTAGGTCATGCTGGCGAGCAGGTTGGGCGAGATGGCCAGCGTGCTGACGTCGATCAGCAGCAGCGTGTGGCCGTCCTTGTCGGCCTTGGCGACGAAATCGGCGCCGATGTTGCCGCCGGCGCCGGTCTTGTTCTCGACCACCACCGGCTGGCCGATGGCCTCCTGCAGCTTCGGGCCGATCAGGCGGGCGAGGATGTCGCTGGTGCCGCCTGGCGCGAACGGCACGATGATCCGGACCGGCTTGGTGAAGGTCTGCGCGGAGGCCGCGAACGGCAGCAAGCCGAGCGCCAACGTGACCGGCGAGCGCGCCAAGCAGGCGACGAAAATGCATGGTTCCCTCCCAAGAATTTTTTTGATCGTTGACGGCAGCCTATTGCATTGGCTGGCCGCCGCAAAGTCCCATGCTGTATTCATCGCTTCTTGGGCTTGGGAACCTCCGCGGTATTCCGCACCGCATCAAGTTAGCGAGGCTTGTTGCTGTTCAGCAGGATGGTCTGCACGACTTCCCGCAGCATGCTCCCGGTTGCCGGACTTATCTTGATGTACTCCTTCCAGGCGGTCCTCTGCGCCAGCTGCAGCCAGGCAAGGTATTCAGCGTGTGTGAACTTGTGAAACTTGGCGCCGGCGCGCTTGAAGGTCTCTATGAACCTCGCCTCGGCAGCGAGCTGAGTGGCAGCAAAGTATTCCTCGGAAATTGCGGCGGCGGCCTCGAACGCCTCTTGTTCGGCATCCGACAGGTCGTCCCACACCGATTTGGAGATCAGCAGCGGCGTGGCGAACATCCAGATTCCGGGGCTGCCGGCGGTGAAATGCTTGCCATGTTCGTAGATCTTCGCTGACACGAAGGTCTCGTACGACGTCAGCGCGCCGTCCAAGGTGCCCGCCTGCATGGCCGAGTAGATTTCGTTCGAGGTAAGCTCGACGGGGATGGCGCCGGCCTCCTTGAGCATGAGATCGAACATCGGGTCGCCGCCGCGCAGCCGCAGCCCCTTGACTGTCGCTGGCCCGGCTATTTCCCGATTGCGGGTCACGAATCCTCCGGGCACCCACCACCACGCCAGGATGTGCACGCCATGCGAGTGGGCGATGGACTGCAGCTGATCGGCGATCTTCGAGCCCTTCAATCCGCGCACCGTGTCGAGGCTCGGGTACAGGCAGGGCAGGACGGAGAGGGAGAACTCCGGCACCTGCTTGACCGCATAGGGCAGCGGGTAGACGCTTAAGTCGATGGCGCCCGACTGCAGGGCCGCGAACTGTTCCTCGGCCTTCATCTTCAGCTGCAGCTGCGGGTAGATCTGGAACGACGTGCCGGGCGAACGAGCCAGCACCTCCTTGACGAAGACGCGCGTCGCGCGATCACGCGCATCCGCTTCCGCGGGCCATTGGTGGGAGATTTTCAATTCTCTGGCGGTGACAGGGTCGAACGACGCCAGGACAAGCAACGACAGCAGGGCCCACGCGATGCGCATGCTCCACTCCTTGGTTCGTATTGAGTTTTGCCAGGAGCCCGCACCTTGGCCGCTCGCAGAACATGGCGGCGAATGGTGACCATCGTGCGGCGGAATTGGCGCCATGTGCAATCGACGTCGCGTGATTGTGAACCTTGGGCGGAACGGGAGCACGCGTACGCAAGGCCAAAGAAAAATGGGGCCCCTCGTGGGGGCCCCAAATATTCGGTGTGGAGTGCCGGCCCCTAGCCCGCGGCCGTGCTCGGATCAATCACCCGCCTGATCTCGGTGATCTTGTTGGCCGGGAAGCCGCTGATCTCGGCATGACGGCGGATGAGGGCCTCGTCCTTGGCGAGGTAGACGCAGAAGGTCTTCTCGTCCGCCACGTAGGTTTGCACCCACTGGATGTCGGTGCCGAGCTTGGCGAGCGCCGCGTTGGACGTCTTGGCGACCTCGCGCAGCTGCTCGCGCTCGAGCGTGCCGACCTTCGGAATTTCTCGTTCGATGATGAACTTGCGCATGCTCCATCTCCTGAAGTTGGCCGAGTTCTGGATGCCCGGCATTGGCTTCTTGACGGGCTCGACCCTAGGCGCGCAGCGTTATGCCAGCGTCATTTGTGCGGCTCGTTGGGAGGTATTTGTGCGCTATTTCTGATAGGCTTGCGGCCCAATCGATATTGGCGCAGAGCAAGCTGCATGAAGCTTCAATTGCTCGGTGGCTTCGCCCTGCTCGGGGCCGGCGCGGACGCGCAGCCGGTTTCTCTGCGCAGAGGCCAAGCCCTGCTCGCCTATCTGGCGCTCAAGGAGACGCACGTCGAGAGCCGCGAGGTTCTGCTCGACCTGCTGTGGCCGGACCGGTTCAAGGAGCAGGCCCAGGCGAGCCTGCGGCAGGTGCTGTTCGAACTGCGCGCCGCATCCGGCGACAGCGCTGCCATCGTCGATGCGACGCGCACGAGCGTGGCGCTGGGCTCCGGCATCGTCGAGTGCGACGTGTGGGAACTCGAGAGGCAGTCTTCCCACTACGGGCTGGCCGGCGTCGAGCAGATGCTGCGGCTCTATCGCGGCCCCCTGCTGGATGGTCCACCGATCGGTTCGGAGCCGTTCGGCCAGTGGATGGCGATCCAGCGGTCGCGGCTCGAGGGGCAGCTCGAGAGCGCCGTGCTGGAGGCCACCGTGCATGGCCTCAGCGCCGACGAGCAGGAGCGCGCGGTGCAAGCGCTTCGCCGGCTGATCGAGCTGTCGCCGATGTGCGCGCCGGCCGTGCTGCGGCAGATGAGCATCGAGGCGGCGTCCGGTCGCCGGCAGGATGCGCTGCTGCAGTATGAGCGCTACGCCAAGCGCCTGAAACTGGAGTTCGACGAAGAGCCGCCGGCCGAGCTTCGCCAAGCCTACGAAGCAATGAAGGCTGCTCCGCAGGCGATCAGGGTCGCGCCGGTCAGCCTGCGCCGCCCCGCGTATGTGCACACCGATCCCTGGCTGCGCACGCGCGGCGACGCGCCGGTGCTCGCCGTCCTGCCGTTCCGCTACGAAGGCTCGCAGGCCTCTGGGGCGGCAGTTGCGAGCGCGCTGTCGGAAGACATCACCATCGTGCTGTCCGGGTGCAGGTGGTTCAGCGTTCTGTCGCGTGCCACCACCCACAGCATCGCTGCCGGATCTCCCTTCATTGCCAGGGATTTTGCCCGGCTGACCGGCGCCGACTACCTGATCTATGGGGCGATCGGCGAACGCGGCAACGGCTTGTCGCTCGGCATCGAGCTGGCCGACGCCGAAACGGGCCACATCCGCTGGGTCAATCGCTATGAGGCAACCAGCGACAACCTGCTCTCATGGGCTGGCGAGGTGTGTCCGCTGATCGTCGCCGCCCTCGACCCGGCCATCGCCGATATCGAGCGCAGGACCTTTGCCAAGCCGGCGCTGGCGGCGACAGGGTCAGCAATTGCCTACCAGCATCTCGTGCTCGGCTACCGGCATTTCTATGCCGGCGAGCTGGCGGCGGCCGCCGCCGCCTTCCAGAGCGCGATCCGTGAGGATGCGACCTACGCGCACGCGCACGCCATGCTGGCAGTCACGATCTATCTCACCGCACAGGTGGAGAGGGATCATCGCTGGGCGCCTCTGCTTGCCGCAGCGGAGAAGAGTGCCAGGCGCGCGCTCGAGATCGATCCGTCAGAGCCCAAGGGCTGCAACATCATGGGGCAGGTGCTGGACTGGCAGGGGCGGCACGATGAGGCGATCGGCTTCCTCGATCAGGCCGTGTCGGTCAATCCAAGCTTCGCGATGTCCTCGACGGCACGCAGCTATCATGCTGTCATGACAGGCGCTTTCGGCGCGGCCAAGACCTACCTGCAGACGGCGATGCGTTTGCGGGTCGGCGATGCCAGTCTCGGCCACTGCCTGCCATCCAAGGTGCTGGCCGACCTGCACCTCGGCAACCGGGAGGAGGCGCTGCAGACGGCGCATTGGGCGATGCGCCTGCAACCGCGGTTCTGGCTCGGGCGGCAGGTGTTGGCAGCGTCCCTGTCCGCCGCCGGCGATATCGAGGCAGCATCGAAAGTGGTGGCGGAGCTGCAGCGCGACTACCCCGGTCTGACGGCCGAAGAATTCACGCACTGGTTTCCCTACGCCGGCGGCAAGGGCGGCGAGCTCGTCATCGACGCTTTGCGCCGCGCCGGGTGGCGGTGAGCCTGTACCGCGCGCCCCATCACTGCACCTCGATGGTCAGGCGCATGGTGGGATGAATGCCACAGAAGGCTTCGTAGGTGCCGGGGTCGGGGAACGGGATGCTGATGGTCTGCTTGGGTTCCTGGGCGCCGGAATTGTAGTCGAGCGTAGGGCTGTCGATGCGCACGTTGTGTGTGCGCGTGTCGTCGTTGAGCACGCTCAGCGTTTGGCCGGCCTTGAGGCGCACGCGTGAGGGGTTGAACAGCTTGTCGAGCTGGCTGACCACGGTGGTGTCGGCGGCAGGCTGCGGCCTGGGCGGCTCGGTGTTGCCCATCCAGGCTTCGGTCGACGGTTTGGGCGGCGCCTCGCTCGACAGCGACTCCAGGAAGGCGATCAGGTCGTCGCGCTCCTCGTCGGTGAGCCGCAGGTTCTGCGGCAGGTCGCGGCTGCGGGTCGGCCGCTCGACGCCGCCCATCTCGTAGATGCGGATCAGGTCGTCGAGGGTGCCGATCGAGCCGTCATGCGTGTAGGGCGCCGTCCACGCCAGCTCGCGCAGCGTTGGCGTCTTGAAGGCCTGGTCGGCCACGGGCAGGCCGAGGATCGGGCCCCGGCCCAGGTCCTCGCTAGGCAGGCCGATGTCATAGAAGCCGTGGTCGGTGAAGGCGAAGCCGGTGTGGCAGTTGATGCAGCGGCCGCGGCCGGTGAAGATGGCAAAGCCGTTCTGCTCGCTGGGCGACAGGGCCGTTTGGTCGCCGGCGATCCATCGGTCGAAGCGGGTCGGCGGCGACACCAGCGAGCGCTCGAAGGCGGCGAGCGCCCTGGCGATGGTCTCGGACGTGATGCCGGGCGAGCCGGGGAAGGCCTCGGCGAAGGCGCGCGTGTAGTCCGCATCGGCGGCGAGCCGCTCCACCGCGTGCTGATAGGTGGCGCCCATCTCGTCGGGATGGGTGAGCGGCAGGCGGATCTGCTCCTCCAGACTCGATGCGCGTCCGTCCCACATCAGAAGCGGGGTCCAGGCGACGTTCCACAGCGAGGGCGTGTGGCGCACCAGCGGGCGTCCCGACACGCCGCGGCCGCTGCTTTCGCCGTCCGTGAACGCCAGCTTGGGGTCGTGGCAGGACGAGCAGGAGATGGTGCCGGTCACCGACAGCCGCTTGTCCTCGAACAGGCGCTGGCCGAGAGCGAGCTTGGCCGGCGTGGCGGGGTTGTCGGCTGGTTGCGGCAGATAGGACGGCCGGGCGAAGCTGCGCTTCAGCTCCTCCAGCGTGGGCTGTCCCGGCCGTGACGCGCCGACAGTGGCCGGCTTCGGCCACCACCAGAGCGAGGCGGCGAGCAGGGTGAAACCCAGCGCGACGCCGGCGGCGAACGAGGGCGAGCGAAAGAACCTCGCGGCAGTCCGCCCAACCTTTCGCTTCAGTGGTGCTCGCCCGATTCATTGGCGGCATCGGCCTGCAGCTGCCCGTAGTTCTGAACCCCGATCTTGTCGAGCAGATCGAGCTGCGTCTCGAGGAAATCGATGTGGCCTTCCTCGTCCTTGAGCAGCTCCTCGAACAGCTGCATCGACACGTAGTCCTCCTGCTTGCGGCACAGCTCGCGCCCCTTCATGTAGAGGTCGCGCGCCAGATGCTCGCCCTTCAGGTCGCACTCCAGCACCTCCTTGACGCTCTGCCCGATCATCAGCGGAGCGACGTGCTGCAGATTGGGGAAGCCCTCGAGGAAGATGATGCGCACCACCAGCTTGTCGGCGTGCTGCATTTCCTCGATGGACTCGGCGCGCTCCTTCTTGGCGAGCTTGGTGAAGCCCCAGTTGTCGAGCAGGCGATAGTGAACCCAATACTGATTGACGGCGCCCAGTTCGAGTTTCAGGGCCTCGTTCAGGATGTCGATGACCTCTTTGTTACCCTTCATGGCGCCTCTCCGTGCCTGGCTTGTCGACTGGGTCCGGTAGCAGGCGCACGAGCAAGCAGCCTCCCTCGGGTGAGGGCGCCCGCCGTGCCGCCCGATACCGCTTCCTACGACACTTGCCTGCAGGGAACCAGCACGGAACCGGTCGTCAAATGGGGATAGGTGGGTCAGCCGGTGTCCCGCCGCGGGCTCGGCCGCCAGCGAGCAGCGCGAACTCTTCGCCTGTAATGCACACTGGAATCAGAGGCTTGCCGGTATGGCTCGGATCGAGAGACGGCTCGTGAGCAGGCCGCGAGTCAGGCGGTCTCCAGCTCCGGTTTCGCCGACTGGGGCGTCGGCCGCGCCATGCGGCGCGGTTGGATCGGGCGTCGCGCGATCAGCCGGTGCGCCGGCGGCCGGGCGCCCTTGAGCAGGCGACCCTGCGCGCACGCGCCGGCGTAGGGGCAGATGACGCCGCGCTCGGCCAGCTGATCGATCTTCTCGTAGATGGTGCTGACCGCCAGCGGCGCGCAGCCGCAGCACACCATCTTCTTCGACAGGTGCTGGTAGACGACGCCGGGCGTCGGCAGCGGCGCGTCGGGCTGGCTCATGATCTCGATCAGAGCCTCCTCGATGTCGGTGTCGGTGATGACGGAGCAGGAGCAGACGATCATGTGGGTGTCCTGGTGTCCTGGGCGCCGATCATTGCGAGACGGGAGTGGCCGGGCGCATGGCGAGCAGCGAGGCGCCATGCACGTAGGACGGCAGCAGCACCTGGTCGGCGCCGCGCATGGTAGCGGCAAAGCTCTCGGCGCCCTGCACCACCTCGTCGATCATCGAGCAGCCGAGCAGCGAGAAGGCGCAGGCGCGCATGGCCGGGCAGGCGTTGTGCTGGCAGGCGGCGATCATGGCGATGGCCACGCACTCGTCGCGGCAGAAGCCGTCGCAGTCGACCGCCGGCGCCTCGAGCGGGCGCTGCGCATGCAGGTTGACGGCACGCACCCAGTTGGACAGATCGCTCAACGCGTGCTTGGCCGAGGCCGGCCCCATGACATCCGCGTAGGCGCGCCAGGCCTTTTCCCAGCAGCCGATCTCGCCGGTGCGATAGCCCGCCAGCCAGTAGCGGAAGCCGAGACCGACCAGCCGCTCCGGTCCGGAGAACGCGGGCGTCCAGGCGAGCGACGCATCGGCGTGCTTGAGGGCCTCGGTCATGCCTTGCCTCGCAGCGCGTTCGGCAGGCAAGACGCTGAGGGAGATTGCCGCGCATCGACGCGGCAGCGAGACATCGCTGGTACGCTCATAAGCCTGTCACCAATAGTTGGGGTTCAAGGCCCCGACATCGGACTGAAGTGCTCCGCGCCTGCAACTTTGTGGAGACGCAGGTTCCACATTTCTCGCGGCGCCTGCCGCTGTCAAGCTTTTGTGGATACTTTAGAACTTGTCAAAAATAGCCACGGCGCCAAATGCGCGGTTGGCGCGCTGCGCGCGTCGTCTGGTCGCGGGTCAGTGTGGTCGCAATTGCCGACCAACATTGCGGCTCGTGTGCAGCGCGCGGTCGGTATTTGCGGATCAGGACCTAGTTGCTCGTGCAGCGCCCGGCGCAGGCGGGAAGCCTGCCCGCCACCGGCTTGGCGCGGCCGCGCATCTTGCGGTGCGGCGACGCTCCCGGGATGCGCTGGCCCTTGGCCATATCGGCCAACGTGTGCTGGTCGAGCACGTCGATGAAGGCGCCGAGCGCGTCGTCGAGGATCTGGTTGACGCCGTGGCCGCGTGCCGGGCGTGCGGCGGTCCTCGTCGTCCTCGATCTCCACGCGCGTCACCTCGCTGGCGCGCACCACGTCGCCGATGCGAATCTCGCCTGCCGGACGGGCCAGCTTGACGCCGCCGTTGCGGCCGCGCACGGCCTCGAGCAGGCCGGCCTTGGTGAGCAGATTGACGATCTTGAAGATGTTCTGCTGCGTGATGTCGAGACGCTCGGACAGCACGGCGACCTTGACCAACCTGTCGTCGGCACCGGCGCACTCGAGCAGAATGCGGATCGCATGGCTGGTGGATTTGGTCAGGCGCATCGCTGCAGGTGCTCCGAGGGCGGTACGGTGATCTTATCCCACATTAGAATTCCTCCAATGTAAACCGCAATTGATATGCAAGCCTAATTTGCCAACACATGGGCGCCGCCCCCGTTGGGGAGACTGCGGGTCGCCCGCGTCGCCTCGGTTGCGAAGACGGCCGGGGGGAGCACGAACGGGCGGTCGCCCTGCGGCGTCTGGTTGGTGCGCACCGGGCAGCCGTAGGCGTCCGACAGCAGGTCGTCGCGCAGCACCTCGCGCGCCGATCCGGCGGCCACCACCTGGGTGCGGGCGAGCAGGACGATGTCGTCGGCCAGTGCGGCGGCCAGGTTGAGGTCGTGCAGCACGGCCAGCACGGCATGGCCGGCGTCGGCCTGCCGGCGCAGGGCCGCCAGCACCTGGATCTGATGCGCGAGGTCGAGGCTGGCGGTCGGCTCGTCGAGCAGGAAACAGCGCGTCTGCCCGCTGCGCCAGGCCGGCATGGCGAGCTGGCACAGGGCGCGGGCGATGTGCACGCGCTGGCGCTCGCCGCCGGACAGGTGCACGTAGGAGCGGCCCTGCAGATCGGCCATGTCGAGGCTGGCCAGCGCGTCGAGCGCGGCCTTGCGGGCCTCGGCGTCGGACAGGCCGAAGCCCGGCACCGTGACGCCCAGCATGGTCACCTCCAGCACCGTGAACGGGAAGCTCAGCGCGCTCGATTGCGGCACCACGGCGCGCCGCCGCGCCAGCTCCGACGGCGGGAAAGCCCCGAGCGGGCGCCCATCGAGCAGCACCTGGCCCTGCGTCGGCTTCAGGTCGCCCGAGAGCACCCGCAGCAGCGTCGACTTGCCGGCGCCGTTGGGGCCGATCAGCACCACGATGCGACCCGCCCGCACGCCGACGTCGACGCCCCGCAGCAGCGTGCTGCCGCCGGTGGTATAGGTGAGGTCGCGCGCTTCCAGCATGTGCCTCAGCTCCCACCCACGCCGCGCTTGACCACCATGTGCAGGAACACCGGCGCGCCGATCAGGGCCATCACCACGCCGAGCGGCAACTCGGCCGGGCGAACCAGCATGCGCGCGAGGATGTCGGCCAGCACCACGAGGGTGGCGCCGAGCAGCGCGCTGCCCGGCAGCACCACGCGGTGGTCGGGCCCGGCCGCCAGACGGATCAGGTGGGGAATGACGATGCCGACGAAGCCGACCACGCCCGCGACCGCCACCGCCGCCCCGACGGCCGCGGCCGCGACCAGGATGATGGCGCGCTTGGCCCGGTCGACGTCGACGCCCAGATGAAACGCCTCGGCCTCGCCCAGCAGCAGGCCGTTCAGCGCCCGCACCAGGCGCGGCAGCGCCAGCGCCGATCAGCAGCGCAAACGGCAGCACCGCCACCACCTTCGGCCAGCTCGCCCCCGACAAACTGCCCAGCATCCACAAGCGTGAGGTCGCGCAGCTCGCGGTCGTCGCTGGCATACGAGATGAGGCCGGTCACAGCGCCGCTCAGGGCGCCGATGGCGATGCCCGCCAGCAGCAGGGTGCCGACGGCGAGCTGGCCCTGGCGGCCGACGATCGCCACCAGCACCAGCGTGGTCGAAACGCCGCCGAAGAAGGCCGCAAACGGCAAGGCGTAGACGCCGAACGCCTTGGTCAGCGGCGCCGCCAGCCCGTTGCCGAGCGCGATGGTGGCGACGGCGGCCAGCGCGGCGCCCGAGGACACCCCGATCAGTCCCGGATCGGCCAGCGGATTGCGGAACATGCCCTGCATCATGGCGCCGGACACGGCCAGCGCCGCTCCCACGAACACCCCGAGAAGCAGGCGCGGCAGGCGGATGTCGAGCAGCACCAGCTGCTCGCGCATGCTGGAGGCGTCGTGCTGCCCGGTGGCGATGGCACCCAGCACGCGCGGCAGCGCGGCCAGCGTGATGCCGGTCGCGCCGATGGAGACGGACAGGAAGGCGGCGACCAGCAGCGCCAGCGCCGAGAACGCGACGAGCCCGTGCGCGCTCGCCAGGCGCCCACCCTCACGGACAGGCGCGGCGATGGGCAGCGCGGTGGTCATTTCACGGCGCCCGTATGCGCGCCAGCCGGCTCGCCGCCGAGCTCGGGATAGATCTGCCGCATCAGGTCGCGGGCGGCATGCGGCGCACGCGGGCCGAAGCCGAGCAGATACAGGGCATCCATCTGTATGACGCGCTTGGCCGCGCCGGCGGGTGTCATCTGCACGCCCTTCATCTCCAGCAGCTGCGTGACGTCGTGATTGTCCTTGTCGCTGCTGCGGCGCATGTTCAGGATCACCTCGGGCGCCAGCTCGATCATGGCCTCGTCGGTGAGCGGCTTGTAGCCGCTCATGGCATCGGCGACATTCTTGGCCCCGGCCAGTTCCAGGATGGCGTGTGCCGCCGTCCCCTGCCCGGCGACGCTGACCCGTCCATTCTGCACACCCAGCACGAACATGGCCTTGACCGGCTGCTTGATGCGCCGGGTGCCGTCCGCCAACGCCTTGAAGTCGGCCTCCACCTGGCTCACCACCTTCTCGCCCTCGGCCTCGGCTCCGACGGCACGTGCAACCAGGCGCACCTTGGCGGCAATGCCCAGTGGCGAATACTGGTCGGGCACCTCGACGTAGGCGACGCTGGTCGTCTTCAGGGCCTTGACCACCTCCGGCGGACCGGCGCGCTCCGAGGCGATGATCAGCGTGGCGCCGACCGAGATCACGCCCTCGGTCGAGAGCGCGCGCATGTAGCCGACGTTCTTCTTTTCCTGCAGGGCGGTGGGCGGGAACTGGCTGGTCGCGTCGACCCCGACCAGGCGCGCGTCGGCTCCCAGCGCGTAGATGATCTCGGTGATGTCGCCGCCGACTGCCAGGATGCGCGAGGCATCCGCGATCTGCACGGTGCGCCCGCCGGCATCCGTCAGCGTGACGTCGGCAGCTGCGGCCGGAGACGCCATCAGGACAGCGACGGCGATTGCGAACAGGCCAGCGAACGCGCTGATCGAGCGTTGAATACGCATGCGGAGAACACCTCTCACTTGGTCAGCCCTCACTTGGTCAGGATGAGTTTGCCGTTGGCGGTGATGCGCAGGCGATAGTCCTGCCCATCGTGCTCCATGATCACCTCGCGCTCGCCCGCCAGCAGCTCGCTGACCTTCAGGCGGCGCAGCTTCGGCACTGCCGGCGTTTGCTTCGGCATTGCCTGCTCCGCATCGTCACGGCTCATCATCAGCACACGATCCCCTTCCACTGTTGCCCCAAAGCTACGCTGCGTGTCTCGAATGGTTTCCGTTTGTTGACTCAACTAGTCAACAAACATAGCCTTTGCAAGCCTCCTTTCTAGGAAAAGGAGTGGACGGCGCGCAGTGCGCGCTCGAGCAAGCCCGCCCGGGAGTGATCGCGCTCCTCAGCCAGCCAGCCAGTTGTTGAATGGGCGTTGGTATCAGGGGCGTGGGGTTATGTACGAGCGTAGTGTACGCTGCTCGCAGGGCAGCGTTGTGGAGCATGTTGCAACAAGGCACGATGCAACAAGGCCAGATGCAAGAAGCACTGGCGCCAACAACAGATCACATCTGATCAGGAAAGGTCTGCTGCTGGGGAGCTGCGCGGCAGCGTCGCTCGCCCTGACCGCGCAGGCCATCGCGCAGAGCAGCCAGACACTTGCCGCAGGTGACCGTCGAGGGCAAAAAGGGTTCGACGGCGAAGAAGGGCACGGCGAAAGGCGCGCCGAAGGCCGCTCCGCAGCAGGCCGAGCCCGTGCAGCAGGTCGAGACCCAGGCGACCAAGGAGAAGGCGCAGAAGGACGCCGTCTACAACACGCCGGCCGCCGTCAGCACGGCCACCAAGAGCGAACTCGACACATTCGGCCAGGTCGACACGGGCGACGTGCTGCGCACCATGCCCGGCACCTTCACGCGCGAGAGCGTCAGAACCCCGGCATCGCCGTGAACATCCGCGGCCTGGAAGGATCGGGCCGCGTCAACATGATGATCGACGGCGTGCGCCAGAACTTCCGCTTCGTCGGCCACGAGGCGCAGCGGCTTCATCTACGTCGATCCGCAGTTGCTGGCCGGCATGGACATCGAGCGCGGGGCCGTGGTCACGAAGGGCGGCGCCGGCGCGTCTGGCGGGCACCGCCAACTTCCGCACGCTCGGCGTCGAAGACATCATCAAGCCCGGCAAGAGCACCGGCGTGCTGACCAGCGCCACCTACGGCACCAACGGCATCGGCTGGTCGCGAGATGTTTGCGGCCGGCGCGACGCAACGGCAGCTTCGGGATCGCCGGCGCGATCAGCCAGCGCGAGCCGGACAACTTCAAGAACGGCGAACGGCATCGCGTGCCGTTCACGCGCCAGGACCTGATGTCCGGCCTGTTCAAGATGGATTACATAAAGCCGACCGAGCAGATCCTCAAGATTTCCTTCGGCGGCGTCCTCTACGACAACGACTTCTCGGCCAACTCGTACTTCCAGAATATCAAGGCGGATACGCTCACTGCCGGCTACGTCTACCAGCCGCGCAACAATCCGCCTGATCGATTTCAAGGCCAACGCGTATGCGACCTCGACGGAGCTGACCTACCTCCGCGGCCTCAACTGTTCGCGACGGCGGTCGGACGCCGGATCGAGGACGATGGCTTCGGCTTCGACGTTTCCAACACGTCGAGGTTCCGCATGGGGCCGTTCGGCGTGGCGATGGACTACGGCGGCGAATACTTCGAGAACGTAAGTGAAGACGGTGCCGGGCGGGGTGAACTCGGACGGCAAGAGCAGCATCGGCGGCGGTTTCTCGCAGACGACGCTGACGTACGGCATATTCGATCTGATCGCTGGCCTGCGCTACGATACTTACGCTCGAGGGTCACGGGACCGTGCACCGGTCGGACCATCCCCCGCTGGCGCCACCGCTGCCCATGGGTCCGTTCGAGCATCGATCAAGTCCGAGGGTCGGCTCAACCCGAAGGTGACGCTGGCCGCACAGCGTCCGCCGTGGCTGCAGCCCTATGTGACCTACTCGGAGTCCATCCGTGCGCCGACCATCAACGAGACGATGTGCCGGCGGCAGTCCATCCCGGCGCGCGGTCCCGCCAGAGCCTCTTCCCCAATCCGCTCCTCGATCCCGGAAGTCCAGAAGGGCTGGGAATTCGGCGTCAACATCACGGCAGGATCGCATGTTCACCCGCAACGACTCCTTCCGCATGAAGGCCGGCTACTTCGTGATGGACGTCGAGGACTACATCTGACGTGCACGTTTGCGGTGACCGACGGCTCCACGACGGTCAGGCACATACTTCTGCAATGCGCCGGGCAAGTCGCAGGGTCAACGGCGTCGAGTTGGAGGGCATGTATGATGCCGGCTATGTCTTCGCCGGCCTGAGCTATACCTATCTCGACACGACCTGCCTCCTCAGCTGCAACGGAGCAGGTGCGCACAGCTATCTGCCGGAGCACTACGGCGATCGCTCACGGTGGCGTGCGCGTTCTTCGACCAGAAGCTGACGATCGGCGCGCGGGTGTCGTACTTCTCGCGAAAGCTTTGTCGGCGACATCAATGTGGGCGATGCCGGCGGGTCATTGCTACGGCGGTTCCATGATGCCGGGCTATACCCTGGTCGACGTGTTCACGAGCTACAAGTTGACCAGCAATATCGAGCTTGGCGGCTACGGTGACCAACCTGTTCGACACTGGACTACACGCCTGCGCCTGCGACGCCGATCGCGTCCGCTTCGGACCGGTCACGCCGACCAACTGCTTCGGCAGCAATATCTCGCCGCTGTGCAATGACACCGGCCGCGGCCGCACTGGCTTGGTCACCGTCAAGGCGCATTTCTGAGGACAATAAGAACGCGGCGGCAGATCGCCGCCGCGTTCGACCAAAGCATGAGACGCCTGGGCGACGTCTGTGCGTCCGTGGTGACGGCTGGCTGCCGAACTACAACCTGAAGAAAAGAGTCGACAAACAGCCTTGTCTGGCCCCATGGCTTTTCCGGGGCTGACGACGCGGCGGCGGCGGGTTGGGCTAGCGACGCCCCCGATCAGACACGCCGCCGCCGCGCCTATCACGACCGGCCGCATCACGGGTCCCAACATCACGGGTCCATGGAGACAGCACGATGTACATTGCCATGAACAGGTTCAAGGTTCTCAAGGACGCCGCCAAGGACTTCGAGAACGTCTGGTTCTCGCGTGAGAGCCACCTGCACGAGCTGCCGGGCTTCGTCGAGTTCCACCTGCTGAAAGGTCCGGAGCGCGAGGACCACGTGCTCTACTCCTCGCACACCGTGTGGCGCTCCTATGCCGATTTCGAGGGCTGGACCAAGTCCGACGCCTTCCGCAAGTCGCACGCCCGCGCCGGCAACCCGGCGCCCAAGCCGATGACGCTCGGCCATCCCGACTTCGAAGGCTTCCACGTGCTGCAGACCGTCACCTCGGACGGCTCGGTGAAGCTCGATGCGGCCGAGTAAATCACCTGTGCCTCGCACTCAACCCCGCCCTGAGCCCGTCGAAGGGCGAATGTGACCGCCGAGTCGTGCTTCGACAGGCTCAGCACGGGGTCGGAACTTGTGGCTGCGCAACAGCGCCTACGTCTCAGGAGACGCAGCATGGCTGAGAGCAATGTCGTCGAGCTGAAGAAGCCGCCGCTCGCCGAGCGCCTCGCGCAGAGCGCGGACGGCATCCTCGAGCAGATCGCCCGCGACTATGGCGTCAGCACGTTCGAGGTGGTGCGTGCGCTGCCCGCCGAGCACCGCTCGATCCTGGCCGGCTCGCTGTTCGAGAAGATCTTCGCCGAGCTCACCAGCTGGGGCGAGGTGCTGTTCATCGTGCACACGGCCGACATCGTGCTGGAGTGTGCCGGTAAGATCCCGCCCGGCACTTTCGCGCGCGGCTATTTCAACCTGCACGGCGACAGCCCGATCGGCGGCCACCTGAAGGCCGAGAACTGCACGCACATCGCCTTCGTCAGCCGGCCGTTCATGGGGCGGGCGTCGCGCTCGCTGCAGTTCTTCAATGGTGCGGGCGAAGCCATGTTCAAGATATTCGTGCGCCGCGACGACAAGCGCGAGCTGCTGCCTGAGCAGCTGGCGCGCTTCGATGCCCTGCGCGAGGCGCTGGCCGCCGCCGGCTGATCGCCGCCGCGGGAACTCGCCTCACCGGCAAGCGTTGTGCTGGAAAGCAACGCTTGTCCGGAGAGCCAGCATGGCCGACCCCTATGATCCCGAGCAGCGCGAGCTGCTGCGCCGCCAGGAGGCGAACTGGCGGTCGCTGCCCATCATCCTCGGCGCCATCTTCCTGTTCGCGATCGGCTTCCTGTTCCTGTCCGACACCACCAACCCGCCCGGACGCTCGGGCAGTGTCGAGACCTCGCAAGACCAGCCTCGGTAGTTCACGCTCCCGATACTGGGGACGTTGCTGATTGCGGCCCCGGCATCGTTGCGGCCTTTTCAACCCGACTGCAACGAACCGGCAACCAAGTCGTTCTCCCAGGCGAGCGGCTCGACCACCTCACAACATGGAGAACACCATGAAACACGCTGTCATGGCCGGCCTGGCCTTGTTCCTGCTGGCGGGCGCGCCCGCCGCCGCGTTTGCCCAAACCGGCACGGCGCACACCGATACGTCCGTGATCGGTATGCCGATTTACACTTCGGACGGCATGATGATCGGCCAGGTGACGACCCTCGGCCGCTATCGCGGGCAAAGCTCGATGATCGGCGAGGTCGGCCGGCTGCTGGGCTTCGGCACCCGCCGCGTGCTGATCCCCGACACCCTCGCCACCGTGCAAAACGATCGCGTGATTCTCACAATTACGAGCGATCGCGTGAACGAGCTGCTCGAGGCCGGCCAATAAAAGCCTTGGTAGCGCTGGCGCCGCCTCATCACGCCTCATCACGCGGCGCTTTAGTCGACTCAACTTGACGCAAACTGCCCCGCCACGGTGAACGCTCCGCATACGCTGGTATCCGAGGTTGCCCGCTGCGTTTTCGACGATTGCCTCACGTCCACAGCACTTTGCGCGGGCCGTCGATCGGAAGACGCCGACAAGGCACATCCAGAGGAGAGACACCATGCACTATCTGATCACGGTCCTGCTGGCCGCCGCCGTCCTGACCGGCCCGGTCAGCTTCGCCGCCGCCTACGAGAACGACAACGACTATTCGACCCGCAACGCCAAGGCATTCTACTGGCGAGCCGACGAAGCTCGCGGCGGCGGCAACTAACTCAAAACCGCTTTTGTGATGCAGGAGAAGGGTCCGTCACGGCGGACCCTTTCTGTTTGATGGTGCCGGCTGAGGGATTGAACGGAAGGCCGGCTCTGTGCGAACAATCTTGGCTACTGGAGTGGCGCTACCATCGCGTCGCGCCTCACGCGAACAAGGTCAACTTGGCAACCAATTCGCTTGCTGTGCTTCTCGTCTAAGAGCTTTAGCGTAATTGCTTCGCTCTCGGTGAGCGGTCGCGGGTCATCGGTAGCTCTGCCAACACTGCGTTGCTTAAGGTGAATGCTAGTTTCCCGCCACCGCAGTTCTGAGGCCAGTTTGGCCTCTCTTGATGTGAACGAACCGCAATTGGCGTCTATCCATTCCACGAAGGTTGGAGGGTATTGGATACGATCATCAACTGCGTCGACCCATACAATCTCGGATGAAGATGTAGCGGTCATCGCATCGACTAGCGACCTGGGCGCTTCCATTTCTTCAAGGTACCGGGAGATTGATTGCAGCGCCGCTCTATAGACCCTGCTCGCCGCATCGGGGAGCAGCGCGGCAAATTGTGGATCGGTTATCTTCGGTCTGTGCAAGCCCACGACGCCGGACCTGTCAACCGCGCCGAACCAAATCAGAGCGCATGAGCTAGCGCAGGTGCAGGTAGGACCTTCACAGAATGTGTGAAGCTTGTCGTTCTTGTGCTGATGAAGAATGAACTGCCCGTCCAACCTCATCGGGGCAGTTGCTGTGACCAGATATTTGCGCAGCACGCGGCCAACTCTGATCGCTTCTTCTACGTCGCCACCGGGGGATACTAGGTCGATAGTCGCAAGAGTGCGATAGTGCTCCTTGTAGAAAGCAAGGAACTTAGCGTAGTCGCCAGGCGCAATTTGCCCCTTGATCAGGCCATGTAGGCAGGAGTCCCTGGATGGGCGGTAACCGGAAGGGATGCTTTCCGAAACGACTCCCGCAGCGCCTCTTCGGAGAGCGTAGTTCTTACATCGCCGACCTGCCGCAAGCAGACAATTTCGGCTGCGTAACTCTGGGCGTTCATGGCGCACAAGCCGATGAAGATCCCTGATGCAAACTGCCAAAACGCTCGGCCCATTTTCCCCTCGGTCATGGCGCGCAGAAGGTAAGGCTACACTGAAGCCTAGCAGCGTCAACACGGGGCGTTAAGAACATGAAAAGCTAGGGGCCTATCTGGCTTCGGACGGCATTTTCGAGCGGAGGTGGCCAGAGGGCTTCGTACGCTGTGCGGTGCCCTGATCGTACCGGCCTGGCGGTTCAGCCATTGTCACCATGGATGCCGTCCAACGCTTCATCGACGTAGGCTTTCGGATCATTGATGAGCTTCTTCACAAGGTGTTCCCTCGACTTGCACCTATCCATCCGCGAGATCGGCAACGGATCGCGTTCTTCGCGCTGCGAACTGCAAAGGATTGAGCTCACTCGCGACAATGGCGACTTCGGCCTTTAGGCGGTCCGCGATCGAACTCGATGCGCTCGTCCGGCAGCCGCGAGCTCGTCATGTTGATCGCCAGCGCCGCCACGACATCGCGGCCCTGCGGCGCAATCGGCACCGCAAGGGCCGAGATGCCGGCGACAAGGCGACCCTGGTCGAGCGCGAACCCCCGCGCGCGTGTCTCGACGAGCTGCCCGTCGATCTCCTCGGCCGAGAGGCCGTTGAAAGCGGCATAGTGCCGGGCATTGGCGCCAACGATCGCGCGTGCTTCCTGCTCGGGCAGAAACGCCAGCACGGCGAGGCTCGCCGAGCCGACCCCCGAGCGGGATTTGTCCACCAATGTGGCCGGTGAGGCTATCGAGAACGTAGGTTCCTTCCTGCCGGTCGACGCACACCACGTTGAAACCGCTGCGCGCCATCAGGAAGACGGTGTCCCCGGTCTCAGCCGCGAGCCGCATGAGGGCTGTCGGCGACAGCAAGGGAGACGTACGCTGTCTGGAGGTTGGCCCCGGCTCCCAGGTGCGAACATGCGCAAGGGGACCTCGCATCGCCCACACCAATCACTCGCTCCACCAGGACCTTGCGGTGGACGAGGACACCGCCGCTTTGGAGCGAACATATCCGACGTCGCGGCGGCGATTGTCGAGAGCGGCGGACTTGGTGCGATACGCGACGCCGACGCTAGGGGAGGCCAAGCGTATCCTTGCCGACCGCGAAGGCGCGCCCCACTCCCTTTGCAAGGCGACGTCCGCGATCGAACGAACAGAAACGACTTTCTCCATGATCTTCGAGACAAAGACCAAAACAATGCACGTCGGCCAAACAGCCAGCGCTCTCACTCACGTGATTTCTTTGTAGACAGCACCTGCCAACAGCGCACGATCGCGTCGACTACAACGTGGGATCGACTGGCTAGCGTACGCGCATGCGACTTCGTCTCACGGGCGCGATTGGGAGAGAGGGCTCGAGAATCCAGCCATCAGTTTGACCAGATCGGCTTGGCGGTTGCTTCCGGTTTTGTCGAACAGTCGCCGGAGATGGGTCTTCACCGTACTTTCGGCGACGCCCAGTGCCTCTGCCGTCTCAGGCACCCCGCCGACTTGCACGATCGCGAGGAGGACACGCAGTTCGCTCGCCGTCAGCTTGTAAAACTTGGCGATGGCCTCGGGCGCGAAAGGCATTTGAAATCCCACCTTGTGCGCAATCAGGACGGCCACGGCTGCATATTGTTTTCCAGCCTGACGCCGGGCGCCGGAGGTTAGAGGCATGACGTGGGCCACATAGCGCTCGCCGTCAGGATGCGCGGCCAAGGGTTGGGCGATACCTCTGACGCCCACGGCGGGGTCACCGTTGGCCGCAGCCGCGAGGACCTCCTGCAGCGCCTGGTCCGAGTCCGGATCGCTCGCGACCAGGCGTCCGTCCACCGCGCGCAGCACGTCGCCCGAGTCAAGCATGACATGACCGCTCGTATTGGCATGCACGATGGTGCCTGTGGCAGCGACGAGGAACATGCCGGCGGCCAGGCTATCGAGGCAATCGGCAAATCTCGTAGCGGTGGCGGTGCTCTGATCGATCACCCGGCCGACGAGAATCGCACGACGCAGATGCGGTACGACAAGGCGCAGCCGTCTGCGCATCTCATCGTCGACCAAACCGTGACGCTCATGGCGGAAGACGCCGAAGAGCGCGGCTCCCGTCGGTGATTTGTCGAGCACGTGGTTTGCACAATCCACCATGCCCTGGGGCTGCACCCATTCCTTGTAGAACCGCGTTTCGACGAATTCGCCGTAGGGCATGATGTCCTCGGTGCCAACCGTCTGGCCGACGTCCGCGAAGATCTGCGCCGTAGTCGTTGGGTCGAATTTTACATATTTGTCGAAGTATAGCTGGGTAAAATCCGGCCCGATTCCCCCGTCGTGGTAGAATATCTGGCCACTCTTGGTGACCGCATCCTTGCAATAGACCGCCGCCGCCATGCCGCCCACGAATTCGCGCGTCTTGCCAAGCGCGGCGCCCCACAGCGCTGTATCGAGGGCGGCATCATAGATGTCGCCGATCAGCGTAGCTAAAACTTCCAATTCTTGCATTTGGTGCTCTGGCGTTTACGAGGTCGCGGAATTGATCCATCGGCGATAGCCTCCCGAGACGATGGCCTTTCACGCCACCTGCCGCTGCTGATCTGCCCAATACGGCTCGCGCAACTTGGTCTTCAGCACCTTGCCCGCACCCGACATCGGCATGGCCGGCACGAAGTCGACACTGCGCGGGCACTTGTAGCCGCCGATCAGCTCCTTGCAGTGGGCGCGGATGTCATCGGCGGTGGCCGTGGCCCCGGCTTTCAGCACGACCACTGCATGAACCCGCTCGCCCCATTCGGCATCCGGCACGCCGATCACGGCGCAGGCGGCCACGGCCGGGTGCTTGGCCACGGCCTGCTCGACTTCGATCGAGTAGACGTTCTCGCCGCCGCTGATGATCATGTCCTTCACGCGGTCGACCACGAAGACGAAGCCTTCGTCGTCCATGCGGCCGCCGTCGCCGGTATGCATCCAGCCCTCGTGGGGGTGCCTGCGCAAAGCCTGTGCGGTTTCTTCAGGCTTGTTCCAGTAGCCCAGCATGACCGCCGGGCTGAGCACGGCGATTTCGCCGACCTGGCCGCGCGGCAGTTCGCGGCCCTCACTGTCGACGATGCGCACCTCGACGCCGAGGCAGGCTTGCCCAGCCGAGCGCATCTTGCCGCGAGCGCGCCCTTCGTTGGTGTGGAAGACGCCGGGCAGAACGGTCGCGAGCGGCGCCAGCTCGGTCATGCCGTAGATCTGGCTGAGGGTCGTCTGCGGCAGCAGCTTCGTAGTGCGATCCAGCACCGCCTCGCTGATGGGCGAGCCGCCGTACAGCAGTGAGCGCAGCGACGAAAGGTCGTAGTTGGGCGCCTCCGGGTGGTCGACCATCAATTGGATCATGGTCGGCACGAGAATGGTCGTGCTGATCTGCTCGCGCTCGACGGCCTGCAGCATGCCGAGCGGCGTGAAGGCCGGCAGAACCACATGCGTCGCACCCACGGTCCACATGGCGCCGAGCAACGTCACGTCGGCGACGTGGAACATCGGCGCGGCATGCAAACCGCGATCGCCATGCCGCGCGATGCCCTCGGCCGCCATGTACAGGCCCGTCAAACACAGCCCGTCGTGCGACAGCATCACGCCTTTGGGAAAGCCGGTGGTGCCGCCGGTATAGAACACGCCCGCAAGGTCGTTGCCGCCACGCCGCGCATCCGGCACAGGCTCGGCATATGCGATCAGCGCCTCGTAGGACAACAGCCCCTCGGGCGTGGGCCCGTCACCAACGTGGATCAGCGTGCGCAGCGACTTCGACTGCTGACGCAGCACAGGCAACAGGGGCAGGAAGGGATCGTCGATCAGCAGCACTTTTGTGTCGCAGTCGTCCAGCGAATAGGCGATCTCGGCTGCGCTCCAGCGCGTGTTGACCGGGTTCGTCGCCGCGCCGGCCCAGGGCACGGCCATGTAGTATTCGACATAGCGGTCGGAGTTCAGCGAGAGGATGCCGACACGGTCACCGATCTGCACGCCGAGGCCCTGCAGTGCGCCAGCCAGGCGGGCAACACGGTCGCGGAACTGCGCGAAGGTGTGGCGGCGGCCGCCGCAGATGCTCGCCACGGCGCCGGGCTGGCGCGCAACGGCGCGGTGCAGGGACTGTGTAATCTGCAAGGGGGGCCACCTTAGCTGTCAACGCAACGCTTGTTGCGGTGGAAGCAACGTAGGCTGCGAGAATGGCTCCGTCCCTAAGTCATCCAAAACGTTGCAAAACCCCACCGAAAAATAAGAAAGTCCGCAGCACCAGCGGCAATGAGTACCCCGGGGGAGGCGCCGGCGCTTTGCGTGGCCTCTCACCGCCAGATCACGGCGGAATGCCAGCCGCTTCCAGCATTGCCATATGCCTCTCCACGAACGTCGGATCGACAAAAGGTGTCATCATGCGCTGGTTGGAGATGCAAAAGTATGGGGCAAGCTGCAGAAGCTGGGCGGAAGCCGCGCGGGCCTCTTCCCAGCGACCGAGCTGCGCGAGGCAGTCGACCATCGCAATGAGCGTGGTCGACCACTCCGGTGCTTCCAGGAAAGCCTGCTTCAAGATCGAAAGCGCCTCATCGAGCCTGCAGGACATGAGGTAGGCGTAACCCAGTCCAGTCAGGAGGTAGCTGTGTTGTGGCGCCATCGGGTTCAGCCGAATGGCCTGCTGGAAATGATCGATCGCGATGCAGGCGTCGCCGACATAGGCACGAACCCAACCCGACGAGCAAAGGGCCGGAACGGAGTTCGGGTTCAAGGCCAAGGCGCGGTCAAGGGCGCGGAGCCCTTGTTCGTGCCTGCGGCCGATATAGGCCACGCTATGCCCGGCGTACGCCAGAACGGTCGGGTCGTCCCGATGATCTGCAAGCACCTCGAGCGCGATTGGCAGCCCCCGCTGCGCCTCTTGATGGGTAATCCGGCGGGCGCCCGACGCCGTCGTATGGGCCCAGCAATACAAGGCCTTCGCATACGAATAGCCACTGTCCATGGCCATGGCCTGTGCCAGCAGTTCGAAAATTCGCTCGGCTTCCTGCTTCGACGAAGGGTGGTGGATCTGGGGCAGCGCGCGCAGGCACAGTTCATAGGCCTGCAGCTTCCCGGTCGGCTTGGACCGCGTGAGTTCCAACTCGGCCAGCATCAGCTTGGGTTCGATCGCGGCCACCACCTGCGCGGTGATCTGATCCTGCAACTCGAAGATGTTTTCCCGCGGACCCTCGAAGCGCTGGCTCCAGACCAGGCGACCAGCCGCGGTCTCGACCAGCTGCACGCCGATGCGCAGCCGCTCCCCGGCCTGGCGGAAGCTGCCTTCGACCACGTAGCGCACGCCCAGCTCGCGCCCGACCTGCGGCACGTCGACCACGCGGCCCTTGTAGGTGAAGCTGGAACTGCGGGCGATGACGAAGAACGCGCGCACGCGCGACAGCGCCGTGGTGATGTCGTCGACCACACCGTCGACGAAGTAGTCCTGCGCGGTGTCGCCGCTCATGTTGGCAAAGGGCAGCACCGCCAGCGATGGTTTGTCGATCGGCGCGGACAGGGGCGGCGTGCGCGCTTCGATCGCTGGCGTGAGTGAGCCGGACAGCGATTTGCGTGACGCTGCCGGGTTCGGCTCGGCCGTCATCGTTGCCGTGAAGCGGTAGCCGCGGCCCGCGATGGTGGTGATGGCCTGGGCCCCGAGCAACTTGCGCAGGGTCGCGACGTGCACCGTAAGATTGCTCTCCTCGACAACCGTCCCCGGCCAGACATGTTGCAGCAATTCGTCTTTGCTAACCACCCGGTCGTGATGCGCAACCAGACACATGAGGAGGTCGAATGCACGCGCTCCCAGTGCCGCGGCGTTCCCGTCGACAAGAAGTTGCCGCTCGTCGGGGCGGATCTCGAAACCTGCAAACGTCAATCGTCGCAACACCGTGACCTCAGGACGAAATGCTTCGCGGACCCGATGCGGCTGGGTCGGAAGCAGGGGGAACAGGGGCGGACGGACAGAAGTCGCCGTCATCTATGTTCGATGCGAACTAGGTTGCGAATGATCGCAGTCTTCGGCCAGCCGACGCGACGTTAGCGAAAATTCCTCGCGAAGGCACGTTGCGATCAGCAGACCAGCGAATTGAAAAGCGCGGCACGAGCGACCTTCCATACCAAGGTGCCGGCCCCAAAGACCCAAATGCTGCCGCCTTAGCACAAGCGGGCGCGCCCCGCGCTTTTCGAGGTCCCCCAATCGGAGGACGCGGCGAACCCCGAGCATCCCTGTCGTTTGCATAGCGTACCTCGCGACGTGAGGCGCACCGACCGAGGAAGATATTATGTTGCGTAAGAGCATTTGGTTTGCCGCGTGGTTTCTCGCTCTCGAGGAGAGTGCCGCCGATGAAGCTGGATGAGTGGTGCCCCACCTCTCTCCAATTTGCCCGTTGGCTCGCTCACCTCGTTTCGGAAAATTTGCTCGCATCCGCCGAGCGGGGGACGCTGAACTGTGCAGGGCCGGCTAAGGAGAGAGTATCTTGGCAGCCGGACGAATGGCTTCCCCCGGCCCTGCCAGGATGCGCGAGGATGCCGTCCCCACAACGGCATCTTCGCGCACTCTCCCTGGCTACACAGGCCCGCCTTGCGGTGCTCGCCGCAAGAGGCAGGGGTCACGAACGCAAATGTTGCCGTCCGAGCACAGGCGGGCGCCCCGCGCGCCCTTCGAGCCTTCGCGTCCCCCAATCGAAGGACGCGGCGAGCCCCGAGCATCCCTATTGCTATGTCGCAAGCCTTGCGTACCTCGCAACCGAGGGGACTTGGGGGCTGTGCCGAGAATCACGATTGCGCAACGGAGGTGTAGCTTTGGCCCGCGTGCTTGGAATGATGTCCTTGTTTGCCTTGTCCCTCGTCGCGAACTCACACTGGGCAAGTGCCGCCAACTCGACGCTCGTCTCGATTCAAACGCCGCGCGGCGTCAAGCAGGCCTTCATTCTTATCAAGCCCGCCAATCCCGTCGCGGCCGTGATCTTATTCGCGGGCGGTCGTGGCGCGCTCGGCCTGCGAAGCGCTTCAACAATGCGTTGGGGTGCCATGAATTTCCTGGTGCGATCCCGCGACATGTTTGCCACCCACGATCTCATGGTGGCCGTTGTCGACGCTCCTTCGGACCGCCAGGAGGGCATGAATGCCGTATTCCGTATGGGCAGCGCCCATGCGGGCGACATCACGGCCGTCGCCGCCTATCTGAAAAAGCAGGCGGATATCCCTGTCTGGCTGATCGGAACCAGCAGCGGGACATTCTCGGCGGCTGGCGGTGCCATCGCAGCCAAGGGCGTCGACGGGTTGGTGCTTACCTCAACCATCACCCGCTCCAAGCGCGGGGACAAGATTGCGCAAAGCCACCGCGACGGCGTCGCCAGCATGGCCTTGCAACGGGTAAGCGTCCCCGCACTTGTCGTCTCCCACCGCAAGGACGGCTGTGTCTCCTCGCCCGCCGCTGACGCGCCAAAGTTGACGAAGCGCCTGATCAAAGCCGCCAAGGTGGATCTCGTGCTTGTCGACGGTGGCGATCCGCCTCAGTCCGATCCCTGCCAGGCCAGGTCGCCACACGGCTTCCTTGGCATTGAGAGCGAAGTCGTCGGCAAAATCGCTGAATTTGTGAAGGGCAATAGCAGCAAGTAGCTCACCAGCTCTCAACTCCAGTTCAACGCGCTCAGCGCACCTTTTCTCTGATAGCGAGCGCGCGCTTCATCAGTTGCTCAGCCTCGGCGGTGCGGCCCAGCGCCTGGCACAGCCCGGCCAGTTCGGTGAGCGAGGTGCCGACATCGGGATGGTCGGAGCCCAGCGCCCTCTCTTGGGCAGCGAGCGCGCGCCGATATAGCGGCTCGGCCTCGGCCAAGCGGCCCTGCTCCCGATACAGCCATGCCAGATTGCTGAGCGAGGAGACGTCATCGAGTTGGAAGAGGACCAGCGCCATCTCCGCGATCGCCAGCGCGCGTTTCATGAGCGGCTCGGCCTCGGCGGTGCGGCCTTGCTCCCGGTACAGCCAAGCCAGGTTTTTGACCGCTTGACCGACGGCGGGGTGGTCAGGGCCGAGCGCGGTCTCGGTGACGGCCAGCGCGCGCTTATACAGGGGCTCAGCCTCGGCATGACGGCCCTGTGCCCGGTACAGTTCAGCCAGGCTATCCAGCGAGGCGCCGACCAGGGGATGGTCGGGGGACAGCGCCTTCTCGCGGATGGCGAGCGCGCGCTGATACAGCGGCTCGGCCTCGGCAATGCGGCCCTGCGCTCGGTATACGTTAGCCAGCCACGCAATAGCTGTGGCGTACTCGGCGTGCTCCTCGCCGTGCTTCTGGCGAGCCACGACGACGTATCTTCTCGCCAGCGGAACGGCTTCGCCGTACTTGCCCTGACCGTGCAGTCCGCTCACTTGGCGCCGGAGACCAGCAGGATCATCGGCACCCTGCGCCTGCCCCACCGTAGGCACAGTGCCAACCAGCACCATCACGGTCGCGATCAGCGTGAACCGAAGCCGGAGCCATCGTCCCCAGGCCATGCGACCTCCAATCGAGCAATCCGTTGATGAGTAGGTGTGCGCCAACGGGCATGCCTCAACTTCCCGTCAGCAGCCGTTCGGTTCGCACGGTCGCCCGCGTTTCCTGAACCGCGAAGCCTCGCCGGTATCCAGCGAGGCTTCGATATCATCAGACGATCACGTCACCGTGCAGTCCCGAGAACTCCCAGACGCGCGCTTTCGCAGCTCAGCGTTCCCGCACCGGACCCGCGTCTGCCGCCATGCACATTGCACGATGCACATCCATCTGAACTTCAAGTGCCTTTTGTGCATCGGCTACCTTGGCCAGCAGCTCGTCAGCCACTTGTCGCTCCTTGGCGAATTGCGCCACATCGTTTTTCAGCTCATCTGCCATTGTTTTTACCGTCTTCTCGATATTGGGCAGGTCGGGAAAGGCAGCCTTTTCGAGAGCCTTCAATACAAGATCCGTGCATTTGAGGCGCTCCGCATATCCGTCTACCAGGGCCTTGTAGCGTGCATGGAAGGCCTTGCCTGTTTCAAAGTCATCGGACAGCTGGCCCAGCTTGAACGCGCAAACCGCACTCGCCGATGCAATCGAGGGATAGTTGGTTTCGACGAGCTTTTCATAATCCAGCCGCATGCTCGCGACCATTACCGACAGCGCTTTGGCGAGGCAGACATTATGAAGCCGGCCCCTGTAGCATTTGTCGAACTGAACCAGGCTTTTCCCGCCCGGCGCTCTGAGGCCATGTGGCTTGGCTTCCATTTGGTTGCAGGCGCCCAGGCTCTCACTTCCAAGCTTTGAGCTATCCGGACCTTGACGAGCAGTTAGCGATACTGGATTGGCCTCCTTCTCACGCTTCTGCTTGGTTGCGGTCCCATAGGTAGCCGGCAGGCCCTGGGCCAGCGGCGAATTCGCGTTCGCGAGCGAAAATATGGCCGTCGCCGACGCGACGAGAAGAAAAGCACAACCTGTCGAACTCGTGACAAAAGGAGAGCGTTGAGCGCGAGCTTGTTTGATCTTCATGTTTCCAGCCAGAAGTGAGTTTGAGCCGACTGAGTCATACGATGCACGCTAACAGCGTACGGACTCGCGTGCGTCCCCCGACCGAAGGACGCCGGTCGCCATAGTCGAGGGATTGCGGGGACCGTGGTTCGGCACATGCGCTGATTGGAAAAAGCGCAACGAGCAATTGTCGCTTGCTGCGCGTTGCCGAGGACATCGCACGCAACCCTGGTGCCGGCGGGACACGCGTGATCCCTCATCCGAACCAAAATCCCCCAATCGAGGGACGCGGAGCTGCACGTCCTCTGCGTAACTGAGAGCCAGCGATGCATTGCGACCACTGATCGTGAGCTATCGCTTCATCAGTAGCCCTCCCGACTGCTGGTGAAACGATTGCATGGGCCGCGGCAGAGATGCCGCGGCCCTTCGAGTTAGCACAGCGCGACGCGCGGTCGAGACTTCGCGCCATCGGGTCGCGGTCACACTGTCAATTCTTGGAGCTGCAAGCATGTTGAGCTGGCCCGCGCGTGGAGGCAGAGACTCTCGTGTCTACAAGTGCATCAAGGAGATGAAGTGGGAGTTGCAATGGGCCAACCTTGTGAAGCGGGCGACAATTCTGGCGATGGCGCAAGGCGTGCGGGTGAGGTGGCCCCGCTTGTTCGGACAGATTTTCCGCTTGGATAAGTGGATCGTCTGCCGGGGTTAGGCCGCCAAGCGGATCGGCGGCGTGCTCGTGTGTCGGAAGTAGGCTTGATCGGGTGTCATGCCGTCAAGGCTCGAATGCGGACGGCGGCGATTGTAGAGATCGAGATAGCGCCCGATGTCGTCGCGTGCCGCGCTCACGCTGTCGTAGGCGTGCAGGTAGACCTCCTCGTACTTCACGCTGCGCCACAGCCGTTCGACGAACACGTTGTCCCGCCACGCGCCCTTGCCGTCCATGCTGATCTTGATGTCGTGCTTCGCCAGCACGCTGATGAAGGCCGGACACGTGAACTGTGAGCCCTGATCCGTATTGAAGATCTCGGGCTTGCCGTGCGTCGCCAAAGCCTCCTCCAGCGTCTCGACGCAGAACGACGCCTCCATCGTGATCGACAGCTTCCACGACAGCACGCGCCGCGAGAACCAGTCGAGCACGACAGCCAGATAGACGAAGCCTTTCGCCATCGGGATGTACGTGATGTCCATCGCCCAGACTTGCCTCGGCCTGACGATCTCGAGCCCGCGCAGCAGATACGCATAGATCTTGTGACCAGCCTCCGGCTTCGTCGTCCGAGGCTTGCGGTACAAGGCTTCTATCCCCATCCGCAGCATCAGCGTCTTCACGTGACGCCGGCCGACCTTGCTCCCCTTGGCAGCCAACAGACAGCGCAACATCCGCGCCCCTGCGAAGGGAAACTCTATGTGCAGAAGGTCGATCTGCTTCATCAGGGCGAGGTCTTCGGCCGAGACCGGACGCGGCAGGTAGTACACCGTGCTCCGTGCGATCCCGACCGCTTCGGCCTGCTTCGTGACGCTCAACGCATGAGCACGGTCGATCATCGTCTTGCGCTCAGCAATCCCGCCTTGGTGAGCGCACCTTCTAAAAAATCGTTCTCCAAGGTCAGCTCGCCGATCTTGGCGTGAAGCTGCTTCACATCGACGGCGGGTGCTGTCGGTGTCGACGAGCCGTTGCCGCCATCGAAAACATCGGCGGCGGCGCCTTCCAGCTGCGTCTTCCAGGTCGTGACCTGGTTCGCATGGACGTCGAACTGATCCGCGATCTGCGCGATCGTCCGCTCCCCCTTGATCGCCGCGATCGCCACCTTGGCCTTGAACGCAGCTGAGTGGTTCCGTCTCGGTCGTCTGCTCATCGAAAGCTCCTGATCCGCAGGCACTACCGTGCCAGCTCTCAGGCAGACGATCCACTCATCCTACCGTCCGAAATTGTGGAGCAACGGATTGTTTACGGGCACATTGCTCGAGGTACTCCGCCAAACGGACCTCGAGATACGTGACGTTGCGCAACGTGTCCGATACACGCTGATTCAGAAGGCGAGAGCGAGCGGGCATCTGCAGATACCAGCCATCTACGAGAATCTCTCTGCTGGCGAATTCTACTTGAGCGATCGTCAGCGTCCCGCGCCCTCTCCTGCAACAATTTCCACCAAGGTACCGCCTCGCATCAAAGTCATACTTCCGTTTGCAGCGGGCGGACCCAGCGATGTGCTGACGCGTGCCGCATTGCCGCTCATGGCGCAGGAGCTCGGGCGCGAGGTCACCGCGGAGAACATCATCGATGTGCAAGGAGACCGCGTCGCCGCCATACTGGCAAGTGGACCAAAGGACGGCAGCATTCTACTGGTCTCTCCGTTTGCAGCTGCGGCGCGTCGGCTGAAAGCCAACGATGATCGCCTTGCCCCCATCGGCATGTTGTTCGATACGCCGCTGAGCATCGCCGTCAATGCCGCCTCGCCGGAGCGCAGTGTGGGCGAGTTGCTGGACAGCACGACGCAAGCAGGTCGAAAGCTGGTTATGCAAGTGGCGCGACCACCTGGATCGCCGACGGAGATTTGCGGCCAGCAAGCCTTGAAAAAGTTTGGCGCGGATCGAATAGAGCTGCTGCCTGTGAATGGCGAGGCGCTCGCAGACCAAGCATTGGTGGAAGGCAAAGCCGATCTCATCTGCACGAGCACGATGGCATTCCGGAACATGGCGGCGAACCAGCCAAATTTTCGGTTGAAAGAGCTGGCCGAGGTACGCTGGTCCGCATCGCCGTCGACAGAAACGCTGCGCGTTCAGCCGATTGGGCCCCAGGGTTATGATATCATTGCTCCGAACTGGCTCGGCGTCTTTGTCGCGGCGGAGGTCGATCGCGAGATCAAGGAAGCCATTGCAGCTGCCATCGGTCGATTGCAACGGAATCCCACATTTGCACAGGCGGCCAAGAGGGCGCACGGGCTTCCAGTTTCGTCGGATCAGGCCACTGCTGATGGGCTGCTCAACGCACTACGACTTGGGGCAGCTCTGCAGGAGATAAATTAGTGCTGATACAGACGCATAACTGCCCAAATCACTGCTCGTGTGCGCGAGGTCTGCGCCACGGCAAATAGTAGCCAGCCATTGCTCCCGCAAGCGGCGCCGCCAACGCGGCGTAGATCAGAATCAACGGCACTACTGGCTGCTCTCGGGCGCCCAAGCGCGGTGCCCAAAGCGGGGCCAGCAGCACCGCTTCAATAAGAAGGTAGGACGACAACAGCCCCAGCATCGACAGGGCGATAGTCAAAACAAGGCCGGTGAGGGACATCCGGTCGGCGATCAGTCCAGAAATCCAAGTGAGGACGCCGATCACTGCACCACCATGGATGATGATAAATGGGATTTCGTTGCGCGCTGCGGTTGCGGGCATACCTAACGCCATCGCGTAGGCAACGTAGAACCCGATGGGGCCCGGCATGATGACCTGAAACCAGTGCCAACCACCGCATGAGGAACTCTCCGCCTGTCCCCAGACGATCAGTACTATGGCGCAATGCTGGATCGAGCAATCCACGAGAATCAGTGAGGCCTCCCAAGTCTGCTCGCGGCACAAGCGCCCGTTCGCGGCACCGCACACGTTCGTCAGCTCTCGGGGGTAGACCTGCCGTGCCAGAGTCCTGACGCGCATGCGTGCTGTTGACCCGGAACAGACATCCCGGCGGCAGCATCAAGAGGTGTCGATAACTACGGCTGCTAATTCCAGACCTGCATTGACGGGAATGGTCGATACCCGCCGAACTGCCGCAAGCTCGAGATGAAGCCCTGCCGAGGACCACACGCGTCTCGAATCGGAGCGCCTTTGCGCACATTCACCTGCCAAGTCGATCCAACGCTCGATACCACAGCGCTGCTGCTTCGACGCCGACACGCCGGAACGCGTGAAGAGGGATGGGAGTGATCGGCACGATTGGTAACGGACATTGGTCCGAGGGCATCTCACCGGTTGCGAGATCCGCAACCAGTCGCCCCAACTGCGAGTGCATCGCGACGCCGCGTCCGTTGCAGCCCAGGACCGCAAACAAGCCGGGTTCAGGGTTATGGACGTGCGGAAGGTGGTCTGTGGTCAAGGCAAAAAAGCCTCCCCAGGCATCGTTCCAATCGACACCTTTGAGGGCCGGAAAAATTCTGTTCAGCGGTCGAGCGCAGCCCATCGAAATAGGAGTCCGGCTCGTGCAGTCCGAATGACCCGCGTGCACCGATCATGAAGCGGCCGTCCGCGTCGAACTGCATATAGTTGATCAATCGGCGCGCGTCCGAAATCGGAATGCCCGCAGGCATGATCTCCTTGCGCATCTGCGGCGGGAGCGGCCCGGTGGCGCAGAGGATGCTCGATGCCGCAATGTAGCTGCGGCGGAGGCTGGGGATCAGTTCATTGGTGTAGCCGTTCGTGCAAACAAGGATCGATTGAGCACGTACAGTCCCGCCATTGACCGAGATATGCCACCGACCGTCGCGGCGTAGCAGCCGGGCTGCGCGGGAGTTCCGGAATATCCGAACGCCACGCGACGCTGCGACACGCGCGAGCTCGCGCGCGTATGCGAGCGGCTGCAGCTGCCCGCCGCGCGGATCGATCCACGCACCGATGTAGAACGAGGTGCCGGTTGCGGCCTTCGTCTGCGCGGCATCGAGAACTGTCGTTTGAACGCCGGCAAACTCCTTCCATAGCGCAGCGCGGCGATGCACCAGTGCCGTTGTCCGCGAGTCCACGGACGGTTGCAGCCAGCCGCAGCGACGCGCGTCGCACTTGAGCTCATAGCGCTCGATGAGGTCGAAGGTTTGCCCGGCTGAGCTTCCCGCGAAGGCGGCCAGCGGGCGGCCGCGCTTCTCGCCGAACATGTTCGATCAGCTGGTATGGGTCGTACTTCAGTCCGGGAATGACTTGACCACCGTTGCGGCCCGACGCTCCGAAACCGGGTTCGTGCGCGTCCAGCACAATTGCGTCTCGACCATGCTCGGTGAGCCGGATGGCTGCGTTCAAGCCCGCATATCCGCCGCCGATAATCGCGGTCTCTGTATCGAGATCGCGCGACAAGATGGGCAGATCGCATAGGGGCGAAGCACTGCGCAGCCACGCGGCGCGCTGGGGCGTGACGACGTCACCTGGCATTGCAACTCCTCATACACCGCACTCTTCGCCCGCCGGCGCTTCAATCGGCAGTCGGCGAAAGGGCGCCTGCTTCGCAAATCGACTTGACAAACATCATACATGTTATGTTTTATGTCAACGACGACCGCCGGCCATGAGAGGATGGGTTCTTTGGAAAGCTCTGCGACTCTGCAACCGCCCGCTGCCAAGCCAAGGCGCTCGAACGAGACCCGTTCGGCCGAGATGCGCGCCGCGCTGATCGAGGCGGCGATCCAGAGCCTGTGCGAGGTCGGATACTCCAAGACCACGACGCATGAGATTTGCAGGCGGGCCCGCGCAACCTCCGGCGCGATCCAGCATCACTTCGGATCGAAGGACGAATTGATCCTCGCAACGCTCGAGTGCTTGCGCCTCGAGATGCAGGAGCGGTTCGACCGGCTTAACGAGCTGGGCGGACCGCTCGAGGCACGCTGCGAAGCCATGGTCCGGGAGATGTGGCACACGTTCTATGGCCGCAAGCGCTACATGGCCGTCTGGGAGATCGCGATCGGGAGTCGTGGGGAGCAACGCTTCTACAATCGGGTGCTCGAGCAGCGCCGGAACACGCTGCGCTTCATCGAACCGATTTGGCGCAAGACCCTTGGAATTTCAGACAATGGCCCGCGTGAGCATCTCGATGCCATGCACGTCGTGCTGTCGTTCTTGCGCGGCCTGGTTCTTTACACCGAGATCGAGGCTGATGAGGCGTTCATCGAAGCGCAACTCGCCATCATGACCTCTGCGCTGATCGAGATTCTCAGCGCAAGGCGCAACAAGACGTGGTCGTTCCCGATCGCAAGCGGGGAGGAAGTAGACATGCGTCGCGTTGCATTAAGTACGGTCTTGATTGTGGGGTTTGTCGGCGCCGCGTCTGCGGCTGACCTTGTGATCGGTGCGAGAACCGAGCTTGCGATGGATCCGCATGCGCAATGGCTCGATACGAACACGTCCTACTACAATCACATCTACGGCAGCCTGGTGCGCATCGACGAAAAGTCCGCCATTGTTGCCGATCTTGCGGAGAGCTGGAAGATCGTCTCCGATACCGAGTGGCAGTTCAACCTGCGCAAGGGCGTAAAATTTCACGACGGCTCCGCGCTGGACGCGGCCGACATCGTGGCCTCGTTCCAGCGCGCGCGCAATCTGCCGACTGCGACCAGTCCCTATACCGGCGCAATCGCCACCGTGAAGGAGGTGAAGGCTGTCGACGACAGCACCGTGGCCATTCTCACGACGCGGCCCGATCCGGTGCTGCTGCATGCGCTCGCCAACATCCAGATCATCCCGTCCGAGCTTGCGAATGCGACGACCGATTCCTTCAATACCGGCAAGAGTGTGATTGGCACCGGCCCCTACAAGTTCGTCGGGTTCAAGGCCGGTGACCGGCTCGAGCTTGCGCGCAATCCTGAGTATTGGAGCGCGAAGCCGAAATGGGATCGTGTCACCTTCCGCTTCATTCCCGACGATGCGGCGCGTGTCGCGGCGCTGCTCGGAAACGATGTCGATCTGATTGACTTCGTGCCGCCGCGTCTCGTCGAGCGCGTCAAGTCAGCCGCCGAATGCGAGCGTGTTCCTTGGGCCCTCGGACCGGCCCATCTTCCTGATCATGGACACAGAGCGCGACGCGTCGCCCTTCGTGAAGGACAAGGACGGCAATCGGCTCGCGAAGAACCCTCTGAAGGACAGGCGGGTTCGCGAAGCGCTGACCTTCGCCATCGATCGCGATCTCCTTGACCAAGCGGGTCATGGACGGCGCCGCGACGCCGTCCAGCCAGCCCGACCGCCCTGGGCTTCGGCGGCTACAACGACGGCCTCAAGGTGCCGGCCGTTTGACGCCGGACCGCGCCAAGAAGCTGCTCGCCGAGGCCGGCTATCCGGACGGCTTCTCGATGACCGTCCATTGCACCAACGATCGCTATGTCAACGACGAGAAGGTCTGCCAGGCGGTCGGGCAGATGCTGGCGCGCATCGGGCTGAAGATGTCGGTCGAGGCGCTGCCACGCTCGGTCTTCTTCCCCGTCGCGACCAATCACACATCCGACACGCGCTACAGCTTCATGCTGCTCGGATGGGGCAACTCCTCGACCGGCGATGCCGGCGTTGTTCCCAACATGCTGCATACCTACGACCGGCCGCGCGGCTTCGGCACGTGGAACCTCGGACACTACTCGAACCCCGACCTCGACAAGATGATCGAGGCCGCGGTCTCCACGATGGAGCTGAAGAAGCGCTACGCGGGTCTCGCGCAGGCGATGCAGGCTCGCCATGGAGGACCACGCGTTGATCCCGCTCTACACGCAGAGCGTTATCGTGGCCGGCCGCAAGGGCCTGACCTACACGACGTGGGCGAACGAGCGGACCAACGCGGATCCGTCGGCGGCACGAAGCCGTAAGCGCGCGGAGCTGAACCGATGCTCGGCTTATGTCGCTAATGCGACTGGCGCAGGGACTTGCTGCTGCTGCTGGCCATGTCGCTGCTGGTGTTCGTTGCCGTCTATGCGATCGGCAATCCGGTCACGATGCTGATCAATCCGTCCTCGCCGCCGGAGGTGATCGAGGAGACGATCAGACGGCTTGGCCTCGATCAGCCGATGCACGTACAGTATTGGCGCTTCCTCACGCACGCGCTGCAGGGCGATCTCGGCGTATCCTACATCTCGAGCCAGCCGGCGATCCGCCTGATCGTCGAGCGCTTTCCCGGCGACGCTCGAACTGACCCTCGACGCGATGCTGATTGCGTTCGCTGGTTGGACTGCCGCTGCGGGCTCGTCGCCGGCTACCGGCCGCGCGGCATCGTGGCAAGGACGATCGGCACCCTGTCGGTCGTCGGCATCAGCCTGCCGACATTCTGGATCGGCCTGATGCTGATCACGGTCGCTCTCGATCCAGCTTCGGTCTGTTTCCCGACCGGCGGACGCGGACCAACCGCGACGGTCCTGGGCTTGGAATCCAGCCTGTTCACACTGCGCGGGCTGGCGCCACGTCGCGCTGCCCGCGCTCAACCTGTCGCTATTTCCCATGGCGCTGATCATCCGCCTGACGCGGGCGGGTGTGCAGGAGAACGTCAGCGCGAACCACATCCGCTACGCACGCGCCAAGGGGCTTTCGCCGTCACGGATCATGTTCCGCTACGTGCTCAAGAGCATCTCGATCCCGATCATCACGGTACTTGGCATCGTGTTCGGTGTGCTGCTCGCTTTCGGCGTCGTCACCGAGACGGTGTTCGCCTGGCCCGGCATCGGCAAGCTCATCATCGAGGCGATCAAGACCAGCGATCGGCCGGTCATCATCGCCTACCTGCTGTTCACGGTGGTGCTGTTCACCCTGATCAACCTGATGGTCGATCTCATTTGCGCGCTGATCGATCCGCGCATCTCGACGTCCGGAGCGAATTGAGGTGGCGCGAGGTCTGACGAAATTTCTGACGTTCGCCAGGTGCCATTCGGCGATTCGGCATCGTGCTGTGTCGCCGTGGTCTGCGCCTTGCTGGCCACGCATCTGGCAGTGCAAGACCCATTCGACCTTGCCGAGCTGAGCATCGCCAATTCCCAGTTGCCGCCCGGCAGCGTCGGGGCCTGCGGGATCCATCATTGGCTCGGGACCGACGACCAGGGACGCGACGTTTACAGCGCCATCCTCTACGGGCTGCGCATCAGCCTCGGCGTTGCCGGTGTCAGCACGCTGATCGCCTTTTGTCTCGGCACGGCAATTGGGTTGCTGCGCGGCACATTTCGGCGGTTGGCAGGACGCGCTGCTGATGCGTCTTGCCGACATCCAGCTGGCATTTCCCGGCCTTCTCATCGCGCTGGTGCTGCTCGCAGTGCTCGGCTCGGGCCTCGACAAGGTCGTGCTCGCGATCGTGGCGGTGCAGTGGGCCTACTACGCGCGCACGGCCCGCAGTGCCGCGCTGATCGAGCGCAGCAAGGAATACATCCTGGCGGCGCACAACCTGCGCTTCTCCTCGCTGCAGGATCATCTTGGTTCATCTGCTGCCGAATTCATTTGCGGCGCTCAGCGTCGTCATGGTGGTGCAGCTCGCCGGCGCGATCGCACTCGAGGCCACGCTCTCCTTCCTTGGCGTCGGGTCTGCCGATCACACAGCCCTCGCTCGGGCTTCTGATCGCCAACGGCTATTCGTCGATGCTGAGTGGCGAGTACTGGCTGAGCTTCTATCCCGGCCTTGTGCTGCTGCTGTGCTGGTCGGTATCAACCTCGTCGGCGAACGGCTGCGCGCGCTGAACGATCCGCGAGGGCATCGACGTGACGCAGCGCCCCGGTGCTCGAGGTCGAAGGCCTGCGCACGCAATTTCGCGGGCGAGACGGCTGGTGACGGCCGTCGACGACGTCAGCCTTCGCGGTCCACGCAGGCGAGATCCTTCGGCATCGTCGGCGAATCCGGCAGCGGAAAATCCGTCACCGCCTACTCGATCCTCGGGCTTGGTCGATCCGCCCGGAGCCATTGTCGGCGGGCGAGTGCGCTACCGCGGCCACGACCTGTGCGGCTGCCGGAACGCGAGCTGCGGCGCATCCGCGGCGGAAAGATCGCCATGATCTTTCAGGATCCGATGACGTCGCTGCATCCGCTGCTTCGCATCGGCGACCAGATGGTCGACGCCATCCTGGCGCACCGGACATGACCAGCCGCGCAGGCACGCGCCGAGGCCGCTGCACGCGCTCGAGCGGGTCAGCATCGCGGCGCCGGCCGAACGGTTGCGCGCCTATCCGCATCAGCTGTCCGGCGGCATGCGCCAGCGTGTCGCCATCGCGATTGCCATGCTCAACAAGCCCGACCTCATCATTGCCGACGAGCCGACGACGGCGCTCGACGTCACGACCCAGGCGCAGATCATCTACGAATTGCAGCAGCTGTGCGCCGAGACCGGTACCGCGCTGATCTGGATCACGCACGATCTGGCGGTGATCTCCGAGATCGCCGACCGCGTCGCCGTGATGTATGCGGGCAGCATCGTAGAAATGGGCGAGGTTTCGCAGGTCCTGGCCCACCCGTTGCACCCTTACACGCTGGGGCTGCTCAACTCGGTGCCGAGCCGGAACAGGCAGGCGCGCCGTCTGCCCCAGATCCCCGGCTCGGTGCAATCGGCATTGACCGCGCCGGGCTGCCGCTTTGCACCGCGCTGCGCGAGGCGCACCGCAGCATGCGATGCGTCTCTCCCGTGCTTGGCGCAGCATGGCGACCGCACCGCGCGCTGCGTGCACCCGCTGCCCGCCAGCGAGCTTCAGGGAGCGGCGACATGACGCCCATGCCGGCACTGCTCGACATGCGCGCCGTCTCCAAGCTCTACGCGGGGACCCGGCGCGCATGGGGTTTGCGACGCGGCAACCGGGTGCGCGCCCTTTCGAACGTCTCGCTTTCCGTGCAGCACGGCGAAGTTCTGGGACTGGTGGGCGAATCCGGCAGCGGCAAGTCGACGCTGGGCCGCATTGCAATCGGCCTCGAACGCCCGACCGAAGGGGAAATCCAATTCGCGGGCGAGACCTATCGCTTCGGCAATGCGGCGCGCGAACGATCGAGGCTTCTGTCGATCCAGATGATCTTTCAGAATGCGGTTGCGTCGCTGAATCCCCGACAGCGGGTCGTTGACATCATCTCGGAGCCGGTCCGGGTGCATCGGCCCGTACCTGCGATATCGGCCACCACACCGTCGAATTGGCCGAGCGCGTCGGCATCGGCTCCGCGCTGCTGCGACGCTATCCGCACGAGTTGTCGGGCGGGCAATGCCAGCGGGTCGGCATCGCGCGCGCGCTGTCGGTCGCTCCCAAGCTCCTGGTATGCGACGAGCCGGTTCGGCGCTCGATGTCTCGATCCAGGCGCAGATCCTCAATCTGTTCGCCGACCTCAAGGAGCAGTCGGGCTACAGCTATCTGTTCATCAGCCATGACCTCAGCGTCGTTGAGCGGATCAGCGATCGCGTCGCCGTCATGTATCTCGGTCGCATCGTCGAAACCGGCCCGGTTGGCTCGTTGTTCGCGCGGCCGCAGCACCCCTACACGCAAGCCTTGATGGAGGCCGCGCCGCGCATCGGCCGGGCGCGTCGAACGCGCAAACCGATCCGCGGCGAGATTCCATCGCCTTCCAATCCACCGGCGGGTTGCGCGTTTCATCCGCGCTGCCCGCACGCGATGGCGATATGCCGCGAAATTGCGCCCGCGATGACGCAAGACCGGCAAGGCGCACTGGAGCGCCTGTCATCTGCACGGCACGCCCGACCCGCTCGACACACCCCCAACCAACTGAACCAACGACGAGGACAACAAATGCTCACCATCTTGGAGAACGCCTCGGTCGTGGACGTGGACACCGGCGAATTGAAGCCCGATTGCCGCATTGTTCTGGAGGATGCAAAGATCGCCGAGGTGGGCGCACCTCCGTTCACCGGCTCGAATGCGCGGCGCATCGATCTCAAGGGCCTTAGCGTTATGCCGGGCCTGATCGACTGCCACTGCCACGTCCTGCAAAGCACATCGAACCTCGCAGCACTCGCAGTCGAGTCACCGCTGTATGCCGCCGCGCGCGCCTTCGAGATCATGAAGGGCATGCTGCATCGTGGCTTCACCACGATCCGCGATGCGGGTGGGGCTGACTTCGGCATTGCGCGGGCCGTGGCCGAGGGGCGCGTCGAGGGGCCTCGTGTCATTTACTGCGGCAAGGCGCTGACCGCCACCGGCGGGCATGGCGACTATCGGTCCGGCGGGCAGTACTACGAGGACCCGTCCTATTGGATCCCCCGCATCTCGCGCCTTTGCGACGGCGTCTCCGAGTTGCGACGCGCCGTGCGCGACGAGGTCCGCAAGGGTGCACATCATATCAAGATCATGGCGAATGGCGGTGTCGCATCCCCGACCGACCGCATCACCTCGGATCAGTATTCCGAAGAGGAGATTGCCGCGGTGGTCGACGAGGCTGAGATGGCAGGCCTGTATGTCATGTCGCACACCTATACGGCCCGCTCCATCCAACGCGCGGTGCGCAATGGCGTGCGCTCAATCGAGCACGGCAATCTCGCGGACGAAGAGACATTGCGCCTCATCAAGTCGAAGAGGAGCGTTTCTGGTGCCAACTCTGATCATCTTCAAGGGGTTGGCTGAAGAGGGCGTGGCCGACGGCCTGCCGCAGGAGCTAGCCGGCAAGCTCGGCAACATGATGGAAAAGGGAATGGAGGTCGTCGAGCAGGCGCATCGTCTGGGCGTGCAGATGGCGTACGGCACCGACCTGATCGGCGCGATGCATCGCCGGCAGTCCGAGGAGTTCGAGTTGCGCGCCGATCTGGTGCCGGCGGCCGATCTCGTACGCTCGGTCACGGTCACCGGGGCGAGGCTCATCCGTCGGGAGAATGAGATTGGCCGGGTGGCGAACGGCTATCGAGCAGACCTGATCGCGGTCGAAGGCAATCCGCTGGAAAACGTCCGGCTGCTGGCAAACCCAACCAAGAACATCAAGCTGATCATGCAAGGGCGGGCAGTCGTGAAGGACGAAACGCTACCACTGACCTTGCAGCGCGTCTCACGCACAGGGTTCGAGTATGCCGAATGGACCCTTGGCGCGGTCGGCGACGTCTTCATCAATCGTCCTGATCCCGTTAACGCGTTTCGCCACTGCGCGCCGCTTTTGCGGCAGATCGATTTGGTGTTCGGCAATTGCGAAGGCGCGTTTACCCACCGACCGCACTATGCGCCAAGCGCAGGCTGGCGCGTGGTGGCCCGCGAAGAGAATGGACGCTGGTCTTCAGGACGCAGGCTTTCACGTCATGGCGTGCGCGAATAACCATATCCTCGATGCCGGGCATGAAGGGCTTGCCGATACGCTGCGGCTGCTGCGTGAGCAAAACATCAGAACGGTCGGTGCGGGCAGCGATGTGGAAGAGGCGCATACGCCAGCCTTTGCCGAGCGTGCCGGGCTGCGCGTTGGCTTTTTGGCCTACGCGTCGGTCTACCAGGCAGGCTACGAGGCTCGCAAAGGCGTGCCGGGCCTCGCACCGATGCGGATCCACTCGCACTATTACATTCCCGATTGGGATGCCTATGGCAAGGTCGAGCCCGGCGCACCGCCGCAAGTTCGCACCGTCCCGTATCCCGAGGATATCGCCAAGCTGAAGTCGCAGATCGCCGACACGCGAGCGCAATGCGATGTCACTGTCGTCAGCTTCCATTGGGGCCAAGCGAGCCGCCCGGCAATCCTGACGGACTATGAGAGGACCCTCGGTCGCGCGGCGATCGACTTTGGCGCGGATGTTGTGCTCGGGCACCATCACCATTTCCTGCGCGGCATCGAAGTCTACAATGGCAAGCCGATCTTTTTTGGCCTCGGGCACTTCGTATTCGACCTGCCCGGGCTGGAGAGCGCCCTCACCCCTCTCGAACTCACCAAGCTGAAAGCCATGGGGGAGTTCGCGATCTATCCTCGAGAGGGCTATCCGCTCTCGCCATTTCACGCCGATGCGCGAAAGACGATGGTTGCGTTGTGCGCCTTTGACGGCCGCCAGCTCACCAGCGCGGGCTTCGTGCCATGTATGATAAATGAGGAAAACCACGCGATCCCTGTTCAGGCGGCGAGCCATGACGGGCAGACTATCGTGCAATACATGGAGCAAATCAGCGAGGCTGCTGGCCTGAGAACGCGCTACCATCAAGGCGATGTGCAGGTCGGCGGGTTTCAGGTGGTGACAGCGGCTGCGAGGTGACGATGCTGGTAGGCGTGCCGAAAGAGATCAAGGACCACGAATACCGGGTCGGGCTGGTGCCTTCGTCGGTCGCCGAATTGGTTCGTCACGGACACACGGTGTTGATTGAGTTTGGAGCAGGCGTGCAGACGGGCCTGAGTGACGATGACTATCGCGCGGCTGGCGGCAGGATCGTAGACGGGGCGGACCAGATTTTTGCCGAGGCCGAGCTGATCGTTAAGGTGAAGGAGCCGCTTGCCGCCGAGCGCAAGAAGCTGCGTCGCGGCCAAGTCCTTTTCACGTATCTGCACCTTGCACCCGACCTGGCGCAGACGCGGGATTTGATGGCGAGCGGCGCAACCTGCATCGCCTATGAAACGGTAACGTCGCCGTCTGGGGGACTGCCGCTGCTCACGCCGATGTCCGAAGTTGCGGGCCGCCTCGCGCCACAGGCGGGAGCACACTGCCTCGAGAAGGCACAGGGCGGCCGCGGAATCCTGCTGGGCGGGGTGCCGGGCGTGCCACCCGCTGAAGTCGTCATCCTTGGAGGCGGCGTATCAGGCACGCATGCGGCGACAATTGCGCTCGGTATGGGCGCCAATGTCACTGTCGTCGATCGGTCCGCGGAGGTGCTGCGCCGCCTTGGCGCGCAATTCGGCTCGCAGGTGCGAACCATCTTCTCCACGCGCGACGCGCTCACGCACCTTGTGCGGCGTGCCGACCTCCTGATAGGGGCGGTGCTGGTGCCCGGCGCCGCGGCGCCGAAGCTGATCAGCCGCGAGATGGTGAAGACGATGAAAGCGGGCGCAGTCATCGTCGACATCGCAATCGACCAGGGTGGATGCTCCGAAACGTCCCGCCCCACGACCCACTCGCATCCGACATACGTGGACGAAGGCGTCGTGCATTATTGCGTGACCAACATGCCAGGCGCGGTCGCGCGTACCTCGACCTTTGCGCTCAACAACGTCACGCTCCCTTTCACGCTGATGCTCGCTGACAAGGGATGGAAGCAGGCACTGCGCGAGGATCCGCACCTGCGCAATGGGCTCAACGTTCACGAGGGACAGATCTACTGCCGGCCGGTTGCTGATGCGCACGGGCTTCCTGTGGGTGATTTCACGCAATTGCTCTCGACTTGAGGCACGACGAGTTTTTGGCTCTCCCAGCCTGCCGCTCGCGTTCAAAGCCGGGCTTGACCGCTCTGGGCAGACTCTGCCAATCGCTGCGCGACCGGAATGACTGGACGTCAACCCGAAGCAGACACGCTTGCCCTAAGACCAGCGTAGCGCGCTACGCGGTGACCATTGTCGGCCTTTGTATAGGAGCGGCGGTTTCACGCTGTTCTGACCTGTCACACCGTATGTCCGCTCCTGGCACTCATGCTCCGTTCGCGGCGCCGCACGAGTTCGTCAGTTTTCTGGGGTAATCCTGCCGCGTGGACCAGCCGAGCCGCAGGCGTGCTGTTGACCCATTCCGGACTGTCGCCCCTACGTTCGCACTCACTAATCCAGCCGACGGGCCACGGCGAAATCCTCGCCGCGGGACCCGAAGCGCGCCGCCTGCTTGCCAAACACCGGTTCGGAGGTTGCAGCGCGGCCAGCACCCCCTAAGTCGGCGGCGATCTTCGGCACCATGCTCTGCACGTGCCGCACGAGCTCGGACAGCTCGATGGTGCCGTTGCCGTTGGCATCGCCCTTGCGCAGGCCGTCGAGCAGTGCCCAGGTGAAGACCCCGTGCCGCTCGCCAGTCTCACCGATGAGGCCCTCATGGGCGAACTGGCCGGCAGCCGCAGCGGTAAGCACCGGGCGTCCGGTCGCCTCGTGCAGCCGGCCGACTGCGACTTCGGAAGCCGGCGCGTCCGCGCGCGAGCGTGCATGCCCGGCCACCAGCGCGCCCGACTCGCAGGTGTCGAGCAGGATGATTGCCCGCTTGGCCTTGATGCGGTTGGACAGCCAATCCTGCAGCCGGTCCTGGCCGATGGCACGCTGCGCCAGATGGCCCGGGCCGCCCTGAAAGTCCTGCGGGATGAAATAGAACCGTCCATTTTCTGACGTGCCGTGCCCGGCCGCGAACAGGATGAAGGAGTTGCGCGTGTGGACCTCGGCGGAGATCTTGCTGATGAGCTTCTCGAGATTGGCGCGGGTCGCTTGCGTGTCGAGCGCCAAGGTAATGCGAACCTCACCATAGAGCCCGACCGCGGCTTTCTTCATGCTGGCGGCGAAGGCCTCGGCGTCCTTCACCGCGAGGCTGAGTGGCGCAAAGGCGAGAGGCGCCGCACCCGGCGGTGCCCACCCTTTGTCGACGTAGGCGTTGATGCCGATGGCCAGGATGTGCAGCTTCGGCTTTGTCAGATCCGCAGGTCCTGTGAACTTGATCGTCGTTCGTGCTGGCAGCGAGGCCAGCAAGTTGCTGGCATTGTAGGCGACCACCTCGACGATGTTGTCGCCAGGGTCGAGCGCCAGTTGCTGCTTGAGGGTGTACGATAGCCCGCCGCCCGCCGGCCTGGCCGAGACCGCGGCCGTGATGCCGTTGATCCGCCATTCGATGCGGCCGATGCCCTTGCCCCGATCCTCGATGCGGGCGCCAACGGTGGCGAGATCGCTCACAGACTGGCCGCCATCGGACGGCGACGTGATCACTACATTCGGCGCCGGCCCGCTGCGGAGGACCTTTCCAAGGTTGATGACTTCGGCTGCGTCACGCACCTCGCCGTTCGGGTCACCGGCGAGCGACTCGCGCACCAGGTCGGGGTTGAACAGCGACTGATGCACCTGGTCGATGGTGGTGAGTTCAAGGCCGCGCACGATGGTGAGAATGCCTGCGCCTTTGGCCGAGGCGTCGAAGAAGCCCTCCGGCGTGATGGTCAACCATCCCCCATCTGACGAGCCGAACAGGCTTGCCAGAGTTTGGCCCGATGCGGTGCTCCAAATTCTAGCGGTGCTGTCGTTACTGCCGGACAGGACCCGCGTGCCATCCGGCGAGAAGGCCACCGATTGGACCCAGCCCGAGTGCCCAGTCGCCACCGGTGATCAGATGCTTGCCGTTCGGCAGGAACGCAACAGCCTCGACCGGAAGCTCGTGCCCCGTGAGAGTGTGCAACAGCCGGCCGCTTGCGGCATCCCAAAGCCAGGCGTCCCGCGGGCCGCCCGAGAGCAGGCGCGTGCCATCGGGCGAGAACGCCACAGAGCTTGTCCCGAAGGCCTCTTTGAACACATGGATCAGCCGGCCGGTCGCAGCGTCCCAAAGCCTCAGGTCGCCGTCCTGAATACCGCCCGACAGCACGCGGCTGCCGTTCGGCGAGAACGCCACCGACCTCACCCTGTCGGAATGCCCCTCGAGGGTACGGATCAGTTTCCCGCTTGAGACATCCCAGTGCTTGACTGTCTTGTCGTCGCTGCCGGAGACGAGGCGCATGCCGTCGGGTGAGAATGCCACCGAAGTCACGCTGTCGGTGTGCCCGTCCTGCACTGAGCCATGCCACTTCGTGCCCTCTGGCGTGTAGGTGGCGTAGGCACCGAACACGCGAACCAGCTGCCCGCTCTGGGCATCCCAGAGCTTGACACAGTTGTCCATGCGGCCAGAAGGATCGGAGCCCGCCGAAAGCAGGTACCTGCCATCGGGCGAGAAGGCCACCGCGGTAACGCTGATGCGCTGCGCCGCCCAACTGCGGATCAGCTGCCCGCTTGCGGCGTCCCAGAGCTTGAGGGTGTTGTCATTGCTGCCCGAGAGCAGGTGCGCCCCGTCTGGCGATAACGCCACCGAGGTGACGGCGTCGGAGTGCCCTTCGAAGGTACGCAGCAAGTCGTCCGGTCGCTGCATCCCAGAGCTTGACGGTTTTGTCCTGGCTACCCGAGAGCAGGCGCGTACCATCACGCGAGACTGCCGCCGACTTGATACCGAGCGAGTGCGGGATGTTGGGCACGACTTCGATCTTGGCGTGCTCCTGGGCTTCCACCTCTGCGCTCTGCACAATCGCGCACGCCAGCCCCACCATCGCACCCAGCAACCATGGCGCTATCCGATCCAACATGACCGAGTTCCCTCTCGCAATCGCGTTGATCAAGAGCATCCTCTGTGGACCGAGAATGTGACGGCGTTAAGAGCGATCCTGAGCGCTTGCTGCCGCGCAGAGCCCCATTAGCGCAAGCTGGGCGCATCAGAGCGTCAGTGCCTGCGGGATCGGTGAGCAATCGATTGGCAAGTGAGGCATGCGAGGGCGACGAAGGACTGTCATGCGCCGCGTACTTTGGCGAGCTTGGCCCGCCCTCCACCAGGTCGGGTGACCTACTTCATCTCGATCATCAGCACGTGCGTTGGCAAATCCCCGATGTTATCGCCGATATGAGTTTGAGCCTCCGACTAGAGCACATCGCCGGCTCTGAACTCGCGGATCATGGCCTTCCCGTCCGGCAGGGTGATCTTGCGCTTGAAAGGGCTTAACGCCACCAGCACGAAAGCCGGGTGGCTGTGCTCGTGCGTCTTCTCGCCCGGCAGATCCTTGTATTCCAGCACCCGCACCCGCGCGTTTTCGATCTTCACCTTGTACTTGTCGTCGTCCGTGTGAACCGGGTCATGAGCGTGCGCCACGCGCGGCACCCCAAACTGCGCGTCGAGTTCGTCATGAGCGATCAGTACGTCGACCTCGCGCGCGGCGATGCCGACATCGCCCTGCGCTCAGGCGACACGGATGACGACGTACTTGTCGGTCGCAAAATCGCCGAGTCGCTCTGGTCGGTCTACGCGAGCAAGGCCTATTTGGAACGCAACGGCCGGCCGGGGAGCATCGCCGATCTTGCAGGACACGCAAGGATCGGTTTCGATGGGCCGATGGCTACCAACCGCGCTGCCAAGTGGCTGCAGGAGGTCGCGCAGACCGCACCCGTCGCCGCCCGCGTCAACAGTGTGCTGGGGCTCGTCTCCGTTGCCAAATCCGGCGTCGCCGTCGTGCCGATGCCGATCGCCCTCGGCGACTCGAAGTCCGAGCTCGTGCGCCTGTTCGAGCTCGTTCCCGAACTGACACGCAGCTGGCGCATTCTTGCCCACCCCGACCGGCGCCGCTCCCCCGCCGTCTCCGCTTTCTTCGATTTCATAGCCGATGAGATCGCCGCGTTGCGACCCATCCTGACTGGTTAGCTCATCAACGACAGTTCCTGGCACAATGCGGCCTCGGAGGCAGGTCGGGTGAATTTCCCGTTGCGGGAGCGAAGCAGGGGGCGTGCGGCCCCTCAACCATATTCGCGCCGCGCGAATTTATGAGTTCTCGGACTAAGTTGAGAGGCTACCATCCTTGAAGGAGGGAGGCATGCGCACATTGAGGTTCAAGGATCGTGGCGATCCTGCGCGACGCAGATCGCGATCCGACGACGAGTGTCGCAAGCGATACGGCGTCGCCGAGCGGACGATCTACGCGTGGCATAGCGGTTCCCGAACCGGTCGAAGGGCCGACCAGTTCGGGATGGCGCCACCGCGCCGAGAGGTCAACCGGCCGTCGCAACGGCCCCCGTGGCCCCTTCTTGAGCAACTCCGTTGCTCGCCGCTGCCATCTCGGTCGCTTGGGCGCTGGTATGCTCGTTATCGGCTACCTTGCTGGCTTCTGTCGCCAAGGCTGGCTCGGTTCGGCTCTGTTCGGACGTCGGAGCAAGTTCCGCAGGCTGCATCCCGACCGACGTACCAACTGTAGTCTCTGCCGGTACCGGTTCGACAGCCACTTCTGCCGCGGCCGGGCAATTTCCTGAGCCGCGGGGACCTCGCTTGGCGTTGGTGGTGGCTCCAGCAGGGTTTCCCGTGAGATCGCCGCAGCCGCCGGAGCATCAACCGCTCCCGCTGGCTCCGCCTGTGCAACAAGGTCCGCGGCTTCCGATGCCGCAAGAGCCGTTCCGCAGGCCGCTATCACCTCTTCCGATTTTTCCTCTGCAGGAGAGTTAGCGGCGGCCGGCGCCACGCCTGACAAGAAGGCCAGCAATTCTGTCGCGACGTTGACGACGGTATCGGATTTGCACCCCATTTCGAGTGCCATGCGTAGGCACGTGAGTTCTCTGTTCCTGAAGGTCCATAGGTTCCCTCGCGGCGTTGGAGCGTATTGAAAGAGGCACTGAAGAAGGTCAGTATTGACCGGCCCGAACAACTTGGCGACGGGCGTCAAGACTATTAACCAGAATATTTCCAAGAATAAGGGCCAATGCCGCTTCGGCGAATTCCGTCGCGGGTTCTCAGCGTTTTGCGCAGTCGTACTCAGCTGCGGTGCGACGCGTCGAGACGCGAACTTCTGACCCATTGCTGCCTTCGTCGGCGTTGCCAGGAGCGGACACGCGTAATCGCATCTGTTCGTGCCGTCCGAAACGCTCGCCCTCACTTTCTCGGCTTGGCTGCGGGGCTTCGCTTGGGTCGGCGGACGGCCCTCACCGTCCCGCTTTTTCCGCCGCCGCAGAAGAACTGATCGCTGCCATCGGACTCGAGCCCCGACACGCCGACTCCAGCTGGCATCTCGAGCCTCTCCAGCACCTTTCCCGTTCGCGGATCGACGCGCCGCACATCGCTCTCGTCGCCCTCCCAGGTGCCGTGCCAGAGTTCACCGGCGATCCATTCGCCTCTAGATGCTGTCGCTGGATAACGTTCGAGAGTTACCATAGTGCCGCGCATCGAGACGGTGGGAGTGACAAGTGTGACGGGATTCCAATGGACACGCTGATCACCGCGGCCGCGCGCGCCCTCGCGGCGGGCGATCTTCTCGGCGTATTGAAGCGGGTCGGCCTGCGAGACGACGCGCCTGCGCTTGCGCTACGCGGCATTGCCATGGCGCAGCTCGGCGATCTTGTTCGGGCGAAGGCGCTCTTGCGCAGCGCGGCCCGGGCCTTCAGTCCGAAAGAGACGGTGGCCCGCGCCAGGTGTGTTGTCGCCGAGGCTGAAATCGCGTTCGTTTCGCGCGATCTGAGCTGGCCAGCGAAGACGCTCGACGCTGCGCGGGCGACGCTTGAGGCGCATGGGGACCTCGTGAATACCGCACATGCGCGGATTCTTGAAGACGGAAGGAGCCAAAGCGATGAAACCGCACACAACCCGCATCTTCTCAGGTCAGCACCGAAAACCATCGCGTCGTATCGCGGGACCAATGGATTGCAGAGCGCAAGACGCTGCTGGCGCGCGAGAAAGAACTGACTCATCTGCGCGACCAGATCGCCCGCGAACGTCGCGCGCTACCGTGGGCGCACGTCGACAAAAACTACGTCTTCGACACGCCCGCCGGCAGGCGCACGCTTGCCGAGTTATTCGAAGGCCGCCGGCAATTGCTGGTGCAGCACTTCATGTTCGCTCCGGGATGGGAGCAAGGTTGCCCAAGCTGCTCCTTCATGGCCGACCACAATGATGGCATGAACGTGCACCTGGCGCATAGCGACGTCACGTTGGTGGCAGTCTCACGCGCGACGCTGTCCGAGATCGAGCGCTTCCGCCGACGCATGGGCTGGCAGTTCAAGTGGGTGTCTTCGCACGCCAGCGACTTCAACTACGACTTCGGCGTTAGCTTCACGCCGGAACAACTGGCCATAGGCAACATCCACTACAATTACGGCACATGGCCCCACGCGTACGAGGAATGGCCCGGCGTCAGCGCGTTCTACAAGGACGACGCAGGCGAAGTCTTTCACACCTACTCGACCTACGGGCGCGGTGTGGAGGTGATGATGCACACCTACAACATGCTCGACCTTATGCCTAAGGGCCGTGACGAAAGAAACGTGGAGTACAAGATGGAGTGGCTGCGCCACCACGACCGCTATAAATCGGCGCCAATTTCGAAGAGCGGTTCGGTCGAGGAGCTTCACGGTGGGCTCAAAAAGCGGTCGTGCCATTGACGCGTTGGCGCCGGAGACGTGACATGCGCGAGGCCTATCCCAGCGGCGCATCCCTTTCTGAAAGCGGGCATGCGCTCCCCCACCCCGCAGTCGGCGTGACGTTGCCGCAATGGCAGC
>CAVTJY010000042.1:0-150531 GCA_963735125.1 uncultured Alphaproteobacteria bacterium | reverse complement strand
CGAAACAGACCGTGAAGGCGACCGTGGAGAGCCACAACGCCCTGGCCTGATCACCTTTGCTGACTGTCGGCAGATCATTCATTGGTTCCATTCTCGGTCGCCGATGGAAATCCGGCGCCGTCAAGTATTCCAATCGCTGCGTTCACCTCCTTGATCTGCATCAACTTGGCATCGCGGCCCCAGGACTCCCGACACGCTGCCGCACCAACCGTGCCGACGCGGCGGGCAACAGCGGGACAGCCTCGCGTGACCTATCGGCACATCGTCCATCAACGGCATATCTACACGCGCGGTCAGGCGGCTGACTACGATGCCTGGGCGGCGGAGGGATGCCGCGGCTGGGCTTGGCGTGACGTCCTGCCATTTTTTACGCTCGGAAGCCAGCCAGCGGCCTGCCGATACATTTCATGGTTCGACCGGAGAGCTTCACGTATCGCGGCAGCGTGTCGCTTGGGGCCGACTAAATGCCGCCTTTGTCGTGCGTGCAGGATCAAGCTAAGTAAGGGTTCTCCGTTGCCTGAGGCAGGCTGCAAAGCCATCGCCGGCCGCCCACCGAAATATCTTGACTAATTTTGCATACAATTCTTTGGTTGGCGCCGCAATACGCTATGGGAGGGACGCATGCGAGCCTGCCACAAGGTCCTCAGAGGCATGCAATGGATGGCATTCGCGGGGCTGCTTTGTGCGTCCTCGCCTCTGGCCGCGGCGCCGTCTGTGCAAGAGGTCGTCAAGACCTACGCGGATATCGCGCTGGCCGGCTATGAGGATGCGCTGGCCAGTGCCAAGACGCTCAAGTCGGCCATCGATCGGCTGGTCGCCAAGCCGACCTCGGACACGCTCGAGGAGGCGCGGCGCGCCTGGAAGGCTGCGCGCGTGCCCTACATGCAGACGGAAGCGTACCGCTTCGGCAACAAGATCGTCGACGAGTGGGAAGGCAGGGTCAATGCCTGGCCGCTCGATGAAGGCCTCATCGATTATGTCGACAAGAGCTATGGGACTTCGTCCGACAGCAATCCCTTGTTCACCGCCAATGTGATCGCCAATCGCCGCCTGGCCGTTGGCGGGCAGCGGGTCGATGCGAGCCGCATCACCAAGGAGCTGCTGCAGAAGCTGCAGGAGGCCGAGAAGATCGAAGCCAACGTCGCGACCGGATATCATGCCATCGAGTTTCTGCTGTGGGGCCAGGACCTGAACGGCACCGGGCCGGGCGCGGGCAAGCGGCCTGCAACCGACTTCGACAAGAACCGCTGCACGGGCGGCAACTGCCAGCGGCGTGCGCAGTATCTGACCGTCGCCGCCGATCTGCTGATCGAGGAACTCGCGTGGATGGCGGAGCAGTGGAAGCCGGGCGGCGCGGCGCGCAAGCCGCTGGAGGGCTCGGAGAGGCGACGCGCTGACCGCCATTTTCACCGGCCTCGGCAGCCTCTCCTACGGCGAGATGGCGGGCGAGCGCATGAAGCTCGGCCTGCTCCTGCACGATCCCGAGGAGGAGCATGACTGCTTTTCCGACAACACGCACAATTCGCATTTCTACGACGTGCTCGGCATCGAGAACGTCTATCTTGGGCGCTATAAGCGTACGGATGGCAGCGTCGTCTCGGGCGCCAGCGTGTCCGAGTCTGGTGAAGGCCAAGGCGCCAGAGATCGACGAGCGGGTGCGCAAGGCGCTGGGCGAGACGATGGACAAGGTCGGTGCGCTCAAGACGAGGGCCGAGACCGTGGAAGCGTATGACCAGATGCTTGGCGACGGCAACAAGGAGGGGGCGGCCGTGGTGGAAGCCGTCATCGGCGCGCTGATCGCCCAGACGCGAGAGTTCGAGCGTGCGGTGGCAGTCCTCGATATAAAGGCCGTACGCATCGAAGGGTCGGACAGCCTCGACAACCCTGCTGCCGCCCTGGAAAAGAAGAAATAGCCGGAGGGCTATGCCGAAGAGGTGGATGACCACGCTGCTGCCCGCGCTGTTTGCCGGCGCGGGCACGCTGTTGGCTGCCACGGCCTACTCGCAGATCACCTCTGTCGCCGGGACCGTCGCGGATCGGCCGGCTGCGCTGGAGCCCGGTGAGGACTTGCCGGGCGGCCAGGCGACCACGCTCGCGTCGCCGACGCTGTCGGACATATTCTCGCATTTCTCGGCGAACATGGGCTTCGCCAAGGAGCTCGACTTCAAGATCGGCAATGGCCTGTTCCGGCGCCAGTGGGTTTCGGCGCCTTCCTCGACGCGAACCGCGAACGGGCTCGGCCCGCTTGTTCAATGCGCGCGGCTGCCAGAGCTGCCACCTGAAGGATGGACGCGGGCATCCGCCGCGAGGGCCGGCGATCGAGGATCGCTCGATATCGATGTTCCTGCGCCTGTCCATTCCGCCGCAGACCGAGGCGCAGCGGGCTGCGCTGAACGCGGGGCGCGCCAGCGTCATTGCCGAGCCGACCTATGGCAGCCAGCTGCAGGAGCTTGGCATCCAGGGCCACCTCGGCGAGGGCCGGATGATCGTCGCCTACGAGGAGGTGCCGGTCGAATTGGCGGGTGGCGAGGTGGTGAAGCTGCGCAAGCCGGCCTACCGCATCGCCGACCTGGCTTATGGTCCGCTGCACCCCCAGACCCTCATCTCGCCGCGCGTCGCCCCGCAGATGATCGGGCTCGGCCTGCTGGAAGCAATCCCCGAAGCCGACATCGTGGCGCGCGCCGACCCCGATGACCGCGATGGCGACGGCATATCCGGCCGCGCCAACCGCGTCTGGTCCGCCGAGCAGAACGCGCCGGCGCTGGGCCGGTTCGGATGGAAGGCGGGGCAGCCGACGGTCCTGCAGCAGTCGGCCGAGGCGTTCTCCGGCGACGTTGGCATCAGCAGCTGGATGGCCCCTCGGCCATACGGAGACTGCATGCCGGCGCAAACCGTTTGTCGCGCCGGGCCGCACGGTGGCAGCAAGGCCAATCCGAACGAGGAGATCAACCGGGCGATGCTCGATCTCGTCGGGTTTTATGCGCGCAATCTGGCGGTCCCTGCCCGCAGGGAGCCGCGGCGCCGCCGAGGTGCTGGCCGGCAAGCAGATCTTTAACGCCATCGGCTGCGCATCGTGTCATGTGCCGCGCCACGTTACGGGCGACAACTCGCCGGATGTGCATCTGCGCCGCCAGGAGATATGGCCCTACACCGACCTGCTGCTGCACGACATGGGTGAGGGATTGGCGGACGGGCGTCCGGAAGGCCTGGCCAACGGCCGCGAGTGGCGCACCGCGCCGCTGTGGGGGATCGGGCTGACGGAGGTCGTCAACGGGCACACGTTCTTCCTGCACGATGGGCGCGCGCGCAGCATCACCGAGGCCATCCTGTGGCATGATGGCGAGGCGCGGCGGGCGCGGGACGCTTTCGCTGCGCTGTCCCCCGATGACCGCGCGCGGCTGCTCGCCTTCGTGAACTCGCTGTAGGGCTAAAGCTCATGATCAGTGCTGCGCCCCGCAAGACAATGGCCGTCCTGCTGCTCTTGCTGACGGCGATGGTGGCCCCGGCTGCCGCACAAGAGCCGCCGCGCCGGCCGTTCGATCATGCCGGCCTGGCCCGCCAGGCGCTGGAGCAACATATCGTTCCGGGCTATGCGCGTTTCGCGGAGGCTGCAAAGAAGCTGTCGCGCACACTCGATCGCAGTTGCGAGCGACCGTTCGGCAAGCCACCCAAAGCCGTCGACGCCGACGTTCGCAATCTGGTCGATGCCTGGGGCCGCATCGAGCACATCAATTTCGGGCCCGTAACGGTCGACAACCGACTGGAGCGGATCTTGTTCTTTCCCGATCGCCGGGGGTTGGGAGGCCGCCAGGTCGGCGCGTGCGCTGGAAACGCCGCGACCCGGCGGTGACCGACGCTGCGACCCTGGCGGGACGAAGCGTGGCCCTGCAGGGTTTGGGCGCGCTCGACATCGTGCTTTACGGTGTCGGGCAATCAGACTCCAAGACGCCCGAGCAGCGCGCGCATCGGTGCGCCTATGCGCGCGCCATTGCCGCCAACATCGCTGCGCTGGCCCAGGCGATCCTGGATGAGTGGTCGGCGCCTGAGGGCTATCGGCAGCATTGGCTGAATGCCGGCCCCGGCGACAGCGTGTTCGTCAAGCCGTCCGAGACCACGCTCGCCTTGGCCAAAGCCCTCAACCAGGGGCTCGAGCGGGTGCGTGACGAGCGCCTTGGCGCGGCGCTGGGGCTTGGCAAGCAGCGGCGCAAGATGCCGGCGGTTCTCGACAAGGGCAGCCTGTCGCTGGCGTTGGTGAAAGCCGATCTCGACGGGCTGCTCGAGCTGTATGAGATGGGCGGCATGCACCGAGCCATCGCGCCGCCTGAGTTGAAAGATGACCGGGATGGCATAGACGCCAAAGCCAAGCTCGTCGCCAGCGAGATCAAGACCGCCCGCGATGAGGTAGCTGGTTCGGTGCGCGTGCCTTCACCGTTCGGGCATTCTCCGACCGTGAGCCGCCTGATCAGCGCCGGTTTCCCGCTCAAGAATGCGCGCGAGCTTGCCCACGAGCTCCTGACGCTCAGAGCCAACCTGTCGCTTGGGTTCAATTCGTCCGATGGCGATTAATCGAAGACAGCTGCTGCTGGGCTGCTGCGGCAGTGTTCTCGCCGCCGGCGCTCCCGTGCAGGCCTTGCCGTTGGCTACCCTTTACGGGGCGGCGCGTCGCGCCTCGGACGGCTCCTATTCGGCGGCCATTTTCACCGCCGACGGCCACGACGTGCGGGCGGTCGCACTGCCGGAGCGCGGCCACGACATCACGGTCTGCCCGGTGACGAGGCGGTGCGTGGTGTTTGCGCGCCGGCCCGGCAACTTCGCGATTGCATTCTCGGCCGATCGCGACGAGCCGCCGCTGGCGTTCACGACCCCGCCCGACCGCCACTTCTACGGTCACGGCATCTTCTCGCGCGATGGCCGGCTGCTGTACGCCACCGAGAACGACTTCGAGGGCGCGCGCGGCATGATCGGCATCTATGACGTGACGGCCCGGTTCAAGCGCATCGGTGAGTTCCCGTCGCATGGGCTGGGGCCGCACGATCTGGCCTTTCTCCGCCGGCAACCCGTGCTGGTGATTGCCAACGGCGGACTTGCGCGAGCATCCGGACTTTGGCGGCGGCCGCCGCGTCCTCAATCCCGGCGCCATCGATACCTCGCTCGTATATGTCGATGTGAATACCGGCGATCTGCTGGAGCGCCACGTGCTCGGCAAGCCGGGCGTGCTGTCGCTGCGGCATCTCGATGTCGGCGGCGACGACACGGTGGTGGTGGGCGCGCAGATCGAGGGTGCGGCTGACCGAGAAGCGGCCCTCGTCTTCACGCACCGGAGGCAGGGCGTGCTGAGCGCGGTGGTGCTGCCGGCCGAACTCAAGGACCGGCTGGCCGGCTATGTCAGCTCGGTCGCGGTCGACAGGTCGGGCGAGGTCGCCGCCGTCACGTCGTCGCGCGGCAACCTGACGGCGATGATCGAGATCGGCAGCGGCCGCCTGGTGCGGACGGTGTCGTGCGCCGACATATCCGGCGTGTCCGCGACCCCGGAGCCCAGGACATTTCTCACCACCAGCGGCGAGGGAGCCGTCTTGCCGGTCTCCACTTACGATGGACCCGCCCAAGCCGTGACAACCCCGTGGTTGTGGGACAATCACGCCGTTATCATTGTATAGTTGCGTTCCGCGGTGGCAGCGGCCTTTGCTGCTCCGACAGCATGCAGACCGCACGGCATGAATCGCACCGCGTTCCCATCCCTCGTCATGTCCTCCTCACCAGCGCACCGCGGGGCTGCGCCCGAAAGACGATAGCGCCATGAAGCCTGAAACCAGTCGCTCACTGTCCCGTTGCCGGCGCTCCGTGACGGGCCTCGGCGCTTTCGGAGGTTTGCTTTGCCTGCCGCTGGTCGCACAGGCGCACGTGAAGTGGTTCGCCCCCTATATTGTCGGCGCACCGCCTCAACCCATCGGCGCGACGCTGACCAATACCTGGTTCTGGACCGGCATCGTGCTGGTGCTCGCTTTCTTTCTGGCCACGCGCGTGGTCGAAACATCGAAGACCGGCGAGGCCGTTCTTGACGGCTTGGACCGCCTGACGGATCCGCTCTGGCGGCGGCTCGACGATTTCGTGCGCGTGGTGATCGCCGCCTTCTTCGTTGCCATCTTCGCGGACGGCGGGGTGTACCTGACGCCGGACCTCAAGACGCCGGCGGAATGGGTGTCCTGGACGCAGTTGCTGATCGCCGGCCTGATCTTCTCACGCAAGACGCAGCCGTTCGCCGCCGCCGGCATCATCGGCCTGTGGCTGCTGGCGCTGCGCGACTACGATATTTTCCATCTGCTCGACTATCTGGCGCTCGGCATCGGCGTCGCCGGCTATCTGGTGCTGGAAGCGTCGGCAGATCCCGAACGGCGCAAGCATCGCTTCGAGGTGCTGCGTTGGGGCGTTGCCATTGCCCTGATGTGGTCGAGCCTGGAGAAGTTTGCCTATCCCGACTGGTTCTATCCGCTCGTCGAGGAGAAGCCGTTCCTCACCTTCGGCCTGCCGCGCGACGTCTTCATCCCGATGGCGGGCGTCGCCGAGTTCACGATGGGCTTCGGCCTGCTTTGGACGCCGCTGGTGCGCCGGCTTTCGGCCATCGCGCTGTTCGTGATTTTCAATGCGGCGGTCTATCCGTTCGGCCGCGTCGACCTGATCGGGCATGCGCTGATCATGGCGATCATCGTGGCGATTGCCGTCGACCATACGCGCGAGGTGCATTTCCTCCCCGCCGTGAAGCGCTCGCTGGCCGGCGTCCCGGCCGCATTGGCTGCCCTCCTTGTTGTCTTTGTCACCGGCTACTGGGGGCTGCACCTGGCGTTCTATGGGAAAGGTGGCAGCGTCGATGCGGCGGCTGCCGAGAAGATGACCCATACCCCGAACCGCGAATATCCCCACGGTACGCATGGCGGTCACGACGCGTCGGGAACCGCGCAAGGGGCGGCGGCAGCCTATCGTGCCGCCATGGACCGCATGCATGGGCCGATGATGAAGGGCGTTGCCAATGCCGATCCTGACGCCGCCTTCGTGCTCGGCATGGTCCCGCATCATCAGGGCGCGATCGACATGGCGGAGATCGTGCTCAAGTTCGGCAAGGACCACCACAATCACGAACTCGCGCGTCAGATCATCGCCGCGCAGCAGCGGGAGATCGCGGAAATGCGCGCGTGGCTGAAGCAGAAGAACCTGCCGCAGCCATAGGGGGCGAGATTGCGGCCGTGGCGGCGGCGCCGTGCGCTTGGTAGGATCGTCGGAACAAGGCCCATCGGGAGCCGCCGCAATGCAATTCCATCTCAACGGGTTCAGACCGGGCGATCCGGACATCGCGGACCCGTCCGAACAGGCGCCGGTCAAGTCCGACAGCCTGCCCGATGAGGTCGACGTCCTGATCGTCGGCTGCGGACCTGCGGGGCTGACACTGGCCGCGCAGCTGGCGGCCTTTCCGGACATCAAGACGGCGATCGTCGAGCAGAAGCCCGGCCCGTCTGCAGCTCGGACAGGCCGACGGCATCGCCTGCCGGACCATGGAGATGTTCGAGGCGTTCGGCTTCAGCGAGCGCGTGATGAAGGAGGCGTGCTGGATCAACGAGACGGCATTCTGGAAGCCGGACGACGCCGCGAAAGATAAAATCGCTCGCTATGGCCGCATCCAGGATGTCGAAGACGACCTGTCGGCGTTTCCGCACGTCGTCCTGAACCAGGCGCGCGTGCACGATCTCTATCTCGACGTGATGCGCAATTCGGCGAGCCGGCTGGAGCCGCACTATTCCCGTCGCCTCGTCGACCTGAAGGTCGAGCGTGCCTCCGTCGGCGACGCGGCGTCCCATCCCGGTGACGGTCAGGCTGGAGCGGATCGATGCCGCGCACCAGGGACAGATCGGAGACCGTCAAGGCCCGCTATGTGGTGGGGTGCGACGGAGCGCGAAGCGCGGTGCGCCAGTCGCTTGGGCGCGAGCTGCGCGGGGATTCGGCCAATCAGGCGTGGGGCGTGATGGATGTGCTTGCCGTCACCGACTTTCCTGACGTGCGCATGAAGTGCCTGATCCAGTCGTCGCACGAGGGCAGCATTCTGATCATCCCGCGTGAAGGCGGCTATCTGGCTCGCATCTACGTCGAGCTGGACAAGCTCAACGCGGACGAACGGGTATCCAGCCGCAACATCACCATCGACCGCCTGATCGCGGCCGTGCAGCGGATCATTCGGCCCTACACCATCGATGTGAAGGAGGTGGCCTGGTGGTCGGTGTACGACATCGGCCAGCGGCTTTGCGACAAGTTCGACGACGTGCCCGAGGCAGAGGTCGCCAGCCGCGTGCCGCGCGTGTTCATAGCCGGCGACGCCTGCCATACGCACAGCCCGAAGGCCGGGCAGGGCATGAACGTCTCCATGCAGGACGCGTTCAATCTCGGCTGGAAGCTGGCGGCGGTGTTGCGCGGACGGTGCGCGCCCACGCTGCTGCACACCTACTCGGCGGAACGCCAGGTCATCGCCAAGGAGCTGATCGACTTCGACCGCGAGTGGGCCAAGATGCTCAGCACGCCGGTGAAGCAGGCGCCCGACGGCGAAGGCATCGATCCGGCCGAGGTGCAGAGATATTTCATCACGCACGGGCACTACACGGCGGGAACGGCGACCAGGTACAAGCCCTCGCTGCTGTTCGCCGAACCGCGCCATCAGCATCTGGCGACAGGGTTCGTGCTCGGCATGCGCTTCCATTCGGCGCCGGTCATTCGCCTGGCGGACGCCAAGCTGGTTCGCCTGGGCGATACGACCAAGGCAGACGGGCGCTGGCGCATCTTCGCCTTCGCCGATGCGCAGGCTGCTCGTGTGCGAGCGCTGTGCGAGTTTCTGGCCGACTCCGAGCAGTCGCCGGTGCGGAGATACACGCCGGCCGGAACCGACATCGACTCGGTGATCGATGTCCGCGCGGTGTTCCAGCAAGGCCATCGCGAGCTGGACCTGGGGGCCATGCCCCAGCTCCTGCTACCCGCGAAAGGCCGGTACGGGCTGCGCGACTACGAAAAGATCTTCTGCCCGGACCGCAAGGGCAAGCCCGACATCTTCGACCTGCGCGGCATCGATCGGGAGCAGGGCTGCATGGTGGTCGTGCGACCCGACCAGTATGTCGCCGATGTGCTGCCGCTGGACGCCCACGCCGAGCTGGCGGGGTTTTTTGATCGGTTCATGCTGCCGGCGAGATGAGCGCGGGGCGGTGGGCGACCGGTTGACGAGAGGCCAAACCCATCGATGCCGCAGCTGGGCAGGTCGCGGCGAAGCGCTTACCTCTGAGAGAATGTCGCGCAAGTAGAAGGCCTCACGGCTTTCGTTTGGTACCTGGATCGCGCGACGTGTGAAACACGGCGATGACATTGATCACGTCAGCCGTCGACTGGTAGATGATGAGGTAAGGCAGGCCAGGGACGGCAAATTCGCGCGTGCCATTTGCTTGGTCGAGCCTCCCGGCAGAAGGCAATACATCGAGCACGCCGAATATGACAGCGTGGATGCGCTGGATGACGCGGTCTGCCTGCCGCCGGTCACTTTGAGAAATGTAGCGCGAAATCTCGTCGAGGTCCGCGAGCGCCTCCTCGCGGAATACGACGCTCATGCTGTCTTCACGCCGTGACGAGCAAATAGCGCCCGAACAGCTTCCGGATCGGCATAACGAGGATTGGCCAAGCGCCTGTCGACCTCTTCGCGCTGCTCTTCGGAAAGGCCGCTGCCCGAAAAATCCGACACGCGCTCCGCGAATTCCTCGATGAGCGCCTCTTGAGTCTCGTCGGGCAGCTTCTTCACGGCCTCCATAAGGTCGGAAAGCTTGTCGGTTACGCTCTTCGTCATGGCGGGATTCCTACCACATGCCGGTACCTTGCTGGGTTTGCACCAGCGCACCCCTAGCGCCCAGGGAGGATAGAGATACCAACTCTTCCGTAAATCATTGAAATATTGGTCGGAGCGGGGAGATTTGAACTCCCGACCCCCAGTCCCCCAGACTGGTGCGCTAACCAGGCTGCGCTACGCTCCGAACGGCTCCCTTGTGCCCCGGCGGCGGGTGCGGGTCAACCTGCGCGGCGGCGGGGCGGCAAACGGCGGGCCAGGAGGCGCTCGATGCCGGCGCGGTCGGCGGGGAACGACCTGCGGCCGCAGGCGGGCGGCACTGTTAATGGCGATGGCTGCATAGAGGCCGCGGCCGAGCGGGAGGTCGCGCACGGTGAGCTGGGCCGCGCGGGCGGCATGGCGACATGCAACTTCGATCTCGGCGGGCGTGCGCGGCTGGCCGTTGCGCAGGCCGAGGTCGGCCAGCGTGCGTCCGATGCCGAGGCCGCGCGCCTTGGCGAAGGCTTCCAGGCGGCACCAGGCCTGCAGGAAGGCGGCGTCGGGTGCGGGGCCGGCCAGAGTTTGGTGGGCTTGGCGGGCGAGAGGTTGGCCGGCGAGGCCCGTGGCGGCGGCCATCAGCTCGGCGCGGCGGCGCTCCGAGAGGCGCAGCGGGCGGTCGCGCTCCAGGTCGACGCCGATCTCGCCGGCGCGGGTCAGGCCGATCAGCGCGTATCCCTCGATATGCGAGAGGCTGAATTGGAGGCTGCGGTCGGCGAGTGCGGGCTTGCCGGCGGGGCCGGTGACGAACGGCTGGCGGGCGCTGCGCGGCCCGGCCAGGCGCTCGAGCAGGATGCGTAGCGCGGTCGTGATGGCGATGCGTTGGCGGCGATCGGCGGGGTTCTTGACGGCGCGTGCGCGGCTGCGGTCGCGTGGCGTCAGGCGTGGGGTGGCGCGCTCCAGCTCGGCGAGGGCCGGGGCCGAGCGCTGCAGGTCGATCAGCCAGATTTCGGTCATGGCATCAAGCGCCGCAGGGCTGGAACGGACGCGGGATGGCGCGCGCATCAGCCGCGCGCAGCCGGGCGCCTCGATCGTTGCGAGCGCGTGCCGGCCGGGTTGCGGTCGCCGCCGAGCAGGATGCGGCAGGCGTCGAGCTCGGCGATCACCGCGCGCAGGCTGCGCACAGCGCCGGGAGATAGTGCGGAGTGTGCGTCCGTGGAGGGTTCGTCGGCATCCTCCGAAGGCTGATCGGCCGGGGTGAATGTGCCCCTGATGACGGCCTTGACTGCCTCGATGCCGTCCTCGCGCAGGATCTTCTGTACGCCGCGGATGGTGTAGCCCTTGTTCTGCAGGAGATCGTGCAGGCCGCGCAGCAGCTCGACGTCGCTGGGGCGATACAGGCGCCGGCCGCCGCCGCGCTTCATGGGTTTGAGTTGCGGAAACTTGGCTTCCCAGAAGCGCAACACGTGCTTCTTGACGCCAAGCTCCAGCGATACTTCGCCGATGTTGCGAAACGCCTCCACAGCCTTTGCCAAGGCTCACCCCCGCCGAAAGGTGCGAGCGTCTCGATCCGGCTATTCTGCCGCTCTGCGCCGGATCAGACCCGCGTTGATGCGATCCTTCATGATGTTGCTCGGCCGGAAGACCAGCACGCGACGCGGCGTGATCGGAACTTCCTGGCCCGTCTTTGGATTGCGCCCGACCCGCTGGCCCTTCTGGCGAATGCCGAATGAGCCGAACGAGGACAGCTTGACCGTGTGGCCGGCCGCCAGGCTCGTCGAAATCTCCCGCAGTATCAGCTCCACCAGCTCTTGCGACTCGTTACGGGGTAGTCCGACTTTCTGGACCACCGCCTCGGCAAGATCTGCACGCGTGAGCGTTTTGCCACCCATGGTCTTCCGCCCCTCCCAGCACCCTATGGCGCGCGATGCTACTGTCAGCATTCCGAGGGGTCAACAACAACCAGCTGAAATTGCACATATAAAAGCAGCCGCGATGCAGCATTACCACCGCGCCAGCACGGCCCCCCAGGTGAAGCCGCCGCCCATGGCCTCCATCAGCAGCAGCTTGCCTTCCGCGACGCGATGGTCCTCGAACGCCTGGTTGAGCGCCAGCGGAATGGAGGCGGCCGACGTGTTGCCGTGCTTGGCCAGCGTAAGGACGACCTTGCCCTCGGGAATGCCGAGCCGCTTGGCGATGCCGTCGAGAATGCGCTTGTTGGCCTGGTGGGGCACGTACAAGTCGATCTCGTCGGGGGCGTAGCCGGTCATCACCAGCGTCTCCTCGATGACGCTGGAGATCTTCTGCACGGCGTGGCGGAAAACCTCGCGCCCGTTCATGCGCAGGTGTCCGGTGGTCTTGGTGGAGCCGGGACCGCCGTCGACGTAGAGCAGGTCCTCGAAGCGGCCGTCGGAGCGGATGACGGAGGCGAGGATGCCGCGATCGTCGCGGGTGCCGATCTGGGTCTGCGCTTCCAGGACGACGGCACCGGCACCGTCGCCGAACAGCACGCAGGTGCCGCGGTCCTCCCAGTCGAGGATGCGCGAGAACGTCTCGGCGCCGACCACGATGGCGCGCTTGAACTGCCCGGTCTTGAGGAAGTTGTCGGCGATGGCCAGCGCGTAGACGAAGCCCGAGCACACCGCCTGCACGTCGAAGGCCGCGCCCTTGGTGATGCCGAGCCCGGCCTGGATGCGCACGGCGGTGGCCGGGAAGGTGCGATCCGGCGTGGCGGTGGCGCAGATGACGAGATCGATGTCGACCGGATCGATGCCGGATCGCACCAGCGCCTGACGCGAGGCGGCGATGCCGAGATCGGAGGTCAGCTCGCCGTCCGCAGCGATGTGGCGTTGCGAGATGCCGGTCCGCTCCTTGATCCACTCATCGCTGGTGTCGACCATGCGGGCCAGGTCGTCGTTGGTCATGACGCGCTTGGGCAGGTAGGCGCCGACGCCGCGGATGACGGATCTGATGACTGCCACGTTTCACCTCATGTCGTGGGCGCGGAGACGGCGGCTCAGGGGCTACCTCCCCGCCTGCCCGGTCTCCTCGCCCAATTTGCCGTGCAAGGCTGCGAGGTCCGTGGCCAGGCGCGCGAGCACGTCGCTTTTCGCCAGATTGTAGCCGACCTCGATGGCGCTGGCGAAGCCGAAGGCATCGGTGCCGCCGTGGCTCTTGATGACGATGCCGTTGAGGCCGAGGAACGGCCCTCCGTTCATGCTGCGCGGATCCATGCGATCCTTGAGTTTGCGCAACCCACCTCGGGCCAGGAGCGCACCGAGGCGTGCCGGCAGGGAGCTGGTCAGGGCTTCGCGCACATAGGTCGCCATCTGCTTGGCCGTGCCTTCCGCCGTCTTGAGCGCGATATTGCCGGCATATCCCTCGACCACGACCACGTCGACCACGCCCTGGCCGATCTGGTCGCCCTCCACGAAGCCGCGATAGTCGATCGGCAGGTCGGTCTCCTTGAGCCAGGCATGCGCCTGGCGGACCTCCTCGATGCCCTTGATCTCCTCGACGCCGATGTTGAGCAGGCCGACACGCGGCCGCTCGACGCCGAGGATCGCCCGCGCCATGGCCGCGCCCATCAGCGCGAAGTCGGCGAGCTGGAGCGCGGTGGCACCGATATTGGCGCCGAGGTCCAGCACGATGGTGTTGGCGGCGACGGTCGGCCATTGCCCGGCGATGGCTGGCCGCTCGATGCCGGGCATGGTTCTGAGGATCAGCTTGGCCATGGCCATCAGGGCGCCGGTGTTGCCGGCCGACACGGCGAAATCGGCCTCGCCCTTCTGCACGGCCTCGATCGACAGCCACATGCTGGAGCCGCGTCCGCGACGGACGGCCTGGCTTGGCTTGTCCTGCATCTCGACCGCGGTGTCGGTGTGGACGATCCTGGAGCGATCGGCCAGCTCCGGATAGGCCAGGAGGAAAGGCTCGACGCGTTCCTTGTTGCCGTACAGAAGAAAGTTCACCTCGGGGTGGCGCTCCAGAGCGAGAGCCGCGCCCGGCACGACCATGGCCGGACCTCGGTCTCCGCCCATCGCGTCGAGCGAAATGGTGCGCGGCGTTGCCATGCCCCCCCGTTCAGCTTCTCTTGCGCGACGTTACACCAGACCGGATGGCCTGGCTCCGTGTTGAACAAGGGGGATGCACGACGTGAACGCGCCCGCGCGGTTCAGCTTGCACGAAACACCAAATTCCCCCCTAAGGCGCCAGACCATAGCCTTTTGCGGCTGCGAGACAACCACATTTTGAGCGGCTTCAGGACGCGGCAAAGGGCTGTTGCCGGATGGGGTATCCCCTTCCGGTTTCAGCCCTTTTCCTTGATCTTGGCCAGCACGGCGAAGGGGTTCTCGGGCTTGTCGCCGGCGCTACCGCGAGGGCTCGCGGCCACACGCTCGAGCGCCGCGTCGGCCTTGCGGGGAAACGGATTGATGGCTCCCGCGAAGCATTCGAATACGACCCGCCCGGCCTCGATCTGGCCGGACACGATCGGCTCGATCTCCGGCTCGTCGTCGATCTCGATCTCGCCGCTGGCAGGCTCGGGGATCTCGGCCTGCGGCCAGAAGGTGACCTCGAAGGTTTCCTCGATCGCCTCTTGCACCGGCTCCAGCGTAACGACGCAAGCCTGCTGAAGGGAGGCTTGCAGCCGGCCGCTGAGACGGTAGTGCCGGTCACCGATCGGCATGATGGTGTAGGTGGAGGTCAGGCTGGAGCAGGCGACGAGCTGCAGCGCGCGGGCGATGGCCTCGAGCTCTTCGGGGTGGCGTGGCGGGTGGTCGAGATGCCGCTGTCGGGAATGTCGTGAACGGCGTGATCCCAAGTGAGCTCGCCAGACATTGTCGGCACTCCATTGCTGTCAGCGCTGTGCCGATCCGCTGCTAGTGATAGTAAAACGGCACTAGCCCGGCTCCGGCCACTCGATATTCCCGTCCAGCAGACGCTTGGCTGGTACCGAGTCGAGCGTGGACGCTGCCCGCTGCATGTAGTCAGCCAAGGCCACAATAGCAAATTGCTCCGAGTCGCCCAGATAGCGCAGCTGCCCGGCAACGGCCTCCTGCAGCTGGCGGCCCGCCGGGTCTTGCAGGGCATCGGCGTAGGCCTTGTGGCGATCGAGCAGGGCGGTGGTGACCTGCTTGATCTCGCGCGGCACCCGCAGGTCTCCGAAGGTCATTTCGCGCATGTTGTCGTCCATGTCGGCAATGAAGGCCTCGTTGAGAGCCCTGGCGAGCCGCGCGCCGGCGGGGCCCTCGCGCGTTAACCGTCGCACCGTCAGCACCACGTGCAGGACCACCATCTCGAAGCGGCCCTGGGGGGTGTCCGGGATATGCCAATTCGCGTAAAAAGCCTGCCGACGCGCCTGCGTCACACTCGAGCCATAAAGCTTGCGTGCAGTCGCGGCGCGATCGAACCTTCTCGTAAGCCAGCCAAGCACTTGGGGACTAGTCCTGGTTGTTGAGCTTAGTGGGTGCGGTTCGCCTCGGGGCGGTGGTAGCGTTGCGATGGGCCAGCTTCTGGGATAGCCGGAAGCAACGCCGGGGACTACCGATTCTCTCGGGCAAGGTTGCCCGGGCCTGATCGAATGGGCGCTGCCGGTGCACGGCAGGCCTGGGAGGGAATGAAGCACAGTCATGGTTGTGCGCCACGTACACGCGCAGGCTCTCAAAGGTGCTGCCCTGGTAGCGCTGGGAGCGCTGGTGCTGACGGCCTGTTCCGAGACGGTGACGGTGCGCGGTCACCAGTTCCAGGAAACCGACGTGCAGCGCGTCAGCAAAGGCATGGGCCAGGAGCAGGTGCGTGCCGCGCTCGGTTCGCCGACCACGACGGCCGCGATCGGGACGGGCAGCGCCTACTACTACATTTCCAGCACCGAAGGGCAGGCCGCGTTCTTCAAGCCGGTCGAGCGAGACCGCAAGGTGCTGGCGGTGTATTTCACGCCGGTGGGCTCGGTCGATCGGGTCGCGCAATACGGCCTCAAGGACGGCAAGGTGTTCGACTACGTCAAGAACGAGACGCCGAACGCGGCCCGCGACGAGAACGTGCTGAAGAAGCTGTTCCGCAATCTCGGCAGCAAGCAGCTCGGGCTGGATTAGCCACCCGTCATCTTGGCACCCACCCGTTATCCCTAATCACCCGTCATCCCGGCCTGAGCTTTGCTCAGGGCCGGGATCTGATTGCATCTGCCGCACGAGGTCCCGGATATCCTCGACTGCGTCTCGGATTCCGGGATGACGGGTAGGTTGGGTTAGGGCGATAGCCCGTAACCCAACACTTGACCTGTCGAACACCGTACGTATCCGTGTTGGGTCACGCGCTCCCGACGCGTGCTTACCCCAACCGGCTACGCATTGCGCCCGAGGTCCCGGATGGCCTCCGCCGCGGCGTCGGCCTCCGGGATGACGGGTAGACGTGCTCAGTGCGCGAGGATGGCCAGCAGCAGCAGGGCCACGATGTTGGTGATCTTGATCATCGGGTTCACCGCGGGACCGGCCGTGTCCTTGTAGGGATCGCCGACCGTGTCGCCGGTCACGGATGCCTTGTGGGCTTCCGAGCCCTTCTGGTGCTTGACGCCGTCCTTGTCGACGAAGCCGTCCTCGAAGGCCTTCTTGGCGTTGTCCCAGGCGCCGCCGCCGGCCGTCATGGAGATGGCGACGAACAGGCCGTTGACGATCACGCCGAGCAGCATGGCGCCGAGCGCGGCGAAGGCGTTGCCGGTGCCGGCGATCCACTTCACCACGAAGAAGCAGAAGATCGGCGACAGCACGGGCAGCAGCGAGGGGACGATCATCTCCTTGATGGCGGCGCGCGTCAGGATGTCGACGGCGCGCGCGTAGTCCGGCTTCTCGGTGCCCTTCATGATGCCGGGCTTCTCGCGGAACTGGCGACGTACCTCCTCGACGATCGAGCCGGCCGCACGGCCGACCGCCGTCATGGCGATGCCGCCGAACAGGTAGGGCAGCAGGCCGCCGAACAGCAGGCCGACCACCACGTAGGGGTTGGACAGCGAGAAATCGACCTGCAGGTTGTGGAACATCGAGCCGGGCTTGGCCTGGCTGATGAAGAACTTGAGGTCCTCGTTGTAGGCGGCAAACAGCACCAGCGCGCCGAGGCCCGCCGAGCCGATGGCGTAGCCCTTGGTGACGGCCTTGGTGGTGTTGCCGACCGCGTCGAGCGCGTCGGTGGTCTTGCGGATCTCCTTGGGCAGGCCCGCCATCTCGGCGATGCCGCCGGCATTGTCCGTGACCGGACCGAAGGCGTCGAGCGCCACCACCACGCCGGCCACCGACAGCATGCTGGTCACCGCGATGGCGATGCCGAACAGGCCGGCCAGCTTGAAGGAGACGATGATGCCGGCGATGATGATGAGGGCCGGCAGGGCGGTCGCCTCCAGCGAGACGGCCAGACCCTGGATGACGTTGGTGCCGTGGCCGGTCACGGAGGCCTGGCTGATCGAGCGCACCGGGCGGTAGCCGATGCCGGTGTAATACTCCGTCACCACGATGATGCCGGCCGTCACGGCGAGGCCGACCACGCCGCACCAGAACAGGTCGTTGCCGGTGAAGGTGAGGTCGCGCACCGAGAAGGTGGTGCCCATGCCGAGCATGTAGTCGGTGAGCGGCCACAGCGCGAATACCGACAGCACGCCGGTGGCGATGAAGCCCTTGTAGAGCGCGCCCATGATCGACTGGTTGGAGCCGAGCCGCACGAAGAAGGTGCCGATGATGGAGGTCACCACGCCGAGCGCGCACACCGCCAGCGGATAGATCATGAGGCTGGTCACGACCGGCTGCCCGACGAAGTAGATGGCCGCCAGCACCATGGTGGCGACCACGGTGACGGCGTAGGTCTCGAACAGGTCGGCGGCCATGCCGGCGCAGTCGCCGACGTTGTCGCCGACGTTGTCGGCGATGGTGGCGGGGTTGCGCGGGTCATCCTCGGGGATGCCGGCTTCCACCTTGCCGACCAGGTCGCCGCCGACGTCGGCGCCCTTGGTGAAGATGCCGCCGCCGAGACGGGCGAAGATCGAGATCAGCGAGGCGCCGAAGCCCAGCGCCACCATCGAGTCGACCACGGTGCGGCTGGTCGGCGCATAGCCGATGCGGGTGAGGAACATGAAGTAGACGGCAACGCCGAGCAGCGCGAGGCCGGCGACCAGCATGCCGGTGACGGCGCCGGCGCGGAACGCCATCGACAGGCCGTCGGCGAGCGAGCGGGTGGAGGCCTGGGCGGTGCGCACGTTGGCGCGCACGGAGACTTCCATGCCGATGAAGCCCGCGGCACCCGACAGCACGGCGCCGATCAGGAAGCCGACCGCGACCAGCCAGCCGAGCAGCACGCCGACGATCACGAAGATGGCGGCGCCGGCGATGGCGATGGTGGTGTATTGCCGCGCCAGGTAGGCCTGCGCGCCTTCCTGGATGGCGGCGGCGATCTCCTGCATGCGCGCCGTGCCGGGGCTCGAGGCCATCACCGCGCGTACGGTGTAGATGCTGTAGACGATCGAGAGCAATCCGCAAAGGATGATTGCCCACATCACCGTATCCATGGCCATGGTGGAAGTTCCCCCCGTGTGTGGTGAGCTGCTCGAGGCAGGCTGGACGCAGGTGTTGGGCACCCGCGCAGCAGCCGTGACGCACAGGCGCACCTGTCAAGATTTCGCGCGGGACCATGCCAAAACTCTGGGGTCGTTGCAACACGGCCTTACGTCGGCACGGGCAAGCGGTGCGCGTCAGAAGTGATCCCAGCCCGAGGAGGGAAACGAGACCGGAGCACCCCCCGCGCCTTCGAAGATCACGTCGCTGCCCTCGCTGAGGGTGCCGATGCGGGTCATCTCGACCCCGGCCGCGCGCGCCGCTGCGACGAAATCACTCGCCTTGTCAGCGGCAACGCAGGCGAGGATCTCGTAGTCGTCGCCGCCGGCCGCGATGGCCATGATCAGCCTGGGATCGGCCGCCAGGGCTTTGCCGGCAGCCGGCGAGAGGGGTAGCTCGGCGAGCCGCACCTGTGCCCCGCAGCCGCTGGCGCTGCACATGCGGGCCAGGTCCTTGGCGAGGCCGTCCGAGATGTCCATGGCGGAGGCCGAATGCCCGCGCAGGGCATCGCCGAGGCCGAGGCGCGGTGAGGGGCGCAGATAGCGGCGGCGCAGGTGTTCGGCGTCCGCGGCGGTCAGGCCCCATGTTTCGGCGAGGCGCGGGTTGCGGCGCAGCAGCAGGCCCAGCGCCGAATCGCCGAGTGTGCCCGAGACGAAGACGGTATCGCCAACTCGCGCTGTATTGCGGCGCACCATGCCTCCCCGCGGCACCGATCCGACCGCGGTGATGCTGACCGTGATGGGGCCGGGCCGACGATCCGTGTCCCCACCCATCAGATGACAGCCGAATTGCTGCTGGGCCTGCTCCAGGCCTTGTGCGAATGCCGCCAGCCACTCGCGTGAGGGCGCCGCGGGAAACGACAGCGCCATCAGATAGCCGATCGGGGTGGCGCCCTTGGCGGCCAGATCGGACACGTTGACGGCCAGCGCCTTCCAGGCGACGTCGCCGGGGGCATCATCGGGCAGGAAGTGCACGCCCTCGGCCACCGGGTCGGTCTTGAGGACCAGCTCGGTGCCGGGCTCGGGGGTCAGCAGCGCGCAGTCGTCCTTGAGGCCGAAGGCGCCGGCAAAGCCAGCCGCCAGCGGCGCCAGGAAGCCCTGGATGATGGCCTCCTCGCCGGCCACGCGGTTCTCGAGTCTTGTCTTTGCTCATCTCGAGGTCACGAGACCCATGCGCAGGCCCGGTCAAGCGCGGCGCGGTTACTGTCCCCTCTCGCCCTCGGGGGAGAGGACGCGAGGCCTGACTTGCGGCGGTTCTCGCCGGTGCCGCTGATGCACCATGCTCACGTGGCCGCAAGTCATTCGGCCGAGCTGGTGAGGGGCGACTTGTTCGCGCAAGTGAACACCCCCTCATCCGGTCCTTCGGACCACCTTCTCCCCAAGGGGAGAAGGGCCTTCCGCGCAGTCCAGATGTTCACCCCACCCCTAACCCCTCCCCATCAAGGGGAGGGGAACAGTCGGCGCGCCGCGTCGTCTCACCCGCGCTCGGGCAGCTCGCCGGGGCGCAGCTTGCGGGCGAGCTGGTCGAGCACGCCGTTGACGACCTTGGGCTCGTCGCCCTCGAAGAAGGCGTTCGCCACCTCGACGTACTCGCTGATGACGACGCGGACCGGCACGTCGGGCATCTGCATCAGCTCGAAGGAGGCCGCGCGCAGGATGGCGCGCACGATGGAGTCGATGCGCACCAGCCGCCAGCCGGTGGCGAGCTGCTGGTCGATCAGCGGGTCGATCTCGCGCTGGCGGGCGACCACGCCCTTCAGCACGCGCGTAAGGTGGTCGACGTCGGGCTTGCCGATGCCGTCAGCCTCGGCGTCGTCGACCAGCGGGTTGGCGCTGAACTCCTCCAGCACGGCGCTGAGATCCGTCTCGGCCAGGTCCATCTGGTAGAGCGCCTGCACGGCGGCCAGCCGCGCGCGGCTGCGCGACAGGCCCTTGCTGCCGCTTTTGCCCGAGCTCTTGCCGGCGTCGCTCATTACTAGTGTCCCGATTCCGAAGTTCGCCCACTTCTGCCGCGCAGCTCCGGCGAATTTCTCGATCATCACACTGAATCCTCGTCGGCAAAGACCTGCTCGATGGCGACCAGCGCCAGGCAGGCCCGCACGGCCTCCGCGCCCTTGCCCTTGCGGCCGCCCTGTGCCCGCTCCAGCGCCTGTGCCTCGGTGTCGACGGTCAGGATGGCATTGCCCAGGGGAATGCCGTTCTCGACCGCCAGCCGCATCAGCCAGTGATTGGCGTTGTTGCAGACGATGTCGTAGTGCGAGGTGTCGCCGCGGATCACGCAGCCGAGCGCCACGCAACCGTCGAAGCGCGCATCGGCGTCGTCGGAGCCGATCAGTCCGGATTTCACCGCCTGCGACAGCGCCAGCGGAATCTCGAGCGCGCCCGGCACGATGATGCGCTCGAAACTGGCGCCTGCAGCTTCCAGCTCGGCGATGGCGCCGGCTTCCAGCAGCTCGCCGACGCTCTCGTAGTAGCGGGCCTCGATGATCAGGATGTGCGCACCCGCACCGTGGCCGGTGGGCAGTGCGTCCTTGGCTCGGAGGGGCTTGGCGACCATCGCGCTAGCCGATCCGGCGTTGGCTGACGATGCGGAGGCCGAATGCTTCCAGGCCGACGTAGCGTGAGGGCGGGGCGTTGGAGAGCAGCACCATGTCGGCGACGCCCAGGTCGCGCAGGATCTGCGAGCCGACGCCGATCTCCACCAGGCGGCGCTCGGCCTCGGCCTTCTTGGGGCTCTTCTTCTCCTTGCCTTGCGCGATCCAGGTCGACACCGACTTGGGTTGTGGATCGCGGATCAGCACCACCACCCCGCGGCCCTCCGCGTCGATCATGCGCATCGATTTCTCGATCAGCGAGCCGGCCGCGCCCTCGGCGCCGATGCCGAGCAGGTCGGCCAGCGCATGCACGGCGTGCACGCGCACCAGCACCGGGCCGGGGGCAGACAGGTCACCCTTGACGAGTGCCAGGTGCTCGACCGGTTCGGTCTTGGTCTCGTAGACATGCAACTCGAAGGGGCCGCCGTAGGCCGTCTCGACGCTGCGGCTCGCCACCCTGGTGACGATGCGGTCGTGCTGCAGGCGGTAGCCGATCAGGTCCTCGATGGTGCCGATCTTGAGGCCGTGCCGCTGGGCGAAGGCGACGAGGTCCGGCATGCGGGCCATGGTGCCGTCGTCGTTCATGATCTCGCAGATGACGCCGGCGGGATAGAGACCGGCCAGCCGCGCCAGGTCGACGCTCGCCTCCGTGTGGCCGGCGCGGACCAGCACGCCGCCCTCGCGGGCGATCAGCGGAAACACGTGGCCGGGCGAGACGATGTCCTGGTGGGTCTTGGTGGGGTCGATGGCGGTGGCGATGGTGCGGGCGCGGTCGTGCGCGGAGATGCCGGTGGCGATGCCTTCGCGGGCTTCGATGGAAACCGTGAAGGCCGTGCGGTTGCGCGCCTCGTTGTGGCGCGCCATGTACTCGAGGCGCAGCTGGTCGGCGCGCTGCTGGGTCAGCGACAGGCAGACCAGGCCGCGCCCGTGCTTGGCCATGAAGTTGATGGCGTCGGGCGTCGCCATCTGGGCGGGGACGACCAGGTCGCCCTCGTTCTCGCGGTCCTCGGCGTCGACCAGGATGATCATGCGGCCGTTGCGCAGATCGTCGATGATCTCGGCGATCGGCGACAGGAAGCCCTTGCCTTCCGCGTATTCGACCCGCTTCAAGCCGTCCTTCACCGCTGATACTCCAGGGCCCTCGCGACGTAGCGCGCGAAGACGTCCACTTCCAGGTTCAATGTGCTGCCCGGCTTTTTGTCCCCTAAGGTGGTGTGGGTCAAGGTGTGAGGGATGATGTTGACGCCGAAGCGGGCTCCATCGACCTCGTTTACGGTGAGTGAGATGCCATCGAGTGCCACCGAGCCCTTGGGGGCGATGTAGCGGGCGAGGCCGGCGGGTGCCTCGATGGTGAAGCGCTGCGACTCTCCGTCCGGCCGGATGGAGACGACGCGGGCGACGCCATCCACGTGGCCGGACACCATGTGGCCGCCGAGTTCGTCGCCGGCTTTCAGCGCCCGCTCCAGGTTGATGCGGCGTCCGAGGTGCCACTCGCCGAGCGTGGTCTTGGACAGCGTCTCGTTGGAGACGTCGACGGTGAAGGTGCTGCCGGCGCCGGCTGGTTCGATGGCGGTGGCCGTCAGGCAGGCGCCGTCGCAGGCGATCGAGGCGCCGAGCGCGATGCCGGCGGCCGGATAGCCGCAGCGGATCGTGAAGCGGCCGCCGTCACGGGCCGCCACCGTGCCGATGTCGGAGATGATGCCGGTGAACATGAGTTGCAGGGTATCACGTTGGGGAGCTGAGCGCATCGTCATCCCTCTCCTTGCGGCAGGGAGAGGTCGGGGTGCCAGGGGCCGCAAGATCGCTGGATGCCGAAGGTCTGGTCGTCACCGTATACCCTCTCGCCCGTCGCGAGGAATTGGGGAGAGGGACATGGGATCACCGCCAGATACCCGGCGTGGTCGACTTGCTTGCCGGCGGCGCCGGCTTCGAGGGCGGCGCGCATCGCGGGCTCGATCGCCCGCTTGGTGAAGGAGACGTGATCGACGTGCACGTAGGTCGTCTCGACGGTGGCGATGAGTTCGGCCCTAGTTCGCTCGGGGCCGGCCCGGCGGATCTCGGCGTCGAGCGTGAACGAGGTGGTGCCGATGCGGCTGGTCCACATCGATACCTCCAGCACGTCGTCGAAGCGGGCGGAGGCCTTCCACTCGGTGACCTGGCGCACGCTCTGCATCTCGAAGGTGCCGTCGAGGGCGTCCTGCGGGTCGGGGCAGGGCGGCGCGCAGGAACTCGATGCAGGCGAGGTCGATGTAGTCGCCGTAGCGGGCGTTGAAGACCACCTTCTGGGCGTCGCACTCCTGGTAGCGCACGCGCAGGTAATAGCGGAAGCGCTGGGTCAAGGGCCGGCCTCCACGTGCGATGGCCCGATGGCGCGATAGCGGCTGCACGTGGTCGGCGCCGATGGCGCGCTCGTCGGCGAGCCGCCAGGTGCGGGTGTCCTCGAACAGCTCGAGGCCGCGGTCGAGGATCGGCGGCAGGCCGGCGTTACCGAGCAACTCGGTGCCGCGGAAGATGACGGCTTCATCCACCAGGCCGGCGTCGAGGAACGAGCGGGCCACGGTCGGTCCGCCTTCGACCAGCAGCCGGGTGATGCCCGCTTCGCTGAGGCCGCCGAGCACCGCGCGCAGGTCGATCCGTCCCGGCTCGGGTCCGGCGAGCGGCGCCCGTCCGACCGTGACGCCGGCCGGGTAGCGCGGCGCGGCGGCTGTCCGTGCCGCCGATGATGGTGACCGGCACGTTGTCCGCCGTGCGCATCAGTTTGGCGGTCGCGGGCGTGCGGAACTGCGCGTCGAGCACGATGCGGCGCGGCGAGGCATCGGCCAGTCCGGGCAGCCGGCAGGTCAGGTCGGGGTCGTCGTCCGTCGACCGTGCCGCGACCGACCAGGATGGCGTCGGCGCGCGCGCGCATCAGGTGTCCGAGAGCACGCGCCTCCGGTCCCGTGACCCAGCGCGGGGCACCGGTGCCGCGCGCCATCAGCCCGTCCCGCGACACGGCGAGCTTGAGCTGCACGAACGGCCGCCGCTGCGTCATGCGCAGGATGTGCCCGGCCGCCATCCAGCGCGCCTCCGCCGCGCACAGCCCCAAGTCGACCGTCACGCCCGCTTCGCGCAGCAGGGCGACGCCCTTGCCCGAGACGCGCGGGTCGGGGTCCTCGATCGGGCACACCACGCGGGCGATGCCGGCCTGCAGGATGGCGTCGGCGCACGGCGGCGTGCGGCCGTGATGCGAGCACGGCTCGAGCGTGACGTACATGGTCTTGCCGCGCGCGTCCCGTCCCGCGACCGCCAGCACCTCGGCCTCGGCATGGGGCCGCCCGCCGGGCTGCGTCGAGCCGCGCGCGATCACCTCGCCAGTCGACGGATCGACGATCAGCGCGCCGACGGCAGGGTTGGGCGCCGTTCGCCCCACCGCGCGCAGGGCCAGTCGCAGTGCCACCTGCATGAAGCGGCGATCCTGCCCATCGCGTCTCGGAGACGCGCCTGCCACCCATCGACGTCAATGCTTTCTGTCGGGAGCCTCGGCGGCATGCGGCTTGGGCGCGGCGGCGGCCGTATCGGGTGCCTTGGCGGCCCGCTCGGCGATCTCGCCCAGCACCCCCTGGAAGTCGGCCGCCTCGCGGAAGTCGCGATACACCGAGGCAAAGCGCACGTAGGCCACCGGATCGAGACCCTTCAGCGCCTCCATGACCAATTCGCCGATCACCGAGGAGGGCAGCTCCTGCTCGCCCATGCTTTCCAGCTGGCGCACGATGCCCGACACCATGCGCTCGATGCGGTCCTCCTGGATCGGGCGCTTGCGCAAGGCCACCTCCACCGACCGCGACAGCTTCTCGCGGTCGAACGACATGCGCCGGCCCGAGCGCTTGATGACGATGATCTCGCGCAACTGCACGCGCTCGAAGGTCGTGAACCGGCCGCCGCAATCCTCGCAGTTGCGCCGGCGGCGGATGGCCTGGTTCTCCTCGGTCGGACGGCTGTCCTTGACCTGGGTGTTCTCGCAGCCGCAATAGGGGCAGCGCATGGGGGTGCTCCGGCGTTCTCCCTCTCCCTGTTGCTTACGGGCAGAGGGTCGCGGCGCCGGCCTTTGGCAGAGGCGCTAGGCAGAAGCCGATCGGCGATCTGCTGGCTGCCCATCACGCTCTGCCCTCGCCCCATACATGCGCAGCATGCGAAGCGCGGCAACTACGCATAGATGGGGAAGCGCTGGCACAGGGCGATGGCCTCGGCTTTCACCTTGGCCTCGATCTTGGCATTGCCCTCCTCGCCGTTGGCGGCGAGCCCATCCAGCACCTCGGCGGTCATGCGCCCGACCTGGCGGAACTCGGCGAGGCCGAAGCCGCGCGAGGTGCCAGCCGGCGTACCGAGCCTGACGCCGGACGTCACGGTCGGCTTGGCGGTATCGAACGGCACGCCGTTCTTGTTGCAGGTGATGAAGGCGCGGCCCAGCGCCTTCTCGGCGATGTTGCCCGTCAGGTTCTTGGGGCGCAGGTCGACCAGCACCAGGTGGGTGTCGGTGCCGCCGGACACCAGATCATAGCCCGCCGCGTTCAGCACCTCGCCGAGCGCCCGGCAGTTCGCCACCACGTCGTGGGCGTAGGCGCGGAACTCAGGGGTCATGGCCTCCTGGAACGCCACCGCCTTGGCGGCCACCGCGTGCATCAAGGGTCCGCCCTGCAGGCCGGGGAACACCGCCGAGTTGATCTTCTTGGCCAGCGCCTCGTCGTTGGTGAGGAGCATGGCGCCGCGCGGGCCGCGCAGCGTCTTGTGCGTGGTCGACGTCACGACATGGGCGTGCGGAAACGGGCTCGGGTGCGAGCCGCCGGCCACCAGCCCCGCGAAATGCGCCATGTCGACCATCAGGAAGGCGCCGATCTCGTCGGCAATGGCGCGGAAGGCTGCAAAGTCGATGGTGCGCGGATAGGCGCTGCCGCCCGCCACGATCACCTTCGGCTTGTGCTGCAGGGCGAGGCTGCGCACCTCGTCCATGTCGATGCGGTGGTCCTGCCGGCGCACCGTGTAGGGCACCACCTTGAACCACTTGCCCGACATGTTGACGGGCGAGCCGTGCGTCAGGTGCCCGCCGGCGGCGAGGCTGAGCCCCATGAAGGTATCGCCGGGGCTCATCAGCGCCATGAAGGCCGCCTGGTTGGCCGTGCTGCCCGAGTGCGACTGCACGTTGGCGAAGCGGCAGCCGAACAGCTTCTTGGCCCGCTCGATGGCCAGCAATTCCGCGCCGTCGACGTACTGGCAGCCGCCGTAGTAGCGATTGCCGGGATAACCCTCGGCGTACTTGTTGGTGAGGACGCTGCCCGTGGCCTCGAGCACCGCGCGCGAGACGATGTTCTCCGAGGCGATCAGCTCGATCTCGTTCTGCTGACGCCCAAGCTCCTTCTGCACCCAGCCGAACAGCTCGGGATCGCTCTCGGCCAGGCTACGCGTGAACATGTTGGATTGCGGCGCGGCGGCGCGCCCGGCGGCAGCGGTCGGCATGAGGTTCCACGTCTGGTTCGGTCACGCCCCGGCGGCGCGCGCCCTCATATCATGGGCCTCGCAGATGCAACAAGCCGGGCTATTCAGGATCGGGAATCGAGTTCCTCACCCAACCGATCGCAATGTCGCGGACTTCTCGATCATCACACCGGCTGCAATCACAATTGCGCGAGGGCAGCCGCAGCAGGCGGCGCAACCGCGCGGATTCGCGAGCTGGGACTAAGCCTATGCCGGTATTGGCATATTGTGCTTTTCAGGGTTAAGGGGCATATAGCCGGTGCCGGTGCACCTCATGCGGGGGTGCGCCTCACGAATTTGGATGAGCTCAACTCGCCGTTTGGCCTGTTTGTCTTTCCCAATCTGAGCTGCCGGGCCGAGCGTGCGGCCCTTTTTGGCCGGCTTCACTCACGCATCTACCTGGAAAGGACTTACGACCATGCGAGTGACAGGCACCGTCAAATTCTTCAACGGCGCAAAAGGTTTCGGCTTCATCACCCCGGCTGACGGCGGCAAGGACGTGTTCGTGCACGCCACCGCTCTCGAGGCCGCGGGCATCCGCACCCTCAACGAGGGCGACAAGGTCAGCTTCGTGCTCGAGGACGACCGCAAGGGCCGCGGCAAGCAGGCCGGCCAGATCGAGAAGGCGTAAGCCTCACGGACCATCGGATGTACGGAGCGGGCCCTGCGGGGCCCGTTTCTGTTTGTGGCGAGTGTGCAACCCGCGACCCTCAGCACACCAACGTCATCCCCGCGCAGGCGGGGACCCAGGTCACTTAGCCCACAGGTGGCGTCAGAGTTTGTTCGCCACCAATGGAGAAGGTGTTGCGCTGCGGACAGCGTTCCCTTGCTGCTTGGTGCGCTGGGTTCCCGCCTGCGACGGGAATGACGCCAGCAAGGGCGCGGCGGGGCAGAACCACTCTACTCCGCCGCTTCGGCCTGGCGCTCGAAGGGGATGCCCATCTCCATCCACAGCGTGCGCAGGGCCGCGACCAGGCGGTCCATGTCGGCATCCGAATGCTGCGGCGTCGGCGTCAGGCGCAGCCGCTCGGTGCCGCGCGGCACGGTCGGGTAGTTGATCGGCTGCACGTAGATGCCGAAGCGGTCGAGCAGCGCGTCGGTGATGCGCTTGCACAGCACCGGATCGCCGACCAGCAGCGGCACGATGTGGCTGGGGTTCTCCATCACCGGCAGGCCGGCATCGGCCATGCGCCGCTTCAGGGTGGCTGCGCGCTCCTGGTGGCGCTCGCGCTCGGCGCCGCTGGCCTTCAGGTGGCGGATGCTGGCCACCGCGCCGGCGGCAATGGCCGGCGCCAGCGAGGTGGTGAAGATGAAGCCCGGCGCGTACGAGCGGATCGCATCGCACAGGTCGGCGCGTGCAGCGATGTAGCCGCCCATGATGCCGAAGCCCTTGGCGAGCGTGCCGTTGATGATGTCGAGGCGGTGCATGACGCCGTCGCGCTCGGCGAGGCCGCCGCCGCGCGGACCGTACACACCCACGGCGTGCACCTCGTCGAGGTAGGTCAGCGCCTTGTACTTCTGGGCGAGGTCGCAGATCTTGCCGATCGGCGCCATCAGGCCGTCCATCGAGTAGACGGATTCGAAGGCGATCACCTTCGGCGCATCGATGGGCACGCTCTTGAGCTTGGCCTCGAGGTCTTCCAGATCGCTGTTGCGCCAGATCAGCTTGCGGCCGCCGCCGTTGCGGATGCCGGCGATCATGGAGGCGTGGTTCTTGGCGTCCGAGAACAGGATGCAGCCCGGCAGCAGCTTCTGCAGGGTTGCCAGCGTGGTGTCGTTGGCGACGTAGGCCGAGGTGAACAGCAGCGCGGCTTGCTTGCCGTGCAGGTCGGCCAGCTCGCGCTCCAGCTCGACATGGTAGTGCGAGGTGCCCGAGATGTTGCGCGTGCCGCCGGAGCCTGCCCCGGCCGTGTCGAGGGCCTCGTGCATGGCGGCCAGCACGATCGGGCTCTGGGCCATGCCCAGGTAGTCGTTGGAGCACCACACCGTGATGGGGTGCGCGCCGCTGCCGGTGAAATGCTGGGCGGCCGGGAAGCGGCCACGGTCGCGGCGGATGTCGGCGAACACGCGGTACCGGCCTTCGGATTTGAGCGCCTGCAACGCTTCCGCGAACGCCTTGCCGTAGTCCATCAGACCCAACCTCTCGCCTCAACGACCGGTGTACCGGTCGCACCCCTTTCCCCGGGCCGAGGGCAGCGAGCCCCTTCCCTAGATGCATTCTAGACTAGCACGGAGAAAAGCAAAGCCGACAGACGTGCCGACATACCTAATGTCGCACGCCCTGCAGGCAGCGAGCCTTGATCGTGGTCAACGGGTGCGGCGAATGGTCAGTAGGCGGCTGCGGCCTGGCCGATGCCGTCCTTGACGTAGAGGTCGCGGCGGAACTGCACGACGCCGTCCTCGGTGGCCCAGGCGGTGATGTAGACGAAATAGAGCGGCATCGGCTTCTTGAGCTTCACGTCGAGCCGCTCGCCCGTCTCCTTCATCTGCTTGATGTGCTCGGGCTTCCAGCCCTGGTCGGCCGTCAGCCAGCCAGCCAGCTGCTCGATGCCCGACACGCGCACGCAGCCCGAACTTGCCGCGCGGAAGTTGCGCCCGAACAGCGATTGCGAGGGCGTGTCGTGCATGTAGACGGAATGCGCATTGTGGAAGTTGATCTTGACGAAGCCGAGCGGATTGTCGGGGCCCGGCTGCTGCTTGTAGGTGAGCCCCCGCGCGACCGGCGTGCTCCAGTTGACCTTGGTCGGGTCGAGCTTCTTGCCGTCGCCGCCGTAGGCGTCGATGTTGAATTTGACGAGCACGCTCTGGCCGCGCCGTGACATCTCCTGTCCCTTGGGGATCAGGTCCTTCTCGATCACGGTCGGCGGCAGGTGCCAGACCGCGTTGAAGTTCAGCTCGTGGATGGCCGACTTGAGCAAAGGCGTCGGCCGGTCGATCTTGCCGACCACGCCGGAGTGCCGCGACACCACCTGGTTGACGTCGACCGCCTCGATCTGCGCCGCCGGGATGTTGACCATCACGTATCTGCGCCCGGCGGTCTTGGAGTGCTCCGCGAGGCGCCCGAGATTGGTCTGCAGCTGCTTCAGCCGCGACGCCGCCGGGATGTTCATGGCGGCGATGGTGGTCTTGTCGACGACTTCCGTCGGTGCCAGGCCGTTGGAGGCCTGGTAGCGCTTCACCGCCTTGTCGACGTAGTAGTCGAAGCTCTGCGATAGGCTCTGCTCCTGCAGGTCGCCCGAGGCCTGCAGGCGCGCCCGCAGCACCGCGACGGCCGGATCGTTGCTGCCCTGCTGCAGTTTCACGTCGGGCAGCGGCTGCCATCCCCCGCGCGCCACGATCGCCGAGTAGCGGCCGATGGCGGCCTTGGTGGCGGCGATGTTGGCGGGGCTCAGCGTCGGGTAGCCCTTGGGCGGCGCGGCCTCCCATTCCTTGACGAAGCTGCGGTCGACCGGATCGCTGTTGGCGGCGTAGGCGGAGCCCGGCCATCTCGGCCAGCTGTTGCCGTCCTGGGCCGCGGCGGGCAGGCTGCACGCGCTGGCAGCGGTCAGGCCCGCAAGCAGGGTCATGCCCGTGGTCGAAATCGCCCGATGCGTCATGCCCAGCTCCCCCAAGGGCCAATACCTACCCGCAGCCTACCATCTCGCGCGCCAGTTGCACGACGCAGCGTTGAAAAATCGTGGGATATTCGCGCGCTAATGAGAAGTGAAATTGCCGTGTGCCGGCCGCTCGGCAACCCGGTGGTGCAGCAGGGACACGCGCGCGGCGCCCGCTACTGCGCTGCATCCAGTGTGAACTGCAACTCGGCCAGCCGCCCGTACAGCCCACCCTGGCGGATCAGGTCGGCGTGGCGCCCCTGCTCGACGATGCGGCCCTGGTCCATCACCAGGATGCGGGTGGCGCGCTGCACGGTCGCCAGGCGGTGGGCGATGACGATGGTGGTGCGATTGGCCATCACCCGCTCGAGCGCCTTCTGCACGGCGACCTCGCTCTCCGCATCCAGCGCGCTGGTCGCCTCGTCGAGCAGCAGGATGGGGGCATCGCGCAGGATGGCGCGGGCCAGCGCGATGCGCTGGCGCTGCCCGCCCGATAGCGTCACGCCACGTTCGCCGATGCGCGTGTCGTAGCCCTGCTCCAGGGCCGCGATGAAGCTGTCGGCATGCGCAGCGGAGGCAGCCCGTCGCACTTCTTTCAGGCTGGCGTCGGGGCGGCCGTAGCGGATGTTCTCGGCGATGGTGTCGTCGAACAGGGCGGCATCCTGCGGCACCAGCGCGAAGCGGGCGCGCAGCTCCTGCAGGTCGGCCTCGCGGGTCGCCACGCCATCGACCGACACCGTGCCGCACTGCGGGTCGTAGAAGCGCAGCAGCAGGTTGAGGACGGTGCTCTTGCCGGCACCGGACGGCCCCACGATCGCCACCGTCTCGCCGGCCCCCACCTCGAAGCTGACCCCGTTGAGGGCGGACACCCCTGGCCGCGTCGGATAGGCAAAGCGCACGTCATGGAAGGATACCGTGCCCCGCGGCGGAAACGGCATGCGCTTGGGCTGGGGCGGATTGGCGATCTCGGGCCGCACCGCCAGCAGCTCGGCGAGGCGCTCGGCGGCACCCGACGCGGTCGCCAGTTCGCCCCACACTTCGGCCAGCTCCGCCATGGCGCCGGCCGCAAAGGCCGCATAGAGCACGAACTGGCCGAGCCGCCCGCCCGTCATCTCGCCGCTGATGACGAGGCGCGAGCCGAACCACAGGATGCCGACGATGCTCGACACCACCAGGAAGATGGCGATCGCCGTCAGCCCGGCGCGGGCCAACAGGCGCGAGCGCGCCGCCTGGAAGGCGCGCTCGACGGCGGCGGCGAACCGGCCGGAGACGGTCGCCTCCTGGCCGAAGGCGGTCAGCGCGCGCACCGCGCCGAGGTTGTCGGCGGCATAGGCCGAGGCGTCCGCGAGCCGGTCCTGCGCCGCACGCGACAGGCGACGCACCGCCCGCCCGTAGGCCAGCATCGGAAAGACGATCAGGGGGATCGCCGCCAGCGCCAGGCACGACAGCATCGGGCTGGTCACGAACATCATGCAGAGCGCACCCACCAGCATGATGCCGTTGCGCAAGGCCTGGCTGAGCGCGCTGCCGGCTGCCGCCTTGATCTGGGTGGTGTCGGCGGTGAGCCTGCTCATCACCTCGCCCGAATGCGTCTTCTCGTAGAACGCCGGCCCCAGCCCCGCGAGGTGGCGGAACACCTCGTCGCGCAGGTCGGCGACCACCCGCTCGCCCAGCCAGTTGACGGCGTAGAAGCGCGTCGCACTGGCCAGCGCCAGCGCCAGGCCGATCACGATCAGCATGGCGAAATACTGATCCATGAAGGCGCCGTCGCCGCCCGAGAAGCCGTGGTCGACCATGCGCCGCACCGCGACGGGACCACCAGCATGGCGGCGGCCGAGGCCACCAGCGCCGCTATCGCCAGCCCCAACATGTGAGGGTAGCGCAGCAGGTAGGGCTGCAACGCCAGCAGCGGGCGCAAGCGGGCGGTGCGTGCGGGTGCGGCGGGGGCAGTCTGGTCGGCGGGGGTCAACGGATGGCCTGCGGCGCTTGGGCATAACGTCAAGACGAGGCGCAGAGTGCCGGGGGCGCCTTGCTTGAGCAAGTGGGGTATGGCGCCGCGTGCTGTGCAGGCGCGAAATGTTCAGTATTGGCATCTTGTCCCCCCGTGGCTCTTCCAGTATGAAGGCGCCCAGCCCACATCCCAAGGCCGCCTGCACCAGCAAGAGCTTGGCCACGGCCCGATAATCGACAGCGAGTTAGCCATGAAAAAGACCGAGGACTTCCACCCCCACTATCACCGCATCAAGGTGGTGATGACCGACGGCACCGATTTCGAGACCTACTCGACCTACGGCAAGGAGGGCGACACGCTGGCCCTCGACATCGATCCCAAGACGCATCCGGCCTGGACCGGCGGCAACCAGCACCTGATGGACCGCGGCGGCCGCCTGTCGCGCTTCAAGAAGAAGTTCGAGGGCATGTTCTGAGCGGCGCGATTTGCGTCTCTGGCCCTGCGACGAGTGCAAATTACCCCTTATTCGCCTCTCCCCTTGGGGAGAGGACGCGAGGCCATGACTTACGGCCGCGTGCTCTGTGGAGGCGACTTGCTGTGACCTTGCCGGCGCGGGCGTAAGTCATACGGCCGAGCTGGTCGAGGGGGTGACCCTCTACGAGCAAAAGGCCCCGATGCAGCGTCTCGCCGAAGGCGAGCCTGCCGGCTCGCGGGCCATCTTCTCCCATCGCGCTGAAAGCGCGTCTCCGACACGCGGGGAGAAGGGCGCTGTAAGCGAGTGCCGCTATTCCCCTGCCGCGCGGCGGCGCATGGGGTTGGCGAACGCTTCCTCGATGCGCAGCATCTGCGCCTCGACCGGGTTGGACGGGATCGGCGGTGCCTGGCCGACCACCACCTGCATGGCGCGGTCCAGCTGCACGATGCGGTCGTTGAGCGCGAAACTCGCTTCGATCAGCGCGCGCAGCCCCTCGGGAAGCTCGGTGAAGCCCTTGACGTGCGAGGGCCGCCCCGGTGCGCGCAGGCGCACGCGTTCGCGCTTGACCTGCGCTTCCTCGGCGGAAATCTCGCCGGCCTTCAGAGCCCGGCGGATCATCAGCCAGGAGGCAAGCTCGAGCAGGCGGGTGGTGAGGCGCATGCTCTCGGTGGCATACAGCACCGAGACGGGCCCGCGCAGCGCACGTGCCTCCTTGCGGCCGGGGCCATCCAGATAGCTCGCCGTGCGTTCGACGAGGGCCATGCCCTCTTTGAAGATGGCGTCGAACAGATCGGAGGCTGCGAACCGCTCACCAAACGAGATGGTGATCGCGGGCGACGACGGATCGTCCTTAATTTCAGTGCTTGTGTTCATGACGCAACTTGCAACACTCGCTAACTTTTATCTCACCATACTACAGCAGCGCACCCTGGCAGGCGACGGTTAACAAGTCACACCAAATCGCCCAAAATGATGACCGCCAACCCAAACCTGGAAGTTGTCCACACGCATGTTGCATGCCATGCGGGTAGTCCTCGAAAAAAAAGAGCCGCCTGGAAGGGCGGCTCAGGAGTTAACAGGGAGGCGTCAAACAGAGTGGGCGTGCCACTCGAATCCAGAGGACTGGATGAGGGGAAATGTGGACTTTAATGGATAAAAAAACGTGAAGCGGCGGGTCGCCCTGACCTGATGCCAAAGCGGATAGCCGGCTCAGCGCTTGAACAGCGCCGCCGCCGCCTCCTCGTGGGCTTGCTTGGCCGCTAGCTCGGCCTTGATCCGCTCGATTTCGGCGGCCAGTGCAACGACGCGCTCGTTGAGCTCGGCAATGGACAGGTTTTTCAGGTCCTCGCCAACGGTGATGGCTTTGGACGCTTTCGGCTTCGGCTCGTCCCAATCCATGACGCTCTCCCGTTGCCCACGTTGCCCAAGAGATCGAGTGTGCGAGGCTGACACGATATGGGCCTTGTCTCAACCCTTGGCCTCGGGCAAGTCTGCCCGCCGACGACCTTAACCAGCACGAGCGGAGCAAGCGCATGGCGAGCGTCCCCGAGACCATGACGGCCGTGGCGATCAGCAAGCCGGGTGCGCCTGAGGTGCTGGTGGCGGGGAGCGTGCCGACGCCCAAGCCTGGCCCCGGGCAGATCCTGGTCAAGGTGGCGGCGGCCGGCGTCAATCGCCCCGACGTGCAACAGCGCATCGGCGCCTATCCGCCGCCGGCGGGGCACTCGCCGCTGCCCGGTCTGGAGGTCGCCGGCACGGTTGCCGCTGTTGGCGGAAGCGGCGGGCGCTGGAAGGTCGGCGACAAGGTGTGCGCGCTCGTTAATGGTGGCGGCTACGCGGAATACACGATCGCCGAGGATGCGGTGGCGCTGCCGATACCGGGCGGCCTCGACATGGTGCAGGCGGGCGCCGTGCCGGAGACGTTCTTCACCGTGTGGAACAACGTGTTCGAGCGGGGGCGGCTTACCGCCGGCGAATGGTTTCTCGTGCACGGCGGCACCAGCGGCATCGGCACGACCGCCATCCAGCTCGCCAAGGCGTTCGGCGCCAAGGTGATCGCCACGGCCGGCTCCGCCGACAAGTGCAAGGCATGCCTCGACCTCGGCGCTGACCGGGCCGTCAATTACAGGACCGAGGACTTCGTCGCGGCCGTCAAGGACGCGACCGGCGGCAAGGGCGTCAACCTCACGCTCGACATGGTGGGCGGCGACTACACCGAGCGCAACCTCGTGGCGGCTGCCGAGGACGGCCGCATCGTGCAGATCGCCACGCTGGGCGGGGCAGACGTCAAGATCAACATCGCCCGCCTGATGGTGAAGCGCTTGACGCTGACCGGCTCGACGCTCCGGCCGCGCACGCGCGAGGTGAAGGCGGGGTTCGCGCAGGCGCTGGAGAGCAAGGTCTGGCCGCTGCTGGCGGCCGGCAAGGTCAAGGTGGTGATGGACTCGACGTTTCCGCTCGCCAAGGCCGCGGACGCGCACCGCCGCCTCGAATCCAGCGAGCACGTCGGCAAGATCGTGCTGACGCTCTGAAACTCCCACCCGTCATCCCGGCCTGACCGCAGGTCAGAGCCGGGACCCTAGCATCAGACGTTGACTCCGCTCGTCTAGCACCGCCTCCGGCGATGCTTGGTGCGCCATGCAAGGTGTGCAGTTCGCTGTCCTGTATCATGTACCTCACACGATTCGCGGTCGGCGCTGGCCGACGAACCATGAGGACTACATGGCCCTGCCAATGCCGAAGTTCCCCTCGCTCGACACGTGGCAGAGGATGGATGACACGCATCAGGACGCCCTCATCGACAGGATCGAGATCGCGCAGCAATGGCGCCAGCTCGGCATACGCGCGCTGATCGCCGTGGCGTGCGGTGCGGCCTGCTTCGGCCTCGGCGCGCTTGCGGCCCTGCTGTAGCGCGCCAGCTGCAACCATGCGTCCAGCAGCCCGGGCTAGCCGAGGAACTGGATGGTGGCCGCAAAGGTGAGGCCAGCGATGATCGTCGCCAGCATGGTGACGACGAACAGCCAGCGCACCTGCTCGAAAATGCGCCTGCGTTCGTCCTTCAGCCAGTCGCGCACGAAATCGAGCGGCGGCCGCAGCCGATCCTGACCGCCCAGCGCTTCGAAGGCCTGCAGCCCCTCCTGCCTGTGCTGGGCATAGGCGGCACGCACCTGGGAATAGCCCAGCTGTGCCAACGCCTTCCGCCACTGCACGTCATCCTGCGCCCTTCTGACGAAAGAGGGAAACTCGTCATCGGCGCTGACGGCGAGCCGCTGCGCCAGTTCTGGCGTCGCCGGTATATCATCGTCGTAGTCCCGCGGCGGCTCGGCCCAGCCCAACACCTCGCGCACAGGCTGCGACAGGCGCTTCAGGGCGTTGGTGAACGGTGCATCGAGCATGACGACTTCCAGGCGACTGACTGCGACGTGGTACGGGGGCTACAACCGGCCTGCGGCCGACCCTGGGGGACTGAGGCCAGGAAATAAGGACTCGCGAAGGCAGCCCGCTATTTTGCGCCTTCGGTGCCTTTCGGTCACGGCCACGATCAAGCCATCACGGCCGGCCGGCGCGTCGCTTTCACGCATGGATACGTGGCGGATCAGTAACATGGCGCCGCACTACCACGCCAAGGCGGGCAGCGCGGCGACCGGCGCGAACGGGCGCGCGGCGAACAGGTCGCGCACGACATCGGCGCTGAGGCCGCCTGGGGCATGGATCGCGCTGGCGATGAACACCGACGGCAGGCCGGCGGCATGGGCGCCACGCAGGTCCGTCTCGAGGCCGTCGCCGATCGCCAGCACGCCGTCCTTGCTCACGGGCCGGCCGGCCAGCGCGTCGATGGTGCCGAGCGCGCGCTGGTAGATCGGCAGATACGGCTTGCCGGCGTAGACCACCTCGCCGCCCTTGGCCTGATAGTCGGCGGCCAGCGCACCGGCGCACCACACGAGTTCGCCGCCGCGCTCGACCTTGATGTCGGGATTGGCGCAGATCATCGGCAGGCGGCGCGCCAGCAGCCCCTCGAACAGGCCCGCGTAGTCGGCCGGCGTCTCCTTGGTGTCGTCGTAGAAGCCGGAGCACACCACCGCCTCCGCGGCCTCCGCCGCCGCAAGCGTGATGTCGAGGCCCGTGAAAATGCCGAGGTCGCGCTCCGGCCCGATGTGCAGCACGCGCCGCCCGCGCCAGGCCTCCAGCAACCCGCGCGTGACGTCGCCCGAGGTGATGCCGGTGTCGTAGGTGTCGGCCGGCACGCCGAGCGATGTCAGGTGCGGCACCACCGCCGTGAACGGGCGCGGCGCATTGGAGATCAGCACGACGATGCCGCCCTTGCCGCGGAATGTCCGGCAGGCCTCGCAGGCCGCCGGGAAGGCGCGTGCGCCGTTGTGCAGCACGCCCCAGATGTCGACCAGCCATGCCTGGCTGTCGGGTGCGGCGGTGGAGATCGACGACTGGATGGGAATGGCCGGGCGGGTCATCCAGCCTGCCTAGAGCAGGATCGCTGCGGATGGCAACACTTCACTTCAAGCCGCAACGTCGCGGCGCGGTGGAAGCCTGCTCTGTTGTCGATTTGCCCGGCCGGCAGCGACCTTCAAGCCGCCGCGGCCGCCCCGACCACCTCGGGCTTGACCAGCTTGGGCCCGCCGAACAGCGTGCCTTTGCCGAACAGCACGCCGAAGCCGAGGATGCGCGCCAGCAGCCAGTCGTCCTCGATGCGGCCGACGATCAGCGTCAGGCCGAAGTCGGACAGGTGGCGGCAGATGTCGGAGGCCGGCACGCGCCCGCCGCCCGGCGCCGCCAGGCCTTCGAGGAACACCGGCGCGTCGAGCTTGACGAAGTCGAAGCCCATCGCTTGCAGGCCGCCGAAGTCCATGTCGAGGTCGGTGACGTCCTCGAGCGCGAAGCGGAAGCCGGCCGTGGCCAGCTGGCTCAGCGCCTCGGCATGCCCGGTGGTGAAGTTGCGCACCTCGCTCTGGGCGAACGACAGCACCAGGTTCATGCGGCCGTCGCCCGTGTTGGACCGACGCGGTGCCGATGAACTCGGCGTCGGCCAGCGACTCGCCGGCGATCACCGACAGCACCGAGCCCTGCCGCCCGCGCTCGCCCAGCCGGCGCGCCACCCGCGCTGCACGGATCATGCGCTCGGCGTCGATGCGCGGCATCAGGCCCGAGCCCTGCGCGGCGCGGGCGAATTCGGCATTGCTCGAGTGCGGCGCCGTCGGCCGTCAGCAGGCGCACGCTGACCTCGAAGTGACGCGTGCGGCCCTCGGCCAGCGCCTGGATCGGCTCGAGCAGCACCTCGATGCGCTCGGCAGCCACCGCCTCGGCGATGCGCGCGAGCTGCGGATTGAGCGTTGGCGGCTTGCCACCTGCCGCGCGTGTCGTGCCTGCGCTGGCATCGTCAGATGCTTCGTCGAGGGGAAGAGTGGGCCACCACGACGACACAGAGGCCGCGGGCCTGGCGGCGTCGGACGCGGGCGGCATGCGCATGCCGCGCGCCGTCGTCTCCAGCGCCTCGACGGACCGGCCGATCATGCCGTCGGCGTCCGCCGCGACGGCAGCCTTGGCGTCCTGATCGGGCAGCGGCGCCTGCACCGGGCCGTTCAACTCGTCGGCGAGCTTCTTGATCAGCTCCTGGATGTACTCGACATTCACCTCCTGCTCGGCCGCCGCGATCGAGCGCTCGGTGCGGGCTCGATGCGGGCCGCTCCGGCGCCGAACCTGCTTCCGGCAACTCCAGCGAGGGTGCCTGCAGCGGCCTGAAGTCGAACGGGTCCGTATTGCGCGGATCGGCCAGGGTCGGCTCCGAGCGCGTCTCGCGCGGAGCGATGTTCCAGGGCTCTGCTGCCCGTTGCCGGGCAGCAATCTGCGATCGACTGCGTGCAAATCCTCGCCGACTGCTTGATCCGACCGCTCGTTGTCGTCCGTCATCAGGGCATTGATCTCGGCCTGCAGGCGCTCGCTCGCCGCCTGATCGAGTGCGGCGAACTGGCGGCGCGCCACGAAGTGCAGCGACAGCAGCGCCGCATAGATGGCGAGCGAGCCGACCATCGCCCACCAGATGGCGAGGCCGAGCTGCGCCAGCAACCCGGCTCCGGCCGCAAGCGACATCAACGTCACCGAGAAGATGACGAACACATCGCTGAAGCTCGCCTGCCGAGGCGCAGCGTCCGAATTTGCCGATTGCCGTGTCATCACCGCAGAACCACCCCCGAGAATCGTTCGATTCGATGTGTGGAGCATTCGGCGCGGGCCGCAGGCGGAGCAACCGGCCGGGACCTCCTATCACCAGCTTTCACACGCGTTTTTGACGCTTAGGTGATTCGGTGCGGCGCTGCGTCAACAGAATTTCAACCAGGGCGCGCACCTTGGGCGAATCAGCTCCCTTGCGCCAGAACAGCACCGTCTGCGCGCGGTCCTGGCCGGCCGGCAGGTTGTGCACGCCGAGACGTTTGCGCTCGGGGTAGGCGTCGAGCACGCTCTTGGGCAGCAGGGACACGCCCATGCCGGCGATCACGCAGCCGAGCATGGCGTGATAGGACGACATCTCGACGCGGCGGCCGGGGCTCTCGCCGGTACGCGCGAACCACTCCTCCAGGCGGCGGCGGTGCGGACAGCCGGCCTCGAACACCAGGATGGTGCCTTCGCGCGCGTCGCGCGGCGATTTGATGCGCGGATGATCGGCGGGAGCGATGATGACCAGCTCCTCGTCGAACACCGGCACCTTGTCGAACGGCGCGTCGGCGATCGGCTCGGCGGCAAACGCCGCGTCGATCTCGCCCTCCAGGATGGCGGCGGCGAGCTGGCCCGGATTGCCGGTGCGCAGCTCCAGCGTCACGGCGGGAAAGCGGCGGTGGTATTCGCTGAGCGGACCGGGCAGACGCACGGCCGCCGTGCTCTCCATGGCACCCAGCCGCAGCAGGCCGCTGGGGTGGTCCTGGTGCACGGCCTCGCGGGCCTCGCGGGCCAGATCGAGCAGGCGGTCGGCGTAACCCAGCAGCGTGCGGCCGGCGGGCGACACGTGCATGCGCTTGCCCTCGCGGATGAAGAGCTGCACGCCGAGGTCCTCTTCCAGCTGGCGAATGCGGGTCGTGACGTTGGATTGCACGCGGTGCAGCTGCTCGGCGGCGCGCGTGATGCCGCCCGCGCTGACGACGGTGCGGAAGACGTGCAGATCGATCAGATCCATCGTTCTATTTCCAAGATGATAATGATCATTATTATTCATTTTCCAGCATATCAGGCGCGTCTGTAAAGCCTCCCTCACAGCCGCCGCGGCACCGCCGCCGGCGCCGAGCAAACAAGGGAGACGAACATGCGCAACTGGAACGAGGTGGATCTGCTGCAGGTCGATCTGGCCGCCCTGTCGGCGGAGGACCGGCACGGGCTCTATGCGGAGGTCGAGCGGCGTGCGCGTCGCGAGCGGACGCAAGGTGCTGCGCGACGGTTTCGCCTGGCTGCGCCGCACTCTGTGGCAGCCGAGACGCCCGCGTAACCGCAGGCAGGTCTATGCCCCCGTGCCGCGCGGCCCGCTGGACCTCATCTTCGGAGGACGCGCGTGAGGAGTAGGGCGCAATAGGCGAAGCCGTATTGCGCCGATCTGTTGTACGAAACGGCGCAATACGGCTGACGCCTATTGCGCCCTACTCGCCGGCAGCAAAGATGTCGGCGACAGCGATTTCGATGCCTGGCGGATCGAGCCGCAGCGAGCCCTCCCGCACGATTACGCGGCGGCTCGACGGCTCCACTCGCCGCGCGGCGATGCCAGATGATCTCCTGCTCGTCGCCGTCGATGACGAGGTAGTGCTGCACGCTCGGCACCTGGAAGTAGCCTGCCAGCTTGTCGGCGAGGTCGCGCCGGGTCGTCGACGGCGAGAGCACCTCCACCACCAGCACGGGCGCGGGAATCTCAAGGTCCTTTCGGTCCGGCTTGGGCAGCGGCGCGACGAGTGCATCAGGCTCGTAGGCCTCATCCTTGCGGACGCGGACGGTCATTCCTTCTGGCGCTGCATAGAACGAAACGCCGGCACGCTCGATTGCAGCGGCCAGGACGTTGGCTAGGCGCCAGCAAAGCTCCGCATGCCCCCAGCTCTGGGATTGCTGCATGACCACTCGCCCCCCGAACAGCTCGTACCGCCCTGTCCTGGCGGACGCCCCAGGCCAGGAATTCGTCAACGGTCATGCGGGTCGGCAGGACGATGTTCATGGCGCGAGCTTACCACGCGTGGCCGGCGCGCTCTACCGGCCCAAGCAGGGTTCTGGCCTTTGGCGCCGCCGGTAAACGGCGGCGCCAAGGCTTCGCTTCTAAGCCACCAGCTTCAGCACCTTGGCGATGCCGTCGCGGATCTCGGCGATGTCGGCCTCGGTGGCAATCAGCGGCGGGGCCACGACCAGCGTGTCCATGGATACGCGCACATACAGGTTGAGGTCGTGGTACATGCGCTCGATGGCCTCGAAGCCGCGCACGCCGGGCTTGCCGGCGATCGAACTCGAGGTCGATGCCGCACAGCAGGCCGACGGTGCGGATGTCGACACGTTGGGCTCGCCCTTCAGGCTGTGCATGGCGTCGGCGAACGGTGCCTCCAGCTTCAGCGCCCGCTCGAACAGGCCCTCGTCCTTGTAGATGTCGAGGGTGGCGAGGCCGGCCGCGGCGGCCAGCGGATGGCCCGAGTAGGTGTAGCCGTGGAACAGCTCCACCATGTGCTCGGGGCCGGTCATGAAGGCGTCGTAGATGCCCTTGGAGGCCATCACGCCGGCCATCGGCACGGCGGCGTTGGTGATGCCCTTGGCGAACGTGATCATGTCGGGCGTGACGCCGTAGCGCTCGGAGGCGAAGCAATGCCCGAGCCGCCCGAAGCCGGTGATGACCTCGTCGAAGATCAGCAGGATGCCGTGCTTGGAGGTGATCTCGCGCAGCTTCTCGAGGTAGCCCTTGGGGGGCGCCAGGATGCCGGTCGAACCCGCCACCGGCTCGACGATCACGGCGGCGATGGTGGAGGCATCATGCAGGTTGACGAGGCGGGTCAGCTCGTCGGCCAGATGCGCACCCCACTCCGGCTCGCCGCGGCTGAAGGCCTGCTTGGAGCGGTCGTAGGTGGCAGGCAGGTGGTCGACGCCCGTCAGCATGTTGCCGAACTGCTTGCGGTTGGCGACCATGCCGCCCACCGAGATGCCGCCGAAGCCGATGCCGTGATAGCCGCGCTCGCGGCCGATGAAGCGGGTGCGGGCGCCCTCGCCCTTGGCCTTGTGATAGCCGAGCGCGATCTTGAGCGCGGTGTCGACCGCCTCGCTGCCCGAGTTGGAGAAGAACGCGTAGTCGAGGTCGCCGGGGGCCAGCAGCGAAAGCCGGGAGGCCAGCTCGAACACCTTGGGATGGCTGTACTGGAAGGCCGGCGAGTAATCGAGCTTGGCCGCCTGCTCCTGGATGGCCTTGACGATCGGCTCGCGGCAATGGCCCGCGTTGACGCAGAACAGGCCGGAGGTGGCGTCGATCACCTTGGCGCCGTCCGGCTTGAAATAGTGCATGCCCTTGGCGCCGGCGAACAGGCGGGGCCGCTTCTTGAAGGCGCGGTTGGCTGTGAACGGCACCCAATAGGGCTCGAGCTCATTGGGCTTCATGTCGAGCGGGGCCATGGCTCTCTCCGGGCTGTGCGATGGGTGTTGGAATTATTCTAGCAGGGGGCACGGGTGGCGCCAACCGGCGCCGGCGTCGCCGCCCGGCTGCCTCGATCGCCTCTCTCTAACGTCCGAGCCCGTCTGCAATTTCGGGACAGGGTTGCGATTGCGGCACACACTGGCTTTTTCTGTGCTGCTAAGTTTCACGCCGCAGGTCCGCCACAGATGCGCCGGGTAAAGGCTCCGATTCCGGCGCACGGGGACCCGAATCGCGGGGCCCATTCAGGTCTTGTTAGGCGAATCGGCACCAGATGAGTAACGGCGACGCCGCCCGGTCCTGCCCCGCGTCGCTGCCCAGGAGGAAACGATGTTGATGAGTGTGATCGAGGGAGCCTGTATGGCTCCTGCATACCCCGACCTTGCCGGTAAGCGCGTACTCATCACGGGGGTTTCCAGTGCCTGTGGCGTCGACGTGGCTCGCGCCTTCGCCGAGCACAAGGCGCGCCTCATCCTGCAGTTCGCGGAGGAGAGCGAGGCCATGCAGGTCGTGGCCGAGGTGGTGGCGCCGCATGCGCTCGACGTCGAAGTCTACGGGCCGATCGACAACGATACCGAGGGCGTCGTGCAGTTCTCGCGCGCGGTTGCCCAGTCGTTCGGCAGGCTGGATACCGTCATCAACCTGGTGCCCCTCGATGCGGACCGGCTCGACCCGGCGGCCGACGCGGCGACCGTCGAGCGCCTGGTGGCGCAGCGGCTGCTGCTGCCGTGCCTGCTGTCCAAGATCGCCGCCAACCGCATGTCGGTGTGCTACGCGGACGGCCTGATCCTCAACATCGCCACGCTCGCCGGGCACCGGCCGGGCGCCGCCCACGCCTTCGCCACCGTGGCGCGCAGCGCGCTGGCGGCCATGACGCGCAGCCAGGCCCAGGAATGGGCCAGCCGCGGCATCCGCTTCAATGCCATCGCCCCGTCGGTGCATCTGCCCTTCCAGCCGAGCCCCTACGGCGAGCCCGACATCGCCGCCCTGGCCCTGCACCTGGCCTCCGCCCGCGGCAAGGAAATGTCCGGCCATATCTTCGAGGCCGAGGCGGACTGAGCTGCCAGGCGGCGGCGCGAGCCCGCAACTGTCATCCCGGAATTGGCGCAAGCGAAGAAACGGGGTCAGACCCCTCGCCTCCAGCGTTCGAATTCTGTTGCTTCGTGTGCGCGAGGGGTCTGACCCCGCTCAACCTTTCCTATCATGCAAGATCTGCGCGTACGCCGCCTCCGGATTTGCGGTCCCGAACATATCGAGTAGTGCGCCAGACGTGCAGCCAATCCGGCTTGGCTACCAGACCGAGATAGGCGGGCGCGCTTGACCACGACCAAGCCTCCGGCGCGAGGACCAATCGCGCCTCGACCGGATTGAGGTGGATGTACTGGCTCACGCGCACCAGATGCGCGTCATCCTTGATCGGAACCGAGCGGAAGCGGCCCTTGAACAAAGGACCGTCGCGCTCCCGCAAGCGATTGACGGCCTGGGTGAACCTGCTGGACAGCCGCTGCATAACCAGGGAAAGCCCCGCTTGCGGTGTATGCAGCAGGAGATGGTAATGATTGGGGAGAATGCAGTATCCGTGGACCTCCACAGCGTAGGTCGCGCACGCGTCGCGCAACTCGATCAGGAAGATTGTGGTAGCGGCCTCATCAAAGATGCTGGCCCGATCGATGCCACGGTTCATGACGTGGTGCCATGCGCCTTCGAAATCGGATCGCAGTCTTCGCGGCATGTGGTTGAAACGGGGTCAGACCCCTCGCCTCCTTGAAACGGGGTCAGACCCCTCGCCTCCAGCGTTCGAATTCTGTTGCTTCGTGTGCGCGAGGGGGCTGACCCCGTCGCCCGTGCGCGGGGCTACTTCTGCAGGAACCGGTAGCGCACGGGCCGGCCGGTGAGGCCCTCCGCGGCGGCGAGGATGGAGTTCACGTCGAGGCCGTAGTGGCTGTACAGCTCCGACAGCGAGCCCGACTGGCCGAAGTGCTCGACGCCGAGCGCGCGCACGCGATGGCCCTGCACCCCGCCGATCCAGGACAGCGCCTCCGGATAGGCGTCCGTGAGGGTGATGATGCCGGCATCGCGCGCCAGATCCGCCAGCAGCGTCTCGACATGCGCGCGCGCACCCGGATCGCCGTGCTCGCGTGACGCGCTGCGCCGCGTGCCAGCCGGCCGACAGGCGGTCGGCCGAGGTGACCGCCAGCACGCCGACGCGCGCGGTCCTCCGACAGCAGGCCGGCCGCCTCGATCGCCTCCGGCGCCACCGCGCCGGTATAGACGATGGCGAGCGCCGTGCCGGGCTCGGGCCGGCGCAGCCAGTAGGCGCCGTCGATGATCTCGTCGCGCAACTCGGGCGTCATGCTGCGCGGCGAGCTGATCGATCGGCCGCGTCGACAGGCGCAGATACACCGAGCCGCCCTTCTCGTCGCGATGCCAGCGCTTCTCCTTGTCCTCGTCGCCGCCGCGCTGCATGTAGTCGAACGCCCACTCCATGATGACGGCCAGCTCGTCCACATAGGCCGGCTCGAACGAGGCAAGGCCATCCTGCGCCATGCCGATCAGCGGCGTGCCGATCGACTGGTGGGCGCCGCCTTCCGGCGCCAGCGTGATGCCCGACGGCGTGCCGGCGACGATGAAGCGCGCGTCCTGGTAGCAGGCGTAGTTCAGCGCATCGAGGCCGCGGCACACGAACGGATCATACAGCGTGCCGACGGGCAGCAGGCGCTCGCCGAACAGCGTGTGCGACAAGCCCAGCGCCGACAGCATCAGGAACAGGTTCATCTCGGCGATGCCGAGCTCGAAGTGCTGGCCCTTGGCGCTCATCTCCCACTTCTGCGGGGAGAGCAGGCCGCGCTTCTTGAACACGTCCTCGTGGTCGGCGAGCGAGAACAGGCCGCGCCGGTTCACCCAGGCGCCGAGGTTGGTGGAGACGGTCACGTCCGGCGAGGTGGTGACGATGCGGTCGGCCAGCGGACCGCCCGCGCGCGCGATCTCGTCGAGCACGCGTCCGAAGCCGGCCTGGGTGGTCGCCTGGCCCTTGATCTCGAGCTTCGGGAACGGCGTGACGGGGATGCGCGCGGCCTGCAGCCGGCGCCGCCCGCGCTGCACGAACGGCACCTTGCGCAGGTAGTCCTCCAGCACCGCCGGCGGCACGGACAGGCCCGCGAAGCGGTCCCATTCCTCGCCCTGGTTGATGCCCTCGCGCGCCCGCAGCTCCTGCATCTGCGCCTTGGTCATCAGGCCGGAGTGGTTGTCCTTGTGGCCCTGGAAGGGCAGGCCGAAGCCCTTGATGGTGTAGGCGATGTAGCAGACCGGCTGATCGGTCGGCGCCGCCGCGAAGCCTTCCAGGATGGTCTCGAGGTCATGCCCGCCGAGGTTGGTCATCAGGCGCGCCAGCTCGGCATCGTCGTGCCGGCGCACGATGGCCAGCGTATCGGGATGGATCGCCAGATCCTCCTCCAGCTGCCGGCGCCAGGCCGCGCCGCCCTGGAACACCAGCGCCGAGTAGAGCTGGTTGGGGCAGTCGTCGATCCATTCCTTGAGGCGCTGGCCGCCCGGCTCGGCGAAGGCCGCCTGCAGCAGCTTGCCGTACTTGAGCAGCACGACCTTCCAGCCGAGGTTCTCGAACAGGGCGGCCATCTTCATGAACAGGCGGTCGGAGACCACCAAGTCCAGGCTCTGGCGGTTGTAGTCGATGATCCACCAGCAGTTCTCGAGGCCGTGCTTCCAGTATTCGAGCAGCGCCTCGTGTACGTTGCCTTCGTCGATCTCGGCGTCGCCCATGATGCCGATCATGCGGCCCTTCGGCCAGGACGGGCTTCCAGTCCTTGGCGTGCACGTAGTCCTGCACCAGGCTGGCGAAGCCGGTCTCGGCGATGCCGAGGCCGACCGAGCCGGTCGAGAAGTCGACGTCGGCGGTGTCCTTGGTGCGCGAGGGGTAGGACTGCGCGCCGCCGAAGGCGCGGAAGTTCTGCAGCTTGGCGAGGTCCTGGTTGCCGAGCAGGTACTGGATGGCGTGGAACACCGGGCTCGCATGCGGCTTGACGGCGACCCGGTCCTCCGGCCGCAGCACGTGGAAATACAGCGCCGTCATCAGCGTGACCATCGAGGCGGAGGATGCCTGGTGCCCGCCCACCTTCAGGCCGTCGCCACGATCGAACTCGTGGTTGGCGTGGTGGATCATGTACGACGACAGCCACAGCACCTTGCGCTCCAGCTCGCGCAGGATGTCGATGTCCGTAGCCTGTCGAGGGATCATGCGCGAGGCTTCCATCAGCCTTCACTCCTGCATGGCGAAGTCGACCAGCGCCTTCGCGTGGATCAAGGTGGTGTCAAAGGTCGGCAATGCCGAATTGCGATCGCTGAGCAGCATACCAACTTCCGTGCAGCCGAGCAGCACGCTATCGGCGCCGGCCTGCCCGGCTTTTTTGGTCATGGCCTCGTAGGCTGCCCGCGATGATGGCCTGGTTTCGCCGCGGCACAACTCCTCATAGATGATGCGGTGAATTTCGGCCCGGTCGGCCGGCTCCGGCACGATCACCTCCAAGCCCTGCGCCCGCAGCCGGCCGGTATAGAAGTCCTGCTCCATGGTGAAGCGGGTGGCCATCAGGTAGGGGGCGCGGCGGCCGGCCTTTTGCAGTGCGCCAGCGGTGGCATCGGCAATGTGCATGAATGGGATCGATGTCGCCGCCGTTATGTGATCGGCGACCTTGTGCATGGTGTTGGTGCACAGGCCCAGCACCTCGGCCCCGGCGCGTTCCAGGTCGCGGCCGGCATTCGCCAGCACCTGCCCCGCCTCCTCCCAGCGGCCGGCCGCCTGCATCTCGGCGATCGGCGCGAAATCCAGCGAATGCAGGATGCATTTGGCGGAGTGCAGTCCGCCGAGCCGCGTGCGCACCTCGACGTTGAGCGCATCGTAGTAGATGCGCGTGCTCTCCCAGCTCATGCCGCCGATCAGGCCGATGGTCTTCATGGTCACTCGGAAGGATGGTTGCCGCCGGGGTTGCTCTTGACCTCGACCTCGATGCCGGCAGCCCTCAGTTTGCCGACCGTCTCGTCCAGATGCGCGCGGTCGCGCGTCTCGATCACCACCTCGAGCAGGGCGCCCTTGGCCGGCAGGTCGGAGAATACCCGCTGGTGGTAGACCTCGACGATGTTGGCGCCGGCCTCGCCCAGCAGGTTGGCGACCTTGGCCAGCGTGCCCGGCCGATCCACCAGATCGATGGTCAGCTGGGTCAGCCGCCCCTCGCGAGCCAGCTCGCGCGTCAGCACGCTGGCCAGCAGCCGCGTGTCGATGTTGCCGCCGCACAGCACGAGGCCGACGCAGCGGCCGACGAGCTGGTCGCGCATCTTGAGGGCGGCCGCCAGCCCGGCGGCGCCGGCGCCTTCCACCACCGTCTTCTCGATGTTGATGAGCAGGCTCACGGCGTGCTCGATCTCGGGCTCGGTCACCAGCACGATGTCGTCGACCAGCTCGCGCACCATCGACCTGCGTGATGCGGCCCGGCGCCTTCACGGCGATGCCCTCGGCCAGCGTGTCGCCGCGCATCGGCAGGCTGGTGCCCTTGATGACATTGTACATGGAGGGATAGAGCGCGGCCTGGACGCCGATCAGGCGGATGCCGGGCTTGAGCGCCTTGGCCGCCACGCCGATGCCCGAGATCAGCCCGCCGCCGCCGATCGGCACGATCAGCGTGTCGATCTCGGGCGCGGTGCCCAGCATCTCCAGCGCCAGCGTGCCCTGGCCGGCGATCACCAGCGGATCGTCATAGGGATGCACGAAGGTCAGCCCGTGCTTGGCGCCGTGCTCGTGCGCGAACTGCGCCGCCTCCTCCACCGTCTCGCCGGTCAGGATCACCTCGGCGCCGTGCCGGCGGGTGTTCATCACCTTCACGGTCGGCGTGTTCACCGGCATGACGATGGTGGTCGGGATGCCGAGCCGATGCGCGTGATAGGCGACGCCCTGCGCGTGGTTGCCGGCCGACATGGCGATCACGCCGCGCTTGCGCTCCTCGGCCGTCAGCGCCGAGAGCCGGTTGATGGCGCCGCGCTCCTTGAAGGAGGCGGTGAACTGCTGGTTCTCGAACTTGAGCCAGGTCTTGCAGCCGAGGATCTCGGACAGCGTCCGGCTCCAGTCGCAATCGGTGTCGACGATGGCCCCGCTCAGCCGCGCGCGCGCCGCCTCCACGTCATCCAGCGTGACGGGCAGCTTTGCGGCATCGTGCAGCGAAGCGGCGGCGGGTTTGCGTCTCGTCACGGCCTCGCCTCATGCAGATTTGGCGCCAATCTAGGCGAGGCTTGCCGCGCCTGTCCCGGCGAATTCATGGCCCGGTTGCTCGACGCGCGATCCGAGAGTGCCACGCCAACTCTCGGGCCTGACCCTGCGTGAATGGCAGAGTAAATACCGCATTCAGCATGTCCTCAACCGCGGGCGGCTAAACGGCGACGGATGGCCCGGCACGCCCTCTGCGCGGGCCGCCCCTCGGGAGACGGCACGTGTACCTCAAGATCGCGCTTCTCGCCCTCGCCGCGGTGGCGGCATTCCTCGGCGCCGCCGTGATCGGCGTGCCGTCCTCGCCCGAGCGCCGGATCGGCATGTTCATCTCGCTGCCCTGGGTCGACCAGCGGTGACGGCTGCGCCACAAATGCGCCGTTGCAAGCCTTCATCCCAGCTCCTATGTTTGCCGCTACGTGACCTCATCTGCCGCCAAGACCCCACCAGGAGCATCCCTCATGATCACCCGTAAATCCTATGCGACCTCTCTTCGCCCTCGCGGTTGCCGCCGCCGCGCTGATGGTCGGTTTCGATGCTCCGGCCGCCCAGGCGCAGTCCTGGTCCTACGAGCGGTTCGAGCGCAAGCCGGGTCCGCAATCGCTGGGGCGACCGCTGCAAGGAGCGCATCGAGACGCGCGGCACGGCCGGCGTCAAGCTGTTCTCCAACAAGGACAAGCGGCAGGGCATGGACCGGGCGGTCGAGAACTGGTCGCAGCAGGTCGCAGCCGAGTTCGGACCGCAATTTGCCAACTGGGATCGGTCCAGGGGCCAGGAGCTGGACTGCCGCACGCGCAAGCTCAAGGTGATCTGCACGGCCAGCGCGCATCCCTGCCGCTAGGACTGTCGCAAGCCTACCCATCGAGCCAATGCAAGGCGGCCTGACAAGCGGGCCGCCTTTCGCTATGAGTGGCCTCTGAAATTCCTCATGAGGAGACGCAAGATGGCGAAAGTGGCGTGGATCGGCCTGGGCGTGATGGGCTATCCGATGGCGGGGCATATCCGCAAGAAGGGTGGTCACGATCTCGTCGTCTACAACCGCAACGGCGCCAAGGCCGAGGCGTGGGCCAAGGAGTACGGCGGCAAGACGGCCGCCACGCCGGCGGATGCCGCCAAGGATGCCGATTTCGTCTTCTGCTGCGTCGGCAACGACAACGACCTGCGCGAGGTCACGCTCGGCGCCAAGGGCGCCTTCAACACCGTCAAGAAGGGCGCGGTGTTCATCGACAACACCACCGCCTCCGCCAACGTCGCGCGCGAGCTGTACGCCGCCGCCAAGGCCAAGGGCTTCGACTTCCTGGATGCGCCGGTGTCGGGCGGCCAGGCCGGCGCGGTGAACGGCGCGCTGACCGTGATGATCGGCGGCGACCAGGCCGCCTTCGACAAGGCCAAGCCCGTGATCGACAACTACGCGCGCATGGCCACGCTGATCGGCCCGGCGGGCGCCGGCCAGCTCACCAAGATGGTCAACCAGATCTGCGTCGCCGTCACCGTGCAGGGCGTATCGCGAGGGGATCGCGTTCGCGCAGAAGGCCGGCCTCGACGTCCCCAAGGTGATGGAGACGATCGGCAAGGGCGCGGCCCAGTCCTGGCAGATGGACAACCGCTGGAAGACCATGAACGAGGGCAAGTTCGACTTCGGCTTCGCGGTCGACTGGATGCGCAAGGACCTCGGCATCATCATGGAGGAGGCCAAGCGCAACGGTGCCAAGGTCGACGTCGCCGCCCTGGTCGACGGCTACTACGCCGAGGTGCAGAAGATGGGCGGCAGCCGCTGGGACACCTCCAGCCTGATCGCGCGGTTGAATAAGAAGTAGCAGGCCTGTCATCCCGGCCTGCATCACCTGGCAGACTCAGATGCCGGGACCCAGCCCCACGACTCAGCTCGCTGCTCGGCCTTGCAGTTGCGCCAGCGCCTCGGGCGTATCGACGTCCTGAATATCAGCATCCGTGCCAAGGTCGATCTCGCGGACGCGATCCGGCGTGCTTGGCCATCAGGCTGCGCGCGCCGACGTCGCCCTCGAGCTGCCAGCATCTCGGCGAACAATCGGCCGGCCACAGCACCGGGTTGCCGCGCTGGCCCTCATGCATCGGCACCACGATGGCCGCGCCAGCCTCGGAGGCGAACGCGGCGATCATCGCATCGAGATGTGCCGCCTCGATCCTCGGCATGTCGCCCAGCAGCACCAGCGCTCCGTCCACTTCCTTGGACAGCGCGCGGATGCCGGCTTTCAGTGAGCTGCTGAGCCCCGTCGCGTAGTCGGGATTGGTCACGAACGCGACGTCGAGCCCGGCCAGCGCCGCGCGCACGTCGTCGGCCTGATGCCCCGTCACCACCAGGACCGGCCGCGCCTGGCTTGCCAGCGCCGCCTCCACCACGTGCCGCACCATCGGCTTGCCGCCGACGTCGGCCAGCAGCTTGTTGGCCTCGCCCATGCGCGTCGAGCGCCCGGCAGCCAGCACGATGGAGGCGATGTTGCTTGAACCGGCCATTCACTCGACCCCAACATCAAGACCCGCGAACAAATCGGCCGGATCGGCTTCCGCGGCAGGCCGCAGGTCGGCGACGCCGACGCCGATCAGGCGGAAGGTGCGGCCGTCGGCCTCCTTCTCGACCAGCGAGGCGGCCTGCTCCAGCAGGACGTCGGCGCGCTGCGTCGGATGCACGAGGCGCCGGTTGCGCGTCAGGATGCGGAAATCGGAGGTCTTCATCTTCAGCACCACCGTGCCGCCGGCCAGGCGCTTGCGCTCCAGCGCGCCGGCCACGTCGGCGCACAACTCGCGCGCCGTCTCGATCAGGTCCGCCGCCGAGCCCGTGTCGCGCCGGAACGTCGTCTCCGAGGAAATGCTCTTCACCGGCCGATGCGGCGTGACGCTGCGCTCGTCCTCGCCGTGCACGAAGCGCGCGAGGCGCCGGCCGAAACGGCCGTAGCGGGCTTCGAGCTGCTGCGCGCTCTGCGCCTGCAGGTCGGCGATGCTGCGGATGCCCTCGGTCTCCATGCGCCGCGCGGTGGCGGCACCGACGCCGTGGATCTTGCGCACCGACAGGGTGGCCAGGAACGCCTTGGCCTCGGCACGGCCGATCACCGAATAGCCGGCGGGCTTGTGCAACTCGGAGGCGAGCTTGGCCAGGAACTTGTTCGGGCGCCAGCCCGATCGACACGGTGATGCCGACCTCGCTCTCGATACGCCGGGCGATCTCGGCCAGCGCCTGCGCCGCTGTCGGTGCCATGATGCGATGCGCGTCGGTCAGGTCGAGATAGGCCTCGTCCAGCGAAACCGGCTCGACCAGCGGCGTGGCCGACAGGAAGATGTCGCGGATCGCCGCGCTCACGCGCTTGTACTTGGCCATGTTTGGCGGCAGCACCACCGCGTCCGGGCACAGCTCCAGCGCCTGGAACATCGGCATCGCCGAGCGCACGCCGGAGATGCGGGCGAGATAGCAGGCGGTCGTGACCACGCCGCGCCCGCCCGCGTGCCCGACGATCAGCGGCCGGTCTTCCAGGGTTGGATCGTCGCGTTTCTCGACGGAGGCGTAGAAGGCATCGCAATCGATGTGGGCGATGCCGAGGTCGCGCAACTCGGCATGGGCGACCAGCCGGCCCGACCCGCAGGCGGCGCATCGGTGCCACCGCGCTGTCCTGGATGGCGGAGCAATCTCGGCATACGGCGTATGGCACGGCACCACTCGCTCGTCGGTCAGCTTGCCGCGGCCATGCGGTTGGCGATGCGCCGCTCGGCGGCGGCGACGATCGCTGTGCGCAAGTCGGTAGCCGATGTGGGGTCGCCGGCCACCGCGAGGCGCTGCTCGCGGGCCAGCAGGCGCAGGTGGTCGGGGCTGTCGATCGACGTCAGGGCCGCCAGCGCTGCATCGCGTCCCGAGGTGCGCACCACGACGATGATGTTGGGTGAGAACGGATCGAACGGCGCCGAGGCCTGCGCGGGCACTGATGCAGCAACACGGAACCGTCGAAGGCTTGGTGGGCTCGGGCGCGGCTGGTTGGCTCGGGGGCGGGCGTCTCGGCGGCCGGCGTCTCCGTCTCGTCGCGGGCGTTCCGGCGCAGCCGCAGCTGGGCGACCTCCTGCCGCAGCCGCCGCACCAGGCGCTCGCGCTCGTCGGCGGACAGATTGGGATAGGCCTTGAAGACGCGCCGGAAATACGCGTCCTGCGATGCACCCGACAGAGCTCTGGTCTTCTTCTGCATCCAGCTTCTGTATCCAGCCTGGCCTAGGCAGAGATCGCCCGCAATTGCGGTGTGCCGAGCACCTCGTCATGCAGCGCGCGCAGATAGGGTGCGGCGTCCGCGTACTTCTGCTCCAGCGACTGCTTAGTTTCGTCCCAATCGAAGGCGCGCGCAATGCTGTCGAGCATCGGCAACCGTGTATTCAACAGCGGATGGTCGAGCGCCAGCTGGTCAATGAGCAGGCGTTCGTGGCCGGTGCCATTCAGGCAGTTGGCGAGGCACGAATAGCGCCGCTCGGCCAGGGGAATGCCGGCCAGCTGTTCGGCCGTCTCGACCCGCTCGACCAGCATCGCCACCCGGTCGAGCGCGAACTGCGAGACGAAGTCGGGCCGGAACGGCACCACCACATGATCGGCCAGGTCGAGCGCCGCCAGGGCAGCAAACGACAGGCCCGGCGGGCAATCCAGGATGACCAGATCGAAGTCGTGGCCGAAGTGCTTCATCAGCCGCTTCATGCGCCCGCGCACCTGCACGGCGATCGCATCGGCGTCGAGGTCCTTCTTGGAGTGCTTGAGCAGCAGCTCGCCCTGGATGTCCTCCAGGCGCTGCGAACCCGGCAGCAGGCTGAGGCGGCCGGCCGACAGCCTGGGATGGGCCACGTCGCCGACGTCGTTGGAGACATAGGCGGACTCGTCCTCGGCGACCTTGTCGAAGCGGTCGTAGAAATAGTCGGCGATGGTGTGGCCGGCGCGGCAGGCGCGTTCCCAGCCGACGCCGCCGATCAGCATCAGCGACGCGTTGCACTGCGTGTCGAGATCCATCAGCAGCACGCGCCGCTGCGACCAGGCGGCGGCCGCATGCGCCAGCATCACGGCGACGGTCGACTTGCCGACGCCGCCCTTTCTGTTCGACACCGCCAGGAACTGCGTCATTCCAACCCCTCTCATGCGACATGCGTGGATGGAGGGGGTTATGCGATTTGTGACGCCGGCACAGCATCAGTGAAGGTTGCAGGCGCGCCGTGGCTTGCGGGTGTCGCCGGGCTTCTCACTTGGGCGCAGGCGGGAAAGCACAAGCGTTGCCGGCAAGAAATGCTCGGGAGAGCCTGCTCACGCCGATGGCTCGGCGGAGAAAAAGACGAGAGCGCGGCGGGGACGCGCTCTCGCAAGACACGGCCGGGGTGGCCGTCAGTAGGTGTCGCACGGGAAGTTCGCGACGCTCTCGTGGTAAGCGATTCGCTGGAACAAAGACCACGGACAATTTCGTCCGCTTACATGCATTCTCGCAAGCAATGCCAAGACGACACGCATCGATCCAAACATTTCGGTCAGCATACAGCGCAACGCTGCGGCACTGTTGCCGTGCTGAGCATCAGCGCGAGGCCGCAGCGGTCATCCGGTGTTTCTCGGTGTCTGGCTGGGCAGCGTCGCGGTGGCCACGTCTGTGCAGGGCAAGGACAAAGCGCACGACCCAATACAGCGTGCTCGCCTGCAGCAGCGATGCCAGCAGTCGCGGTATGATCAGCTCGCCCCATAGATAGCCGGGGCCGGCGAACGCCATGATCGTTTCGGACGCGACAACGGCAACGAGGGCCGCGACCAGGATGGGCATAGGTCTCTGGTAGAGGCAGAGCACCGCAAGCACGATCCCCGCCTGGAGAGGATCGAGAAATGCGGCGACGATGAAGGCCAGCGTCTCCATGTGGCATCTCCGGATTGCGCCTATGTGGCAGCAACGCGCGATTCGTGTGACGCGAATGAGGCGTACACTGATGGTATATATCAAGCCAAGGATATCGGCTATCTATGAGGGGATCGGCCACGCAGTCGTGCGGTGCGCACGACGATGCTCAGCGGAGCAGGCTCGCTTGGGAATGGCGCGTCAGCGCAGGGTTCGGGACAGCAGGCTCCGGCCACGACAGGCAGCGATGCCGTGCGCAGGCGCAAGACCTCGAGGGTCTGGTCCGGAGGCCGCGACAGGGCGCCGGAATTGGTTTGCCCGTAAAGGAATTCCGCTTGGAGTTAGTTGGGTCGAGCGACACGTGGAACGCAGTCCACGTCGCGATGTGCGGGGTGCATCGCGCTTCGCTCGACCCAATCTCGCTCAGTGGCGCATCAGCTCTTCTTGAAGAATGCGTAGTCGGCCGAGTAGGGCACGTTCAGGAAGGCGCCGGCCGTTTCGCACGCACCCTCGGCGACGCCGCCCTTGGTGTTGAGCCGTTGGATGGTGGTGACGCCCGTCAGCTGACCGGCCCCGCGCTGCGACACGACTTCGAGCTTCAGCAGGGGAATGTCCTTGGCCGTAGCGCCGGGCGCGCGTCCGGCGACCTTGCCGACGACGGCGCTGCCGTCGGCCAGCTCCCAGTTCGGACCGGCGTAGTGCCGGCCGATGGTCTTGCCCTCGACGAGCAGCGTGGCGATCGGCTCGCGGAACTGCCAGCCGAGCTTGCCCGCTGTATCAGCCTTGCATTCGTACACCTGCGCGCCCTCGGCGTGGATGGTGGCGACGAGCGTCTCACCCTTCGCGGCGATCGCGTCGGGCACCTGGGCGCTGGCGATCGATAGCGGAAGGAACAGGCTTGCCAGGGTGAACCCGGCGAACGTGGCGCGCATCGACATGTCTCCAATCTGCGTCGCGTGAAATGCTGGGTGATTGATCGCTGCAATGGGTGGGCAAGTGCTGGTGGCGCACGTCACCAACGCGCACGGCAATCGCCAGGCGCGTGGTCGCTTGTTCGGCTCTTGGCCCTTCGGGTGCTGGATTGCACTAGGGCTGAGAATAAGGCAAATTTGTTCTTCAAATCATATCGATAAGAAGTTCTTTGAGATGCGCAGCCTCAACCTCGATCAGTTGCGGACGCTGCAGGAGGTTGTCGACCAGGGCAGCTTCTCGGGCGCCGCGCGCCAGCTCAACCTGACGCAGCCGGCCGTCAGCCTGCAGATCCGCGAACTCGAGCGGCGGGTCGGCGTGAAGCTGATCGAGCGCATGGGCAAGAAGGCATATGTGACGACGCCCGGCCAGCAGCTTCTCGAGGCCGCCCAACGAATTTTCCGTGAATGCGAGCATGCCGAAGCGCAGATGCGCCGCTTTCGCGAGGGCTGGGTCGGCCGCGTGCGCATCGGCACCACCAATACGGCCATGACCTACGCGCTGCCGCCGATCCTGCGCAAGCTGCGCACCGATCATCCGGGCATCGACCTGCATGTCACCAACATGGCGACCCGCGACAGCGTCGAGCACATCCTGCAGAACAAGCTGGATTTCGCCCTGGTGACGCTGCCGGTCGACCGCACGCGCCTGCGCATCACGCGCGCTGCGTCCGGAAAAGCTGGTCGCCATCTTCCCGGCCGGCACGCGCGACCTGCCCGACAGGATCACGCCGGCTACGTGGCGCGGCAATCGTTGCTGATCGAGAACACGCGCGGCGCCGTCCACGCCCTGACCATGCGCTGGCTGTCCGGGCAAATGCCGCTGCCGAGCGCGCCCATGTATCTGGGTACCATCGAGGCGCTCAAGACGGCGGTCGAGTCCAACCTCGGCATGTCGATCGTGCCCGACGTGGCGGTCGCCAAACGCACGCGGCGCCTGGTCGTGCGTCCCTTGCAGCCGCCGGTACCGTGCACGCTGGCGTTGATCGAGCATCGCAACAAGCCCGACGAGCCGGCGCTCGACATCGTGCGCAAGGCGCTGCTGGAGCTGCGCGAGGTCAGCGCCGCATCGCGTGGCGAGGGCCGGACGCGGGGGATGGGACGGACTGGCAGCCGGGCTTGAGGCTCTGGTAACAAAGTAGATGCGCGCACTGGGGAATTGGGGCACAAGCCCGACTTGGCAGGGGCTGCGAACCCCTTGGGATGCTGGAATAACTGGAATAGACGTGCAGGTTCTCTCTCACAGGTTCTGCGTGGCGCCGATGATGGATTGGACGGATCGGCATTGCCGGTTCTTCCATCGGCTGCTGACGCGGCATGCGCTGCTGTACACCGAGATGGTGACGGCGGAGGCCGTGCTGCGCGGTGATCGCGAGCGGCTGCTCGGCTTCTCGCCCGAGGAGCATCCGGTGGCGCTGCAGCTGGGCGGCTCGGATGCCGGCAAGCTCGCCGAGGCGGCGGCGATCGGCGAGGCGTTCGGCTACGACGAGATCAACCTCAACGTCGGCTGCCCGTCGGACCGCGTGCAGGAGGGACGCTTCGGCGCCTGCCTGATGCTGGAGCCGGAGCTGGTGGCGGAGTGTGTCGCCGCCATGCAGGCCGCGCGTGCGCGTGCCGGTGACGGTCAAGTGCCGCATCGGCGTCGACGACCAGGACGGCGAGGCGGCGCTGCAGCGCTTCGTGACGCTGGTGGCCGATGCCGGCTGCGCGACGTTCATGGTGCACGCGCGCAAGGCATGGCTGCAGGGGCTGTCGCCCAAGGAGAACCGCGAGGTGCCGCCGCTCGACTACGATCGCGTGGTCCGGCTGAAGGCGGATCGTCCTGACCTGACGATCGTGCTCAACGGCGGCATCGAGTCGTTGGAGCAGGCTCCGGCTCACCTCGGCAAAGTCGATGGCGTGGCGCTGGGCCGGGCGGCCTATCAGAACCCCTATCTGCTGGCCGAGGTCGACCGCGCGCTGTTCGGCGGCACGGATGCGCCGCCGTCGCGGCGGCAGGTCCTCGAGCAGCTCGTGCCCTATGCCGAGCGGCATCTGCGCGGCGGCGGCCGGCTCAACAACATCGTGCGCCATATCCTCGGCCTCTACCACGGCCGGCCGCGCGCCCGCGCCTTCCGCCGCCATCTGTCGGAGCAGGCGCCGCGCGAGGGCGCCGGCATCGGCGTGCTGCTGGAGGCGATGGAGATCGCCGAGGGCGAGCGGCGGGTGATGGCGGCTGCCGAATAGCAGCCTTAAGAAATGCGTAACAGCCGGACCATCACCTGCCTTTGATCGTCACGGCCGGGGCCGTGCGGTAGACTGCGCGCAAGAAGAGCCAAGGAGAGCGACATGCGCCGTGCCGTGCTCGGCCTGCTTCTGACGCTGGTGTTGGCCCTGCCGGCGCAGGCGCAGTCGACCGATCTCGGTCCGCTGCCGTCGCCGGTCGGTGCCGAGACGCCGCGCGTCGAGCCCGACAGGGAGGACAACGGGCTGTATCACCAGAAGTGGTTCCAGCTGTCCTTCCTCGATCTGCGCGAGGACTTCGAGGAGGCCAGGAAGGCGGGCCTGCGCTTTGCCGTGATCTTCGAGCAGCGCGGCTGTCCCTACTGCACCAAGATGCACACCGAGATCCTGGCGCAGCGCTACATCAACGACTACGTGCGGCAGAATTTCCGCATCGTGCAGCTCGACATGTTCGGCTCGCGCGAGGTGACCGACTTCGACGGCACCAAGATGAGCGAGAAGGCGCTGGCCGAGCGCTGGGGCGTCATCTTCACGCCCACCATCATCTTCTACAAGGACGACCTCGCCGGCCTCGGCGGCAAGTGGGGCCGCGAGCTGGAAGCGATCGAGCGGCTGCCGCTCAGCTACGGCCGCGACACGTTCTATGACCTGTTCGTCTGGGTGCGCCACAAGCTGTACGAGAAGGACAGGAGCTTCCAGCGCTTCCACCACGCCCGCATCGCCGAGCGCGAAGCGTTGAAGGTTGCCGAGCCGAAGGCTGGGCGCACGAACTAGTGTGGTGTCTCGCAAATGCCTTCCCCCTTCGCGGCCAGGTTCTACAAGGCATTTGCGAGACGTAAACCACACTAGAATCGTGGATTTTCTAGTGTCCTTTTGTCTCCGAAATATCGCCCAACCGGGCCGCGAAGGGTGACGATATTTCGGAGACAGGACACTAGGCGTCGCGATCGAGACAGCAACCACGACCTGCACGCATGAGGATCGCATGAGCGCCCTGGCCGTCGGCTTCGTCCTGTTCCCCAACCTGACACAGCTCGACCTGACCGGCCCGCTGCAGGTGCTGCATCGCCTGCCGGGCGCCACCGTCCACATCGCGGCAAAGACACTGGCGCCGGCGCCGAGCGACTGCGGGCTCGGCCTGGTGCCGACGACTACGTTCGCGGCCTGCCCCGATCTCGACCTGATCTGTGTGCCCGGAGGGGCCGGTGTGTCGGGAGCCATTGCCGATGCCGAAACGGTCGCCTTCGTGCGCCGCCAGGGTGGGCGCGCGACGTACGTGACTTCGGTGTGCACCGGCGCCTTCGTTCTCGGCGCCGCCGGGCTGCTGCAAGGCCGCCGCGCCACCACGCACTGGGCCTACACCCACCTGCTGCCGATGGTGGGCGCCACCTACCAGAAGGCCCGTGTCGTGCGCGACGGCAATGTCTTCACCGGCGGCGGCGTGACGGCCGGCATCGACTTCGCGCTAGCCGTTGCGGCCGAGGTGGCCGGCAGCGAGGCCGCACAGCGCATCCAGCTTTCGATCGAGTACGACCCTGCCCCGCCCTTCAACTCCGGCAGCCCCGACCAGGCACCGGCGTCCGTGCGCGCGGGGCTGGCACCGGCCTACGAGCAGCGGGTGGCAGCGTTCCGCGGGGAGCTGGAGCGGGCGATGCGCGGCTGATGGCGGCCTGCCCGATCAGCGATGTTGTCGGCGGCGGGGCCGAAGTGCCGTGCTCGCAAGCATAGGGCGGAACTGCACATCGCATTTGATGTTTAGGAATAGAGCCACGAGGGACCTGCAATGGCCAAGAACACGATTTGCGTTTGGTATGACAAGGACGCCGAGGCGGCGGCCCGCTTCTATGCCGAGACGTTCCCGAACAGTACGGTGACCGCCGTTCGCCGCGCGCCCAGCGACTACCCGTCCGGCAAGCAGGGCGACGTGCTGGTCGTCGAATTCACGGTCGCCGGCATTCCCTGTATCGGCTTGAACGGCGGTCCCGCGTTCAAGCACAGCGAAGCCTTCTCGTTCCAGATCGCCACCGACGACCAGGCAGAGACCGACCGCTACTGGAATGCCATCGTCGGCAACGGCGGCAAGGAGAGCGCGTGCGGCTGGTGCAAGGACAAGTGGGGCGTCAACTGGCAGATCACGCCGCGCGTGCTGACCGAGGCCATGGCGGCCGGCGGCGCCGAAGCCAAGCGCGCGTTCGAGGCGATGATGGACATGCGCAAGATCGACGTCGCCAAGATCGAGGCGGCGCGGCGGGGTTGACGTGAGCCTCGCCAGTTGCGCGCCGCCGCTTGCATGAAGCCCGCCGCCCGCGCGGCGTGGAATTTGCATGTTGGTCTCATCTCTCCAGGGATGATGAGGCCTCCATGTCGTATGCCAATGATGGGTTCACGCGCCGGCTGTTCCTCAAGCAGGCCACCGCTGCCGCCGCGGCAACGGCGCTGACCAACCGGGAGGCGTTTGCCCAAGCGCGAGGCGAAACGCTGCTGGTGGTGCAGGAACTCGGTCCCAACAGCCTCGACATGCAGGGCGTCGGCAGCAACCAGACCGTCAATGGGCTGTCCTGGAACTGCTACGACCGCCTGATGACCTACGCGGCCAAGACGCTGGCCGACGGCACGCCCTCCTACGACCGCATGACGCTGGCGCCGGAGCTGGCGGAAAGCTGGCAGGTGGCCGCCGACGGCATGTCCTGCACCTTCAAGCTGCGCCGGGACGCAACCTTCCATGACGGCACGCCGGTGACCGCCAAGGACGTGAAATGGTCGTTCGATCGGGCGGTGAAGATCGGCGGATTCCCGACCTTCCAGATGTCGGCGGGCTCGCTGGAGAAGCCGGAGCAGTTCGTGGTGGTCGACGACCACACGTTCCGCGTCGACTACGTGCGCAAGGACAAGATGCTGCTGTTCAACCTGGCCGTGGTGGTGCCCTTCATCATCAACTCGGAGCTGGCCAAGAAGAACGCAACGGCTGAGGATCCCTGGGCGGCCGCCTGGCTCAAGGCCAACGAGGCTGGCGGAGGCGCCTATCGCGTCGAGAGCTGGAAGCCCGGCAGCGAGACCATCCTCACGCGCTTCGATGGCGTGGAAGAACGGGCCGTTGCCGAAGATCCGGCGCATCATCGCCCGCGACGTGCCGTCCGCCGGCACGCGCCGCGCCATGCTCGAGCGCGGCGATGCCGACCTCTCGACCGGCTTCCCGCCCAAGGACTTCGACCAGCTTCTGAAGGAGGGCAAGGTCAACGTGGTGGCGGTGCCGATCCCCAACTGCCTCTGGTACGTCGCGCTCAACACCTCCAAGCCGCCGTTCGACAACGTCAAGCTGCGGCAGGCCGTGGCCTGGGCCACGCCGTATGAGCAGATCCAGAGCAATGCCTTCTTCAACCGCGCGGTGCCGATGTACGGCGGCAAGGGCGTGGAGGCCGCGGTGTGGCCGCAGGCCTTCCCCTACGTCACCGATCTGGACAAGGCCAAGGCGCTGATGGCGGAGGCGGGCTTCGCACAGGGCCTCGACACGACGCTGGCGTTCGACACGGGCACGGCGACGGTGGGCGAGCCGGCGGCCATCCTGTTGCAGGAGAGCCTGGCCAAGATCGGCATCCGCGTGACGCTGGAGAAGATCCCGGGCGCCAACTGGCGCACGACGCTGAACAAGAAGGAGCTGCCGATGGCGCTCAATCGCTTCAGCGGCTGGCTCGACTACCCCGAGTATTACTTCTTTTGGAATTTCCACGGCAACAACTCGATCTTCAACATCTCCGCCTACAAGAACCCGGCCATGGACGCGCTGATCGAGAAGGCGCGCTTCACCAATGATGCGGCCGAATACGAGACAGCGGTGAAGGAGTTCATTGCGCTGTGCATGAGCGACGTGCCGGTGGTGCCGCTCAACCAGCCGTTCCACGACGTGGCGATGCCAAAGACCGTCTCAGGCTATCAGTTCTGGTTCCACAGGGAGCCCGACTACCGCCAGTTCCAGAAGGGCTGAACGGTCAGCACGCCGCGCTGATCGGCCGGTCGGCGATGCGGCCGGGCGTCGTCAGGACGGTTTGTCAGCCAATACGTAGTCGAACCGGTGCCTGCGAGTTTGCGCTGCATCGCGAGCATGGCGGCGGCGCCCACTGCCATCACTGCGATCAGCCCAGCTCGGTGTTCAGGCTTCGATCTCAATGGGTTTAGCATCTTCACATTCCCCACTGAACGCAGCGCCTGCGCCGAGGTAAACTTGAAGCCATGATCGACAATTGCCCACTTGTCCTGGTTCGCTGGCTCGACAGCCGCCAGCCAACATCGGCGTGGCGATTTCTTTCTGACCTGGGCGATCCGAAGGTGGTTGAATGCGCAACCGTCGGTTGGCTGCTCAAGGACACGGACGAGGTGAAGGTCGTCTGTCAGAGCGTCGGCGACCTGGGCGACCCAGATCACGCGCAAACGAGCGGGGTCATGACAATTCCCGCTCGTTGTGTTGTGGCTATCGAACGGCTTGAAGAAGTTACTTCTTCTTCCCGCCGCTCTTTTGATCCGGCCGCTGCGAAAGCGCCGATGCCGCGGTAGTCTTTCCGCTCGAGGACGTCGACTTGCTGGATAGCGCCTTCGAGGCGACCTTGCCTACGCGCTCTGATGTCTTTTCGTTCTTGGCCATTGGTGTGTTGCCTTTGCGATTGAGAGAAGCCAACGCACGAACGCAACTCCAATGATGTTCCGCATACCACCCGAATCGAACGGTGTGGAGTCCTTTTCAAGGTGTCAGATTGCGATGCGCTTCTTGTAGGGGCCGCGGACCTTCGCAGCCTCCGCGGCTTCTGACGGCCGAGAGGATGGAAATTCCTGGTCCGGCCGGCGCTCAAATCTTCTGATTGTACTCGCCGACCTCGGGGCACTTGGCGAGGCGGCCGTCGATGTCGGCGAAGATGGCGCGCATGTTGGCTTCCGAGGTGGGGCTCTCCACCACGATCACCAGCTCGGGCTTGTTGGAGGAGGCGCGCAGCAGGCCCCAGGTGCCGTCGGCGAGCACCACGCGCACGCCGTTGACGGTGATCAGCTCGCGAATCTTCTGGCCGGCGATCTCGGCGCCGCTGGCGGAGGCGTCCTTGAACTGCGCGATGATCTTGTCGACGATGCCGTACTTGGCCTCGTCGGCGCAGTGCGGCGACATGGTGGGCGAGCCCCAGGTCTTGGGCAGCGCGTTCTTGAGGTCGGCCAGCGTCTTGCCGGGCGCGCGCTCGAGCATGTCGCACACGGCGAGTGCCGCCACCAGCCCGTCGTCGTAGCCGCGGCCGAGCGGCGGCTGGAAGAAGAAGTGGCCGGACTTCTCGAAGCCGACCAGCGCCTTCTGCTCGTGCGTGTAGCGCTTCATGTAGGAGTGGCCGGTCTTCCAGTAGAGCGCGCGCGCGCCGTTCTGCTGCAGCACCGGGTCGGTCATGAACAGGCCGGTCGACTTCACGTCGGCGACGAACACGGCGTTGGGGTGCTGCGCGGAGAGATCGCGGGCCAGCATCACGCCGACCTTGTCGGCGAAGATCTCGTGGCCCTCGTTGTCGACCACGCCGCAGCGGTCGCCGTCGCCGTCGAAGCCGAAGCCGGCGTCGGCCTTGTGCGCCAGCACCGCCTCGCTCATGGCGTGCAGCATCTTCATGTCTTCGGGATTGGGATTGTAGCGCGGGAAGGTGTAGTCGAGGTCGCAGTCGAGCGGCACCACCTCGCAGCCGATCGCCTCCAGCACCTGCGGCGCGAAGGCGCCGGCCGTGCCGTTGCCGCAGGCGCAGACACCTTGAGGCGGCGCTTGAGCTTGGGCCGGTCGGTGAGCGACGGCGATGTAGCGCTCGGCGATGTCGGGCACGAACGATGTAGCTGCCGCCGGCTGCCGGCTCGCCGGCGCCGCCGAGCACGATCTCCTTCAGCGCGGTCATCTCGTCGGGGCCGAACGTCAGCGGGCGGTTCATGCCCATCTTGATGCCGGTCCAGCCGTTGTCGTTGTGGCTGGCGGTGACCATCGCCACGCCTTCGACCTCGAGCGCGAACTGGGCGAAGTAGGCCATCGGCGACAGCGCCAGGCCGATGTCGTGCACCTCGGCGCCGCCGGCCAGCAGGCCGTTGATGAGGGCCTGCTTCACGGAGGCCGAATAGGAGCGGTAGTCGTGGCCGACCACGAAGCGCTTCGGCCGCCCGCGCTTGGCCGCCAGCGTGGCGATGCCCAGGCCGATGGCGTTGAGGCCCATCAGATTGATCTCGCCCGGGAACAGCCAGCGCGCGTCGTACTCGCGAAAGCCGGTCGGCTTGACGAGCGGCAGCCGCTCGAAGTCGGCGGTGTTCGGCTTCAGGTCGGCGCGCGGCTTGGGAAGCATGCGGAAATCACCTCAAACAGATGTGGTTGCCATACGTTGATCGCCATACCGGGCCACAGACAACGGTCACAGGCCAGCGCCCGATGTGTGACAAAAGGACCGTGGCGGATCAAAGGCTGATGGCATCGCGAGCGTCAACCCCTGGAGCGAAGTCATTCCTGCAGGATCAGCGTGCTCGCCGCGCATGTCGACGCGGCGTCAGCCGCTTCAGGAACGACATGCCGAGCAGCGTGGTGGCGAGCATGCCGCGCTCGCTCACGGATGCGGGCACGTTGCGCACGGTGATGTCGCCGATGCTGACGCGGTCGAGCGTGACCGGCGCAACGCGGGCGATGCCGTTGGCGGTACGCACGGCCTGCGTGAAGTCGCGGTCGCGCACGTGGATGCCGGCCCGGCTGGCATCGTCGAAGGTGAGGGCGACCTGGGAGGCGCCGGTGTCGACCATCACCTCGATGCGCTGGCCGTTGATCTCGGCGTTGGCGTGGTAGTGTCCGTGCGGGCCGGCCTGCAAGCCACGCGTCCGGCCTGACAGGGCGGGGGCCGGCGTTGCGTACGGTCGGACGGTTTGCCGGCGCTCTGCTGGGAGGCGGCAAACTTCGGCAGGCCCAGGACACCGCGGGCCGTTTCCTTGATCTCGGCGAAGTAGAGGAAGGTGAAGGCTGCCGCGCAGCCTGCCACGGCCCATCCGGCTGCCTGGCTGGCCGCCCGCTTCGCACCCACCGGCATGGCCATGACGCGCTGTACCGCTCGCTGGGACGCCGGGCCTAGCGGCGCCGTCGGGCGACTGGCGGCTAGCTCCGCAGCGTCAGGTAATCTCCGGAAAATTCATATGAGCGGAGCCTGCTTAAGAAACTCATACCGAGCAGATTCTCCTTCAGCGCGCCGGGCTTGGCCACCAGGGCATCGACGTCGGTCAGGTTGATGGGCCCGAGCGTCAGGGTGCGCAGCCGCACGTGGGCGGCGTAGGTGGTGCCGTTGGCGGTCTGCACGGGCACCGAATATCGCAGCCGCTCGGGGTCGATGCCGAGCTTCTGCGCATCGGTCGGCTTCAGCACGACGGTGGAGGCGCCCGTATCGACCAGCATCGACAAGGGTATGCCGTTGACCTGCATGCGGACGGTGAAATGCCCATCCGACCGCTTGCGGATGCGTACCGACTGCTCGCCTTCCACCTGCACGTCGCTGCGCAGGATGGCGCCGGGCGGCAACAGCTCGCCGATCACGCGGTGGCCGAGGGTGAGGATCTCGTTGCGATAGCTGTAGCCGGTGACCAGCAGGAGCGCCATGCCCGTCCAGACGACCAGGTCACGCGCGGCCTGGCCAAGCCGTCCGCGATAGCTGCCGGCGATCGACGAGACGAGGAAGATCAGCATCGCCAGGCCGGCGACGCCGATGGCAAAATCCGAAGGATCAAAACCTGCGATCGAGCCGGCGTCGGCACGCAGCAGCAACGCCAGAGCGGCGATCATCAGCAGTGTGAGGGCAATCCATGCTCCCATACGTCACCTCTGCGCGGCCGGCTCAATGCGGCGGCGTCTCGCGGGCAGCTCTGCCATAATACGCCGACGCTCGGTATCCGTCATCGCCGTCCAGGCGGCAATTTCACCCCGCGATCGGAGGCATCCGGCACATAGGCCGGTTGCCGGGTCGATCACACACACCTTTATGCACGGCGAGTCCATATGCCTCATAAGTCCGCGGCCCGGCCGGCACCGAGCGGCGGCAGCCCAGCGAATGTAAGAAGCTGGCCCGGTTCTGACAATCCGCCTCAGCGGACCGCTGTGGATGGAAGAGTAGTTTAGAGTGAGATTCACGTTCTGATGGAAGCTGAAGTGCTTCCATCAAGAACGATCTCACTCTAGGGACCAATTTCCGCTCCAGTCCTGGGGTTTACCCGCCGATCCGGGGCCGACGGCTGCCGGTGGCGCTCCCTGCCCAGTGGCTGGAGCGGCGGCATGGACATCAGAACACGACTTCTAGGCAGCACCACGACGGCGTCCGTCCCCTTCCGCAACTCGGAATTGAGCGCAAAGGTGCCCCCATGCAACTTGACGAGGTTCAGCACGATGGGCAGGCCGAGCCCGGTGCCGCCCTCGGCCGTCTGATGGGCCAGCGAGCCCTGGCCGAAGGCCTGCATGACACGGGGGATCTCTTCCTTGGGAATGCCGGGGCCGGTGTCGCGCACGCTCAGCCGCTGGCCGCCATCCTCGGAGCGCGAGACGGTCAGCGTGATGCGCCCGCCGCGCGGGGTGAACTTGAGGGCGTTCGACATCAGGTTGAGGCAGATCTGGCGGATGGCGCGCTCGTCGGCCCAGATCTGGTCGAGGTTCTTGTCGAACTCGAGCACCATCTGCAGGCCCTTGCTCTCGGCGCGCAATGCCAGCAGGCGGCGGCAGTCCTCGACGATGTCGGAGAGCCGCACCGGCTCCTCGTGCAGCTCGTAGCGGCCGGCCTCGATGCGCGACAGGTCGAGGATCTCGTTGATCAGCTGCAGCAGATGCCGGCCGCTCTCGTGGATGTTGCCGGCATACTCTTTATAGCTCGCGTTCTGCATCGGCCCGAGCAGCTCGGCCTGCATCACCTCGGAGAAGCCCAGGATGGCGTTGAGCGGCGTGCGCAGCTCGTGGCTCATGGTGGCGAGGAAGCGGGACTTGGCGACGTTGGCGCCTTCGGCCCGGCGCCGCGCCTCGTCCGAGATGGACTTCTCCTCCTCGATCTCGGCGATCAGGGCATCCTTCTCGGCGCGGAACTCCAGCATCGTCAGGGCGGTGGAATTGAGGCCCTTGGCGAGGAATATGAAATAGACGTGCAGGCCGATCGCCATGGCCGCCATCGCCACATAGAAGGGATGGCCCTGCATCAGCAGGCGCACGACCACGGCCAGCGTCATGGGGATGGTGGAGACGTAGAGGATCTCCATCACGGCTGAAGCGAACGTCATGCGGATGGCGAGCAGGACGATCAGGGAGGCCAGCATGAACACGTGCGAGGCGGCGTCCGCCACGCCCAGCCCGACCACGGCCATGCCGCCCCAGGTGATGCCGCTGATGAGCTCGAGCCAGACGAACTTGCGCCGCCACTTGTCGACGTTCACCTCGCTCCGCGGCAGGGCCAGGAACTGGCGGCAGGCGCGCGATCAGGAACAGCTTGGCGGTGATGACGGTGGCAAGCCAGATCGAGGCCTGGATCACCGGTGCCCAGAACATCGAGGCGAGCGAGAAGATCACCGCCAGCAGCGGCAGGGTGACGCGCGCCGACAGCTCGTTGCGCACGAACATGGCCAGCAGCTCGTATTCGAACTCCGGCTTCAGGACGGTGTTGTGCGCGAGCTTGGCGCGAATCTCGCGCAGGCTTGCCTGCATGGCCGCTCGCGGGTCCTTCGCGCGCTGCCGATGCTGGTAGGCCGTGATGTCTTCGACGCGTTGCATACTCTCCCTCGCCGTGCCGCGCACGCACGTGCAGTCCCCACGACTTCTGCACGCCTGCGGTACCGACAGCTCCACCTGCATAGGCAATGTCTGTGCAAATTACTAAATTCGCGTTTATCAAAGGCTTGCGGCTGTGTCTTTTGTGCCGGACTGAGGCTCGGGACAGTGGTTTGGCAAGGCCGCCGCCCGGGTGCCCCCGGCCGCTCGGCCGGCTTGCGTGGGCAAAAACCCTCCGCTACGACTTGACGTACAGGTCAAAGGGCGGGTCGGGGAGCCAGGCGTGTGAAAATCCTGCAGACACGGGGCGCTCCCAATCCGCGCCGGGTGCGCATCTTCCTGGCCGAGAAGGGCATCGAGGTGCCCTTCGAGGAAATCGACCTCATGAAGGGCGAGCTGAAGACGCCCGAGTTCACGCAGATGAACCGGTTCCAGCGCGTGCCCGTGCTGTTGCTCGACGACGGCACGGTCATTTCCGAAACCATGGCGATTTGCCGCTATTTCGACGAAACCAAGCCGGAGCCGGCGCTGTTCGGCACGGGCCCGCTGCAGCGGGCCATGGTCGAGATGTGGAACCGGCGCATGGAGCTGAACCTGCTGTTCTGCGTGGCGCAGGTGTTCCGGCACCTGCACCCGGCCATGGCCCACCTGGAGGTTCCGCAGGTGGGGGCCTGGGGCGAGGCCAACCGGCCAAGAGTTCTGGAGATCCTGCAATTCCTGGATGAGGAACTGGGCAAGCGCCGCTATATTGCGGGTGAGCATTACTCGGTTGCCGATATTACGGCATTGGTTGCCATCGATTTCATGAAGCCGGCCAAAATTCAGCGGCCGGAAGGTTTGAAAAACCTTGCGCGCTGGCATGCGGAGGTGTCTGAGCGGCCGAGCGCAAGGGCCTGATAGTCTGCCGGCCGGTCGACGACGGGGCTGTTACCTGGGGAACAGACGCCCATGCCGAAGCCGGGGCAGACATATCGGGAAGTCGTCATTGCGAGACGAGATGCCATGAGATTGACTGTTGTGGGATGTGGCGACGCCTTCGGCTCGGGCGGGCGGTTGCAGACTTGCTATCATGTCGAGGCGCACTGGAAGAGGGCCGACGCGCTTCCTGATCGACTGCGGTGCGACCGCCATGATCGGGCTCAACCGGCTGCAGATCGATCCCAACACCATCGACACCATCTTCATCTCGCACCTGCATGGCGATCACTTCGCCGGCCTGGTGTGGTGGCTGGTCCACGCCAAGCACGTGGCCAAGCGCACCTCGCCGCTGACCGTGGTCGGTCCGGCCGGCGTCGAGGCGCGCTTCGTGGCGGCGGCCGAGGCGTTGTTTCCCGGCTCGACGGATGCGGAGCGGCGCTTCGACCTGCGCTTCGTGGAACTGCAGCGCGGGCGGACGACGCAGGTGGGGCGCGTACGCGTTACGCCGTTCGAGGTGAGCCATCCTTCCGGGGCCCCATCCTATGCGCTGCGCTTCGAGGTCGGCGGCAAGGTGCTGGCGTTCTCGGGGGATACCGAATGGGTCGAGAGCCTGGTCGATGCCGGCAGGCGCGCCGACCTGTTCATCATGGAATGCTACCAGTTCGACGGCGTGCCGCGCTTCCACATGAGCTGGAAAAAGATCGAGGCGGAGCTCGATCGCATCGGCGCCAAGCGCGTGCTGCTCACGCACATGGCGACCGGCATGCTGGCCCGGCGCGGCGAGGTGAGCGATCCGCGCTGCGTGCTGGCCGAAGACGGCCTCGTGCTCGACGTGTGAGCTGCGCCGTGCGACCCGTCATCCAGGAAGCCGAGGCGCCTGCGCGGAGGCTGTCCGGGACCTCGCACATTCTATCGCTCGAGGTCCCGGCTCTCGATGATTTCGCGCTGTGCGCTCAAGTCATCGAGGCCGGGATGACGGGTGGAAACAGACCCGGAGGTCTGACACTCCGGCTATAGGCGATTGCCCGATCCGGCGGCCCAATGCCATAAGCTTGGGCATGCTCAAGAAGATTCTGATCGCCAATCGCGGCGAGATCGCTCTCCGCATCATCCGCACCGCGCGCCGGCTGGGCGTGCAGACGGTGGCCGTGGTCTCCGAGGCCGATCGCACGGCGCCGTTCGCGCGCGCCGCCGACGAGAGGGTCGAGATCGGCCCCGGCCCGGCCTCGGACAGCTACCTGCGCATCGACCGGATTCTCGCCGCCGCCAAGTCGACCGGCGCCGACGGCATCCATCCGGGCTACGGGTTCCTGGCCGAGAACGCCGACTTCGCCGAAGCCGTCGGCAAGGCCGGCATCAAGTTCATCGGCCCCTCGCCCGACGCCATGCGCCGCATGGGCGGCAAGGCCGAGGCGAAGGCGATCGCGGCCGCGGCCGGCGTGCCGGTGGTGCCGGGCTACCAGGGCGACGCGCAGACCGCCAAGGCGCTCGTCAAGGAGGCCAAGCGGATCGGCTGGCCGGTGATGATCAAGGCGGTGGCGGGAGGCGGCGGGCGCGGCATGCGCCTGGTCGAGAGCGAGGCCGATTTCGCCGCCGCCCTGGAGAGCGCGCAGCGCGAGGCGCAGGGCGCCTTCGGGGATGCGCGCATCCTGCTCGAGAAGGTGATCGCCCGGCCGCGCCACATCGAGGTGCAGGTGTTCGGCGACAGCCACGGCAACGTCGTGCACCTGTTCGAGCGCGACTGCTCGCTGCAGCGGCGCAACCAGAAGGTGATCGAGGAGGCCCCCGCGCCCGGCATGTCGGCCGGAGCTGCGCAGCCGCATCACCGAGGCAGCGGTGGCGTGCGCGCGCGCGGTCGCCTACGAGGGGGCCGGCACGGTCGAGTTCCTGGTCGAGGGCGGCAGGCTGACGGCGGAGGCGCCCTGGTACTTCATCGAGATGAACACGCGCCTGCAGGTCGAGCATCCGGTGACCGAGTTCGATCACCGGTCTCGACCTGGTGGAGTGGCAGCTGCGGGTGGCCTCCGGCGAGAAGCTGCCGCTGACGCAAGCCCAGATCCGCATGTCCGGCCACGCCATCGAGGCGCGCCTCAACGCCGAGGACCCGGCGAAGGGCTTCCTGCCCTCGATCGGGCCGGATCGTCGCGTTCGACGCGCCGAGCATGGAAGGCCTGCGCGTCGATGCCGGCGTGGAGAAGGGCTCGGTCATCCCGCCGTTCTACAACTTCATGATCGGCAAGCTGATTGCCTCCGGCTCCGACCGCGACGAGGCCATCGCCCGCCTCGCCCGCGCGCTCGAGGAGACGGTGGTCGCCGGTCCCAAGACCAACGCCGCGTTCCTGCATGCGCTCGTCACGCATCCGGCCTTCAGGAGCGCGGAGATGGACACCGGCCTGATCGGCCGCGAGCTCGACACGCTGGCGCCGGCCGCCGCCAATCCGCGCGCCGTCGCCTTCGGTGTCATGCACCTGCTCTGGCACGCCCACGACGACATCGAGGTGCAGCGCGCCGACAGCCGCAGCGGCTATTCGCCGTGGGGCACGCAGGATGCCTTTCAGCTCGGACCGCCGCGGCGCCAGAAGCTGACCGTCCTGGCCGATGGCGTCGCAACGCCGGTCGAGGTGGACTGGAAGCCCGACGGTCCCGTCGTCACGCTGCCGGGCGCAGGATGGCACGCCGGCCGCAGCATGCGCCGCATCAGCGTGGCGGGCGACGGCCATCCGCTGTACGTGCTCTACGACATGCAGCAGATCGCGCTGTCCTGGCCCACCTTCGATGCAAGCGGCATCGAGGACAACGGCGACGGCTCGAGCGTGCGCGCGCCCATCATCGGCCGCGTCGCCAAGGTGTTCGTCAAGGCGGGCGACACGGTTGCCAAGGGCGACCGCATCGCCGTCATCGAGGCCATGAAGATGGAGCACGTGCTGCACGCCGCGCGCGCCGGCAAGGTCACCAAGGTGGCCGTCGCCGAGAACCAGCAGGTCACGCAGGGCGCGCTGGTCGCCGCGCTGGAGTAAGAATTGGCTCCTCTCCCCTGGGGGAGCGGACGTGAGGCCATGACTTACGGCCGCGCGCACGTTCCGAGCCACAGTCGTCAACGCCGATGGCGCGGCTGTAAGTCATTCGGCCGAACTGGTGAGGGGCAACTTTCTTGCCAGATGAAGGCCCCCTCATCCGGCCCTTCGGCCACCTTCTCCCCAAGGGGAGAAGGTGCCATCTGCGCATCGCTTGACGCGCCCCGCCGCTTGACTGCACAAGGCTTGCCGACCAAACAGCAGCCACATCCGCCCCACACGATCCCCACACATGCCCAAGATCACCTACATCGAGCACGACGGCACCGCGCACACCGTCGACGCGACGGTCGGCGACACCGTGATGGAGACGGCGCTGCGCCATTCAGCGTGCCCGGCATCGTCGCGGAATGCGGCGGCGGCTGCAGCTGCGCCACCTGCCTCGTGCATGTCGCCGAGGAGTGGGTGGAGCGCGTGGGTGCGCGCAACGCGGAGGAGGAGGACCAGCTCGACTTCGCCTTCGACGTGCGGCCGAACTCGCGGCTCGCCTGCCAGATCAAGGTGACCGAGGAGCTGGACGGGCTCGTCGTGCACACGCCGGCCTATCAGGGTCGCTGATCGCTCCGCTTGCCTATTGATGCAGCCGCGGCTTGAGCTTGCTCTCCATGCCGCGCTCGATCAGGCCGGGAATAGCTCGCGTCAGATGATCCAGCGTTTCCTCCAGGCACTTGATCTGCTCCTGCGGCGTCGGCTTGGACGAGCATGCCCTCTGCCGCACGCGGGTGCCCCACAGACACGCCTCGCGCTGCCACTCGTCGAGTATCAGGTGCACCTTGCCCGATTTCGTATCTATGCCTGACGGTAGGCCCTTGATGTCCTTTTCCTGGGCGTGACCGGTCGGGCATGAAATCGACAAAAGCAGCACAGCACACAAAATCCGCATGGCCACATCCGCAATCCAACGGTGGAGCGAGAGCATTCACGCTTTTGTGCCGTTCGCAGGGCACGTCTTTAGCAGACATCGTCAGACCGGGGCAGTCAGATCAGCTACGCGACGCGCTTGACGCCCGCCTGCTCCATGTCCCGCCAGGCGGCCGCGAGCGAGCCTTCGGTGTCGATGCCGCGGCAGGCGTCCTCGATCACGTGGCCTCGAAGCCGAGCTTGCGCGCGTCGACCGCCGACCAGGCGACGCAGAAGTCGGTGGCCAGACCGGCGATGTAGACCGTGCTGGATGCCGCGCGCCGTCAGGTAGCCGTCGAGCCCGGTCTTGGATTTGCCGTCGGCCTCGATGAACGCCGAGTAGCTGTCGACCTGCGGGTTGCAGCCCTTGCGGATGATGAGTTGCGCGTGAGGGATGTCGAGATCGGCATGGATGGCGGCGCCGTCGCTGCCCTGCACGCAATGGTCGGGCCACAGGATCTGCGTGCCGTAGGGCAGTTCGATGCGCTCGAACGGTTTGCTGCCGGCGTGCGTGCTGGCGAACGAGATGTGCCCGGCCGGATGCCAGTCCTGCGTCAGCACCACGTTGCGGAAGGCCTTGGCGAGGCGGTTGATCGGCGGGATCATCTCGTCGCCGTTCGGCACGGCGAGGCTGCCGCCCGGCAGGAAGCAGTTCTGCACGTCGACGACGAGCAGCGCCACGTCTTCGCGGTCGGTGATCGGCATTGGCCGTCCTTGGCTGAGGTCCTGTGCGTACTTCCCCAGCTTACGGCGCCGGCATGGGTCGCCGGCATCCGCCGATCCTGTAATGAGAGGACCTTGGATCAAAGAGGGCCCGGCTGGTGGTGCCCGGGAGGCAAGGCGTGGGATGGCCTGCATCTGATCAAGCTGTGCGTCGGCTGCGAGTCGATCGAGGACCTGGCATCGTGGCAGGCCGAGCGCCTCGAAGCAGATGCGCAAGGCCGGCGAGAAGAAGCCCGCGCCTGTTCCATCGCACCTTCCAGACGCCCAAGCGGCGCGAGGAGCTGCTCGACGGCGGCTCGCTGTACTGGGTGATCAAGGGCATCGTGCAGGTGCGCCAGCCGCTCGCTCGACATCGCCGAGGGGACCAAGGACGACGGCACGCCCTGCTGCCTGCTGATCCTGAAGAACGAGCTGGTGCCGGTGCGCCCGGTGCCCCGCCGGCCCTTCCAGGGCTGGCGCTATCTCGCCCCCGACGAGGCGCCCGAGGACCTCAAGCGCGGCGCCGGGGACGGCATCGTCGCCATGCCTCCCAAGATGCGCAAGCAGCTGGCCGAGCTGGGGCTGCTGTAGGGTCTTTTCGCTGCTCCCGTCATGTCGAAGACATGCCTCCGGCATGGGGGAGAGGAAATGAGATCATGGCCTGCGGCCGGGCAGCGCCACCCTTTCGAATGCACAATCATTGATCGTGTGGCCGCAAGGCATTTGGCCGAATTGGCAAGGGGCTACTGTCCCAGGAAAGGCCCCCCTCGTCCGCTCCTTCGGACCGCCTTTTCCGCAAAGGCAGGAGGGCTCTGTCCCAATGGCGCCGCTTCGGTCTTGCGCTGCAAAACAGCCGCGGCGGGACTTCAGTTGCATCTGTGCCCGGCCCATCGTAGCAAGGGGCACCCCTAGACAAGGAGTACAGGGTAATGATCACGTTCAAGCACGCGGCGGCTGCCGCCGCTGGCCTGGCAATGCTGGCCGGCACGGGCGCAACCGCGCAGGCCCAGCAGAAGTTCGTCACCATCGGCACGGGCGGCGTCACCGGCGTCTACTACGCGGTCGGCGGCGCGGTGTGCCGCCTGCTCAACAAGGAGCGCAAGACGCACGGCATCCGCTGCTCGGTGGAATCGACCGGCGGCTCGGCCTTCAACATCAACACCATCAAGGCCGGCGAGCTCGATTTCGGCCTGGCCCAGTCCGACGTCGGCTACAACGCCACCAAGGGCGAGGCGCAGTTCAAGGACGGCGGCGCGTTCGCCGACCTGCGCTCGGTCTACTCGGTGCACCCCGAGCCGTTCACCGTGCTCGCCCGCAAGGAGATCAACGCCACCAAGTTCGAGGACCTGAAGGGCAAGCGCGTCAACATCGGCAACCCGGGCTCCGGCACGCGCGCGTCGATGGATGAGCTGCTGGCTGGGCTCGGCTGGAAGACCTCCGACTTCTCGCTGGCCTCCGAGCTGAAGGCCGACGAGCACGGCCCGGCGCTGTGCGACAACAAGATCGACGCGCTTCTACTACGGCGTCGGCCACCCCTCGGCCAACATCCAGGACCCGACCACCAGCTGCGGCGCCAAGCTGGTCTCGCTCACCGGGCCGGTGGTCGACAAGCTGATCTCGGGCAGGCCCTACTACGCCAAGGCCACCATTCCGGGCGGCATGTACTCCAACAACCCGCAGAGCACGGATACCTACGGCGTGCTGGCGACCATGGTGACCTCGGCCAAGGTGCCCGATGAGGCCGTCTACCAGCTGGTCAAGGCCACCTTCGACAACTTCGAGGAGTTCAAGAAGCTGCACCCGGCGTTCGCCAACCTGAAGGCCGAGGACATGGTCAAGAACGGCCTGTCCGCGCCGCTGCATGCGGGCGCCGAGAAGTATTACAAGGAAAAGGGCTGGGTGAAGTAAGCACCGCGCACTTGCGATGCATCCGCGGGGCGCCGCGTGACCGGCGCCCCGTTTTGCTTATGGCGAGCGTCTCTCGAGGCGACATGGCGAACACCGCGGCGAGCGGCCCCACCAAGGCCGAGCTCGAGGAGCTGGTCGCCGAAGCCGATACCGGCGGCCGCAAGCCGTCCGGCATCGCCGCCCGGGCGATCGTGATCGTCGCCATCTGCTGGTCGCTGTTCCAGCTCTGGTATGCCTCGCCGCTGCCCTTCATGTTCGGCTTCGGCATTTTCAGCGACACCGAGGCGCGCTGCTTCCACCTGAGCTTCGCGCTGTTCCTGGCGTTCACCAGCTACCCGGCTTTCAAGTCCTCGCCGCGCAACCGCGTTCCGCTCGATGGATTGGGCGCTGACGGCGGCGGCCATCGCCTGCGTGCTCTACCTGATCGTGTTCTATCGCGAGCTGGCGCTGCGTCCGGGCCTGCCGACCTTTGCCGACATTCTCGTTTCGGTGGTCGGCGTCGTGCTGCTGATCGAAGCGTCGCGGCGCGCCGAAGGGCCGTGGATGCCGATCATCTCGATCGCCATGCTGGCCTATGTGTTCCTCGGGCCCTACCTGCCCGGCCTGATGTCGCACAAGGGTGCATCGCTCGGGCGGGCGGCCTCGCATTTCTGGATCACCTCGGAAGGCGTGTTCGGCGTCGCGCTCGGCGTGTCGACGCAGCTTCATCTTCCTGTTCGTGCTGTTCGGCGCGCTGCTGGAGAAGGCAGGCGCCGGCAATTTCTTCATCCAGCTCGCCTTCTCGCTGCTCGGCCAGTTCCGCGGCGGGCCGGCCAAGGCCGCCGTCGTGTCGTCGGGCATGACCGGCATGATCTCCGGCTCCTCGGTCGCCAACGTGGTGACGACGGGCGTGTTCACCATCCCGCTGATGAAGCGCGTCGGCTACTCGCCGACCCAGGCCGGCGCCATCGAATGCGCGGCCGGCGTCAACGGCCAGCTGATGCCGCCGGTGATGGGCGCGGCGGCGTTCATCATGGCCGAGTACGTCGGCATCACCTATGCGGACGTGGTCAAGCACGCCATCATCCCGGCGCTGCTGACCTACGGCGCGCTGTTCTACGTGGTCGACCTCGAGGCGGTGAAGGCCGGCATGTCCGGCATTCGCGCGCACGCGGCGCCGCACGTTGCAGCAGGGCCTGATCAAGGCCGCCTTCACCATCTCGTCGCTCATCATCCTGAGCGCGGCCATCTACTGGGGCCTCGGCTGGACGCGCCACGTGTTCGGCGAGGCGGCGAGCTGGGCCGGCATCGCCTTCGCGGTCGTCGCCTACATCGCCCTGATCGCCAATCGCGCCCGCTATCCCGACCTTGCGCTCGATGACCTGAGCAAGCCCGTCACCGAGGTGCCGGACTTCTACGAGGTGGCGCGCACCGGCATCCACTATCGTGCTGCCGGTCTCGGTGCTGATCTGGTGCCTGATGGTGGAGGAGATGTCGCCGGGCCTCGCCGCCTTCTGGGGCGTGATCGCCATGGGCGGCGTGGTGCTGACGCAGAAGCCGCTGACGGCCTTCTTCCGCCGCGCAGGGCGACCTGGTCGGCCGGTTGCGCGACGGGTTCTGGGATTTCGTCGGCGGTCTGGAGCTCGGCGCCCGCAACATGGCCGCCGTCGGCATCGCCACGGCCACCGCCGGCATCATGGTCGGCACGGTGACGCTGACCGGCATCGGCCTGGTGATGGCCGAGATCGTCGAGTTCCTGTCCGGCGGCAACATCGTCATCATGCTGATGCTGGTCGGCGTGATCTGCATCATCCTCGGCACCGGCCTGCCGACCACGGCGAGCTATGTGGTGGTGGCGACGCTGATGGCGCCGGTGGTGGTCGAGCTGGCCGCCGAGAACGACCTCGCCGTGCCGCTGATCGCGGTGCACATGTTCGTCTTCTACTTCGGGCTGATGGCCGACGTGTCGCCGCCGGTCGGGCTCGCGGCCTACGCGGCGGCGGCCATCGCCGGCGCCGATCCCATGAAGGTCGGCTGGCAGGGCACCTGGTACGAGTTCCGCACGGTGCTGCTGCCCTTCATCTTCATCTTCAACCCGGAGATCCTGCTGATCGATATCGGCGGGCCGCTGCACTTCATCGTCGTGATCGGGTGCGCGACGCTGGCCATGATGGCCTTCGTGGCGGCGTTGCAGGGCTTCTTCTTCACCAACAACCGCTGGTGGGAGACGGCGCTCCTGCTGCTGATCTGCTTCACGCTGTTCCGGCCCAATTTCTGGATGGATCGGGTCATACCGCCCTACCAGAGCCGTGCCGGCCTCGCAGGTGATGTCGGTGATCGACCAGACCAAGGCTGGCGGCGCTTTGCGCGTGCGCTTCGCCACCCAGGACATGAGCGGCGACGATGTCATCAAGCTCATCCGCCTCAACCTCGGCGGGCAAGGGTACAGCGGCCGAACGCCTTGGAACGTCTGGGATTATTCTGACGGCCGGCGACCAGCCGAGCATCGCCTCGGTGCGGCCGGGGTCGGAAGCGGCGCGCCAGAAGCTGAGGCCGGGCGACGCCATCGAGGGCGTCGAGGTTGCGACGGATCGTCCGAGCCCATTCCTGTTCGCCATCCCCGCGATACTCGTGCTCGGCGGGATCGCATGGCTGCAGCGTCGCCGTCGCGGATCGCTTGCAACCGCCGCTGCATGATCGTCCTCACGGCCTTCGCATCCGCAGCACAATCGCGCGTCAGCTCAACGAGCTGAATTCCGGCACGGAACTTTCGTCGCAGAGATGTGATGCGCTGTGATAGGTTTTGTCGCGGGATGCAGGCTTAGATGGTCCACCCTTTCGGCGTTCTCGTCTTCGAACGGTGGGCCGTCCTTTCTTCCATCGATGTCCGGCAACTTCACACTCTTGGGTGACCCTCAATGGCCAAACTGAATATCAACGGCAAGACGCTCGACCTCGAGGTGGATGGCGCCACGCCACTGCTGTGGGCGATCCGCGAGCACGCGGACCTGACCGGCACCAAGTACGGCTGCGGCGTGGGCCAGTGCGGCGCCTGCTCGGTGCACATCAACGGCGAGGTGCAGCGCTCGTGCCTGCTGCAGGTCAAGGACGTCAAGCCGACCGACCAGATCGTCACCATCGAAGGCCTGGCCGACCAGAGCGGTCGCGCGGTGCAGAAGGCCTGGCTCGAGCTGGAGGTCGCACAGTGCGGCTACTGCCAGACCGGCCAGATCATGGCCGCCGCGGCGCTGCTCAAGGGCAAGCCGAAACCCACCGACACCGACATCGACGCCGCCATGACCAATATCTGTCGATGCGGCACCTATCAGCGTATCCGCCAGGCGATCCATCTGGCGGCCGGCAACAAGCAGCAGGGCTGAGGGGAGAACGCACAATGAGCACCACCATCACCAGCCTGTCCCGCCGCAAATTCCTCGCCACCGCTGCAGCAGCGGGCGGCGGCCTGGCGCTCGGCATCGACGCCGGCGGCATCCGCAGCGCGCTCAGCCAGATCGCCATCGGCGGCGCCGGCAACGGCAACGAGCTCGGCGTCTGGGTCTTCATCAAGCCCAACGAGGACGTCGTCATCCGCATCGCCCGGTCCGAGATGGGCCAGGGCTCGCTGACGGGCCTCGCGCAGCTGGTCGCCGAGGAACTGGATTGCGACTGGTCGAAGGTGACCGCCGAATATCCGACGCCGGGCGAGAACCTGGCGCGCAATCGCGCCTGGGGCGACATGTCGACGGGCGGCTCGCGCGGCATCCGCGGCTCGCACGACTACGTGCGCCAGGGCGGCGCGGCGGCGCGGCAGATGCTGCTGCAGGCCGCAGCCAACGAATGGAACGTGCCCGGTCGAGCAGCTGAAGGTCGACAAGGGCGTCATCACGCACGAGGCGTCCAAGCGCACGACCACCTACGGCAAGGTGGCGACCGCGGCCGGCAAGCTGCCGGTGCCCGATCTCAAGACCATGAAGCTGCGCGATCCGAAGGATTGGAAGATCGCCGGCAAGCCCATGAAGCGCCTCGACACGGCCGACAAGCTGACCGGCAAGCTGGTCTACGCCATCGACGTCAAGCTGCCCGGCATGCTGACCGCGACCATCATGGATGCGCCGGTGTTCGGCAACAAGCTGCTGAGCTACGACGAGGCCAAGGTCAAGGCGATGCCCGGCGTGAAGGGCGTCTACCGCGTCGGCGATACGGCGGTGGCGGTGGTCGCCAGCACCTTCTGGCAGGCCAAGCTGGGCCTCGACGCGCTCGATCCCAAGTGGGAGGAGACCGCCAACAACAAGGTGTCGAGCGAGACCATCGCCGCCGCTCTGAAAGAGGGTTTGACCTCCAAGGACGGCGTGTTCGTCGGCAACAAGGCCGGCGATGCCGATGCGGCGCTCGCCGGTGCGGCCAGGAAGGTCGAGGCCGTCTACGAGAACCCCTACTGGCACCACGTCACCATGGAGCCGATGAACTGCACGGCCAAGTGGACGGCGGAGAAGTGCGAGGTGTGGGTCGCCACCCAGAACGGCGAGGCTTCGCTGGCGGCGTGCGCGGAAGCGGCCGGCCTGCCGCCCTCCAAGTGCGAGGTCTACAAGCATCACCTCGGCGGCGGCTTCGGCCGGCGCGGCTTCCAGGACTACACCACCAAGGCCGTGCTGCTCGCCAAGCAGATCCCGGGCGTGCCGGTGAAGACCATCTGGACGCGCGAGGAGGACATGCGCCAGGGCCGCTTCCGGCCGATCGGGCAGTGCAAGATGGAAGCCGGCCTCGACGACAAGGGCAACGTCGTCGGCTTCAAGATGCGCATTTCATCGCAATCGATCCTGGCCTACGCGGCGCCGCAGCGCCTGGCCCAGGGCGGCATGGACCCGATCGCCTTCCAGGGCCTCAATCCCAGCGGCGCCGAAGGCCAGTTCGGCTACACCATTGCCGAACCTGCTGATCGAGCATGCGATGCGCAACACGCACGTGCCGCCAGGCTTCTGGCGCGGCGTCAACAACAACCAGAACGCCGTGTTCGTCGAATGCTTCATGGATGAGGTGGCCAAGGTGGTCGGCAAGGACCCGCTGGAGTTCCGCCGCGCCATGATGGCCAACCATCCCAAGCACCTGGGCGTGCTGAACGCGGTGGCCACCAAGATCGGCTGGGAGAACACCAAGCCGCCAGCCGGCCAGTTCCGCGGCATCGCCCAGCACATGGGCTACGGCAGCTACGTCGCTGCCGCGGCCGAGGTGTCGGTGTCAGACCGCGGGCGGTTGAAGATCCATCGTCTCGTGATGGGCACCGACTGCGGCCACGTCGTCAATCCGGACCAGGTGATCGCGCAGGTGGAAGGGTCGGTGGCCTACGGCCTGGGCGGCACCCTGCACCAGAAGATCACCATCAAGGATGGCCGCGTGGTCGAGGAGAACTTCGACACGTATCCGTCGATGATGCTGGAGGAGTTCCCCAAGATCGAGACGGTGCTCGTGCCCTCCGGCGGCTTCTGGGGTGGCGTCGGCGAGCCGACCATCTGCGTGGCGGCGCCGGCCGTGCTGAACGCCATCTTCGCGGCGACCGGCAAGCCGGTGCGCTCGCTGCCGCTGAAGGACTTGAATCTCAGGGCGTGATGCCAAGTCTGCCACATGGCCTGCCCTACATCCTGCTGCTGGCCGCGGCCTTGCTGGTCGCGGCCATCTGGCAGGTGGCGGCCCAGCAAGGGCCGGCGCTGGTGCCCTATCGGGTGGCGGGCGATGCGATAGCGGAGCCGCTCGGCGGATTGCAGGGCGATGCGGCGCGCGGCCGGGCGGTGGTGTTGGACCGCAGCGTCGGCAACTGCCTGATCTGCCACCACGCGCCGGAGCCGGCCGAGCGCTTCATGGGCGAGATCGGGCCGGACCTGGCGGGTATCGGCGCGCGGCTGACGCCGGCGCAGATGCGCCTGCGGGTGGTCGATCAGAGCCTGCTGAATGCGAGGACGGTGATGCCGCCTTATTATCGTGTCGATAGACTGTCGCGGGTTGCCGAGCGCTATCGCGGCAAGCCGGTGCTGGATGCGCAGCAGGTTGAAGACGTGGTGGCCTACCTTATGTCTCTGAGGAGCTGATCTTGGACGGCAACGGCGTAGGCATGACGGGCAACCTGGAACTCACCCGGCGCAGCATCGTGCGCGGCGGCCTGGCGATTGCGCTGGTGCCAGTGCCGGTCGCTGGGGCGGCCGGCGCGGGCGACGCCGTCGGAGATGGCGGACGCCATTCGCGAGCTGACCGCCGGCGCGGCCGTCAAGCCCGGCCGGGTCAAGCTGGTGCTGCCGGAGCTGGCCGAGAACGGCAACATCGTCTCGCTCGCCGTCAGCGTCGACAGCCCGATGACGCGAGGCGGACCGCGTCAAGGCGGTGCACATCTTCTCGGAGATGAACCCGGTGACCACGCTGGTGCGCTTTCACGTGTCGCCGCGCGCGGGCGCGAACCCGACCCTGCTGACCAACATCCGGCTGGCCGACTCGCAGCGCGTCACGGCGATCGCCGCCATGAGCGACGGCAGCTTCTGGTCGGGCGACGCCAACGTCGTGGTCACCATCGCCGCCTGCATCGACGGCGGCTGAGGAGGGCTAGTGTGATGATCGAGGCCCCAACCGCTGGTACTCAAGTTGTCATGGTCGGGCTTGGCCCGACCATCCATCCAACCGCTTGACTTTGGCGTTCATGGATGGCTGGATCCTCGGGACAAGCCCGAGGATGACAGCGGGAACCTGCTGATGAACTCGGGACACTAGCGATGCCGCAAACGACACGCATTGTGATGCCCGCCTCCGCCAGGAAGGGCGAGGTGGTCCAGGTCAAGACCATCATCCAGCACGAGATGGAAAGCGGATTTCGCCGCGACAACCGCGGGCTCGCCATCCCGCGCCACATCATCACGAGCTTCGTCGTGACGTATGCGGGTGGCGAGGTGTTCCGTGCCGACATGTTCCCCGGCGTGGCGGCCAATCCCGTATTTCGGCTTCACGACGACGGCGGTCGAGACGGGCGAGGTCGTGTTCACCTGGACCGACGACCGCGGCGACGTCACGACCGAGCGGCGCACCCTCACGGTCACCTGATGCGCGCGCTGCTGACCGCTCTGCTGGCGTCGGCGGCCTGGTCCGCTGCCGCCGCGAATGAGCGCCCCGTCCCGCCGCGCCCCGGCCTCGACTTCCAATCCGCCGAGACGCGGAAGATGCAGGGCGACGACGGCGCCAATCCCGGCATGCTGTGGGTGGAGCAGGGCGCCGCGCTGTGGCGGCAGGGTGGAAGGTCCGGCGCAGAAGTCGTGCGCGAGCTGCCACCAGTCCGCGGCCGACAGCATGAAGGGGGTGGCGGCGCGCTATCCGGCGGTCGATGCGGCGAGCGGCGCGCTGCTCAACGTCGCGGGCCGCATCAACCAGTGCCGTACGGAGCGCATGAGCGTCATCCCGTTCGCCTACGAGAGCAACGAGCTGCTGGCGCTGACGGCGTTCGTGACGCATCAGTCGCGCGGCGTGCCGCGCAAGGTTGCCGTGGACGGCGCGGCCAAGCCGTTCTTCGAGGCGGGGCGCGCCTTCTACGAGGAGCGGCAGGGCCAGCTCAACCTCGCCTGCGGCCAGTGCCATGACGACAACTGGGGCAAGCGCCTGCGCGGCGACATCATCAGCCAGGGCCAGACCGACGGCTGGCCGGCCTATCGCCTGGAGTGGCAGACGATGGGCTCGCTGCATCGGCGCTTGCGGGCGTGCAGCCTGGGGGTTCGCGCCGAGGTGCTCGACTACGGTGCGCCGGAATACCTGGCGCTGGAGCTGTACCTGGCCTGGCGGGGCGAGGGGCTGCCGATCGCCAGCCCGGGCGTGCGGCGGTGAGCGTGTGCTTTGCCGTGCGGGCGAGCATTGCGTTATGCCGAGCAGCATCAGTCTCTACCCGTCATCCCGGCGCTCGATGATTTAAGCGCATCGCGCGAAATCATCGAGAGCCGGGACCTCTGCAATTCAATCGCTCGAGGTCCCGGTAGCCTCGGCGCAGGCGCCTCGGCTTCCGGGTCACGCTGAAGCATGCCTCCGGCATGACGGGTCGATCGGTTATTCCTTGTTGTTGACCTGCTCCAGCTCCGACCGACATGGCCGAGCCTTCAATTCGCATTGCTCCAGGAACTTGCCCGCCAACTCCTGCGCCTTTTCGCTGGCGCGGTTGCCGGTCGATGAGCGACCGCATTCCCATGTGCCGCCTCGGCTGTTGCGGAGGTCCATCCACTTCGTGCCGAAGCGCGCCCTGACCGCCTCCATCCAGTTGGCTTCGGCGGCTTCCTTGGCGCGATCACGCCCGTAGCGTTCCTCGCCAACGGAGGTCACGAACTCCCGGCACTGAGGCGACCGCTCTTCGTGGTAATAGCCGTAGACCCTTGGTGCCCTGAGCTCGACATGCCTTGGCCGCACATAGCGCCAGACCTTGCGATGGCGAGGGCAGTTCTCCCACCACTCGCAGGAACTGCGCAAAGACTGCTTTACCCAAGGACGATCGTCCTGGGCGAATGACGGACTGGAAAGAACCGCCAGGAGACCAGCGAGGAGAAGTGTTTGGGGCTTAAGGAAGCGTCGCATATGCCTCTCCATTTGAGCAGTCACGCGGCGCACTCGTGTGTTCTTCAGCCTGTTCCAAGAATTGCATGCAGCGAGTTCAGCAACTGGGCGAAAATGTTTCGCTCAGATGCCAGGGCAGTCAAGCCGGCTCACCGACTAGCCCACAGCGGCGACCTTTTTTACGGCAAAGGATGACTGATATCGGAGGCTCAAATCCGTAGGTTGGGTCAAGCGAAGCGCTGACCCAACACAAGGCGTGTTCTTCATCGGTTTTGCGTCGGGTTATCGCTGGCGCTCGACCCAACCTACGAGGACGCAGCATCCGGATGGGAACGATCATGAGCGCCTCGGCGATCGAGCTTGCCGACCTGTTGCGCGAGATCGGCGCCTGCCGCATCTGCCGCGATGCGCCGGCGGCCGGGCGTCCGTTGCCGCATGAGCCGCGCCCGGTGCTGCGCCCGAGTGCCACCGCGCGGCTTGCCATCTGCAGCCAGGCGCCGGGGACGCGGGTGCACGCCTCGGGCACGCCGTTTACCGATCCGTCCGGGGACCGGCTGCGCGCCTGGCTCGCCGTGAGCAGCGAGGAATTCTACGACCAGCGCCGCGTCGCCATCGTGCCGATGGGGTTCTGTTTTCCAGGCCACGATGCGGCAGGCGGCGACCTGCCGCCGCGCCGGGAGTGCGCGGTGGCGTGGCACGACCGCCTGTTCGCGGCCATGCCGCAGCTCGAGCTGATCCTGCTGGTCGGCAGCTACGCGCAGCGCTGGCATCTGGGCGACGCGGGCAAGGGCAGCATGACGGACACCGTCGGGCGCTGGCGGGCTTTGCTCGATGCGCCGGGGCGGCGGCGCTATGTGCCGCTGCCGCATCCGTCCTGGCGCAACAACGGCTGGCTCACCGCCAATCCGTGGTTCGAGAGGGAGCTGCTGCCGGCGGTACGGCGCGAGGTGCGGCGGCTGCTCTGATCCTCAGGTAGGCGGCTTCCCACCCTCTGCGTCGAGGGCAGGTGGGATGGGGCCGGGATGCTGCCCACCACCCTGCTCCAGCAACTCATCGCGCAGCGCGGCCATATTGAAGCCGGCGCGCTGCAACGCCTCGAGCACGCGGTCGGCGGGCTGCAGCCTGGCGGCTGCTCCGGCCCAAGCGGCGGCCGAGCGCATGCCCGATGCGCAATGCGCGAGGACGGGCCCCGGAAACTCGGTCAGTGCCGACTGCATGCCGCCGACCACGCGGTCGGAGAACACGTCGAACTTGGTGGTCGGGATGTGCCGGAACGCGAGCCCGGCCGCCTCGGCCAGCTGCGCCTCCTGGGCCGCCGTCGGGTGGGCGGCGGACTCGCCGTCCGGCAGGTTGGAGATGACGGCCGCAAATCCCATCGCCCGGATGGCGGCGAAATCCTCCGGCCGCAGCGCGCCGGCCACGGCGAAGTTGGGAGTGATCGGGGTGATTTTGCTCATGGGCTCCGCAGCTGCTGATCGAGTGGGCACGGATGAGCCACGATAGGGCAGGCCATGAAAATTTAGCAATGGCCAAACGGTGCTTGACGCAATAATGACACTACTCTAGGCACCGTATCCGCGGACGAATAGAAAAATGTTCCAAGTCGTGTCAATCGCCTCACCCCTGTCCCGGAGCGGAACCGCCATGCTCGACGAGATGGACGTGAAGATACTGCGCATCCTGCAGGAGGACTGCACACGCTCGGTTGCCGACGTCGGCAAGGAGGTCGGTTTGTCGACCACGCCGTGCTGGCGCCGCATCCAGAAGCTGGAGGAAGCCGGCATCATCAGGCGCCGCGTCGCCGTGCTCGATCCGCCGAGCATCAATGCCGGCGTCACGGTGTTCGTGTCCATCAAGACCGACCAGCATTCGCTGGGCTGGCTGGAGCGGTTTCACAACGCGGTCGTCGATTTTCCCGAGGTGGTCGAGTTCTATCGCATGAGCGGCGAGGTCGACTATCTGCTGCGCGTGGTGGTGCCCGACATCGCCGCCTACGACGCCTTCTACAAGAAGCTGATCGCGCGCATCGAGATCTCCAAGGTGTCGTCGGCCTTCGCCATGGAGCAGATCAAGTACACCACGGCGCTGCCGCTCGACTTCGCCCTGGGCCGCGAGCCGGTGGAAGCGCCCGCCGCGACGCGCCGGGCCAGCTGAACAAGTCGCGCAAGGAGCAATCGGCATGGGGGAGCTCGGCAGCAACGTCGGCGTGGCGTCGCTCGAGACCATGCGGTCGATGAGCGGGCTCGAGTTCCTGCGCCAGATCGCCGATGGCCGTCTGCCGGCGCCGCCGATCGCGGCGCTGCTGGGCTTCCGTATCGGCGAGGTCTCGGAAGGCTACGTGCGCTTCGAGATGACGCCGGAGTTCCGGCACTACAACCCGATCGGCGTCGTGCACGGCGGCGTGGCGGCGACGCTGCTCGACAGCTGCATGGGCTGCGCGGTGCAGACGCACCTGCCGGCGGGCACCGGCTACACGACGCTGGAGATCAAGGTCAACTACGTGCGCGCGCTGACCGACCAGACGGGGCTGGTGCGCGCCGAAGCGCGCACGCTGCACGTGGGGCGCCGCGCCGCCACCGCGGAAGGCAAGCTGATCGACGCCAAGGGCACGCTGTATGCGCACGCCACGACGACTTGCATGGTGTTTGCGATTTAGGTGGGTGTCTGACGCGTCGTATCCTTGGCTGGCCAGCAGATCGATTTCTCTGCGCCGACGGGAGTAACAGTTGGCCTGCTCAAATCACGCCGCAGCGGGCGCTGCCTCCCCCGTATCGAATGCGCATTCGATGCGCATGCAGGGGGGAGGGCGATGCGTCCGCGGCTTAGGCTGGCGATCGCCGACCGCGCGTTTTGCTCCTACCGCCAGCCTAACGTCGCTGGACGCATCGGGTGGGGGTGACGGCGGCATGCTCGGCGCTCGCACCCCCACCAGGAATGCCATCGAGCTTAGCTCGCTGGTCTCCTTCGCGGGACGGCTCGGAGACGGGCGAGCTAAACTCGTGGCATTCCGCCCTCTCCCCCTCGTGCGTGACGAAGGCCTGCAAAACGGCCTTCGCCACAGGGGGAGGAAAGGTGAGCATCGTAGGTTGGGTTAGCGCGCAGCGCGTAACCCAACATCGGATCGTGCTTGGGTGTTGGGTTACGGCCTGCGGCCTAACCCAACCTACGCCGACCCAGTGCGTCGGAGCGCGGTTCGACGTATCTGGGAAAGACCCTGGGCGGTTGCGCGCGGAATGAGTTAGGAATGGCGGATGGACCTGCAGCGAGACGCGCCATGAGCGAGACCGACCTGGCCAGCGATGCATCCCTGACGGCGGCCTTCGAGGCGCCGAGCCGCGAGGCGTGGCTGAAGCTGGTCGACAAGGTGCTGAAGGGTGGGGACTTCGACAAGCGGCTGGTGTCGCGCACGGCCGATGGGCTGGCGATGGCGCCGCTCGCCACCCGTGCCGATGCGGGGAGTGCGGCGACGGCGATCATGCGCAAGCCGAGCTACTTCCAGGGCGGCTGGGACATCCGGCAGCGCCATGCCGAGCCTGATGCGGCGCTCGCCAATGCGGCGATCCTGGAGGACCTGCAGGGCGGGGTGACCTCGGTGGTGCTGCAGATCGAGGCGCCGGGGCAGTCGGGGCTCAACTACGGCGCCGAAGCGCTGGCAACCGCACTGAAGGGCGTGTTCCTGAACGGCTGCACGATCGCGCTCGATGCGCGCGAGAACACCATGGATGCGGCCGGCAGCCTGATCGAGCTGTGGCGGCAGGCGAACCTGAGCGAGAATGCGCGGCTCGGCGCCTTCAATTGCGATCCGCTGGGCGTGCTGGCGGCGACCGGTACGCTTTATTATCCGGCCGACCGCTCGTGCGAGATCGCCGCCAAGCTGGCGGTGGATTGCCGGGGCATGTCGAACGTTTCGGCGCTGCTCGCCGACGGGCGTCCCTATCATGAGGCCGGTGCCAGCGAGGCGCAGGAGCTGGCCGCCATGCTGGCGACGCTGGTCGCCTATCTGCGGGCGTGCGAGGCGCAGGGGCTGCGTCCGCGCATGGCGCTCGGCAAGATCGGGCTGTCGCTGGCGGCGGACAGCGAATTGTTCCTGACCGTCGCCAAGCTGCGCGCCGCGCGGGTGCTGGTCGCGCGCGTGGCGGCGGCGTGCGGTGCGGCGAGCGCGGGCGCGGTGATGCACCTGTCCGTCACCACGAGCGCGCGCATGCTGTCGCGCCGCGATCCCTGGGTGAACATGCTGCGCGCGACCGCGGCGTGCACGGGCGCGGCGTTCGGCGGGGCCGATGCGATAACGGTGCTGCCCTTCACGTGGGCGCTGGGCAGGCCCGATCCGTTTGCCCGGCGCATGGCGCGCAATACCCATCTCGTGCTGCAGGAGGAGAGCGGTCTGGGACGGGTCATGGACCCTGCCGCCGGCGCGGCGTCCATCGAGCAGGCGACCGGCGCGCTGGCCGGCAAGGCCTGGGAGCTGTTCCAGTCCGTCGAACGGCAGGGTGGCATGGCGAAGGTGCTGGAGAGCGGCTTCTGGCAGGGCGAGATTGCGAGGGTCGCCGAGGCGCGCGGCCGGGCTATTGCGACGGGCCGGCTGGAGCTGACGGGGGTCTCGGCGTTTCCTCGGCTGGGCGATGACGGGGTCAAGGTGGAGCCGCATCCTTTGGCGGGTGCGGTGGTGAAAGGGGGTACGTCGGTGGTGGCGTTGCCGGCGCTGCGGCTGGCGGCTCCGTTCGAGGAATTGCGCGATGCGGCCGATCGATTTGCGGCTCGTACGGGTGCGCCGCCGCGGGTGTTTCTGGTGAACTTGGGCGAGGTCGCTGCGCATTCGGCGCGCTCGAGCTGGATGCGCAATTTCCTCGCCGCCGGCGGCATCGAGGCGGTGGGGAGCGAGCCGCTGCACAGTTCGGTGGAGGCCGGCAAAGCGTTCGCCGACAGCGGGGCGCGCATCGCCTGCATCTGCTCGTCGGATGCGGTTTATGCCGAACTGGCCGAGGCAACGGCTGGCGCGCTTGTTGCCGCTGGAGCGACGTCGGTTCTGCTGGCGGGCCGGCCCCGCGAGCAGGAGGCCGCGCTGCGGTCGGCGGGTGTTGCGACGTTCGTATTCGCCGGCTGCGATGCCATCGAGGTGCTCACGCGATTGCAGGAGGCCCTCGGTGTCGACGCCTAGCGATCCACGAACGCCGATGCACACGGGCGGCTGCCAATGCGGCGCCGTGCGCTTTGCCGTCTACACCGAGCCGCGCAGGGTCGGCGTCTGCCACTGCCGCATGTGCCAGAAGGCCGTCGCCGGACCATTTGCCGTGCTGGCGGAAGTGCCCTGCAGCGCGTTCGCCTGGAGCAAGGGACAGCCGTCGGCGTTCCGCTCCTCCTCGCGGGCCATGCGCGACTTCTGCGCCGCCTGCGGGACGCCGCTCAGCTATCGCAAACCCGGCGGCGACATCATCGAGCTGCTCACCGGCACCTTCGACCATCCCGAGATGTCCCGCCGACCTATGCCGTCGGCATCGAGAGCAGACTCGCGTGGCTCAGTGAACTCAACGAGCTGCCCGGCAAGACCACGCTCGACAACATCGGCGCCGAAAGCCTCTCCGCCATCGAGAGCTTCCAGCACGCCGATGCCGCCGGAGAGGGCGACGACCGGCGCGGGTAAGCTTCCGCGCAAGCTGCTCGATCCGGCGCGCTTATCCCCGCTTCGCGCCCCGTGGCACAATGGCTCGGTCACGCACCCTGCCCGCAACAGCCACAGGCTCCCGTCCGCGATGGATACCTCTCCCAACCTGCAGCTCGCCTACCTGATGGCAGCGCAGTCGCAAAAGCACGTCACCTACAACGAAGCCATGCGCGCGCTCGACGTGCTGGTGCAGCAGGCCGTCCTCGACAAGGACCTCGCCGCCGCGCCGGCCTCGCCCGCCGACGGTGATCGCTACATCGTGGCGGCGGACCCCACCGGCGCCTGGGCCGGCCAGGCCGGCAAGATCGCAGCCTACCAGGATGGCGCCTGGGCCTTCTATACGCCGCGCGAGGGCTGGCTCGCCTGGGTGGCCGACGACGACGTGCTCTACGTGCATGACGGTGCCGGCTGGGACGAGCTTGCGGTTGCGGGCGGCGGTGGCGGCGCGGCGTTGGATGCGCTGGGCGCGCTCACACCGGCCGCCGACCGTCTGCCGTATTTCACGGGCGCCAGCGCGGCGGCGCTCGCTCCCTTCACAAGCTTCGGCCGCTCGCTGGTGGACGATGCCGACGCGTCAGCCGCCCGCTCGACCCTCGGCCTCGGTACGGCGGCCACGCAGAACACCGGCGTCTCGGGAGCCAATGTGCCGCTGCTCAATGGGGACAACACGTGGAGTGCGGCGCAAACCATCTCCTACGATGCTGGAGGCGCGGCGCAGCTAGCTATTGTGGACAGCACCCGCGGCCTGTCGACATCCTTGCGCTACAACGGTACGGCTGGCCAAGGCGAGCTGAAGATCCAGAGCAATCTGGGCACGTTCAACGTGCTGTCGATCCAGAACCTGCATGCCAGCGGCTTCTCGGCGATCTCGTTCTATGCCCACGACACCGCCAACGTGGTGGAGCGCGCCGCCTTCGGCTACGGCAACACCACCTCGCCCGGCCCCTTCACCGGCAAGGCCTATGTCGAGTCCTCCAACCTGACGGACGGGGTGGTCGACGGCTACACGCCGCTGATCCTGGTCACCACCGGCGACATCCCCAACTTCGGTGGCGATGGCAATTTCGTACGCCAGGAGTTCGACAGCAACGGCGATTGCATCTTTTACGGCCGCACAGCTGGCGTGTTGAACTCATTCCTTATCCGCCACCAAGGGGGTGCGCGCTCCTACGGAACGATCATTTTCGACGGCCTCGACAATGTTGAAGCCATCCAGACCTTCAACATGGGATGGAGCGGCGCCGGTGCGGGATCGATGCTCAACCTGACGAACGGGGGCAGCCGCATCGCCTGGAACACCAGTGGCCTGATGTACGGCATCCATCTCGACATCAACAACGTCGCGTCAGGCGCCGGGTCGTGTGCAATGCGCATCGCCGGCGCGCCCGTATTCTTCGACATGACGAACGGCAGCGACGGCCCGCGCGCGCAGGCGCTCACGGTGACGAGCACGCCGAACGGCGACTTCACGCCCGGCAGCGATCCCGGCGACGGCAAGCGGCAATTCTCGCTGATCTCGGCGCCGACCGCCACGCGCCCGGTGATCTTCACAATGCGTAACAGCTACGCGTCCAAGGAATTCCTCGATGTGATCGTCGATCCGCAGGGCACGAATACGAGGACGTTCTGGCAGTGGGCCGGGGGCAGCTTCTCGGGCGCGATCCCGCTGATGCTGCACGGCGGCGGCATTGGCATCGGCGGCAACGTCGGCACGCTGACCTCGCATTGCACGGTCGCGGCCGGCACTGCGGCCAAGTCGCAGATCAACCTCGCCTCCAGCACCGCGCCGTCATCGCCGGTCAACGGCGACATCTGGTTCGACGGCACCGACCTCAAGCTGCGTGCCGGCGGCACCACCTACACCATCACCAAGACCTGAGGAGCCAGGACCCGATGCAGTTCGATCCCGCATGCCATCATCATCAACCGCGACACCGGGCAGGCCCTGCTCGACGAGGCGAGGCCCGTCACGCTCGGCTTCGTGGTGGTCCGCGCGCTGGATGCCAAGTATCGCGACGACGACAGCGTTGCGCCGTCGGTGCTGTTCGAGCGCTATCGCCTCGCCTCGCGCATCCGCAAGGCCACCCCGGATGAGGCCATCGACCTCAGCATCGACGAAGCCAAGCTGATCAAGGACACCGTGCCGAAGATGTACGCGCCCGGCATCTTCGGGCAGGTCTGGGACGCGCTGGAGGGGAGCACAGGCGGGTGTGGCAGCAGCGGGCTGAGCATCGCCGGGCATTTTTCCGTCGTGCACTCAAGTTAGGCGTCTGAGGTAGAGGGAACTCGGGAAATGGTTGCCGCCCGGAATGCGAAGGCCGGCGCGATTGCGTTGCGGGTCATAGTGGGGAATGAGACCTTGCAGTTCATGAGGTACCCCGTAGTGCACCATGCTCATGCACAGATCGATGTGGTAGTTCGGATTGTCGAGCAGGAAGGCGTAGAACAGCGTGGTTTCGGCCGGAAAGAAGAGGTCGCCGGAAAGCAACTCTCTACTGTAGTCGTATGGAAAAGTAATATCATGGAAGTGCACAAACGTGCCGCTGCCAAGCCGGGTCAGAACCTCCAGGACCAGTCGATTGACTTCGCTGCCGGGCTTCACAGTATGCGTTGAGTTCGACAAAAAGGAGATCGTTCGGTCCGAGGTCGGTCAGGACACGTAAGTCCACCGTTTGGGCGGGCTGATCCAGAAGAGTTATGGACCCATCCATCGCCTGGTCTTTGAGGAACCGTGTCGGATAAGGCTCGATGCACGTTATCGAGGGCAAGTGCCCGACCGATCTGGCCGCTGATAGGATCACCGCAGTGCTGACGCCGCAGCCAACCTGCACCACTTTTCGGGGCCGCTTTCGTGCCACGAATGCGGCGAGCACCAGGGCTTCGATTTCGCCGTAGCCGTCCGTTCCGTTATCCCGAACCGCTGCGCTGTGGACGTTGCTGACGCCGGCAGGCAATGCGGCGAGCAGGTCGCTCAACCACGAGAGTTGTTCGGCCAAATCCGATGAGTTGATCCCCTGCATGGAGCGCGGCGCCATCCAGTCGTCGCGCTTGCGAAGACTCCTTATCTCTGGGATGGGTGAATAGAAGTGCATCGGCAGGACGTTGAGGCCAAGCCTTTGCATTCCCAAGAACACGTCATACAGGAGCCGCTTTCCGACGGTCCGCATGGCGCGACTGAAAGGCATTCCCGGCATCCTATGGCTGGAGGCTTGGTCCTACAGTGTGGCCGCATGCAACATCGTCGACGGCGGGGTCATGCTGATCGACGCAAATCCGGCGAGGTCGCGCGGTCAAGATACATGCATGCCATTGTGGCTACCGCCATAGATTTCCGCGCCGCGGTGGCATGCCACCGCGTGACGCGTGGTTCTATGTATAGTAAGACCATACAATGCCTACGTGCCTTTGTCCGTCCCACCCCAGCACCCCGTAAGATCCAATGTCCCCGGTCCCGCAACCGAGATTTCTGCGCAGCGGCGACACCGCGCTGGTGGTGGAGTTCGGCGATAGCATGGACCCGCGACATCAGCGCGCGCGTGCTGTCGCTGGCGGGGCTGATCGAGGCCGAGGCGATCCCCGGCGTGGTCGAGGTGGTGCCGACCTTCCGCTCCCTCATGGTGCACTACGAGCCGCTGGCGCTGCCGCACGCCGATCTCGAGCGGCGCCTGGGACCGCTGATCGAGCGCATCACGGTCGAGGAGCGCCCCGGCCGCCGCTGGCGCATCCCCGCATGCTACGACGCGGAAGCCGGGCCTGACCTCGCCTATGTCGCCGAGCGCACCGGCCTGTCCGTCGCCCAGGTCATCGAGCGGCACAGCGCCACCGAGTTCCACGTCTACATGATGGGCTTCCTGCCGGGCTTTCCCTACATGGGCGGCCTGCCGGCCGAACTCGAGCTGCCGCGCCGCGAGAACCCGCGCCTGCGCGTGCCGTCGGGCTCGCTCGCCATCGCCATGACCATGACCATCATCTACTCGCTGGAAAGCCCCGGCGGCTGGCATCTGCTGGGGCGCACGCCTGTCCTGATGTGGGACCCGCGCCGCACCGAGCCGACGCTGCTGGCGGCCGGCGACAAGGTGACCTTCAGCCCCGTGTCGCGGAGCGAGTACGAGTCGATCCTCGCGCAAGTCGCGGCCGGCACCTACGACCTGCGCCCGCGACGGCGAGGCCCGCGCATGACGGCCGCGCTGCGCGTGCTCGCTCCGGGCCTGATGACGACCCTGCAGGACCTGGGGCGGCCGGGTTTCCAGCGGCTCGGCATCCCGGTGTCCGGTGCGCTCGATCCGATCAGTCTGCGGGCGGCCAACCTGATCGTCGGCAATCCGGCCGCCACGGCGGCGCTGGAGATCGCCTACCAGGGGCCGATGCTGGCGGTGGAGGCCGACAGCGTGCGCGTCGCGCTGGCTGGAGCCGGCGCAGCGCTCGACATCCTGGACGAGAGCGGAGCGGCCGAGCGCGTGCCGCCGCTTACCAGCGTGCGCTTGCAGCGCGGCCAGCGGTTGCGCATCGGCGCGCTCACTGGAGGCGCGGTTGCCTATCTCGCGGTCGAGGGCGGCTTTGCCGTCGAGCCGATGCTGGGCAGCCGCTCGACCTACGTGCGGGCCGGCATCGGCGGCTTCGCCGGGCGCGCCATCGCCGCCGGCGATCTATTGCCGCTGTCGAGCGATGCCGCCGCCGAGCGCGAGGAGCGCATGCTGCCCTCGCTCGATCTGGCCGCGCCCGCCCGCTTCCGCGTCGTGCTTGGCCCTCAGGACGACTACTTCACCGAAGCAGCGATCGCCACCCTGCTGGACGCGACCTACACCGTCACGCCGGCCACCGACCGCATGGGCATGCGGCTCGACGGCCCGCGGCTGGAGCACGCCAAGGGCTTCAACATCGTGTCCGACGGCATCGCGCCGGGTGCCATCCAGGTGCCCGGCAACGGCCAGCCGATCGTGCTGCTCGCGGACCGCCAGACCACCGGCGGCTACCCCAAGGTGGCGACCGTCATCTCCGCCGACCTGCCGGCGCTGGGCCGGCTGATGCCGGGCGCCAAGGTCGCCTTCCAGGCCGTCGGCATCGATGAAGCGGAAGCCGCGCGCCGGCAGATGGCCGCCTCTATCGCCGAGCTGGAGGCGAGCGTCATGGCCGCGCGCCGCGAAGGGATGATCGACGAAGCCAAGCTGCTGGCGGCCAACCTGGTCAGCGGCGTGGTCGATGCCCGCAACTGAGCGGCGGTGTCACTTCCGCCACGTGACCATCGAGCTTGCGGCATAATTCCAGACGGCCCCCACCAGAATTCCGGCAAGGCCCGCGAGCCACCAGGAATAGGCCTCGCGGAACAGCACGGTGGCGATGCCGACGTTGGAAAGCGCGCCGATGCCGCACACGGCATAGAACGTCAGCAGCCCGCGCGTGACCTGCCAAAGACCTTTCAGGCGCTTGTCCCGATAGGTCAGAACATTGTTGGCGAAGAAGTTGAACGTCATGGCCGCAACGGTGGCGGCGAGCTGGCTCTCCATGAATCCCAGCGCCAGCCCCTGATTGAGGGCGGCGAGCACCAGCATGTGCACGAATACGCCCACGCCGCCGACCAGGGCGAACATCACGAAGCGGCCCGGCACGAACCGCCCGACCGTCTTGTCGAGCAGCAGCATGAGGAATTCCAGCGTCACCGCGGAATTGAGCTTGCTCTCGCCGTGCTGGCGGCTGCGAAAGACGTAGGGCACCTCCACCACGGCCAGCGGCCGGGGCGCCGACACCAGGATATCGAGCAGGATCTTGTAGCCGGTGCTGGACAGGCGCCGGACCGCCGCGTCGAAGGCGTCCCGCTTCAGCATGAAGAAGCCGCTCATCGGGTCGGAGACCTGTGGTGCGCAGCACGAGGCGCGTCAGCCGCGTGGCCACATCGCTGATCAGCCGCCGCGCCTTGCTCCAGTCGCCGGTCCCGCCTGTCCCGGTGTAGCGCGAGCCGACCACGATATCGCAGTCGGGCTCACCGAGCCGCCGCAGCATCTCGGCGAGCTTGCTCTCGTCGTGCTGCAGGTCGGCGTCCATGACGGCGACGTAGGGCGCGCTGGTCGAGAGAATTCCCTCGACCACCGCCGAGGCCAATCCGCGCCGGCCGATGCGCTGCAGATGGCGAACGCGGGCATCGGCGCGGGACAGATCGCGCAGCACCTTGAGGGTGCCGTCGGCGGAATCATCGTCGACGAACACGATCTCCCAATCGATGCCGGCGAGGCATCGATCGATGCGCTGCACGAGCTCGCGTACGTTGTCGTGCTCGTTGAAGGTGGGGACGACGATCGCAAGCAAGGGCCCGTGCCGAAGCGCGTCGCGCGGCGAGGCCGATTGCAGGGTCTGTGTCGCCAGCATGGGAATCGCGCAAACGATGTTGCAGCCTTGCGGGAGTCGTGCGGGCAATTCGAGCGAGGTCGTGCGTGCATGTCGCCACAGGCGTGTGACGGTCGTGCGAAAATGCTCCGACCCGCACATCGCTGCGGCCGTCTGTGCCGTTCCGGATACGCAGAAGTCAGCCCGGCTCACAGCTTGCAATGGACGGGGTAAAGCCGCCGCCGTCAGCTGCCGCGATAGGTCGAATAGCTCCAGGGCGTAGCGACCAGCGGCACGTGATAGTGGCCCTCCGGCTCGCTGATGCCGAACCTGATGCACACCTCGTCGAGGAAGGGCTCGCCGGCGCCGATGACACCGCGCGCGCGAAAGTACGCGCCCATGTGGAACACCAGTTCGTACCGGCCGATGCGCAGCGGAGCGCCAGCCAGGAGCGGCTGATCGGTCCTCCCCTCGGCGTTGGTCGTGGCCTCGGCCAGCCGCACGGGGCCGGCAGGCCCAGCTCGAACAGCTCGATCGTGACCCCCTGCGCCGGTTGCCCGGCATGCGTGTCGAGCACGTGGGTGGAGAGGCGGCCGGCCACGTTCGGCATCCCGGGACCCGTCACGCGATCGACGAGGCGCAGGCGCGTGATGTGCGCGATCTCGTCCAGCGCATTGGCAAGCTCCTGATCGATGCTGTTGGTCATGCGCTGCCGCAGTGCGCGCAGGATCGACGGGCGCGTATGGCGCCTGGCGCAGATGATGAAGGGGAAGCCGAACTTGTCCCGATAGCTCGTGTTCAGCGCCTCGAGTTCGCGCGCCTCCTCGCCCGCAAGCGACACGACGCCAAGGCCGGCCTGCTCCTGCGCCAACTCGGCCGTGACCGCTCCGGCCTTGGCTTGTTGTCCGCCAAGCACGGGGTGGCCGTTGAGGAAGGCCAGCAGTTCATCCCGTGGCCTCTGGCGCACCGTGCGCATCAGGCCGTCGTGCAGGTCGCTGACCGTGGCGAACGGCCGAAGGCGCGCCGTCTCGGCGGCAACCCAGGGCGCGTGCTCGAAAATGCCGTCGAGCGACGTGGCGAAGCCGGCCGCGTCAATGGCATTCAGTTCATCGAGTGTGGTGGGTGCGCGGCTCATGGCTCAGTCGCGGCCGACTTCGCATTCGATCTGGCCGTGCGGCTCGTCGGTCGGCAGGAACACCGGGTTGCGGTTGTCCAGCCCGAACGGCGAGAGATCGATCGGGATATAGTGCTTGTTGGGGCAGGCCAGATGGATGGTCGACACCTCGGGCACGGCCTCCAGGGCCGCGGTCGCCATGCGATAAAGGCTGTCCTGCACGCTCTCGCTGTAGGTGGTGGCGAACACCTCGAGCATGCTGTCGAGCACCCTGGCATTGGCCGCCTCGAAGCTCGCTGGGTTCCGCTGCCAGCGCCAGGTCGCCTCCATGCTGGTGGCGCACAGGCGGTCGCGCGTCTCCTTGAGGGTGGTGTAGTCGTCTTTGTAAAACTTGTCCCAGCCCGATTGCGTCGCCTTCAGGAACGTGAAGCCGGACACGCCGGATTCGCAGGAGTGCGTGTCGCGGCTGGCGGAGACGGTGGCGAACGGCTTGCCGTTGTTGTCGAGCACGAAGCTGTGCGGATGCGGCTTGCCGCCGACCATCAGCCGGTTCCACGTCGTTTCGTGCGCCGTGACCTTGGTCGACGATATCTGCGGATACTTCGCAAGCAGGCGATCGGCGACGGCCGAGCAGAACTCCTCCTTGCCGAGGCGTCGGATTCTCATGCGCGACGATGTTGACGAGGTTCTTCATCGTATCGGTGCACAGGGCCTTGGAATTGTCGGCGTGCGTGTAGGTGCGGGCGAAGTCACCCTCGACCATCAGCAGAAGCGAAAGCTCGCGCACCTCGCAGGTATCGCCGTCGCGATGCACGCGCATCACGCGCACGCGGCCCTTGCCATAGGTATTGCCGATCAAGGCCATGACTGCGCCTCACCATGAGAGACGTCGCGGGCAAAACGTGCGCCGACCGCGAAGCGGCAACTATGCCTCAGTTCACCGTGCCGACCAAGGCATCGGCCTCGGTCGCCAGTGACGCAAATTGCGGCACCGACGCCTATCAGGTACCGGGGGCCTGCTTCTTCGTGCCGTCGCTGATCGGCTTGGCGTACTGCAGATCGAGGTCCCACGGGAAATAGATCCACGTGTCCTGGGACACCTCGGTCACGAACGTATCGCACAGCGGCGCGCCGGCCGGCTTGGCGTACACCGTGGCAAAGTGTGCGTCGGGCAGCATCTCGCGCACCCGCCTGGCCGTCTTGCCGGTATCCGTGAGGTCATCGATCAGCAGAACACCCCGGCCCCTGCCGTTGCCGATGCTTTGCACCGACGGCGCAATCGGCTTCAGCACCTGCAGGCCGCCCTGCGCCTGGTAGTCATAGCTCGCCACGCAGACCGTCTCGACCAGCCGCAGCTCGAGTTCGCGGGCGACGATGGCGGCCGGCACCAGGCCGCCGCGCGTGATGCAGACGATGGCCTCGAAGGGACCCTTGTCGGCCAGTCGCCAGGCAAGCGCCCTCGCATCGCGGTGAAACTGGTCCCAGGAGACGGGAAAGGATTTGTCGTAGGGTGTGGCGCTGTTCATTGCGGTCTGTCGGCTCATTGCGTGGTGTTCAAAGGATGGATGGCGCTTTGCACCAGCTCCGTCAATTGTGCGCAATGCCAAATTGCCTTAGCGGTGAGCAAATCGTGCATGCGCCGCAGGCTCATTAGGTCGTTGCGCAAAAAGCACATTCCGTACAGCGGGTATAGGCGGCTAGACTGTCTGCACGGGACCTGCGGTCCCGGTAACGGGGCATTCCGAGGAGAGACGAAATGAAAGGCGTGTTCCGCGTCCGCAAGGGCGCTCGCTTGGCTGGCATGCTCGCGGTGTGGACGCTGGCGGCAGGTGCGGCCGAGGCGCAGACGCCGGTCAAATTCACGCTCGACTGGCGCTTCGAGGGCCCCGCCGCGCCGTTCACGGTCGCCCTCGACAAGGGGTATTTCAAGGCCGAGGGCCTGGACGTGACGATCGACACCGGCAACGGCTCGCGCGAGTCGATCCCGCGCGTGGCGGCCGGCACCTATGACATCGGCGCCGGCGACGTCAACTCGCTGATCCGGTTTCGCGACGAGAACCCCGGCATCGATGTCAAGGCGGTGATGATGGTGTACGACCGCCCGCCGTTCGCGATCGTCGGCCGCAAGAGCAAGGGCATCACGGCCGAGCCGGCCAGCCTGGTCGGCAAGAAATTCGGCGCGCCGGCCGCCGACGGGGCCTATGCGCAGTGGCCGATCTTCAAGTCCGTGAACAAGCTCGACGACTCGGCCATGAAATTCGAGAACGTCGGCTTTCCGGTGCGCGAGCCGATGCTGGCCTCGGGCGAGGTCGATGCCGTGTTCGGCTTCTCCTTTTCCGTCTACATGAACCTCAAGTCGAGGGGCATCGCGCCCGACGACATCGTCACCATGCTCATGAGCGACCACGGCGTCGAGCTGTACGGCAACGTGCTGATGGTGAGTACGAAGTTCGCGGCCGAGAAGCCCGACGCCGTGAAAGGCTTCATCCGCGCCGTCACCAAGGGCCTGCGCGACACGCTGGCCGATCCGGCCGCCGCCACGGCCACCGTCATCAAGCGCAATGACGTCGCCAAGGCGGAGGTGGAGAAGGAGCGGCTCGAATTGTCGCTCAAGCAGAACTTCGTGACGCCGTGGGTGGCGGCCAACGGCTACGGCGGCATCGACAAGGCGCGGTTCGCCAAGTCGATCGACCAGATTGGACTCACGTTCACCTTCAAGAAGAAGCCGAGCGTGGAGGACGTCTTCACCGAGGCGTTCCTGCCGCCTGCCGCCGACCGCAAGGTGAACTAGGTGTGCAATTGTCATCCCGGCATCTTGCGCAGCGAGATATCCAGGACCCAGGGTGCGCACGGCGCAGTCGTCTGCAGCCCTGGGTATCCCGGGCTGCACTCGGCCGCATGCGCGGCGACAAATGCCGGGATGACAACGTGAGCGGCTTTGTCGACATCGACAATGTCACCCACGCCTACGGCGGCGACAGCGGCGTCGTGGCGGTTGAGAAGCTGTCGCCTGTCCATCGCCGAAGGCGAGTTCGCGGCCGTCGTCGGGCCGTCGGGTTGCGGCAAGTCCACCTTGATGAAGCTGGTGACCGGGCTGCAGTTCCCCCAGGCCGGGACGATCACGGTGGCCGGCAACAAGGTGGCCGGCCCGCTCAAGATCGCCGGCATGGCCTTCCAGGCGCCGAACCTGCTGCCCTGGCGGCGCACGCTCGAGAACATCCTGCTGCCGCTGGAGATCGTGCAGCCGCATCGCCGGCGCCTGCGCTCGGAGCGCGAGGCCTATCTCGCCAAGGTCGAAGCGCTGCTGGGCCAGGTGGGCTTGGGCGGCATGGGCTCCAAGTATCCCTGGGAATTGTCGGGCGGAATGCAGCAGCGCGCGTCCCTGTGCCGTGCGCTGATCCACGAGCCGCAGCTGCTCATGCTGGACGAGCCGTTCGCCGCGCTCGACAGCTTCACCCGCGAGGAGCTGTGGTGCGTGATGCGCGACCTGCACGCCGCGCGCCCGGTGACCATCATCCTCGTCACGCACGATCTGCGCGAGGCAGCCTTCCTCGCCGACCGCATCTTCTGCATGAGTAGCCGGCCCGGCCGCATCATCGCCGAGCGGCGCGTTAATTTCGCGCGTCCGCGCAGCCTGGAGCTCACCTACACGCCGGAGTTCACGGACCTGGTGCACGACCTGCGCCAGCAGATCGCCACGGCGAGGCAGGCCGCATGAGGACCCGCTCGCAACGCGGCGTGATGGCCGCGGCACCCTACGTCTTCACCATCGCGTTCTTCGCGCTCTGGGAGGCCGCCTGCCGGTTCTTCAAGGTGCCGGCGTTCTTCCTGCCGGCGCCGAGCGTCATCGCGCAGGCGTTCGCCGAATACTGGTGGCAGCTGCTGTTCCATTCATTCCATACGCTGTGGATGACGCTGGCCGGCTTCGGCATCGCCGTGGTGTTCGGCATCCTGCTCGGCATCATCCTCGGCACGTCGCGCATCATCAACGCGGGTCGCAACCGCTGCTGGTCGGCTTCAACGCCATCCCCAAGGTGGCGGTGGTGCCGATCCTGATCCTGTGGTTCGGGGTCGGGTGGGTTCCGCCGGTGATGACGGCGTTCCTGATCTCGTTCTTCCCGATCGTCGTCAATGTCGCGACCGGCCTCTCGACCGTCGAGCCCGAGCTCGAGGATGTCATGAAGGCGCTCGGTGCCAGCAAGTGGGACATCGTGGTGAAGATCGGCATTCCGCGCTCGCTGCCGTACCTGTTCGCGGCGCTGAAGGTCGCCATCACGCTGGCCTACGTCGGCTCGGTGATTGCCGAATCCAACGCCTCGCGCTACGGCATCGGCAACCTGATCACGCGCGCCAGCGCCGATTTCAACGTGCCGCTGGTGTTTGCGGCGCTGATTGCCTTGGCGATCCTGGGTGTGATGATCTATGCCGCAACCGTTGAGCTGGAGCGGCGCACGACCGGCTGGGCGCATCGCTCGGGCCAGGGTTGAGGCGCAATCGCCTCGCCGCAGCCGCATAGGATGAAACGCCATGTCACAGGGCGACTACCCGCGCGATCTGATCGGCTATGGACGCACGCCGCCGCATCCGCGCTGGCCCGGCGACGCGCACGTCGCCGTGCAGTTCGTGCTGAACTACGAGGAGGGCGGGGAGAACTGCATCCTGCACGGCGATGCCGCCTCCGAGGCCTTCCTGTCGGAGATCGTCGGCGCGCAGGCCTGGCCGGGCCAGCGCCACATGAACATGGAGTCGATCTACGAGTTCGGCTCGCGCGCCGGCTTCTGGCGGCTGTGGCGCCTGTTCACCGAGCGCGGCCTGCCGCTCACGGTCTATGCGGTCGCCATGGCGATGGCGCGTAACCCTGACGCGGTCGCGGCCATGAACGAGGCCGGGTGGGAGATCGCCTCGCACGGCCTGAAGTGGATCGACTACAAGGATTTCGCCAGGGAGGACGAGCGCCACCACATCCTCGAGGCGATCCGCATCCACACCGAGACGGCCGGCAGCCGCCCGCTCGGCATGTACCAGGGCCGCACCTCGGTCAACACGCTCGATCTCGTCATGGAGGAGCAGGGCTTCCTCTACTCGGCCGAATTCCTATGCCGACGAGCTGCCCTATTGGGTGAGCGGCCCGCACGGCCCGCAGCTGATCGTGCCCTACACGCTCGACGCCAACGACATGCGCTTTGCCACGCCGCAGGGCTTCAATGCCGGCGATCAGTTCTTCGCCTATCTGAAGGACTCGTTCGATGTCCTCTACGCCGAGGGCAAGGCCGGCGCGCCGAAGATGATGTCGGTCGGGCTGCACTGCCGGCTGGTCGGGCGCCCCGGACGCGCGGCGGCGCTCGCCCGCTTCCTCGACTATGTGCAGGGCCACGATCGGGTGTGGGTCGCCACGCGCCTGGACATCGCGCGCCATTGGATTGCGACGCATCCGCCGGCCGGCGGTTATGTGCCGTCGCGCATGCCGAGAGCCCTGTTCGCCGAGCGGTTCGGCGCTGCGATGCCGCGTCCCTGATCGCGGTCCGCTCGGTGCGATGGCAGATGCTCATCTTATCGGCGGTGTGTTGCTCCTAATATGGGCAGTGCTGATCTTTTGCTTCCGACCCAAGCATGCTTAGGTGCGCGACGTCGCACGAACGTATGAGCGTGCGCATCTAGGGGTTTGAACGGAGGACGACTTATGGTCAGTACGGTTTCCCGATCTCTTGCCGGCGTCGCGGTCGCGACGCTGTTGCTGTCATCGGGTGTCGGCACTCGCGCAGGAGAAGGTTCTCCGCGTGGCGATGACGGCCGCCGACATTCCCCGCACCACAGGGCAGCCGGACCAGGGCTTCGAAGGCAACCGCTTCACCGGCATTCCGCTGTTCGACGCGCTCACCCATTGGGACCTGTCGTCGGCCGACAAGCCGAGCGTGCTGATCCCGGGCCTGGCCACCGAATGGGCCGTCGATGCGGCCGACAAGACCAAGTGGGTCTTCAAGCTGCGCCAGGGCGTCAAGTTCCATGACGGCTCCGACCTGAAGGCCGATGCCGTCGTCTGGAATGTCGAGAAGGTCCTCAAGAAGGAGGCGCCGCACTTCGCGCCCGACCAGATCGGCGTCACCGTCAGCCGCATGCCGAACCTGGTGTCGGCGCGCAAGATCGACGACTACACGGTCGAGCTGACCACCAAGGAGCCGGATAGCTTCATCCCGATCAACCTGACCAACCTGTTCATGGCCTCGCCGGCGCACTGGCAGAAGAAATTCGACGCGCTGGCGAGCGTCAGCGATCCGGCCGAGCGGGCCAAGCAGGCGTGGGCCGCCTTCGCCGCCGACGCGTCGGGCTCGGGGCCGTTCAAGATGGACAAGTTCACGCCGCGCGAGCGCGTGGAATACGTCAAGAACGCCAACTACTGGGATGCCAAGCGCACGCCGAAGATCGACCGCGTCGTCCTGCTGCCGATGCCCGAGGCCAGCGCCCGCACCGCCGCGCTGCTGTCGGGCCAGGTCGACTGGATCGAGGCGCCGGCGCCCGACGCCATCCCGCAGATCAAGTCGAAGAGCTTCGTGCTCTACACCAACGCGCAGCCGCACGTGTGGCCCTGGCAGTTCTCGTTCGCCGAAGGCTCGCCCTGGCTCGACAAGCGCGTGCGCCAGGCCGCCAACCTGTGCGTCAACCGCGACGAGCTGAAGCAGCTGCTGGGCGGCTTGATGGAAGTGCCCAAGGGCACCGTGCCGCCGGGCCATCCGTGGTGGGGCAATCCGACGTTCGACATCAAGTACGATCCGGCCGCCGCCAAGAAGCTGATGACGGAAGCCGGCTTCGGCCCCGGCAAGCTGCTGAAGGTGAAGGTGCAGACCTCGGCGTCGGGCTCCGGCCAGATGCAGCCGATCCCGATGAACGAGTTCGTGCAGCAGGCGCTGAAGGACTGCTTCTTCGATGTCGAGCTCGACGTCATCGAGTGGAACACGCTCTTCACCAACTGGCGCAAGGGCGCCAAGGACGAGAGCGCGCGCGGCGCGCACGCCATCAACGTGACGTTTGCGGCGATGGACCCGTTCTTCGCCATGGTGCGCTTCCTGTCGACCAAGACGTTCCCGCCGGTGTCCAACAACTGGGGCTACTTCGGCAACGCCGAGTTCGACGAGCTGATCGCCAAGGCGCGCACCTCCTTCGACGGCAAGGAGCGCGACGAGGCGCTGGCCAAGCTGCACGCGCGCGCGGTCGAGGAGGCGCCGTTCCTGTGGGTCGCGCACGACGTCGGCCCGCGCGCCATGAGCCCGAAGGTGAAGGGCGTGGTGCAGCCCAAGAGCTGGTTCATCGACCTCGCGACGATGAGTTTGGAGTAGCGCGCAAAGCCCGACCTGCGGGCGATTCCCCATGCCCCTTGATGGGGAGGGGCTAGGGGTGGGGTGAGGGTCAGGGGAGAGCGGTGCTTGTTGATCGCCGCTGCGATGCTTCGCGAGCAGCGTCGCTCTGTGCTTGCCCCTCACCCCCGACCCTCTCCCCGCAAGCGGGGAGAGGGAGCAGATCGCGATCGACCTCGGCCCAGCAATGCTGATCTATATCGCCAAGCGCATCGTCTACACGCTGCCGATCATGCTGGGCGTGACGCTGGTGTGCTTTGCGCTGGTGCACCTGGCGCCGGGCGATCCGCTGGTGTCGGTGCTGCCGCCGGATGCGTCGCAGGACATGAAGCAGCAGATGATGGTGCTGTACGGCTTCGATCGTCCCTACTACGAGCAGTTCCTGCGCTGGATCTGGCGGGCCCTGCATGGCGACCTCGGCTCCTCCATCGCCAGCAGCCGGCCGGTCGTCACGGAGGTGAGCAAGGCGGTCGGCAATACCCTGGTGCTGGCGGCGGTGGCGACGCTGATCGGCTTTGCGCTCGGCACCTTCTTCGGCTTCGTGGCCGGCTATTTCCGCGACACCTTCATCGACAAGCTCGCCTCGTTCGTGTCGGTGATCGGCGTGTCGGTGCCGCACTACTGGCTCGGCATGATCCTGGTCATCATTTTCGCGGCCACGCTCGGCTGGCTGCCGCCGACCGGCGCCGGCCCCGGCGGCTCGGCGGCTTGGGTCTGGAACTGGGAGCACATGCGCCACCTGATCCTGCCGGCGGTGACCATGTCCGTGATCCCGATGGGCATCATCGCCCGCACCGTGCGCGCGCTGGTGGCCGAGATCCTGAGCCAGGAGTTCATCGTCGGCTTGCGGGCCAAGGGGCTCAACCACCTCGGCATCTTCCGCCACGTCGTCAAGAACACGGCGCCCACCGCGCTGGCCGTGATGGGCATCCAGCTCGGCTATCTGCTGGGCGGCTCCATCCTGATCGAGACGGTGTTCTCCTGGCCCGGCACCGGGGCGCTGTTGAACGCCGCCATCTTCCAGCGCGACCTGCCGCTGCTGCAGGGGACCATCCTGGTGCTGGCGCTGTTCTTCGTGATGCTCAACCTCGCGGTCGACGTCGTGCAGACGGCGCTCGATCCCCGCATCCAGAGGAGCTGAGCGCATGCTGATGCCCCCTGCCAGGCCGCGGTGCCGGGCGAGATCACCCGCTCGCCGGGCTATTGGGCGACGGTGTGGCGTCGCTTCCGGCGCGATCCGGTGGCGGTGGGCGCAGCGCTGATCATCCTGGCAATCATTCTGATCGCCATCCTGGCCCCCCTCATCGCCCCGCAAGACCCCTACAAGGGCATGACCCTGCGCCGCCTGCGTCCGCCCGGGACGGAGGGCTTCCCGCTCGGCACCGACGAGCTCGGCCGCGACATGCTGAGCCGCCTGATCTGGGGCGCGCGCCTGTCGCTGTTCATGGGCGTCACGCCGGTGATGTTCGCGCTGTTCTTCGGGTCGGCGATCGGCATCGTGGCCGGCTACGCCGGCGGCTGGCTCAACACCATCCTGATGCGCACCATCGACGTGTTCTTCGCGTTTCCCTCGGTGCTGCTGGCGATCGCGCTGTCGGGCGCGCTGGGCGCAGGCATCCTGAACGGCCTGCTCTCGCTGACCGTGGTGTTCATCCCGCCGATCGCGCGCGTGGCCGAGAGCGTCACCACCAGCGTCAGATCGCGCGACTATGTCGAGGCGGCCAGGGCCAGCGGGGCCGGCGCTTTCACCATCATCCGCGTGCAGGTGCTGGGCAACGTGATGGGGCCGATCTTCGTCTACGCCATGAGCCTGGTCGCCGTGTCGATGATCCTGGCCTCCGGCCTGTCGTTCCTGGGCCTGGGCGTCAAGCCGCCCGAGCCCGAGTGGGGCCTGATGCTCAACACGCTGCGCACGGCCATCTACACCCAGCCGCTGCTGTGCGCGCTGCCGGGCGTCATGATCTTCCTCACCTCGATCTCCTTCAACGTGCTGACCGACGGGTTGCGCTCGGCCATGGACATCAAGGCATGAGCAGCCCCGACACAGCCGCCCCCCTGCTGGAGGTGCAGGACCTTGCCAAGCACTTCCCGCTGAAGGCCGGCCTGCTCGGCCGCCCCGGCGCGTCGGTCAAGGCGGTGGACGGGGTCAGCTTCGCGCTGCACGCCGGCGAGACGCTCGGCATCGTCGGCGAGTCGGGCTGCGGCAAGTCGCACGACCGCGCGCCTGCTCATGCACCTGATCCTGCCGAGCGCCGGCACCGTGCGCTTCGAGGGCAAGGTCGCCGGCTCGCGCCAGCTGCCGATGCGCGAGTTCCGCCGCCAGGTGCAGATGGTGTTCCAGGACAGCTACGCCTCGCTCAACCCGCGCCTGACCATCGAGGACTCGATCGCCTTCGCCCCCATCGTGCACGGCACCGGCTCCGCCGAGGCGGTGAAGCGCGCGCGAGGCCTGCTGGATCGCGTCGGGCTGGAGCCGGCGCGCTTTGCCGGCCGCTATCCGCACGAGCTGTCCGGCGGCCAGCGCCAGCGCGTCAACATCGCCCGGGCGCTGGCGCTGCAGCCGCGCGTGCTGATCCTGGACGAGGCGGTCTCCGCGCTCGACAAGTCGGTGGAAGCCCAGGTGCTGAACCTGCTGCTCGACCTCAAGGACGAGTTCGGGCTGTCCTACATCTTCATCAGCCACGACCTGGAGGTGGTGCGCTTCGTCGCCAGCCGCGTGCTGGTCATGTATCTGGGGCGGGTCGCGGAAGTCGGGCCGACGGAAGCGCTCTACACCGGCAGCCGGCATCCCTACACCACGGCGCTGCTCGGCTCGATGCTGTCCATGGACCCCGATGACCGCACGGCACGAGTGCCGCTGGCGGGCGATCCGCCCAACCCGATCAATCCGCCGTCCGGGTGTCGCTTCCACACGCGCTGCGCGTTTGCCGAGGCCGTGTGCTCGGCCGCCGACCCCGCGCTGGCCGCTATCGAGGCGGGCCATGCAACGGCCTGCCACATGGCGATCCCGGGGTCCGGGCACAGCAAGGCCACCGCGAGGGCCGCATGAGCATCGCTTCCAAGCCGATCCTGGAGATCGAGAACCTCGACGTGACCTTCACCGGCGGGGCCAAGCCGGTGCGCGCCGTTGCCGGCGTCAACCTCTCGCTGGGCCGCGGCGAGGTGGTGGCGCTGCTCGGTGAGTCGGGCTCCGGCAAGAGCGTGACGCTGCGCTCGATCCTGCGCCTGCACCCCGAGAAGAAGACCAAGGTGTCCGGCCGCATCACGGTGGCCGATACCGACGTGATGGGCCTTAGCGGCGAGGCGCTCAGCCACTTCCGCGGCAAGACGGTCTCCATGATCTTCCAGGAGCCGATGCTGGCGCTCGATCCCGTCTACAGCGTCGGCGCGCAGATCATGGAGGCCGTGCGCCGCCACGACAGCCTCACCAAGGCGGGGGCGCGGCAGCGGGCGCTGGAGCTGTTCGAGCGCGTGCGCATCCCGAGCCCCGAGCGGCGCCTCGATGCCTATCCGCACGAGATGTCGGGCGGCATGCGCCAGCGGGCCATGATCGCGCTGGCGCTCGCCTGCCAGCCGCAGATCCTGCTCGCCGACGAGCCGACCACCGCGCTCGATGCGACCGTGCAGGTGCAGATCCTGCTGCTGCTGCGCGAATTGCAGCGCGAGCTGGGGCTGTCGGTGATCTTCGTGACGCACGACATCGGCGTTGCCGTCGAGGTGGCCGACCGGATCGCGGTCATGTACGCCGGGCGCATCGTCGAGATCGGATCGGTGCGCGACGTGATCCGCACCCCGCGCCATCCCTACACGATCGGCCTGCTGTCGACGCGCGCGCACGGCAGCCGGCTGTCGGGCAAGCGCCTGCCTGCCATCGGCGGCAGTCCGCCCGACCTTGCCAACCTGCCGCCGGGCTGCGCCTTCCAGCCGCGCTGTGCGTTGGCCGACCAGAAGTGCGCCGAGGCGGTGCCCGACGCTGTGTCGCTGAGCCCCGCGCACTTCGCGCGCTGCTTCCGCACGGATGCGACGGCCAGCCAGACACCCGCTGTACCGGCATGAGGCCCTGATGCGCATCCGCGTCATCAATCCGAATACGACAGCGGCCATGACGGCCACCATCGCCGCCGCGGCGCGCGAGGCGGCGGCGGCCGGCACCGAGATCGACGCCGTGACGTCGACCACCGGCCCGGTTTCGATCGAGGGCTACTACGACGAGGCGCTGTGCCTGCCGGGCCTGTTGATGGAGATCCGCAAGGGCGAGGCCGCAGGGGCCGACGCCCATGTCATCGCCTGCTTCGACGATACAGGCCTCGACGCGGCGCGGCAGCTCGCCACCGCGCCGGTGATCGGCATCGGCGAGGCCGCCTATCACGCGGCGGCGCTGATCGCCTACAGGTTCACGGTGGTGACCACCTTGTCGCGCTCGATCCCGGCGCTCGAGCACAATCTCCTCAAGTACGGCTTCGAGCGCCGCAGCCATGTGCGCGCGGCCGAGGTGCCGGTGCTGGCGCTGGAGGACGAGGGCTCCGACGCACGCGCGCGCATCGATGCGGAGATTGCGCGCGCCCTGCAGGAGGACCGGGCCGAAGCCATCGTGCTGGGCTGCGCCGGCATGGCCAAGCTGGCGCGCGATCTTTCCGCCAAGCACGGCTGCCCGGTGATCGACGGGGTAGGGGCGGCGGTGAAGCTCGCCGAGATGCTGGTGAGCCTGGGCCTCAAGACCTCCAAGCTCGGCGGCTATGCACCAGGATCGCGCAAAGAGCTGATCGGCCCTATCCGCAATCTGACCTGAGCCTACTCAGGCTGCTTGCGCTTGATCGCCGAGCGTGCGCCGCCGCGCGGCTCCAGGCTGTGCGAGCCCTTGCCTTCGAACACGCGCGTCTGGTTGCCGGGCACGATCAGCACCTGCACGCGCTCGCCGGCCTTCAGCTCGAAGACCTGGGTGTTCGGCACGTTGAGCCCGACCTTGTAGGCCGAAGCATTGGACTCGATCACCTGCATGTCCGCCAGTGCCGGCGACGCCAGCGCGATGCCGAGGACGAGAGCCGCGAAACCCGTACGCGCTGAACGCAAAGCAACGATGCATGTGCAGTCTCCTACTATGCCGTTCCATGATGCGGCCGGCTGTAGTATCCGGCGCTGACCCCTGCGAGCCACGTCAGCAGCACGCCCGTGTAGGGAAAAATCAGGCTGGCGTAGATGAACGCCAGGATGCCGATGGCAACCAGCGCGATCACGCTGACCAGCTCGGTCAAAAGGTGAATCTTGGTCTGCCGGCGGCCGACCCAGAAGCCGATGGCGGCGGCCAGCAGCAATATGACGCCCTGAACTGGAACGCTGAGCGTCGACAGGGATCGGCCATCGATGATCTGCGCCAGGATCTGTGCGTGGATGAAGAGGCCCGGATAGCGCCGCCCGTCCGACACCGACAGCGGGATCAGATGCTGGTCGCGATCGGAGAAGTTGCCGCCGATCAGCACGACCCTGTCCTTCAGCATGTCCTTGATCGGCAGGGCCGGGCCGCCGCTCTTGCCGAGCACCTGCTCGGCCGACAGGGTGAGGAAGGTCTCGGTATTGTCGAGCGGCGCGAGCAGCCAGGAGATGTAGTCCGACTTGCGGCTTCGGATAGGAGCCGGCCTTCTGCGAGAGCTGCTCGGCGAATGACGCCGGGTAGGTGCGGGAGGCATTGGGCTTGGCCATCAGCCGAATGACGTTGTCGACGATGATAACCTTCGAGTGGTGCGCGCCTTCGAAATGCAGGTGGCCGACCGAACGGTTGACCTTCGCCAGGTAGTCGGCCTGGTAGGAATGTCCGCCGCCGGGCGCGTGCGCGTCCTCGTTGACGGCGCCCACCACCACCGCCGCCTTGGCGTCGCGCAGGGCGGCAAGCAGCGCCGCGTCCTTGGCCGGCTCCGTCGGACGATCGATGATGAAATCGAAACCGATCGCCGCCGGCCCGGTCGCATCCACCGCCTTGATCAGATCGGCCAGCAGCTGGCGGTCGGTCGGCGAGAGATAGGGATAGGACTCGAGCGTCTTCTCGGTGACGTAGATCAGGGCGATGCGCTTGTGCTGCGTGTCGGGATGCTTCGACCAGCGGGCCGTCCGGTAGTCGGCCGACCAGTGCTCCGGCCCGTGCGGCAGATGCAGGAGCGAAGTGAGCAGCAGAAAGCCCGCGGCAATGGCGACGACGAACAGAACGGCCTTGCGGTCCGATGGAGACTGCGCGGCCCGGGCGAGCCGGTCGCGGGCCTGTGCGAGACGGCTAGCGAGCATGTCCGGGTCCCCTGCACGCGCGCGGCCCTGATGCGTGCCGAGGCCGGCCCGGCGTCAGCGGACGCGCCCATGCAAGCTCGTGGTGTCATCTTCCCCCGCCCGGCTTTCGCAATAGGTCTGCTGGCAGTCATCGAATAACAAGCAGCAGGATGCGCATTCCGCCGGCGGTCGGCAAGCGCTGCGCCGACGCACCGGGCTGCACCTGCTCGACGGCCGCAGCTGAAGCCGGCGCGCCGCAGGAAAGCAGCAAAAATGCTACAGGCGTGTGGCCGGCCTTGTGCACAGCGCATGGCGGCGCAAACGGTTTTGCAGTATGGACATCCCAATCTTGCTTTGGCCAATCTCGCTTCGGCCAATCTCGTGCGCAAATCTATCGCGCGCAAAATCCGGTTAACGGCAGCGCATCTCGGCGCAAGCAGGGGGACGAATGCTGGGGAACATCGCAAAGGCCATCACGGGAGCCCTGCTGGGCGCGACCGCCCTGGCGCTGCCGTCGGCGGGTTGGGCCGGGCCCACGCTGCTGCTGGACGCCTCCGATGGCCTGGTCCTCTACGCCGAGGACTATGACAACCAGTGGCACCCCGCCTCGCTGACCAAGATCATGACGGCCTACGTCACCTTCGAGGCGTTGCGGGCGGGTACGATCAAGCTCGACTCCAAGATCGGCTGCTCGGAGCTCGCCTATCTGCAGCCGCCGAGCAAGGTCGGTCTGCCGGTCGGCGCGGAGATGACGGTCGAGACGGCGCTGCAGGCGCTGATCGTCAAGTCGGCGAACGATGTGGCGGTGATGCTGGCGGAAGGCGTGGCCGGCAGCCAGGAGGCGTTCGTGGCGCGCATGAACGCTACGGCCGCCCGCCTCGGCATGACGCGCACCAAGTTCGTCAACCCCAACGGCCTGCCGGCGCCGGAACAGGTGACGACGGCGCGTGACCTGGCCAAGCTGGCCCAGGCCGTGATCCGCGACTATCCCGAGCATGCGCCCTACTGGTCGCAGATCGACGTCAAGGTCGGCAAGCGCAGGCTCAGGACCCACAACGGCCTGCTCACCAACTACGAGGGCGCCGACGGCCTGAAGACCGGCTTCATCTGCGACAGCGGCTTCAATGTGGTCGCCACCGCGACGCGCGAGGGCCGCAAGCTGATCGCCGTGGTGCTCGGCGAGCCGACCGGCCGGGAGCGCACGGTGCGTGCCGCGAGCCTGCTCGAGCACGGCTTCCAGACCTACGGGTGGAAGGCGCTGTTTGATCCGCAGAAACTGGACACCATGCCGATGGCGCTCGGTGCCAAAGGGCCGGTGACCATGCGCCAGGCCGTCATCTCCTTCGAATGCGGCACGCGCCGCCGCCCCGTCGCCAAGAAGAAGGGCGGCAAGCCGAAGGCGGTCGTGCAGAGCAACGCTGCGAAAGGTGCGGCCACCAAGCAGGCGCCGAGCAAGGCGAAGGCCGCGCCCAAGGCGACGCAGAAGGCTGCCGCTTCGTCCGCCAGCAAGCAGTAGCGGAGAGAGGCGCTCTCTCGACCCTTACCCGTCTTCCCGGAAGCCGAGGCGCCGCCGAGACTATCCGGGATCCCAAGTTGCGATCCCGGCTCTGAGCTGGCGCTCAGGCCGGGATGACGGGTGGTGGGACGAAGCTGCTAGATGATCAGCTCGAGGTTGTTGCCGCGGTCGGGGCAGGTGTGCCCGCCGGAAGCATCATCCTCGCCGCCTTCCAGCTCATCGTCCGGCTTCGGCAGCAGCGACAGCGGCGGCAAGTCCTTGTCGGCACCGCGGCTCTGCGGCGGATCGCCCGTCGCGCCGGTCGGGTTGTCGTCCGCCTTGCCCTGGGCGGCGGCCATTGTCGCCCCGAGCGCGAGTGTCCCCGCGACCAAAAGTCCGGCCGCCAGCAGCGGCAGCTTGCCGATCCGCATCGAACACGTCTCCCCGTGTTTCAAGCCCGTGTTTCAAGACAGTGCATCATAACGGAACGGTCGGCTTTATGCACCGGCCCGTCCGCACCGCGGATTAGCGCGTCCACCGAGTTCCCGTCTAGGCAGGCCGGCCGAATCACGCGTTTACGATAGTCAACGCCACGAACGTGGCCGGAAGGCGGTTGGCGCCGAACTTGCTAATCCACCGGCATCTGAGTTTACAGAGGCGCAGAGATGACATCGGGCTGGCATTTTCACGAGAACGCGACCCCCACTCCGGGCGAGGTCGAGGCCATGGTTTCGGTTCTGGAGGGCCGGCACGGCGTACTGGCGGCCGAGGTCGCCGAGTTCCTGTCGACGTTCCACTGCCTGAAGGGCGACAAGGGCCGTGGCTGGGCCTGGGCTGGCGTGGCCGAGCTGGTGCGCCACCGGGCTGAAGCGCGGGTCGGCGAGCCGGTCGAGCCGGCTATGCTCAACGCCTAGCAAAGATGGCGGGCAGCCAAGCTATCCGCCATCCAATAAAGCCAAGTCTCGGACGACTACAGCGGTGAGCCGACCACCAGCGTCCAGAAGGTCTTGAACTCGGTCTTGTTGTCCTGCACCAGGGCGATGCCCATGTCGGACGCGTCGCTCAGCAGCAGGTTCTTGTTGTGCCCGGGGCTGGTCTGCCAGCCCTTCATGACTTCGTCGACCGTGGTCTGGCCGGTGCCGACGTTCTCGGCGGCAACCTTGGCGTTGTAGCCGGCGCGCTTGACGCGATCCCAGGGGTTGGAGCCGTCCGAGCCGTAGTGCGAGATGCGGTCCCACTTGGCCAGATCGCGCGAATGGTTCTTGGCGGCCTCGGTGAGGGACGTGCTGAGCTTGAGGGGCTTGAGGCCGTTGGCCTTGCGGTAGGCATTGATCAGGTCGCGCGCCTTCTCGGGGTCGAGCCGGGTGCCCGAATAGTCGCGGTCGGCGAGCGCGCCGTTCGGAGCCTTTTCGAAGGTGCCCTTGGGGATCCTGTCGTCGACGCGGCGGCCGCGACCTTTTGCGGCTTGGTGGAGCCGGTCTCCACGCCATCGGCGTTGCTGCGTTCGGCGGTGCGGCTGGATGGCAGGGTGCTGGACGGCTGGCCGGAGTTGGCAAGTCCGGAGAACGATGAATTGGCCATGCCGCAGCCGGTCAGCAGCAGAGCCAGGATGGCGGGTATCAGTACGCGATACATGGAACACTCCCGCTAAGGGGGCATACTTCGAGTTCCATAAAGATGCCCCTGATGCGTTAACCACCCGTTAAGACTGACCAGCGTGCCAAGTCTGGTCGGTTCGCAGGCTCGCCAATCCGTCTCATGGCCGCCTGACTTATGGCCGCCGGAGAACTAAGTTCCGCCCGTCCGATGGGCCAGAGAGTGTTGATCGACTTACCTGTTTCCCCTCACGCAATCCCACAATGCAAAGATGACGCGAGTTGGGCGGAACAGGGGTGATTGGCGGTCGGGCGGCGGGAATTCTTGCGCCGCTCGTACAACACGGCGGGGCAACACGGGGCACGGCACGACGCACATTGCAGTCGGCGTCGCGGCTGGCAGCGGTAAGCGCTTGGCGTTCTAGCCGAAACTCTACAAGATGCAGATGTAGCCTCCGGTGATTCGCGCGTCCGGCGGGCGCTGCGACGCGTCCGCGCCCTCCCGAGCGCGGGCAATGGCCAATTTGCGGGGAGGCTCGCCCATGCCGGCTGCCGTGCTGGAGACGCCTGGCGCATCCGCCTCGGTCGATACCGAGCGCTTGCGTGATATCGTGCTGGTGCGCATCGCCAGTGCCGTGCGCGGCGTCGGCCGCACCGATCTGGCCAACGATCTGGCGAGCTTCGTCGCCCATCGCCTGTCGGTCGGGCGCTGGCGCACGCTGCTCGACGGCGCCATCGAAAGTTTGACGTCTGCGGGGCTGGTCGAGCAGCGGGCAGGGCGCATCGAGGCGAGCGACGCCGGCGTCGAGCGGGCCTCGCAGTTCCTCGGCCTCAAGGGACCTTTGCCGCGCCTGTGGAACGAGCTGCGCGATGGGCGTCTGGTCGCCACCGCGCTCGGCCTGCAGCGCGAGCCGGCCAAGCGCATCAAGGCGCTCGCCGACCAGGACGGCCTGCGCGCGGCCATCGTGCAGCGCGCCTACGGCCTCAAGATCAAGGGCGTGCCGACCGCGTCGCGGCTGCGCTCGGCGCTGGCGGCGGTGGCGCTGCAGCGGGCGTTCGGCAATCAGATCAAGGCAGGCCTCGCCGGCAAGACGGGCTTCTCGGCCTCGGCCGGACGGCTGCTGGCGGCGCAGCTGGCGCGGCAGCCGCGCGACTTCGGCACCGACGCGCGGCTGATCGCGGCGCTGGCCGCCGAGCACGTCGGCGCCACCAAGACCGATGTGGCGGCGCTGCGCCTCGGCGTGCTGCGCGCCTTCATCGGCGGCGACGATGCCAAGCCCGCGCCGAAGCGTGCAGCCGCACCCGCCACTGCAAGGCCGCGGCTGGTGGAGCCGGCCCCCGCGCCGGTGCCCGCGCGCCCCGTCACCGGACGCCCCGATCTCGCGGGCTTCGTGCAGGAGGTGCGCCGCCAGGCGGCGGGCCAGGCGCAGGGCTGGCCCGGCAACCGCCGCGCCTACATCTCGCACGTGTGGCGTCACATCCGCGAGCAGCGCCCCGATTGGGGCGTCTCGGAGATCGAGTTCAAGTGCATGCTGGCCGAGGCGCACCGCGCCGGCCATGTCGTGCTGGCCAACGCCGACCTGAAGGACAGCAAGAACATCAAGGACCTTCAGGACTCGGCCGTGGTGTTCAAGAACGCCGTGTTCCATTTCATTCGCGTCGACGCGTAACCGCCTGCCATCGCAATAGTCGCATCCGAGGTTTCATGACCGCCGACGCAGATCTAGCGCAGCATCCCGACCGTCTGTCGGCCGTGTTCGACCATTCCATCACCTGGGAGGACGACATCTGGCGCGCCGACCCGGTCGACGTCGAGGTCGTGCACGCCCAGGCCCGCCGCAAGTTCCAGGGGCTGCTCGATGCGGTCACCGCGGAGCGCGGCGCCGCCGGGCAGGCGCGCATCCTGCTGTTTCACGGCCAGTCGGGCGCCGGCAAGACGCACCTGATCCGGGCGCTGCGCACCTCGGCGCATCGCGCCGGCAAGGCCTACGTCGGCTATGCGCAGATGACGCCGGACGTCGCCAACTACGCCGACTATTTCCTGCGCCGCCTGGTGCACTCGCTGGAGAAGCCCTACGACCCCGACGGCGCCGGCGAGAGCGGCCTGATGCGCCTGACGAACCGGCTGGTGGGCGACGGCGCGCTCGATGCGGCAACCCTCGACAAGCTGCGCGACGCCAAGCTCAACGAGGCGCAGCTCTCCAAGCTGGTGCTTGGCATCGCCGACGAGATCGTCGCGGCGCCCAAGTTCGCCGGCCAGAACCTCGACATCAATATCGTGCGCGCCCTGCTCTACCTGCAGCGCAACGATCCGCGCATCGACCAGCGCGTGCGCCAGTTTCTGTACGGCCGCGAGCTGACCGACCTGTCGCACGAGGCGGTTGCCGCCCTCGACCCCAACAAGGGCGAGGGACGCGCCTTCGAGATCATCGAGTCGCTCGGCCGCCTGATGTGGACGGTCGAACGGGCCGCGCTGGTGTTCTGCATCGACCAGGTCGAGGATCTGCGCTTCTTCGACGACTCCAACGAGCGTTTCCAGAAGGCGGTGCGCGACCTGATCCAGATCGTCAACCGGGTGCCGACCTCGATCGCGCTCGTGTCGTGCCTGGGCGACTTCTACGACAAGGCGCGCGAGGTGCTGGCGCAGTCGTATATCGACCGCATCGAGAAGGCCGGCCCCGAGCGCCTGGTCGAGACGCGCACCGCGGCCGAAGCGCGCCTGATCATCGCCAAGCGCCTGCAGCAGGACGGCCGCGGCGACATCGCCGATCCGACCCTCTATTTCGGCCCGCAGTTCTTCGAGGAGTTCAGCGGCCTGTCGACGCGGCGCATCCTCGAGCTGGCGCAGGCGCGCATCCGCGAGCAGGAGGGCGACGAGAGCGAGCCGGAGCCCGAGGCCGTGCCCGAGAAGCCGTCGGGCTTCATCTCGACGCTGGCCGCCGCGCTCGGCTTCGGCGTCGCACCCGCGGAGGAGCCAGGCATCCGGCCCGCAGATCGAGTTCCGCGAGCTGTGGGGCCGCTTCACGGCGCAGTCGGAAGCGGAAATCCCCTCCGACGACCAGGCATTGATGGACGTGCTGGCAGCCGCCGTGGCGCTGGCGCGCGACGAATGGGGCGGCGCGGTGAATATCACCGTGAAGCGGCTGGAGCTGTCCGATGAGCTGCCGGCCATCGACCTGACCCTGCGGCACGAGACGGGCTTTACCGCCGAGAGCCGCATCTTCCTGTGCAACCGGCCCACGCAGGGCGGCGGCCTCAAGCGCCAGCTCGATCGCGTGCTGCCGGCCATGAAGGACAAGACCTGCTTCATGCTGCGGGCGAGCGACTTCCCGCCCAACAAGAAGAACCAGACCGCGCAGGCCTTCCGCAAATTCCGCGAGGCCGGCGGCCGCTCCGTGCTGGTGCCGATCCCCGACTGGGAGCGCATGATGACGGTGCGCGAGTTCCACGCCCAGCACCGCAACGACCCGGGCTTTGCCGACTGGTTCCAGCGCGCCAAGCTGCTGTCCGAGATCCTGGCGCTGGTGCAGCTGCTGCGGCTCGACCTGTTGGGGCGCAAGGTCACCAACGGCAAGGCGGAGGCAGCCGACAGGGCCGCCCCGAGCGCCGAGGCGAACGGCGCCCAGGCCGTCGCCGTCCCCGAGTGGAGCACGACGCCGACCGGCACGCCCATCCCGCCCGCGCCGGAGGAGGAGCTGCCGCTGTCGGTGCTGCTGGATGAGGCCGGCAACGGCGCCACCAGCATCCTGGCCGGCCGTGCGCAGAAGTCCAACAAGAGCATCACGCTCAACAAGGACGTGTTGAAGCGGCACACCGCCGTGCTCGGCGGCTCCGGCTCGGGCAAGACCACGCTGGCGCTGTGCATCATCGAGCAGCTGCTGCTGCAGGGGTACGCCTGCCGTGCTGATCGACCGCAAGGGCGATCTGTGCTCCTACGCCAACCCCGATGTGTGGCGCGCGCTGGAGGGCGAACTCGGCGAGCGGCGCGGCGAGCGCGAGAAGCTGGCCAACTCCATCGACGTCGCCGTCTACACGCCGGGCCGCGCCTCGGGGCGGCCGATCTCCATCACGCTGCTGCCCAACGGCATCAACGAGCTGCCCGACCAGGAGCAGCAGCTGCTGGCCAACCTGTCGTCGGCGGCGCTGGGCGACATGCTGCACTTCAAGAACTCGGCCACCCACCAGAAGCAGTCCGGCACGCTGTCGGTGGCGCTGCGGATTCTCGGCGGACGCTCCAGCAAGGAAGTCACGCTGCACGACCTGATCCAGCTGCTGGAGGACGAGGACCCCGAGCTCAGCGACCTGACCCAGCGCATGGACCCGTCGGGCCGCATCCGCCGCGACCTGGTCGCGCAGCTGGACAGTCTCCGGCACCGCAACTCGGCGCTGTTCGAGGGCGGCGGCGAGCCGCTGCGCATGGACGCGCTGCTGGGCAAGGGCCGCTACGGCCGCGACAACCGCACGCGGCTGTCGATCATCTACACGGGCTTCCTCGGCGACAACGAGAACATCCTGTTCTGGGTCTCGCAGTTCCTGTCGGAGACGCTGCGCTTCTGCCAGCGCAACCCCAACGACGAGCTGCAGGCCGTGGTGATGTTCGACGAGGCCGATCTCTACATCCCGGCCAACTCCAAGCCCGCCACCGCCGAGCCGCTGCAGAGCCTCTTGAAGCGCGCCCGCTCGGCCGGTCTCGGCATCATGCTGGCCACCCAGTCGCCGGGCGACCTCGACTACAAGTCGCGCGACCAGATCACCTCGTGGTTCATCGGCCGCGTGCGCGAGGATACGGCGCTACGCAAGCTGCGCGCCGCCTTCCAGAGCGAGTCCGGCCTCGATCCGAGCGTCGTGCTGCCGCACCAGACGGTGGGCGAGTTCCATCTCGTGCAGGAGGGACTGGTGCGGCCGATGCGGGCCCAGCGCTCGCTCATCAACGCCGAGCAGGTGCCGTTCGATCGCATCGAGCAGCTGGCGCGCGAGACCAAGGGCCAGGACGAGAAGCAGCTCAAGCTGTTCGCGTAGAGTTCCCGTCCGGCCGTCGCGAGAGGCGCACGGTCGGCGAGGCACCACCTGAGTGCTGAGCCTGTCGAAGCACGGCATTGCCGGCCTCACTCGCCCTTCGACAAGCTCAGGGCTGAGGCGTTGTCATCAGAGTTGACGGCTTTTGCTGCGCTGCGGTCTTACAAAAAGGGACTTGCGGGTTGTGCAGCGGCGTGAATTCGCGTGCGTTCGACGCGTCTTTGGAGTATTGTTCCGCGTACGGGTCGTGAGGGTACACGGCCCGGTTTCAAGCGAAGCCGACGGGCGGAAGCAACGCTTGGATCAAGTGCGGTTGCGGGGTTGTGTGGTGATCGATAAGACCTTTTTAATCATGGCGTTAGCATGCGCCATGGCACCCTTCTTGGGCGCGGGCGTATTCCTTGTGGTCCACCTGTTCTGAAGCGATAGCTTCGTTGCAGGATATAGGACTTGGGGCAGGTGAATACCTGCAGCGCTCTGGCTTTGCCATGGCCCTCCCGAGTTATCCACAAGTTCTGCACAATCGGTTTCGACGCGGCCTCGCTGCGGTCGTTTTGATTGCGCTCGTGCGCTACGCGCGAGCGTGCGTGATGCGTTGCGCCTCTTGACTTGGGCGCCGGTTAGAGCAACCGGATTAACTACGCGCGCCGTCGCTGTCGGCGAAGCGTCTCGCAAAGATCAGGAGGAACGTCCCACATGAAGCTTGTCAGATTTGGCGCGCCCGGCGCCGAGAAGCCCGGTCTCGTCGACGCCCAGGGCGCCGTGCGCGACCTGTCGGCCCACGTCAAGGATATCACCGGCGACGTGCTCGGGCCGGCCGGTCTCGACAAGCTGCGCGCCATCGACCCCAACTCCCTGCCGCTGGCGCCGAAGGGCGTGCGGTTTGGGCCTCCGGTCGGCGGCGTGCGCAACTTCATCGCCGTCGGCCTCAACTACGTCGACCACGCCAAGGAGACCAACTCGCCGATCCCGGGCGAGCCGATCCTGTTCAACAAGCTGACCAACTGCATGGTCGGCCCCAACGACGACGTGATGATCCCGAAGGGCTCGATCAAGCTCGACTACGAGATCGAGATCGCCTTCGTGATCGGCAAGCGCGCCCGCTACATCGCCTCCGAAAAGGACGCGCTGGACTACATTGCCGGCTACTGCATCTGCAATGACGTGTCGGAGCGGCACTTCCAGTCCGAGCGCGGCGGGCAGTGGATGAAGGGCAAGTGCGCCGAGACGTTCGGGCCGCTGGGACCCTGGCTCGTCACGCGCGACGAGATCAAGGACGTGCAGAACCTGTCCATGTCGCTCGACGTCAACGGCCAGCGCCGCCAGACCGGCAACACCGAGACCATGATCTTCTCGATCGCCCACTGCATGTACTACATCAGCCAGTTCATGGTGCTGGAGCCGGGCGACGTGGTGACCACCGGCACGCCTCCGGGCGTCGCGCTCGGCATGAAGCCGCCGCTGTGGCTGAAGGCCGGCGACGTCATGACGCTGAAGATGGAAGGCCTCGGCGAGCAGCAGCAGAAGGTGGTGGCGTTCAAGGAGTGACTATTGACCCGTCATCCCGGAGTCGCCTTTTGCGAGATCCCCGATAGCCTCGGCGCGAGGCCTCGGCTTCGGGGATGACGGGTGGGCATGATGACAAATGCAAAGACCCGCGCGGAGCGATCCGCGCGGGTCTTTTTGTTTCAGGATCGATGCGGTTCAGTTGAACTTCGGGTTGATGGCGGCGGCGGCGATCGTGGATATGCCGGCGTCGTTCAGATGATCGATGTCGCGGGTGACCTTGCGCCAGGCGCCGGCATCCGACCAGTCCATGCGATCCAGCTCGGCCTTCAGGCGGCGCAGCCGGCTGAGCAGGACGTGCTCGTCGTCGCGCAGGCGGTTCTCGGCATGGCCTTCCTCGAGCGCCGCCGATCAGCCGATCGATCAGTCCGCCTTCCGGCAGCAGGATCAGGGCCGGGACGCGCTGGGCGACCTCTGTCGCGGTGTCATGCAGCAGGTCGAGGCGTGCTGGTCGGCCTCGACGCGCGCGGCCAGCACGTTGCGCTCGCGGTCGAGGTTGGCGAGCTTGTCGCTTTCGACCAGCTTGAGCTCCTCGTTGAGGCCCTGGTGCGCGCGCGCCTGTCGCTTGAGCGCAGCCGGCGGCCGAAAGGGCCTGGGCGGCGATCTCGGGCGAGGCAATCTTGTCCCAGGCGGCCGCCGTCAGCTCGATGGCTTCGATGAGAAGCTGGCGGAACTCGGCGCGAATTTCCTCGTCGGATTCGCGGACCTTGGCCATTGCCCGGCTCGTTGGCCAGCAGGCGCTGGCCGCGCTGGTCGGCGATCGCGGGCTGGCGGGCCTCGAGCGGCGCCGCCATCAGCGATGCGGCTGGCGCGCGTGCGGCCATCGGCGTGCTCGCGGGCGCGGATGCGGGCCAGCGTCTTGTACAACTCGCCGTGCAGGTAGTAGCGGTTGCGTGTCCTTGCGGATCGCGCTGCACGACGCGCAGGCTGGAGCCGGCCGTCAGCACGTTGCGCACTGGGCGCACGTCGCCGTCAGCCACCTCGCTCATGAAGATCTCTGACGTGAAGCCATGCTTCTCGTCGATCGGGTGCAGGTAGTGCAGCACCGCTTCGACGGTCTGCTTGACGTCGGGGATGCAGCGCCTCCGTCATGCGCTTCTCGAGCTCGTTCAGCTCCAGCCCGCGCCGCGTCTCGTCCGGCCGGTTCTTCAGCTGCTTCTTGATCACCTCGCACAGGAACTCGTAGAGCTCCGCGCGCACCAGATATTGTCCGTTGCGGCGCCCCTCGCGCACGGCACCGATGGTGGCGCCGGCGTTGAGCACGTCACGCACGTGGCTCGGCGCTTTCCGGGTCCAGCTCGTTCAGGCGCACGACGTTGGTGAAGCCGTCGACCGGCTCCATCGGATGCATGGCCTCGCGGGCGAGGCGGGCCTTGTTGAAGGTGTCGGGCAGCAAGGCGGCCTCGATGATGGCCTCCAGCTGGTGGGCGCTGCGGGCCCTGGGGCTCGGCACGTCGGATAGGGCGAGCGCAGCGCGTTGGCGCCGAACAGGCCGGACATGAACACCAGGCTGTCGACGCCGATCGCCAGGATGAGGGCCAGGTAGGCGAGGCGGTTGCCGTCCAGGAAGGCGTTCCAGGTGACGACGAAGCGATGCGCCTTGTCGTCCCGGTTCATGTCGATCGAGGACAGCCGCGCGCCGATCTCGCTGGGAGTCCTTGCTGATCAGCCCCGAGTCCTGCAGGCACTTGCGGCCGAAGCCGAGCAGGGCGTCGGTGGTCTCGTGGCGGGCGAGCTTGTCGCCGCCGCCGCAGTTGTTGTGGAAGGCCACCAGGCCGGCATTGAGCGAGAACACCCGCGCGGCCGCCTCGGCCGCCTGCTTGGGATCGCAGTCGATGGCGCGCACCTGCTCCTTGGTCGCCTGCGTGCTGGACATGGCGCCGAGCAGGTTGGTGCACTGCTGCTGCAGGCCGGCCAGCCGCTCGGTGTCGGGCTGCTGGCGGAAGGCGGCGCGTGCCCGCTCGAAGGCCGGCAGCACGCGGGCGGGATCGAGCTGCTTGCCTTCCTCCTCGGTGTTGGCGGCCTGGGTCGACTTGATGCGCTGCTCGGCGGTCTCGGCCTCGCCCTTCAGCTTGGCGAGGTCGCCATCGACGGTGGACAGCTCGCGCTCGATCTGGGAGATGCGCGTCTCGACCGTCACCAGCCGCTTGCGCGCATCATTGGTGCGCTCGGACTTGATCTTGATCTGGTCCTGCAAGGTGGCCATCTCCGTCATGCGCTGGCGGTAGACGGGACCCTTGCCCTGCTTGAGCGTGCCTTCCACGCCGCGATCCTCGGCCAGCGCATCGACGCGCTTGGCATCCAGCTCCTTGCCCCTGCCGTCGAGCTCGGCCTTGTGCTCGGCGTACTCGGCGGCGAGCCCCGGCCGCTCCGCCTTGAGGCGGGACAACTCCTCGACCAGGGAAATCTTCTTGTTGGCGAGGCCGGCCTGGCCGCTCTGCGCGGTGGTGATGCGCTCCTGCTGCTGGTTGATGGCGCGGCGCCGGTCCTCCATCTGCTGCACGAAGAACTTCTCGATCTCGCCCTGCGCGCCCTGCGAGGACTGGGCGAGGCTGGCCAGCTGCTTGTCGTAGGCTTTCCAGCCGTCGGTGCTGAACAGCGCCTCGGCCTCCTCGATCTGCCGCTTCTGGGTGATGGCGCCGACGTCGGAGACGACGCTGCCGATCTGGCTGGTGGTGCGGATCTCGGCGGCGCGCTTCCTCTGCTCGGCCGGGAAGATGGCATTGAAGTGCGAGTCGAAGGAGAAGAAGACCGACGAGGCCATGGAGGCGAGGAACATCACCCACAGCACGGAATTCTTGATGATCAGGCGCAGGCTTTGCACGTAGGGGGTGGAGATGTCGCCGCCGCGGCGGAAGCCGAAGGCGATCATGCCGACCAGCAGCATCACCAGCAGGAAATAGACCGAGACGTCGACCACCTTGATCCAGTCGGCCTGCAGGCCGGCCTGCTTGGTCATGCTGACGGCGCTGGACTGGTTCAGCACCCAGTAGAAGGCGATGCCGACGAAGGCCACGCCCAGCAGCATGCCGACGCTGGCATCGGCCAGGCGCACGCGCTTGCCCTCGGCGGTGCGCTGGTTCATGCCGGTGGCGAAGCTCTCGCCGATCAGCCAGGCCACGATCAGCATGACGCCCTGGATGCCGAACGAGATGGCGACCGAGAGCAACGGCGCGTTGGTGAAGTTGCGCAGGCCGTCGTAGGTGGTGTAGCCGGACGCCAGCGACAGGGCGATGCCGGTGGAGGCGAGCAGCGTGAGCTGCCAGTTGTCGGTCAGCGCCTTCTCGATGCCGTAGCGGATGCGGGCGAACACGCCGCGATTGCTGAACAGGACGAGGAGCGCCAGGCCGGCAAGTACGAGTGTGTAGTTCTGGCTGGCGAAACCGATGATGCCATCCAGGAATGCTTTGACGTCAAACCCCGCCATGCCATGCCACTCCCGCACACGCGTGCCCGCTTGGAAAGCCTCAACCCACATTTTCGGCTAGGTGGGGCCAGACGCACCTGCGCCGTTGCGCTGCCCGCGCCGCGCCGTGACTCAACTCTTCCCCAGTCGCGACGATCGCCACGCAAGCTGGCGCTTTTACGGCAATCTCATGTTGGAGCATAACGCCCGCGCGGCGCGCAACCCGTAGCGGTGCGAGCGTCGGCGCTGCGGCGACGTTGCTATCTTGCGGATGCGGCTGGAGATTTTCGCTGGCCGGCGATGTGCGCGCGATCAAGCAGAGCACGACGGTCAGCCCGACATTAAATGACGGTAAGCCGGCGCCAATGCGCGTTGGCTTGGGCAACACAGTCGCGGTTACGCTGTCAGGCGGCGGGGGAAGCGCGTTTGACCAGCTCGCTCAGGGCCGGATGCAGCGAGCCGCTGTCGGCCTTGAGGAACATCAGCAAGGCCTGCTCGTTCGGCGTCACCCGGCCGTCGCGGGCGATGCGCTCGGCGAGCCAGGTCGCCTCCGCAACGCTGAGGCCTTCGTTGGTGACGATCTCCACCTTCTGCTGGGTCAGGCGGGAAATCGCTCGTTCCTCGTCGGTCTGCTTGCGATAGCCGGTGAGGAAGTTCTTCAGGCCGGTGCCCATGCCGCTGACGATCAATTCCAGGGCAAGGTCGCCGCGCCGGTCGAGCCAGGCGTCGCGGGCGAGCGATATCTCGCGGGCGGGCGCCGCATAGCCCGAGGCCGACATCACGCAGTTGGCGATGGCCTTGACGTACAGATCGCGCCAGGTGGGATGATTGTCGGCGTCGCAGGTGGCGGCATCGATGTCGAGCAGCACCTCGGCTTCCGTCTGCGTCACGCCGATGCTGCCGTCGCCGCCGTAGGCATAGAGGATACGGCGCAGCATATCGACGTCGCCTTCCGTGACCACGCCGGGGCCCAGCTGCTTGCCGTTGCGCAGGATGCCGCTGCCGGTGACGACGGCGTATTTCACCTGCTGGAGCGCGAAGGTGACGAGGCTCTGTGGTGCCCAGCGCGCCTTGTCGAGCACGTTGACCAGCAATTCCAGCTCGGTCTTGGTCTCGACGCGGCCGTCATGGGCAACGCGCTGCATCAGCCAGGCGGCGTTGGCGGCGGTCAGGTAGCCTTCGGGCTGGGCCTGGTCGACGATGTAGTCGGTGATGGTCTCGATGAAGCAATCGGCCCAGGCCGGGTCCTGCACGGGGCAGGCATCGTTGAGGGTGAACAGGGCGTCGGCTTCCTCGGCGGTGATGTGGCCGTCGTCGTAGTAGCTGCGCCGCAGCTTCAGCACGTCGGCATCCTTGATGCTGCCGCGCGCCTTGATTTCCGTCACCGATACTCTGCTGAGAACGCCCATGGCCGGCCCCCGAGTGCACGGCCGACAACCTAAAGGCGAGGCGGTTACTATCGCGCTAATGCTGGCCTCGAAGCTGTGGATCGTGGCGGAATTGTCGGACCTCCGTGCAGAGAAGCAACACTCGGAGCGATGTCCCACAGTCCACTTGCTAATGATTTGCAACTGCAATAGGGTCCTCGGTGTCGGGCAGGGGTCGGGAGCACGGGGCATGCTGAAAAAAATCGAGCAGAACGGCGCGGTGCCGGCCAACGAGCCGGCCAATGAGGATGCCGGCTGGCGGCGTCCGCGCGGCGAGGCGGCCCTGTCGGACGTCCATCGCACCATCAGCGTGAAGGGCGCGACCAGCGCCCGCCGCCTCGTTGCCTTCCTGGGCCCGGGCTATCTGGTGGCGGTCGGCTACATGGACCCCGGCAACTGGGCCACCTCGCTCGCCGGCGGCTCGAAGTTCGGCTACACGCTGCTGGTCGTCGCGCTGATCTCCAACATCATGGCGATCGTGCTGCAGTCGCTGTGCGCGCGCCTGGCGATCGCCTCCGGCCGCGACCTGGCGCAGGCCTGCCGCGACGCCTATCCGCGCTGGGCGGCCTATCCGCTCTGGCTGGCGGCCGAGATCGCCATCATCGCCACCGACATCGCCGAGGTGATCGGCACGGCCATCGGCCTCAACCTGCTGTTCGGCATCCCGCTCGAGATCGGCGTGCTGCTGACGGCGCTCGACGTGTTCCTCATTCTGTATCTGCAGCGGCTCGGCTTTCGCTACCTCGAGGCGCTGATCATCACCCTGCTGGGCGTGATCGCGGTGTGCTTTGCCGTGCAGATCGCCATGGCCGATCCCGTGTGGGGGGACGTGATCCGCGGCTTTGCGCCGACCACGGAGATCGTGCGCAACCCCGAGATGCTGTATCTGGCCATGGGCATCCTCGGCGCCACCGTGATGCCGCACAATCTGTATCTGCACTCGGCCATCGTGCAGACCCGCGCTTACGGCAATACGCTGCCCGAGAAGCGCGAGGCCCTGAAATACGCCACCATCAACTCGACGGTGGCGCTGATGTTCGCGCTGGTGATCAACGCCTCGATCCTGATCCTGGCGGCGGCGAGCTTCAACAAGGCCGGCAATACGGATGTGGTCGAGCTCGGGCAGGCGTCGGCGCTGCTGCATCCGCTGCTGGGCTCGGCCATTGCGCCGACCCTGTTCGGCATCGCGCTGCTGTGCTGCGGGCTCAACTCGACGGTGACCGCGACGCTGGCCGGCCAGGCGGTGATGGAAGGGTTCCTGGATATCCGGCTGCCGCCCTGGCTGCGGCGGCTGGTGACGCGTGCGATTGCCATCATCCCGGCGGCCGGCGTGACGATCTTCTACGGCGAGGCGGAGACCGGCAAGCTGCTTGATCCTGACGCAGGTGATGCTCAGCGTGCAGCTGCCGTTCGCGGTGGTGCCGCTGGTGCAGTTCACGGCCAGCCGGGTCAAGATGGGCCAGATGGCGACGCCGGTCTGGCTGGTGGCGTTCGCCGTGCTGATTGCAGTCTCGCTGATCGCCCTCAACATGAAGCTGTTGTGGGACGCGATCATCGGCGGCTGATGCCGGACGGCGACTGGCGGCGCCGGCCCGATCTGTGGCTGGCGCCACGCAAGGCTTGCACTTCGCCCTGGTTTGCCCGACATGAGCCGGATGCCATCCGGCTCATGCGTCGTTGCATCAGCGCCAGGAACAAGAAAATGGATACAGCCGCGCCGCGCCCGATCCTGCTCGAGGACTACAAGCCGCCCAACTACCTGATCGACACGGTATCGCTGGACGTGGCTTTGGAGCCGGAGCGCACGCGCGTGCGCTCGCGCCTGCAGATGCGGGCCAACCCGGACTATCCGGGCAAGCCCGGCGCGCTCAAGCTCGACGGCGAATTGCTGGCGCTGGAGAAGGTGACGCTGGACGGTCGCGAGTTGACGCCCGCCGACTACCAGGTGACGGACCGCAACCTGACGATTGCCAAGCTGCCGGCCGGCCCCTTCAAGCTGGAGATCGTCACGGTCTGCAATCCGAAGGCCAATGCGGCGCTGACCGGGCCTCTACCTGTCGAAGGGCATCTACTGCACGCAGTGCGAGGCGCAGGGCTTCCGTCGCATCACCTATTTCCTCGATCGCCCGGATGTGCTGGCAACCTACACGGTGCGCATCGAGGCCGACCGCACCGAGACGCCGGTGCTGCTCTCCAACGGCAATCCGCTGGAGCGGGGCACGCTGGACGGAGGCAAACGGCACTATGCGGTGTGGCGCGATCCGCACCCCAAGCCCTGCTACCTGTTCGCGCTGGTGGGCGGCAACCTCGCGTCGCTCGCCTCGACCTTCACCACCCGGTCGGGCCGCAAGGTGGACCTCACCATCTACGTGGAGCCCGGCAAGGAGGGCCGCTGCGCCTGGGCGATGGACTCGCTCAAGCGATCCATGCGCTGGGACGAGGAGCGCTTCGGGCGCGAGTACGACCTCGACGTGTTCAACATCGTCGCCGTGTCCGACTTCAATATGGGGGCGATGGAGAACAAGGGCCTCAACGTGTTCAACGACGGCCTGGTGCTGGCCTCGCCCGAAACCGCCACCGACAACGCCTTCATGGGCATCGAGCGCGTCATCGCGCACGAGTATTTCCACAACTGGACCGGCAACCGCGTCACCTGCCGCGACTGGTTCCAGCTGTGCCTCAAGGAAGGCCTGACGGTGTTCCGCGACCAGGAGTTCGGCGCCGACGAGCACTCGGCGGCGGTGCAGCGCATCAACGAGGTGCGGCAGCTGAAGGCGCGGCAGTTTCCCGAGGACGGCGGCCCGCTCGCCCATCCGGTGCGCCCCGACCGCTACATCGAGATCAACAACTTCTACACGGCGACCGTCTACGAGAAGGGCGCCGAGGTGGTGCGCATGCTGCAGACCCTGCTGGGGCGCGACGCCTTCCGCAAGGCGCTCGACCTCTACTTCGAGCGGCATGACGGACAGGCGGTGACGGTCGAGGACTTCATCGCCTGCTTCGAGGAGGTGTCGGGACGCGACCTCTCCCAGTTCATGACCTGGTACAGCCAGGCCGGCACGCCGGAGCTGGTGTGCCAGCTCAAGCACGACATGCGCACCAAGACGGCCGAGCTGACCGTCTCGCAGGTGCTGGCGCCGACGCCGGGGCAGGTCAAGAAGAAGCCGGTGCATATCCCGCTGCGCTTGGGGCTGCTGGGCGGCAACGGGCAGGAGCTGGAACTGAAGCTCGCCTCGGGCGAGCGCGTGCAGGACGGCATGCTCGAGATCCGCAAGCGTACCGAGACGTTCCGCTTCCGCGATGTCGCCTCCCGTCCCGTGCCGTCGCTGCTGCGCGGCTTCTCGGCGCCGGTCAACCTGACGCTCGATCTGTCCGACGCCGACCTGCAATTCCTGATGGCCCATGACAGCGACCTCTACAACCGCTGGCAGTCGGCACAGGACTACGCCACGCGCGTGATGGTGGAGGCGGTGAAGACGGTGCGTGGCGGGCAGAAGCCCAAGCCGGCGCGCGAGTTCGTGGAGGCGCTGGGCGTGACGCTGGCCGACGATACGCTGGAGCCCGGCTATCGGGCGCAGTTCATCCTGCTGCCCTCGCGAAAGCGACCTCGCCCGCGTGATGGCGCGCGACGTCGACCCGCTGGCCATCCACAAGGCGCGCAACGACCTGCGCAAGGCGATCGGCACCATGCTGGCGGATGAACTCGTCGACGTTTACCGCAAGAACGAGGTGAAGGGCCCGTTCTCGCCGGCCTCGGAGCCGGCCGGCCGGCGTATCCTGCGCAACACGGCGCTCGGCTACCTGGCGAGCCGCGGCCGAGCCGAGGACGTGGCGCGCGTGGTGCGGCATTTCAAGGAGGCCAGCAACGCCACCGACGAGGTCGGCGCGCTGTCGATCCTGTCGCAGCTGCGCTCGCCGGAACGGGCCAAGGCGCTGGAGCGCTTCTACGAGCGCTGGAAGGACGATCACCTGGTGGTCGACAGCTGGTTCGCCTACCAGGCGGTCTCGCCGCTCGCCTCGGCGCTGACCTCGGTCAAGCAGCTGACGCGGCATCCGCTGTTCTCGATCAAGAACCCCAACAAGGTGCGGGCCCTGATCGGCACGTTCGCGCACGGCAACCTGGTGAACTTCAACCGGCCGGACGGGGCCGGCTACGAGTTCGTCGCCGACCGGGTGCTGGAGCTCGACGCCTTCAACCCGCAGATCGCGGCGCGACTGCTCTCCGCGTTCCGCAGCTGGAAGGCGCTGGAGCCGGAGCGGCGCAAGGGAGCCAAGAAGGCATTGCAGCGCGTCGCCAAGGCCAAGCCGCTGTCGCACGACGTGTTCGAGATCGTGTCGAAGATGCTGGAGTAGGAGTCGCGGCAGTCGCCGCTGCCACAGCGCGACGAATTTTGTCCGCGCACGGCATTCGTTCTCGACAGAGATTCGCTTATACGCCAGACTGTTGTGGTGATTCGGTGAGCTTGTTGCGCCGCCGGATCCTGTTCTGGGCAGCATTCGCAAAAAATTCGGGTCGAGGACCAAGGGATGGCGCTGGGCACGTCACCCCGTCCGTGCTGGACTTTGTCCGGCGCGATGACGGCATTCTATCGATATTGCAAAGACCGTTGCGGGCATGGCGGCCCGAGCACCGAAGGCTGTGTCTCGACACGCCGTGGCTGGCGCGCATGTTCGCCGGGCTGCATCTGGGTGGGCTCGGCATCCTGCTGATGACCGCCTGGGGCGCCACGGAGGCGGCCGGGGCAACCATCGCCGGGTTGCCGGCGCTGCACCTGGCCTTCCTGATGGCGACCGGCGCCGCGGCGGCGGCCTTGACGCTGATCCATGGCGATGATGTTCGCGCCTCGGCCGATTCCGATGTCCGTCCGCTGATGTCGGAGAGCGGCCCGGACGGCCTGCGCGATCTGATGGCGCAGATGAGCCATGAGCTGCGCACGCCGCTCAATGCGGTGATCGGCTTCTCCGAGGTGATGCTGCGCGAGCTGTATGGCCCGCTCGGGCATGCCCGCTATCAGGAGTATGCACACCACATCAGCGAGAGCGGCGGCCGCCTGCTGAAATCGTCCGAGGATGCGCTGGCGGTCACCGAGGCCATGTCGGCGCTGATCGCCGACCGCATGCAGGGCTCGCGCGAGCGTCTGACGGCCGGTTCCCTGGTGCGCGAGGCCTGGAAGGCGGCTGGCATCGCCGAGGCGGGCCAGCTGCGCGTGGCCACGACGGGCTGCAACACCTGCGAGATCGTGTGCGAGCGGCGCGCGACGCTGCAGGCGCTGGAGCATCTGCTGCGCGAGGCGGCGGGCCATGCACCGGCCGGCACCAGCATCGAGGTGAAGGGCCGCCGGCGCGGGGCACTGCGCAGCCTCGATATCCGCGTGGCGGGCCAGCCGAGCCCGATTGTGCAGACGGTGGGTCCGGGCAGCCTGCGCGTCATCCTGGCCCGGCTGCTGCTCGAGACGCAGGGTGCGAGCCTTGTGGCCGGCATCGACGACACGGGCTGCTGGTCGGCCGTGTTGGAGTTCGGCGCGCGGGGCTAGCGCCCACCCGTCATCCCGGCCCAGCCATCGCGCTGCAAACGCTACGGCGCAGAGCCGGGACCTTCTGCCGATCCATGCGCTCTGTCGCTGAGGTCCCGGATAGTCTCGGCTGCGCCTCGGCTTCCGGGATGACGGGTGCTGCGCGGCTTGCTGCAATCCTGGCTTCCACCGATGCAGTCTTCCCGATAGGTTGGCTTCCCGATAGGTTGGCAACCGAAGACGGCTTGGGCGTACAAGCCGTCGCTGAGGAGGCCGTGGCAATGGGCGGACGCATGCTGGCCATCGCGGCTATCCTGCTGGGGCTGCTGCCATGTGCAGCTGCTGCCCAGACGGCAAACGACAAGCAGGGGAAGCTGCCCGTGTCTCAACAGGTCATTTCCGAGTTGGCGCCAACCGGCGTTCTGCGCGCCGGCATCAACATGTCGAACTTCCTGCTGGTGAGCAGCAAGGACGCGGCCGGCGGTCCCGGTCGGCGTGGCGCCCGACATGGCCGGCGAGATCGCCAAGCTAGCTGGGCGTGCCGCTCAAGCTCGTGCCCTTCAAGGCGCCGGGCGAGCTGGCCGACGCGGCAGACACCGATGCCTGGGACATCGGCCTGATCGGCGCCGAGCCGCAGCGGGCCGAGAAGATCGCCTTCAGCCCGGCCTACTGCGAGATCGAGGCCACCTATCTGGTGCCGGCAGGATCTCCCCTCAAGTCGCTGGCCGACGTCGATCGGGCCGGCGTGCGCATCTCCGTGTTCGGGCGCGCCGCGTATGGGCTCTGGCTCGAGCGCAACGTCAAGCAGGCCGAGTTGGTGCGCACGGACAGCCTGGACAGTTCCTACGAGACAGTTCGTGCGCGACAAGCTCGATGCCCTGGCGGGCCTGCGGCCGCGGCTGATCACGGATGTCGAGAAGCTGCCGGGCGCCCGCATTCATCGACGGCAACTTCATGACCGTGCAGCAGGCGGTCGGCACCTCCCGCAAGAACGCGGCCGGCGCCGCCTTCCTGCGCGAATTCGTGGAGCAGGCCAAGGCCTCCGGCCTGGTCGCGCGCCTGATCGAGCGCCACGGCGTGCGTGGCCTGACGGTTGCGCCGCCGGCCTGAGGCGGGTCGGCGGAAGTGCATCGAGCGTGGTCCCCTCGGGACCGGGTAAGCTTGCTTTGCGAGAGCAACGGGGGAGACGCATGGTCAGTGAGCGCCGCTCATCGACCTCACCATTCTGTTGCCGTCTTCAGCTGTGATAGGTCGGGCTGCTCGTAACCGTATGGACCCCCATGAAAGTTCGCTGGGCCCTGTTGGCCGCTACCCAAAGCGCGCTCCTATTGTGTCCAGCGGCGCACGCCTTTGACGACCGGGATTTTTGCTCGGCTGCAAAGCAGTTGGCCATCGCGGCGGAACAGGATGTCGGCCATTGGCTCGATCGCTCAACGCGCAATGGCGGCATGGGCGTTTGGTGCGATCGCAAAATGGTGGAATTCAAACGCTTCACCTATGCGTCCTCGACCTCCATGACCAACGACTGGAGGGCCCGCAAAGCGGTGGAGTGGAACGCCGCACAATGCGGCAGCGCGCTGTGGGGCGAGGCTGTCCGGCAGGGCTGGAAAGTCGAGCTGAGCGTCACCGCTGCCGACGGCGGCCGGGCAGCCTTCAGCGCCAAGTGCTGACCAGTCGCGCAGCCATCCAGCTCCTTCGGGCGTATTGCTGGGACTGGTGCGGTCGAAAGGACTTCGAACCTTCACGCCTTGCGGCGCTACCACCTCAAGGAACAGCTCAATATTTTACTGCGTATATTTTCGTGTGATTTCAACGCTGCTCAGCTCGATGTAGCTCACAACACCCCCCGACATTCCGCCCATAACGTCCCGTTGGGACACTAACGGTTGCGACATTCCGGGACACTAAGGGATCGCATTGCGATGTTCGACCGCTCGAATCGCACTGCAGAAGTCACGATCACGCCGCCGAGCAAAACTCCGAAAGCATGCGAGAACTCGCAAAGCGGACGAAGCCGCCGAGCTCCAGCCATGTCTACTTTCTGAGAGCAAAGCAGACATCAATCTCCGCCGGACCTCGCGAGGACTTGAACTATTGACTCGGTCGGTCGACCGAAATATAGTGTCCCCCTATATCGGTCGGTCGGCCGAATTAATCATGTACGCCGACCGTAGGCCGCAACCATCTCACGAGGGGAGACAGCTCCATGGGCAGTATTGCTGCAGTTCTATACGGGGGCCTCGCCTATCTCGTCTTCCTGGCCACTTTTCTCTATGCCATCGCCTTCGTCGGCAACCTGCCCGCGCCGAAGACGATCGACAGCGGCGAGCCCGGGCCGGCTGGTCGCCGCCTTGATCGTCGATACGCTGCTGCTTGGACTGTTCGCCGTGCAGCACAGCGTCATGGCGCGGCCGGCCTTCAAGCGCTGGTGGACGCGCATGGTGCCGCAGCCGGTGGAACGCACCACCTACGTGCTGTTCGCCAGCCTGGCGCTGCTGCTGCTGTATTGGCAGTGGCAGCCGATACCGGGGCTCGTCTGGTCAGTCACCAATGCGACCGGCGCTGCTGTCCTGGACGCGGTGTTCTGGATCGGGTGGGCGCTGGTGCTGATCAGCACCTTCCTGATCAATCACTTCGAGCTGTTCGGCCTGCGCCAGGTCTACGCCCGGCTGCGGGGCCAGACGTTGCCGCCGCCGGAATTCCGCACGCCGTCGCTCTACAAGCAGGTGCGGCACCCGACTCTACCTCGGCTTCCTGCTCGCCTTCTGGGCCACACCGGCTATGACCGCGGGCCACCTGTTGTTTGCGGTTGCCACCACGGGCTACATCCTGATCGCCATCCAGCTCGAGGAGCGGGACCTGATCGCGCTGTTCGGCGATCAGTACCGGCGCTACCGGGAGCAAGTGTCGATGCTGATCCCGCTGCCTGGCGGCAACCCTGAAGACGGATACCGACGGGCGGCCTGCGGCATCCAAGCGCCCATAGGGGGGCGCACCAGTTCGGGGCAGGAGACGGCATGGCACGCGCATTGGCAAAGAAGCCGGAAACCAGCGTCTCGCTGCTCGAGGCGGCGAAGAAGGTGCTGCGCCAGAACGGCTATGCAGGGTTATCGACGCGCGATGTGGCGGCTGTTGCCGGGGTGCCGCTCAGCCAGATCCACTACCACTTCGGCTCCAAGCAGGGGATGGTGCTGGCGCTGTTCGAGTATCTCAATGCCCAGCTTCTCGATCGGCAGAACGCCCTGTTCCACGATCCGGCCCTCAAGCTGTCCGAGCAGTGGGACCGGGCGTGCGACTATCTCGATGACGACATCGCCTCCGGCTACGTGCGCGTGTTGCAGGAACTGACGGCGGCAAGCTGGTCCGATGCCGAGATCGCGAAAGTCGTCCGCGCCGGCCTGATCACCTGGTTCGACCTTCTCACCGAGCTCGCGCGCAAGGCGGATCGGGAGCTGGGGGGCCTGGGCCCATTGCCGGCAGAGGAGGTTGCCGCACTCATCGGCTGCGCTTTCATGGGCGCAGAAAGCCTCTATCTGCTCGGCGGCGAAAAAAAAGGCGTGCCGGTGCGCCAGGCGTTGCGGCGCGTTGGTGATCTCATTCGTGCCGCAGAGGCTGCATCGACGGCGAGGTGATGTGATGCGCGCCAAGCTCCCTGACAAGGAAGGTTTCACGGATCGCGACGGCGTCAGGATCCACTACGAGGTCTACGGCAATGGGCCCCAGACCATGGTGTTCCTGCCGCCATGGAGCATCGTGCACGCGCGCGTCTACAAGGCACAGTTGCCGTACTTCAGTGAGCGCTTCCGCTGCATCACCTTCGATCCACGCGGCAACGGCCAGTCCGACCAGCCGGCCGAGGCTGCGGCCTACTCGCTCGACAACTACCTGGGCGACGTGCTCAGCGTGATGGATGCTACCGACGCCGGCCAGGCGTGCTGGTTGGCTTGTCGCTAGGCGGTATGCACGCCTCGGTGCTCGCCGCCTATCACCCCGAGCGCGTGAAGGCCGCGATCCTGGTCGGCACCGTGGCCACCATCGGGCCCGGCTATCCATACATGACGCCACGGCATTTCGTCACCGAGCGCGATCGGTTCGAAGGCTGGGACAAATACAATCGCGCCTACTGGCTCACCGACTACCCCGACTTCGCCGAGCATTTCATTCGCAACATTTGCTCCGAGCCGCACTCCACCAAGCAGATCGAGGACGGCATCGAGTGGGCGGGCGCCACCACCGGACCGGTTCTGCCAAGACCGTGGAGGCGCGGACGATCCCGCCGAACTTCGACGTGGGCGAAGGCATGTATCGCAAGATCCGCTGTCCGCTGCTGCTGATCCACGGCGACAACGACCAGATCCAGCCCTATGCCCGTGCGCAGGCGGTGGCGGAGCTTACGCGTGCCGAGCTCTTCACCATTGCCGGCGGCGGGCACAATCCGCTCGGGCGCTTTCCGGCCAAGTGCAACGATCTCATCAACGATTTCCTGGATCGCAGGCTCGGCATTCCGGCGCCCGGCAAGAAGCGGGCGCAGCCTCGCGACCAGGACCAGGAAGGCACTGTATCTCTCCTCGCCGATCGGGCTCGGGCACGGCCGACGCGACATCGCCATCACGCGGGAGCTGCGCAAGCTGCATCCAGATCTGCAGGTGGACTGGCTGGCGCAGGACCCGGTGACGCGTCTGCTCGATGCGTGCGGCGAGCGCATCCATCCGCTGAGCGCGCGATTGGCCAGCGAGTCGCGGCACATCGAGCTCGAGGCGGGCGAGCACGATCTCAACGCCTTCCAGGCCATCCGGCGCATGGACGAGGTGCTGATCACCAACTTCATGATCTTCCAGGATGCCGTCGATGAGGGCGGCTACGATCTGGTGATCGCCGACGAGGCCTGGGACATCGACCACTTCTGGCACGAGCACCCAGAGCTGAAGCGGGCCAAGCTCGCCTGGTTCACCGACTTCGTCGGCTACGTGCCGATGCCGTCGGGCGGTGCGCACGAGGCATTCCTGACGACCGACTACAACGCCGAGATGATCGAGCACATCGAGCGCCATCCTGGCGTGCGCGACCGGGCGATCTTCGTGGGCTCGCCCGAGGACATCGTGCCGCTGTCGTTCGGCAAGGACTTGCCGGCCATGCGCGACTGGGTGCCGAAACACTTCGACTTCGCCGGCTACATCATCGGCGAGCACCCGAGCACGTTCGGCAGCCGCGCTGAACTGCGCGAGAGCCTCGGCTATCGCCCGGACGAGCGGGTGTGCGTCGTTACTGTCGGCGGTTCGGGCGTCGGCACGCATCTCATCCAGCGCATCCTGCAGAGCTGGCCGATGGTGCAAGCGCGCATGCCCGAGCTGCGCATGATCCTGGTCGCAGGCCCGCGGATCGATCCGGCTTCGCTCAATGCGCCGGCCGGGGTGGACGTGCGAGCATTCGTGCCGAACCTCGACCGCCACCTGGCGGCCTGTGACCTAGCGCTCGTGCAGGGCGGGCTCACCACCTGCATGGAGCTGGCCGCTGCCGGAACGCCGTTCCTATATTTCCCGCTCCGGAACCATTTCGAGCAGAACTTTCACGTCGCCCACCGGCTCGACCGCTACGGCGCCGGCAAGCGCATGAACTTCGCGACATCGACGCCGGACATGATTGCTGAAGCGATAGTTGCCACGGTGCGCTCACCGATGCGGTTCGAGCCGGTCGAGGCCGACGGCGCCGCACGAGCCGCTCGCATGCTCGCTGATCTGATTTAGGCTCGATGTCTGCAGCTGGCACTTTTTTGCCGTGGCGGACCGGGTCGATCCACGTCAGCTTTCGGGTGCAAAACAGACGTTGAGCGACCGCTTAGGCGACGGTGAATTCTGACCCAACCCAGACATGGCGCAACGAGCATCAACGCAACGCACCATCGGCCGAATCCTATGCCCCCGCTGGCATATTGCGACGCAGATCTTCCTCGTCCTTCCACATGAGCCGGTGCGGGCCAAGGCCCTTAATGTCCGGCACTCCCATCTGCATCATCGTGCGATCGATCTCGTCCCTGAAGATGGCGAGTGCCCTGGTTGCCCCAGCGCAGCCGCCCGCCGCGACCCCGTAGAGTGTTGCTCGGCCGACGAAGACGTACTTTGCTCCGAGACAGAGCGCGGTAATGGCGTCCGACCCGCGACGGATTCCGCTGTCGTACATCAGTGTCATCTTATCGCCGACGGCGGCGTCGATAGCCGGCAGCACCTCGATCGGCGCTGGCGCACGGTCAAGCTGCCGGCCACCATGGTTGGAGACAATGATGCCATCGACGCCGATCGCCAAGGCGCGCACCGCATCCGCAGGATGCATGATCCCCTTAAGGACCAGCGTCCCAGGCCAGGCGCGCCGAAAGGTATCGATGTCTTGCCAGGTCACCGGCGTCGGCATCTGGGCTGCCACGAAATCGGCAACTGCGTCGGCGCGGGCACCATCTGGTGCATACCTCTCCCAATTGGAGAACATAGGCGTGCCATAGCGCAAGTATTCGGCCAGCCACGCAGGGTGCAGGCACGCCTCGAGCTTCATCTTCACGCCAAGCTTTAAGGGGCGGCCGAAACCGTTGCGCAAGTTGCGCTCACGCTTCGAATTCGTCGGCACGTCCACTGTGATGACGAGGGTAGAAAGCCCGGCATCCCGCGCCCGACGTACCATGTCCTCAGAAATCTTCCGGTCCCGGGCCACATAGAGTTGATACCAGCCGTGCTCGGGCGCGAGCTTGCCCAACTGCTCGATCAGCGCGGTGCTGGCACCTGACATGATGAAGGGCACGTTGGCAGATTTCGCGGCTTCCGCGAGCATCAGGTCACCGCCGCGCCGGAATAAGCCGGCGAGCCCCGTCGGCGCGATGCCGATCGGACCCGAAAAACCGCGGCCAAATAGGGTCGTGGTCTGGTCGATCGTCCGCACGTCGATGCCGTATCGGGGCACCAACTGATAACGGCGGAACGCCTCCTCGTTGCGCGCCAGCCCATGCTCGTCCTCGAGCCCGCCCTCGATGAAGTCATAGGCGATGCGCGGCAGCCGGCGCTTGGCCAGCTTGCGCAGGTCCTCGAAATTGATGGCAGTGTCTAGTTGCGTCGGCACGAGAGCATTCCTCAGTGGAAAACCGCTGACTTGGTAACGTTGGTGGATTTCGCGGCACAGACTTACAGCCGCCGGGGGCTTTGAGGAAGTGGTGCGGCACCATGAGCGCGCCGGGACAACGGGGACTTTGGCGCAACCAGCATTTTCAGCGCGCAGACCTTTAGGCTGAACCAAGACACCGACGCACCTGGCGGCAAAGTATGGCGGATTGGTTTGCTATGCCAACCGCAACCAAATCATCGATACCTAAAGGATTGAGCAACCCGTCGATCGCGCTGCGACTGCAATCTCGCGTGGGGCGGAAGCTTACCGAGTGCGTTGACCCGGGCCCCCCCTCGTGGCGGCAACGCGATCCGAAACCACGCCGTGCAAGGCCTCGATCAATTCCGATGCCTTGTACGGCTTCTGCAAGATGGCAGCGGCTTTTTCAGTTTGACGTGCCAGAACGGCATAGCCGGAGACGACAATGATTGGAATATCTTTATCATGTAGATGATCGATCAAGCCGTAGGCCATTTCGCCTTTCAGGTTGATGTCAATCAGGGCCAGCTCGGGCATTTGCGCGGCGGCATGCTGCTCCGCCTCCGAGACGGTAGCAGCTGGACCAATCACCTCCATGCCCAGGCCCTCGAGCAGTCCTTTCACGGCCCTTGCGACGTGCCAAGTATCCTCGACAACAAGGACACGTACACCAGCGAGTTCAGAATCGTCCCGTTCCCTCAACAATGGCTTACATGCTCCACTAACGAGGAAAATCTCTCGTTACCGATCTCAGAGCGTAGAGTTCATCCATTTGGCTGGTATCTCCACTCGACACCAGACGCCTTCACCTGCGAGCTCATAGTCCACGGTCCCTCCGAGTTCATAGGGGATGAGATCGCGGATCACGGACGTGCCGTATCCGGTGTGATTGGGCACGATGACCGGTGGGCCGCCCGCCTCAAGCCACTCGAGCACCAGCTTGCTCCTCGCGTCCCCGTTGGAATGCCGCCGCCAGAATACCGAAACGCGGCCGTGGCTGTTGGAAAGCGCACCATACTTCGCGGCGTTGGTAGCGAGTTCATGCAGAACCATCGACACGGGTTGTGTGGCCTCAGCAGCGAGGATGGTGTCGGGGCCATCGATGAGGGTGTTGCCGTCTCTCATACAGGGAGCAAGTTCTCCGCGCACGAGCTCGGCGATACTAACGCCCTGCCAGCGGTTGCGGCTCAAGAGTGAATGCGTATTGGCGAGGGACTGGATGCGGCCATCGAGCACCCTGACGAAGTCATCCATTGACTTGGCGGTGTCACGGGTACTGTGCGCGAGCGCCGCGACGCACGCGAGTGTGTTCTTCACGCGATGATCGAGTTCGGCGATTAAAAGGCTCTTGTGGTCCTCAGCTTGTCTGCGTTCGGTGATATCGATGTAGACGCCGACCATGCGACAAGCGCGCCCGCCCGCATCATAGCTATTATTGGCTCTTGCTTCGATCCACTTCACCTCACCGCGCGGCCGGACAATGCGAAACTCGCCGACAAGTTCAGGTTGCCGTTTTTTGAAAGCGTGCCGACGTTCAGCGTCCAACCGCGGTAGGTCGTCTGGATGCACGCGCGACCGCCAGTCGTCGCTTGTGATCTCGGTAATGCTCGGAGGCAGGCCAAAAATTGCCGCACTTGCCCCGGACAGCTGCATGGTCTTCGAAATATTGTCGTAGGTATAAGTGCCAACACGGGCAGCGTTCTGAGCGAGGTCGAACTGCGCGTTGCGCTCGGCGAGCCGATCCTCGGCCTGTTTGCGGTCAGTGTTATCGATGCTGACGCCAAGGACCCGTTGCGGACGTCCTTCGTTGTCATAGGAAATGAAACAGCGTGTCTCGATCCATCGAACCTGCCCGCAAGGACGAATGACACGATACTCTACGCTGTACTCGGTCCGCCGATCACGGAACGCTTTGCTGCGAGCAAGATTCGGTCGCTCTACGTCCTGTGGGTGCACGCTGGCGAGGCACTGGCGGCGTGCAATTTCCTTCGTTCCCTCTGGAAAGCCATGAATGGCCGCATAGCCCTCCGAAATCTGCATAATTTCCCTGTCAACATCATAGGCATAACTGCCAACGCGAGCAGCCCTTCCGGCCAGGGCGAGCTGCGCGCTGCGTTCAACCAATGCTTGGGCGGCCAGCTTACGGTCGGTGATGTCGGTGTGGTTGCCGAGAATGCGGATTGGCTCGCCGGTCGCCTCGTCATAGATGGCGCCCCCTACAGCCGAACCCCAGCGAACCTGTCCGTCCGGGCGGACGATGCGAAATTCGATGTCGAATGTCTCGTGGCAGCGCACGGCCGCTTCGCGCTGCGCTTCGACCGCTTCGATGTCCTCGGGATGGACCCGCTCGCGAAAATCTCCATAGCTTTTCACGGTGTCTTGCTGGAGACCAAAGATAGCCTCGAGTTGTGGTGTCCAGGTCACCCTCCCCGTGCGTAGGTTCCAATCCCAGATGCCCACGCCCGTCTTCAACTGGGCCAAGCGAAGGCGCTCCTCGCTTTCGCGGAGTTCTTCCTCTGACTTTCTGCGCTCCGCAAAGACCGCTGTGAGAGCGAGTGTGAAAGCAGTTACCGAGGTCGTGACAAGCTGCGCCCCAAGCACACGCTCGAAGATTGACGCGCTCTCATTGCCAAAATGCCCCAAGCCGAAGGTGGTCGCTCCTATCGTCGCGATCGACACCGCGAGGGCGCCAGCGATGGCAAATGTCCGCCGATTGCGGACCGCCAACCAAAACAGCAGCGGCAAAACGAGGGCATCTGTGTCGTATGAGAGCCAGGTTCCCGTTGGAAGAGACACGGCATAGGCACTGGTCAGGACCGTGAGAGCGAGAACCCCTGTGCCCTCGATCAACTCTGCCCGGGAAGACGGCTCACGCCTCAGCTGACTTAGCTCGATCAAGAAAGGCGCGACAACCACGATGCCAACCGCGTCTGACAGGAACCACGTGAGCCAGGCATCCCAAAATGGCGCTGCCGTATGAAACGTGATCATGATCATCGCGCCTGCGATGGCGGAGGTCGCGGTTGCAAAAGCGGCCGCTGCGAAGAAGCCTGCGACGCGATGTAAATCGCCAAACGTGAAGGGGCGACCAAACAAGCGGTCCAAAAGCCAGGCCATCAGAACGGCTTCGCCGGCATTGCAAAATCCATTGAGCACGGCCGTCAAAAGGTTTCTGTCGCTCATGAGGTTGGCGGTGACCGTACCGACCACCACGCCCACCACGAGTGCCACACCGGCGCGTCGACCTGCAGCAACCAGGATGCCGGCTGCAACCCCCGACGCAGGCCAGAACACAGCCACGCCAGAAGGCTTGGCGAGCAAGACCAGCCCAAGCTGTGCGGCCAAGAAATAGGCGGAAGCGACGGCAAAGGCTGTGCCCAGCGTGGTGACCCAGGCATTCGCTGCGCCGGTGGCCGGCATCAGGTAGCGGTCAAACTTATGGGTGCCGAAAACCCTCAAGGCTCCCCCCTTTTTTATGTACCGCGATGCGCTGGAGGATCATCCGGGATTACCACCCCGTCAATCAGGTGTTGTGTGTAGTCGTGGGGAGTTTCGGATGGTCCGCGCGGCCCGCCCAATTCTAGCGATTTGCTGCGGCGACATGAGTCCGGAAGTGGCACACAAGCGGACTAAGGCCGGAGGTTCCGACAATGTCTGCTTTCGCACCACGGCCCAACGCCAGGTCCGCTTCTGACCCCAACCCGCCCTCGCATTGGTCCGAAATGGGAGCGATTGACAATCAGCGATCGCCCGCCTAAAGCGAGGGCATGCGCAACATGATTAGCACGCCCACGAGCCGCTATTATCCGCCGTCGACATAACGGCGGGCGCATTCTCTTGCACAACCGCTGCGTTCCGGCGGTTGGTCACATGCAAGCATCCGGCATCGCAGCCTTAACGGAGCACTGCGATGTCGACCAAGCTCTCAATATCATCCATCGGCCTAGTCGGGTTCGGTGCATTCGGTCGATTGGTTGCCAATCATCTTGATCCGTTCTTCGCGCTCGTGGTCAATGACCCGGCCATGTCCGCCAACGACGGCCGATTGCCGGGCCGCGCCGTCGCTGGGTCAACGGCTGAAGTATGTCGCTGCGACCTGATCGTTCTCGCTGTCCCGGTCAGCGAACTGGCGAACGCGATCAAGTGTCTGCGACCCCACCTCCGCCCAGGCTGCACGGTCGTCGATGTCGGATCGGTAAAAGTGAAGCCTGCCAGAGTCATGCTGGAAGAACTTCCGCCATTCGTGGATATCGTCGGGACCCATCCCCTGTTCGGGCCGCAGAGCGGGCGCAATGGCATTAAGGGGCGCAAATTGCCGTGTGCCCTGTGCGAGGGAGCGCAGTAGCGCAACGCATTGCAGCCTTTCTCCGCCGCGCACTAGGTCTGAAGGTTTTCGTGACGTCCGCCGAAGAGCACGATTGGGAAGCCGCCGTCGTCCAGGGTGTTACGCATCTGATTGCAAAGGTCCTGGTGCGAATGGAGCCGCTGCCGACACTGCTTACGACAGCGAGCTTCGATCACCTCATGCAAGCAACGGAGATGGTCCGGTACGACGCTCCCAGTGTTTACATGGCCATTGAGCGTGACAACCCGTTCGCTAGCGCAGTTCGCGAGCGCTTCTTCGCATTGGCTGCGGAGGCAAGGGCAGACTTAGAGCAGCATGAATGACGATGTCCCCTCTCATCCGGCCAAATCGCCGGAGTGGGTCTAGATGTTTTCGACCAGGAACCTCTGCCGGCTGGGCATCCGCTCACCAAATTGGCGAATGTTGTCCTAACCCCTCATTTGGGCTGGCCTACCGACGAAATGTATTCGCAATTTGCGGATGCGGCAGCGGATATCTTGCTTGCTTACGCTGACGGACAAGAGGTGCCGCGCTTTGTCGCCACGCACTAGAGCTATCGATATCCGGTCACAACGAGATCACGAGTATAGAAAGCCCAATCTTTCTCAAAAGTAAAATGTAACCATGAGGCAATTCATGGCGAACGCGCCGTTCGCTCAAAGAGCCTTGAGCAACATCGCGGCACCGGATAGCAACAGAAGACCGCTGACCACTTTGTTAAACTGCGCCGTGCTCAGCATACTAAAGGCCCGTAGCCCAAGGTAAGAACCGAGAACGGCCGGAGCAATATATTGCAACAACTCAAGGTGCATTACGTCTCTTGGTGAGGCAAAAGCCAAAACCATCAACGTCACGCATTGCATGCCGAGGATGAAGGGCTGATAGATGGCGCGTTGCTGGCGCTTGTCCCAAGCATGCGCGGCGCACCAAATCGTAACAAAGGCGCCCGGGAAATGCGGCGGTTGCGCCGGTGATCCCGCCCAGTGCCCCCACGAAGACGCGTCCCGCGAGGCTGTTGCTCTCCAGGCGAATGGCAGGACGCACCAGCATGTAGGAAGCGTATGCCGTCAAGAATGCGCCGAGAGCGAGCAGGTAGATCGCCGTCGGCGTGTGCAACAGAAGATAGACTCCCGGCATTACGGTCGAGAGACCTCCCGCGAAGTAGGGCAGCAACTCTCGCAGATTGATGCTCTTGCGCAGGGCCCACACGCTGTAGCTCTGCAAGGCGATCGACGCGACGAGCATGATGTGCACCGCCTTGACCGGGTCGGCGGTGGCATGCAGAAGCATCGGGCCCGAGATGGCGGAAAACGCGAACCCCGCAATGCTCGAGAGGGTCGCACAAACGAACACTATGATCGCCGCAAGATCCGGCCTGGCCAATACCACGTAAAGGCAGATAACGGCTGCCAGTAATGCTGCCCTGGACGCAACCGAGGCCACTGCAGCTATCGCCTCGGCCCGCAAGGGACTTACGGTGGCGTCGCCATTCAAATACGAGGCATTGTTGCCGTGCGCGTTGGCGCTGCTGGTTATCATGGCGTCCTCCAAGTCGCGTGCTGTGGCAATCTCGGGTGCATGGCGGCGACCACCAGCTGGCCTGTGCTAGTCGGTCAGATCACGGGCAAGTGTGTCCCTGCGCAATCCACGGTGCTCGAGCTGCGCATCCGAAAGACGCGACAGCTCTTCGTAGGCGGCCACGGCAGCCCATCGGTCGGCGCACCTGTTCAGCCATGCGGCCAAACTCGCACGCCAAACGGCCCAGTCCGGGCTGGCGCAAGTTGCAGACGAGCATCATCTCTTCGGTGGATGCGACGACTTCTTGCGTGTTCATGGTTCTCACTCCATGGGACGGGTTGAGGATCGCCTCGGCTGAAATGGGCCAACAGGCCTGGCGCATGGCAAAAGTCCTCCGTTCGCGCGCGACTGCGGCGCGCGTGCTGTTTGTTTTCCGTGCAAACGACGTGGATCAGATTGGAAGGAGAGCGGTCGGGCCCTCAGTGGGACCGCGCTTTGCTTCCGACTTCATGCCCTACATTTAAGCGGCCGCGCCCTTACACCGCCATAGCCGGAGATTTTCATTGTTTGCCGGGTTTGACCGCTTTTTTCCGGATCGCGGTTGGCACGGCTGGAGCAACGGGTAGAGTTCTTTTGTAGGAGGAGCGCAGCTCTCGGGCAGCTACCAATAAGCAGGAGGTGTGGACCTTGCATGGGATGGCTCCTGGTGCATCGATAGGCAACATTTTCGAAACCAAGGCGGGCACGCAATGCATGCGCTTTGATCTGCCAACAACGCGACCAGATGCGTACATCCGTCGCGCGGCTTGAAGGCTTGGCAGGTGGACGATCTGGCGACCGCATTGCTGATCGCGAAGTTCTACGATCGCGCGTCGTCTTCTCCTTGCGATAGCCGAGCTAACAAGCGCCCGACCTGTTCAGTCAAGCGTGCGAAATTCCAGGAGAAAAACCCATCGCGAGGCGAAATCGAGTCGAAAGATTTTCCGAGCGGCACGTGCACCTCTGCAACTCTGAGCACTCCGGACACTCGTCGAGCCTCCGCCGCCCCTGTTCCACCGCCGGCATCACATGGTGTACGCTGAGCTCTCGCCTCGACCGCTCGGCCTTGGAGGCTTCATGGACGCCCTAATCAATGTCGTGGTTCCCGTCTTCGGGGTCGTTTTGACCGGATACCTTGCCGGCCGTTTTGAGGTGCTGGGGCCCGACTCAGCGGCTGCCCTCAACCGTTTCGTCTTCTACTTCGCGCTACCTCCCGCCCTCTTCATCTTTATGGCACGGGCGCCGGTCGAGAAGATTTTCAACTGGCCTTTCATCGGCGCATTTGTCGGCGGTGAGCTAGTGACGCTTCTGATTGCGCTAGTCGTTGGACGGTTTTGGTTTCGCCAGGATGTGGCGACGCGCACCGTTGCTGGGTTTACCGCCCTCCAAGCGAATACCGTTTATATGGGATTGCCGCTCCTGCTGACGGCCTACGGACCGGACGGGGCGCTGCCAACGATCGTTGCCACCCTCTGCCTTACCTTTCTGTTCATTACCGGTGTCATCGCCGTCTTGGAGGGCACACGCGCATCGGAACAATCGACGTTTCGCATGGCTGCGCAGTTGGCCGGCAGAGTGTTGCGCAACCCGTTGGTAATCTCGCCACTACTCGGCATCCTGTTCTCGATGGCCGCATTACCTCTCCCCAAGGCGGCCAGCAACTACCTCGATCTCATGGCTGCCACGGTAGGGCCAGCCGCTCTGTTCTCCTTGGGGCTTTCGCTCATCGATCGCAAACTGACGGGCAATATGGGCGAAGTGATATGGCTCTCAACCCTGAAAGTCATCATCAATCCCGTTCTGACGTTTGCGCTGGTCACCTACGTATTTGCTATGGACCCGTTTTGGTCAAAGGCGGCAGTCATTCTCTCGGCGATGCCCACCGGTGCGAACGCCTACGTCATTGCTCAGCAATACAATGTGCATGTCGAGACTGTGTCGTCAGTTGTCGTCGTCTCGACAGGTATGTCAGTGGTCACTATCTCCCTCTTGCTCATCTGGCTTGGGGTCGGCTGAGCGCACGATACTGTTTGCTCCGGTTGGGGCCGTCACCGCACTTCGATTGGAAGCCGATCCAGCGCATGGATCGAATTGCCCGGCCGCCAGACCGGCTCGCCCGCCAAAGTATCGACCGTACCTTCCTTGCGAACGCGGTCAGCAATGCCTCGCCCTCGGCGCGGGCAATGTTCTGGCCGACGCAGCCATGGATGCCGACACCCAACGCAAGATGACCGCTCGCGCGCCGACCGATGTCAAACGCGACGGGATTGGGCCAATGATCCGGATCGAGGTTGGCGGCGCCGAGCACGCAAAGGATCTTCGTGCCTTCCTCTAGATCACAGCCCCCAACCGTCACCGGTGCGCCTGTCGTTCGACAAAAGGTGTGAACCGGTGACGTCAATCGCAGTGTTTCCTCGAAAGCATTGCGCGCCAGCTTAGGGTCCGCCTTCAGGCGATCGAACTGATCAGGATTCTGCGCCAGGGCCCAAAGCGCCGATCCGATGCCGGTGACCGTCGTGTCGACACCGGCAGACAGCAGCGACCGCACGAGCAGCGACGCTTCCCCTTCCGTGATCTCACCTGCGTCGGCCGCGGCATAAATTTCGGCGCCGAATCCGGTCGACTGCAAGTTCACGCGGCGGCACTGTTCCGTTATCCACGGCACAATGTCGGCGGCTTTCGCCATGGCCGATCTGCGGATGGCATTGTCGGGGCCGAGCGCATTGAAAACCATCGCGCCATAGTCGACGAGCCGTCTCTGATCGATATTGCGCAGACCGACCGCCGGCGGAAAGACCGAAACAGAATAGGCTTCAGCGATATCGACGACAGCGTCACACGAGCCGACCGCCAGTATGCGATCGATCAACGCATCGGCCTCCCGCTGAAATTGCTCCTTCAAGCGCGCGACGGCGCCGGGAGACATGACGCGGGCCATGACACGGCGTGTTTTAGTATGTTCGGGCGGATCGACTTCAAGGATGATCGAAGGCACCCGCCACGGTGTCTCCGACGAAAAATCTGTGAGCCCGACGCCGCGCGAGGACAGAAACCGCGTGTGATCGGAAAAGATCTCCTTCGTGATCTCGTAACGGCCGCATGCCAAGATCGCGTAGCGGGGAATGTAGACGAGTGCGCCGCGGTCGCGGAGTTCGGTATAGTACTCCGATGGATCTCTCAAGATCGCCGGATCGTAGGGATCGACATCCCACACCGGAACACCACGTGGCGGGGCGATCGCCCGATGGCCTTCGATCAACATCATCGCCATCTCCGCGTTCCCGTTTAGGTTCGCGGACGCCAGCATGCACGAGCTTGTCACGCGGCACAACAGCCAGATCTTACGTCAACCCAACGGCTTCGTCGCCCGCTGCCCAGCTCAAATCAAACCGCCTCGTGAATAATACAGGCTAACTCCAACTATCTCGTTTTACATAACCAGTGGGCCGCCCCGATTGCTACTATTGAACTGAAGGCGTCGAGGTCGCAGAGCGTGCAGGCTTAGGAAACTCGATCGCGTAGGTGCGATCGGAGCCCTCTGGACCTCGTCGCCCGAAACGCCAAACCACCCATAAGGCCCGGACCTGACGCAAGCGATAATGTTGCGTAATTCGCTTTATTCTTATTGGTTGTATTCCGAACGTCCGTACTCTCCACTTGCCCCAACCTGCGTGAACATGCTTTTCGCATGTCCCGCTCATGTCCCGACGCGAATTAACCCAGCACTTTCAATGGGCAAACAATACCTACATCTGTCACGACTATATTTTCTCGTTTTGTTTCCACTATTTAACTTATTTGCTGGCTTCATCTTCTCAGAAGTCAACCCTGAGCATACGTGAACATATAGGATACCTTCTGCCCCCAGCTAGTGTCCCGTTCGTGTCCCGAATTGGCGATCAAACATGTCCACACCACCGGCATAGCCCACCACCATGGCTGCATGATCGAGATCGCGCCGGCCCTCGGCGTGATGTGAAGGTTGGAAAGGACCAACAGCACGTAGTGATCAGGACAACCCACTAGTGCCAGCGCATCTCGAATGCGGGGTTTTGACTGGGACCTGATCCGCGGAGGGCATCATGGCCAGCGGTCATGCGAGCCGCATCAACAGGCCGAACACATGGCTGCTCCGACCAGACCTGCGACGTGCAGAAAGTCCTTGCCAACACGGAGCCCTCCACACATGGCACTTCCTTGCGGTTCGCGGCGTCGCACAAGCTCGTCAGCTATTGAGGATATTTTTGCCGTGCGCTAGAGCCTCCAGCATCGGCAAAGTGTGACCCAAATTTGCCGTCCGCGACTGGAGCGAAGTGATGGTGCCGGCTTTGCACCGCCTCGCCGGTCGCCTAATGTCCTGAGCATGAGCAAGACTAGCGTCCCTTGCGAGTTCTCATGGCCCGAGCGGACCATCCAGTCGAGGCGTTCTCCAGAGCCGTAGCGGCCGTCTATGACTGCGCGCTCAATCCTGACGCTTGGCAGCAAGCGTTGCGCGGCATCGGCGAACTCATCGACAGTCCGTGCCTTTGCCTCAGCATCACTGACTATGCTCAACAGAGCGTCGTCTACTGCGTGAACCACGGCTACGACCCACAATATCTGAAGGTCTATTTCGAGAGATTTGCCGTCAATCCGCTCTTCAGCTTGGGGCACTTGCGAGCCGTTGGTGATGTCTACACGCTGGCGATGCTCGTGGACAATAAGGAGCTGGTGGAGAGCCGCTTCTACAAGGAGTGGAGCAAGCCTCAGAGCCTTGGTGATTTCATTGGACTCAACGCCGTACGCTCCAAGCGACGGGCGGGTGGCATCAGCGGCAATCGCAAGTTGTCGCAACCGCGCTATGCGGAGGACGACATCCGGCTCTTGCGGCTCCTGGCTCCGCACATATGCCGCACCTTTGCAATCTCAGACGCGCTCGATTTGAAATCGGTGAGGGAAAATGCGCTGGAAGCGACGCTCGACGCGCTGGTCAGCGGCGTCTACCTCACTGATCGAGAGGCGCGTGTCGTCCATATGAACCGTGCGGCAGAGCGGCAGATCAAGAGCCGCAAGGTGTTGCGAATTATCGATCACAGGCTCTCGACCGTCGGCAACGCCGCACGAAAACTGCTGAGCCAAGCAATTGTCGACGCTATAGGTGACGAGGCGGCCCCATTGGTCGGCGGTACCTCACTGGCACTGCCAGCTAGCGACGGCGCTGGTCTTGTGGCAACAATCCTGCCTCTCACCCGCGGCAACCGTTGCAGTTTCTCTGGGCAGCGGCGGCAATATTCGTACAAGACCCTGAGGTTACTCCGCCCTATCCGGGCGAGGCATTTGCCAAGCTCTATGGCTTGACTGGAGCGGAGCTGCGCGTGTTGCTGGCATTGGCTCCCGGTCTCAGCGTTAAAGACGCCGCGGCCATGCTCGGCATCGGCGAAGTCACAGCACGCACGCATCTGCAGCACGTCTATGCCAAGACCCGCACCTCCAAGCAGACCGAGCTGCTTAATTTGTTCCGGAATGCCATTCCGCCGGTCAAGGCTGTCTAGCGCGTCAGGCTTCTGTCGTAGCGGACGCTATCGGCCACTCCTCGCCTCATATGAATGCATGAGGCCAAAGGGATCAGGTCGTGGAACAGTACGATCTGCCGCGATGTCGCTCGCACAAGAACCGCAGCAGGAGGTCCCATGACCGACAGCATCATGTATCACGAAGGTAATCGCCGCATGCAGGATGTTTTCGGCAGCCGCCCTATGGCGGATCGCCTCGAGGACAAGCTCACGCGCAGCGCCTTTAACGATGCGGACCGAGAGCTGATCGAGAACGCAATCTATTTTTTTATCGCCACCGCAGACGCTGACGGCCGTCTTGACTGCTCCTACAAGGGTGGTGCACCCGGATTTGTGCGCGTCGTTGGTCCTGACGAGCTGGCGTTCCCTGATTATGACGGCAACGGCATGTTCAAGAGTATTGGCAACATGTTGGTCAACCCCAATGTTGGTCTGCTCTTCATCGGCCTGCACGAAAAGCCACTGCGATTGCGCATCAATGGCGTAGCGTCGTTTTCACGTGAGGATGCCCTGATGTCGAGCACTGTCGGGGCGCAGTTGATCGTACGGGTGAAGGCCAGCGCCATCTTTCCCAACTGCCCGCGCAATGTGCACAAGATGCAACTGATCAAGCTTTCCAAATACGTGCCTCTGCCTGGAAGCGATCCGCTTGAGCCCAAGTGGATGGATCAGTTCAAGGACGTCAGGCATCCGCGGCAGCCCACTTCAAAAGGCGACGCGAACGAGGGCTAGGGCCAATGGGTTGGAGACTTGGTAGATAGAGTGACGACCGCTTTTGGCACAAACTGCCCGTGGCGCGCCGACCACCAGAACGTCCAGTAATGGCGGTAGATTTTCCGTGGTGAGACGGCTGTCGCGACGGTGAATTTTGACCCGTTACGGACATCGACCGTAATCACCGAACTTGACCGGCGCACCTGGAGGCCCCTAGCTCACTCCTGTCGGCTCGCCCTTCATGGCCGCCAGGGGTCTGCTCCAGGAGGGCCCGTATCGCGCCCTTATCGCGCCGCAGGCTGGGCCTTGGGTATTCGCACAGGCTAGTGCGGGGGTTTCTCCCGATACTTATCTCCTCAATACCTGCGTAGCTTCAAAGAATGTAGGAGCCCAGAATGCTCGATGACGCGATAAACACTCGAGCGCCAAGGCGACGGCTCGGATGTCTGATGTAATAGAGCGGTAGCGGGATATTTTATTTATGGGACGGGAACGAAAAGTGATTACCGGTACTCATAAGTTGACCTCGCAAAAGCAATAACTGCTGACAGTTATATCTTGCAAGTCTGACATCAGACATCATAGGTCGGGAGCGGGAATGCGCCACCCGTTCTGGGCATCTCGACCAGCCTGTGGACGGACCATGATTTGGATTAAGCAAAACACCGACTTTCCGCGCAGTGAAGCGAGCCTCCGGTTTTTCTCTGATCCATGTCGGCATTATCTCTCCCAGTAAAAAAATATTATCGATTGTCTGAGAGTATCACTGAGAGCGTATCAGCTAGAGCGTAGTAGGAGTGGTGATACATGGCGAATATTAATGGCACCAATACCAACAACGTTCTGAACGGCAGCGGCGCAGGGACTGGCGACGACATTTTGCGTGGCTTGCTTGGCGCCGACACCTACGTGTTTTCGGCCGGCAACGGCATCGATACGGTGAGCGAGGAAGGCAACACCTCGGCAACCGTCGTCGACAGGCTGCGATTCACCGACAAGGCCGCCGCCAGCTTCTCCTTCTCACGGTCCGGGGCGGACCTCGTCATCGATGCAGGCGGCGCCGACCGCGTGACCGTGGTGCGTCAATTCGATGCCACCAATCGGTCTTACCGCGTCGAGCAGATGGTGGACAGCACCGGCTTGACCTATTCGCTGAGCACCGGTCTGACCGGCACTAGCGGCCGCGACGTGGTGGTGGGCACTGATGGCAACG
>CAVTJY010000041.1:0-204573 GCA_963735125.1 uncultured Alphaproteobacteria bacterium | reverse complement strand
GACCCTGGCAGTGCTTGCCGATTTGACATTGCTCGAAACGCGCACGCGTCGAAATGCATGGCCGATCTGGGCAAAGGCGCAATCCCAGGTGAGACCGGAGCGCCGATCCCGGACGGCCGAATTTGACCATTACTCGCTCACCATCGAGGCGGCGTCGAGCGGACTCTGGGTGCGGCATCGTGCCGCTACACCTAGTTGCCGACGAGGTTCGAAGCGGGCGTCTCGTAGCGCCGTTAGGATTTTCCCAGAGTGGCTACCGGTACGTCATGCGGGCGCGCACTCCCACTTCCGACAAGGTCGAGCGCTTTTTGACCTGGATCAGGGCCGAGATTTTGGCGTGTCAGGTACATTGGCACGCAATTGCGGCACGCTGATCGCCTTGCGCCAGCGCTACCTTGTGGGCCCGCGCCGCGCGATGTCAGAAGGGCAATCGATTTCATGCGACGAAACGTCGGTCGCAGGATTTCGATGGCCGATCTCATTGCCGTGTGCCACGTCTCCGAAAGAACGTTGCGCAAGCATTTTGCGCGTTCATTGGCGTCTCGCCGCTCGGCTTCCTGCGTCGGCTGCGACTTGCGGCCGTGAGGGAAACGCTGTTGAAGGGCACCAGGGGCATTTCGGTGACGGAGGTCGCGACCCTCCACGGCTTCACGCACTTTGGTCGATTTTCATTGCAGTACCGGCAACGTTTTGGCGAAACGCCATCCATCACCCTTGGTCGGAGTCGCGCCGCCCGCGAGGAGCCAAGCGACAGCACCGACCAGATCGGCGCCAGACGGGAGACGCAGCAGCACGCTGCGCTCGGTGTCCTTGGCTCGAGAGAGAGACCTTCAGTTGTTGTTCTCTCGTGCAGGACGTGGACTCTGGAGCCGACCCATCAATTCTTCGCTGAGGGACTTGCGGAAGGGATCGCGACCGTCCTGTGCCGAGTTCGTTCCATTTCCGTCCTGGAGCCCGCTTCAGCAAGGCGTGCCCTGTACAAGGATCCGCAACGGCTCGCCCAGGAACTTGGGGCACGCTATTACTTGACCGGCCGGCTTACCCAGGCCCGTGAGCGATCCGCATCATCATTCGCCTGCTGGAGACCGCGACGAACGCGCATATCTGGGGCGACAGCTACGATGGGGAGGCGAGCGATCTGTTCGGATTGCAGAATCGCGTGACGGAAGGCGTGGTGAAGGCCATCCTGCCAAATATCAGGGGTGCCGAGATCGACCGCGCTCGACGCAAGCGCCCGGAGGATCTCGACGCCTATGATCTCACGATGCGCGCCTTTTCGTTCGCATTTGCATCGAACCCGAATGCCACCAGGCAAGCCCTTGATTTGCTGCATCGGGCGATCGAGATAGACCCCGACTACGCGTTGGCGACAGCATTGGCAGCTTGGGGACATGCGCAATTGGCAGTCCACAACGCCACGCCTTCACCAGGCGAAGAGAAGAAGCGCGCATTGCAGCTGGCTGAACGAGCCGGCATCCTGGACCTCGACGACCCCCAGGTGCTGACCGCCCGATGCGCAGTACACACAGTCGCGGGCCAGTTCGATGTCGCTGGCACGCTTATCGGTCGCGCTCTGGCAGCCGATCCGTTGTCCGGATGGGCGTGGGAGAGAAGCGGCTGGTTGAAGACGTTTTCTGGTCAACCGGAGGCGGGCCTAGCGCATCTCGGCCGGGCCATCCATCTCGATCCATCATGCCCGTCGAACGCCAACCGCCTCGTCGGGTTCGGTTGTGCTTATTTCGACGCTGGACGTTACGAAGATGCCGCGTTCTGGTTGCGTCGGGCTCTGCAGGAGCAGCCGAGCACAGTCTGGGCCAATCGATCCCTCTGCGTTTCCTACGCACGCCTCGGTGAGCGGCTGGCGGGGCTCGACCCGCTCGACGCTCTGCGACGGTATTGTCCCGACTTGACCATCGGCCAAGTGCTCGCCTCGCTCCCCTTTACGCCGGACTTCATGGGCCGGATCGCGGAGGGGCTGAACGATCTCGGATTGCCTCCGTAAGGGCCGCGGTGCCGCATGGCGATTCGCTGCGACGACAAAAGGCAGCAGCAATCGGCTGGTCCAATCTATCGAACACGGAACATTCGATCGGAATGGCCGGAAGCCATCGCCCTTCGAAAAATCGGGAGACTTGGGGCAGCTCGTACATGAACCGTTGCGGGGCAATATCGGTAGTCCACAGGCTGTCGAGAACTGGAACAGTCTCTGTCGGTCTGGCTTCGGCAGTCAGCAGTAACTCATAGGCCCCTTGGCCGGGCACGACACGCTGCGGTTCGTACTGGCGGGCATAGAACAGAACGGTCGCCGTGACGCTCCCGCGCCCAGAAACCGAGAGCGGCGCGAACGGCGTTTTTGGTCGGCGGATACTGTTGGCCACGTCTTCCTTGGTCGAAAAATAGTCGGACCCGGGAAAATAGGCGGCTTCAAATGTCTGCTTCGCGCCGGTCGTGCCGTTGCGGACCTCGAGCTTGAGGGAGGACACAATCCCGTCGCGCGCGCCCGAGTTTGTCACAGTCAGAGGTATGGCAAACACCTCGAAGCCGCCATCTGGATCGCGCGTATAGGCGATCGCATCGGGCAAAACGACATGCAGACGCGCTTGCTTGAGGACGGTTTGATGGAGGCTTGTGCCTGAGAAGGCCAACGCGAGAGCGGAGGCCAGGATCGAAATCGCATTTCCACCAGGTCGCACGCAACGCCTGCCAATTCCCCAGCCGCATGGCTTGGATCGTATCCGGTCGCCCTGCTGCGACTTCGAACCAATGATCTGCATGACGGTGGTTGTCATGGGCCGAGCGTCCCATGCCGCGCAAAAAATCGCGGCCTCGAACAAGGCGACCGTGCCTGCAACAGATGGCCTTAGTCTCGCTACCGGAGGCTCTGGTGCTGACTGTCTGATGTGGGACGCCGGGCTCATGACAACGGGTCCGGGCCGAGCGATACCTCCGCGTCATTGGTGACGAGCCAGTGCGGGCTGGTGGTGAAGGGGCAGGACCATGGCGACAGTGACAGGAACCGGTGCGTCCGAGACAATCGATACGAGCGACGGGACTACTAACGGCACATCAGCTCTCTTCGGAATATGGCGGCACGCTGCGCCTGATGGACGAGAGCGCCACCAACACGGCCGCCGACGCGCATAGCGGAATTATTGACGCCGCAGATCTGTGTGCGTCACAATTTTGCAACATGGCGCTGCCGAGCAACTGTGATCCACAAGACGATCATGCAAATCTGCGAGAGCCATGTTGCCGTCAGCACGGTGCGTGCTATAGGCGATGAAAGATAACTTACATCATTTTCAGATGCTGGAGATCAGAGTTCGATGCCTTCCGTTGATCCTGCAATTGTTGGTATGGGCGCCGAAGGCCGCAGGGCCCTCGAAGTTGCCACGCCGGATTGTATTGCCGACAACTTCGACGGTGAAGTTGTCGTCCTCAATATCGCCAGCGGCGTCTATTTCAGCCTTCGGGACGTTGCCGGTGCAGTGTGGCGGGACTTGGCATCGGGGCATCCGCCCTCGGACTTGGTTGCCGAGATTGGAGCGGTGGACGCTCAGCTTGGGGCCCGCGCGCGTGAGCTCGTTGCTCAGATCGAGCAACACGGGTTGATGCGCCCGCGGGCAGCTGGCGGCACGCATCCCGCGACTCGCGCCGAAAGCGCAGATCTTGCGCGCGATGGCAATCGCCGGCTCGCGCTGGAGACCTACGAGGACATGAAGGACCTGATCCTGGCCGATCCCATCCACGATGCTGATGAGCAGGCGGGCTGGCCGGTCATGCCGCTGAGAGACTGATTGGATAGGGTGCTCAAGTGCAGAGTGCTGGAACAGCAAGGCCGTTGCCGGCGATTCCGGCGGAGGCTGGCAGCGTGCGCGCGGTCTTGGATCGTGCCAACGCCATCCGCGACGAAGATCTGACGACCTTCGATGTGCGCGTTGCGGACTGGACCGTGCGCCTGCGCTTCACCGATGCTCGGGCAGCATCTCTCTACCGCACGCGGCTTGGCGGCGCTCACGATCGGGGCAGGGCTGCCCGTGTCGATCTGACTTTCAATCTTCTGGAGACGAAGGCGCTGGGGTGGCCGGCGCCGTCTCCGCAAAGTGGATGGTATGGATCGCCTCGCCGGTTTGAGGAGACGTTGAAGTCTCTCGGACTCATGGGCGCATTTCCTGCAGCCGAGATGCCGGCGCCGGCCGACCCATTGTCGATTTTCGACCCTGCGGCGCGCGTCGGTTTGCAGCTGGTCGACAATCTGGCGGACCTTCCGCCCTGGGACAGCGGCGCGCCGTTCCGCATCCTGCTGCACCTTGCCGCGGTATGCCGGGGCTGGCGACTGGTTCACGCGGCCACGCTGTCGATGCGAGGCAAGGGCATCCTGATCGTCGGAGCGGGCGGCGCCGGCAAGTCCGGCACGTGCCTGGCAGGCCTCGCCGGTGGTCTGCAAACGGTGGGCGACGACTACGTGCTGCTGGCTCCCGGCGAGTCGTTGACGGCATTTCGTGCCTATCGGCTTCTGAAGCAGGATCGCCGAGGGCTCGCGCGTATTCCCGGCCTTGGCGTACGTGCGGCGCACGAGCCGGTGAACTGGCAGAACAAGCTCGAGCTCGATCCTGAGCTGCTGTTTGCCGGCTGCATGGTCGAGGAAATTCAGTTGCGTGCGATCGTGATGCCGGTGATTGCAAGAGCGCGGGACACACGGTTCGTGCCGACCGATGCGCGGACTGCCTTTCAGCAGTTTGCACCATCCATGTGGGCGCAGATGCCTGGCGCACGAGCCTCGGGCTTCATGTTCTCGGCATGGCTGACCAGACAACTACCGGTGTTCAAGATGTTGCTGTCGGAGAACAGCAGCGAGATCGCAAGCAGCGTAAGCCGTTTCATAGGGGAGTTGCCAGCGTGAGCTACCCGCGCGTCAGCATCGTGATGCCTGTCTACAACGGGGCGCGCTTCATTGCGGAAGCCCTTGCTTCGCTGCAATCCGAGCCGGGTATCGATGCGGAAATCATTGTCGTCGATGACGGGTCGACCGATGATACGGTGGTCGTTGTTTCGTCCATGTCGGCTGGCGATCCGCGTATCCGCTTGTTGAGCGGCGAACATAAAGGTGTTTCGCCAGCCCGGAACATCGGTGTCAGGGCCGCCAGCAGCCAATATATCACCTTCCTCGATGCAGACGACATCTGCCCTCCCGGTCGCATTGCGCGTCAGGCGCAGAAGCTTGCAGGTCGCCCCGACGCCGCCGCCGTGATCGGCGAGACTTTGTTGTTCGAAGAGCTGACGAAAGATTTGCAGCCGGCACCCGGCACCCGCTATCTGCAAATCTTCACCGTGATGCTGCACTGCGCCCTGTTTCGCCGCGACGTGTTCGACAGGCTTGGCCTTTTCGACGAGAACTCTTACTTTCTCGGAGGATTTTGATTTTTTCCTTCGCCTGGCGGAGGCCGAGATGCCGCTAGTGATCGAGACCGAAATTGCGTCTTTGTATCGGCGCCATCCCGGTAGCATGACCACGGACACGGCTGCGGTGAGGGCCGGCATTCTTGCCGCTTTGCAAAGGTCGCTCGTCCGCAAGCGAAACACTGGCCGCACCGCGCCCTTCGATCATTTCCTAACCCGACGCCTGGCGGCGGAGAGCATCTTTGCCGCAAGCCCCGCGCTTGATGCTAGAGCCGCCGGGACTTCTGGATGAACAAATAGCGCGGTAGCGGTTGCGGTTTGCGAGCGTTGAGAGCCGATGTCCAGCTCATATAGCGTTGTGATGCCTGCCTTCAACGCCGAAAAAACCATCGGCGCGGCGATCAGTCTGTCCTCGGCCAGACCCTTTCGCCACAGGTCATCATCGTGGTCGATGACGGTTCCAGCGATGGAACAGCCGAGTGCGCGCGTGCCTTTGGCGGGCGCGTCAGCGTCATCAGTCAGTCCAATGGCGGACCTGGGGCGGCCACCACCCGTGGGCTCGACGCCGTTGCCACTCCATTCGTTGCCTGCCTCGATGCCGATGACCTTTGGATCCAGCAAAAGGCCGCTCTGCAGATGCAGCGCCTTGCGGCAGCACCGGAGTTGGACGGCGTATTCTCGCTCGCCCGACTGTTCAAGGACGGCCAAACGCCCCGCCCGGATGCACCTGTGCAGCAGTTCTGGGGCAGGACGACCATGCTGGTGCGCACGGCGAGTGTACGGCGCGTAGGCCCGGTGATCGATCCGGCGCACAGCAGGGGCGACATGGTCGATTGGATTGCGCGTGCACGCGAGCTCGGCATCCGCCTCGAGATGATGCCAGTGGTGTTGGCTCTGCGTCGCATCATTCCGGGCAGTCTCAGCTACGGCCGGGATGAACGCGACTATGGCTACCTCCAGGCCGTAAAGGCCGCGCTCGACAGGAAGCGGAGGGGCACGACGTGATGAAACGCCTCGCGATCGAGCACGGCTGGCCGCCTTCGCACATCGACCATCTCTTGCGCGCCAACCTGGCCGAGGAGGGTAAGGCGCGCGAGGCGTGGCACGCGTGGAGGCAGAGCCGCGTGCTCGAAGACGCCGAGTGGCGGGAATTCCGCCTGCTTGCACCGCTTGCGCGCCGGGTCCGCGTGTTGGAACCTGGTTCCGAGTTGCTTCCGAGACTGGAGGGCATGGCCAAGTCGCACTGGACGCAGACCCAGCTTACTTTGGCGGAAATCGTGCCCGCCCTTGATGCACTCAACACGGCCGGCATTCCCTGCCTGCTGTTCAAGGGCGGCGCGGACTATGCCGAGGGCCTGGCGCCAGCCACCCGCCGCATCATGGGCGATGTCGACGTTCTGGTTCGTCCCGATGACGTCGTTGGCGCCACGGATGTGCTCTGCGCATCCGGCTGGGAATCCAGCAGTGGGGAGTCCCCGCAGTATCTTCGGGTGCTTGCTTCGGTGCGCGCGAGCACCAACTTCCGCCGCGGACGGTTCGGCGATATCGACCTGCACCGGGTGGCGTTCCACTTTTCCAAGCGGGATGCCGAACTCGACGCTGCCCTCTGGAGCCGTGCACGCGAGGTGCTGTTCGCGGGCAAGAAAGTGCTGGTGCCGAGTGGTGAGGACAGCATTCTCATCAGCCTCGCCAGTGGCGTCGGGGGCAACAGTGGCGACTGGGCGATCGATGTCGGCCACAGGATCTCGGTGTCCAGTTTGGACTGGGATCGAATTGTGGACATGGCGGTTCGTCGCGGTCTGGTTCCGACAGCGCTGTCCGGATTGACCTATCTGCGCTCACTTGGTGTGACCGTACCGGAGCGGGCAATAAGCCGCCTCTCGACCCTGGATGTTCCTATGGCGGAGTGGCTGAAATACTGGTCCAACGTTCGCGCGCACGGCCTCAGGCGGGGGCTCGCGAAGAAGGTGGTGAACGGCATCGCTGATCTCGGCCTTCCAAGGCGAAGCTATGATTATCGCGTCAGGGGGAAAGAGCCCGTTCCGGTCAGGCGCCCCAACCTAAGGCCCCGACTAGGGGGGAGCCGGTCACTGTTGCGGACGCCGCCAACGAGTGGAGGACCAGCCACAGTTTGCACGTCGACAAAGCCGGCGGCGCATGCACGATCGCGCTTTGCGTTTCCCCAGCTACCGAATCCCGCCGTGTGTTCTTCGACGTTCGCATGGGCGAACTGACACTTGCCAGGCTGCGCACCCGATCGGGCGGTCGGCGGGAGGGCGAGCATGTGCTGCGCTTCAGTTTTCCTCTCCCTCCAAATGACCGCCCTATCGACCTGACGGTTGAATCACGACCGGTCAGGTACGTGGAGGCCAAAGCGGCTTCAAACACTCGCGACGCCTTGGCAGCCGTGCCGTTTCGACTTGTAGGCGCTTGGTTGCGGTGATTGCAGTGGGTGTCAGGGCAGGATCGGGCGCACCGATCTGTGCCGACTTTACCGCACAACAATTCTGCCTCCGAGTTTGGCCCCATACCTGTCATTCGGAGATGGCGCCGCTGGCCCGCCACAGTGGGCTGCAATAGCCAAGCAACTGTGTGTTTTGTGTGAGGGAAGCCGCAAATGCGAGCGTGCGTTGTTGCACTAGTCGTCTCGCTGTTCGCGTTCGCCCATACGCTGCAGATGAGCGCCCAGGCGCAGGGCACGCAACATCCTGCCGCAACAACCCCCAAGGGAGACGTCGCGGACCTTGCCGAACAACTCGTCGCGCAAGCAGAGAAATGGTTTGAGACCCTTGGCGCCCAGGGGAAGATGCCGCGCGTGTTCACGGGAATTACACGCGACGCAAGACAGCTCATCATCGAATTGGACAGCCTGCCGTTCGACCAAGTCAAGCAGCGCGAATTTCTGATTTGGCTCGGTCAACGATACGATCTTGTCGCCTATGCCTATGCGACGCGCGTCATGAAGCAAGCCGGCGGGCGCGATGATCCCGTGGAGGCTCTGGACATCCATGCCTCGTCTTTCGACAAGGATGTATTCGCGAACCTATCGATCACACGACAGCCTGACGGCTCGATCAGGTACGTTCGCGACGTGTACCTTTCCGAGCATGCAAAGGAGCAGACGGACCAGATATTCTTCGGGCTGCATCGGCCCTCTCACTCCGCCAGCGTCACAAGCAGCAAAGAGTTCGAAGACGTCTGGGCCACATTGGAGGGCAAGGTCTTCTGGCGCGGCGTCAATAAGCAAGCCAACGAGCCAGGCGGTGATGAAGCTGGCGCGTTGATCACACGCGCCCTCCAGCTGTATGCATCAGGGAACTGTGAAGCAGCTCTTCCTCTCGGCGAGAAGGCTACGGACCTGCTACGCAAACAGGACCGGGCAAACAGTAGAGATTTTGCCGCGGCTTTAGTTGCGCAGGCCTTGTGCCACAAGAAGCTCGTGCACGTTGCGGACGCTGAGCGCCTGTATCGGCAAGCCATCGATATCTACGAGAAGGTGGCAGGCGCCAATAGCCGCGACTTGGCAATCACGCTCGACAATTTGGCGGCGCTTTATGCCGAGCACGGCCGTCTTTCGGAGGCCGAACAGTTGCGCTTGCGCGCGCTGCAGATTTTCAAGGCCACGCTTGATCCGGCTAGTCCCCATATAGCCACGGCGTTGCAGAATCTGGCCGTGCTCTACCAATACCAAGGCCGCGTCCCCGATGCCCAAGACACGTTTCTGGAGGCACTGACGATTGCCGAGAAGGCGTACGGCCCGGATAGCCGACAGGTCGGCGTGATCAGTGACAATCTGGCGGGCCTTTATCGATCACAGCGGCAATTTGACAAGGCGGAGCCCCTCTACCTGCGTGCAATCTCGATTTTTCGGAAGACGCTTGGCCGCGACCATCCTGATTCCGCGCTTGCCTTGCAGAACCACGCAATCCTGTTGAGTGAAACCGGGCGATTTGAGCAAGCCGAGACTGGCTTGCAGGAAGCACTCAGCATCAATGAACGGCTCTACGGCGCCAACCACGACACCATAGCGGCGGCGCTCAACACCCTGGTCTTGCACTACATCCAGCAGCAGCGGTGGCCAGACGCTCTTGGCCCCGCACGCCGATCCGCCGCGATCAGCGTGCAGCTTGCCGATCGCAGCAAAGTCCGTGCACCTTCCGAAGGAGGCCATACGGGTTCAGCGTTTCGGCGGCTGGTGCAGGTGGCCTACGGCGCAGGCACCTCGAGTTCAGAGCTCATGAACGAGGGCTATATTGCTGCCCAGCGCGCCCTGGATACAAATGCCGCGCTGGCCTTGTCGCAATTGGCCGCGCGACACGCGACAGGCGAGGGTGCGGTGGCCGGCCTTCTGCGCGAACGGCAAGACCTGGTCCAGGAACTGGAGGGTCGCGACAAACTCTTGATCGCGGCAGTCGCAAAGACGCCTGATCAGCGCGATCGGGCAGGCGAAGATCGCCTGAAGTCGCGCGTCGAGGAAATCGGCGGCAGGATCGACGCAATCGATCGGTCGCTGAACAAGCAGGCTCCGGAATACGCCGCGCTCTCGAAGCCCACGCCGATCTCAATTGCGGATACGCAAGCTCTGCTCAAGCCCGACGAAGCGCTCCTGCAATTTATCGACTTGCAGAGCGTCGGCCCCGCGCCCGAGACCGGATTTGCCTGGCTTGTCACCAAGGAAGGTGCCGAATGGGTGCGCCTTCCAGTTGGTACGCACGGATTGGCGCGTGCGGTTGCAACGCTGCGTTGCGGCCTCGATGCAAAGCGGTGGTTGGATGGCGGCGAGGTCCTGTGTGGCGAGTTGCTGAAGATCGACAAGTCTGATCGCGCGTGGCTGCCATTCGATCTCAATGCTGCTTTTGAACTTTATCAGACGCTGATCGGGCCGTTCGAGGCCAAGATCAAAGGCAAGCACCTGCTGGTCGTACCAACGGGCGCACTGACAGGACTGCCGCTGTCAGTGCTTGTGACTGAGAAGCCTGTTGAAGCCGTACCGCTCACGTTGGATGGATATCGCACTGCAGCTTGGCTCGGTCAGCGTCAGCCGATCACGGTGTTGCCGTCCGTGAGTTCGCTGAAGGCGCTGCGGCAGTTTGCCAAGAACAGCGGCGCGACCAAGCCATACCTGGGCATCGGCAATCCGCTCCTTGACGGAGCCCAGGACGATTACCAATTTGGCGCCCACTACAAGAAGCAAGCGCAGCTTGCGCGTGACAAGCAACAGTGCCCCAAGTCGGTGACCCAACCCATCGTTGCAAGTGCCAGAGGGCCGCTCACCGACTACGCGAAGCTATTCCGCGGAGGCAACGCCGATATCGAGGCGATCCGGGCATGGTCGCCACTCCCTGAGACCGCCGACGAACTGTGCGAGGTCGGCCGCCGCCTGGGCGTACCGGAAAGCGAAATACTGTTGGGTGGCCATGCGACCGAAGCGGCGCTGAAAGGGCTTTCGGACCAGGGCCGTCTGGCAGACTACGGCATCGTGCACTTCGCGACACACGGGGCCTTGACCGGCGACGTGCAAGGTTCCGCGGAACCGGGCCTGATACTGACGCCACCAGATAAGGACATGACCGATCCCAAGGCGCTGGACCGTGACGACGGCTTTCTGACGGCGTCCGAGATCGCCACGCTCAAGCTCGATGCAGACTGGGTAATACTGTCCGCCTGCAACACGGCAGGTGGCAGCGGCGAAACTGCCGAGGCGCTGTCGGGCATGGCCCGCGCCTTCTTCTACGCAGGGGCCCGCGCCCTGCTCGTGTCACATTGGGAAGTCGGCTCGGACGCCGCCGTCAAGCTCGTCACGCGCGCGTTTTCCGAGATAGCATCGACGCCGCAAACCAGCCGCTCCGAGGCAATCCGCATCTCGATGCGCGATCTGATCCAGACGGGCACGCTCGCTGAAGCGCATCCGTCGCAATGGGCACCTTTCGTGGTGGTGGGTGAGGGCAGCGCGCGGGTACAGCTAGCAATCAAGCAACCAACGCAACCCGCTCTTACGAGCGCGAAAGGTCCACCGGCAAAGACTTCAAGGACCAAGGCTCCAAAGCGAGCCACCGTTCCGGATTGGCGCACGGAGATCTGGCGGCAATAGTTCGCGATCTGCGCGATCACCGTCCAGGCGGCTACTGGCATTTCTCCAGTCGTGGCTTCCCAATCACCGATGGCTGTTGGAGCCGTCACGAGTGGTTTGGTGCATGCTTTTCCACCACGCGCCCGAGCCGACGGGATACTGGTCGGGGTACTCGTAGCCGTACTGCCGAGGGACGACCGAATAACCCTCCACGCCGGGACCCAACGGCTGATAGCCGTAGACGGGAGCTGTCGCCTGATAACCGTACACGAGAGGGGCGGCCGGCGCATAACCGTACACAGCAGCACCGGGCGGCTGATAACCGTACACGCGGGGGGCTCGCCTCGTGTTGGGACCATAAAGCTGGACGTTGCGGCAACGGCGGACGCCACGTTCCATCGAACAAAGCTGATATTGGGCCTGCTCCACATTGCTGGTCGCGCCTGGTTTGAAATCGGTGACGACGCTTCCCAGGGAAGCCGATTGTGCGGCTCCCGTCATGGCTGCCAGTGCCAAAGCCCCTGCAGTGCCGGCCAGCCATTGCTTCGATGCCATCTTGATTCTCCGTTTGCCATCGCAGCTTATCCCGACAGCGTCAGGAAGCATTTCGTCCGGCTGGCATTGAACCTTTGGCCGACGCGGGCGTCGATCCAGAACAACCCGCAAGTCCGGGCCGAGAACTACCGAGCGTGCTGCTGCCTTGCATGCCGATCAGCACATCGCTCGGGAACTTCCTTGCACCACTTCGAGTGCAGCCGCTGAGTAAAAACCAGGAGAAATGATCGAGGGTTGCTCCCAAGTGCCGGCCGGCTCGCCAAGTGGCACTCTGCAAGCCTGAAACAAAGAGAAGGAGTGCTGCCATGCGTAAGCTGGTTCTTGCGTGCTTGCTGGCCGGAGCGTCAATCGGGGCGGGAAGTAGCGCTGCGTCAGCGTGTGATTGCTACGGGTATCGCGCCGGCTACTACGGCTACGCAGCGCCGCGCGTGTACGCATACGCTCCGGCTCCGCGTGTGTACGCCTACGCTCCCGCACGGCGCGTGTACGCTGCTCCCGCCAGGCGGGTCTACGGATACGCTGCGGCTCCGCGCGTCTATGCGTACGCACCGGCGGCGCCTGTCTACGCATACGCGCCGGTGGCACCCGTTTATGCCTACGCGCCGGTGGCGCCCGTCTACTACGATCCCCTCTGGGGATGGACGAGCTGGTAGCTGTCCGCCCGCATCGCGCGCGTGATTGGCAGCATGGGCCCACGGCATTGCGCGTGGGCGACGGTCAGTGTTCGCAGGAGACGCTGACCGTTTCGCCTTTATGCGGCTTGCAAGGGAGCCGGGCCCTGGCGGAAGACCGCCACAAGTCCATCCTGTCCGGCAGCACCGCCGTTAACCGCTGTTAAATCAATATCGCAGCCTCCCCCGAAACGGGGATCGACGCGCGCATCCCGCTCTGGTCAGTCCGGCCGGCCATCAGGCGAACGGATTGGCACGAGAGCAAGATCGTTTCTGATCGAAGCACTTGGCTTCGATCACGGAACGTGAATCTTGCTCTCAAGTCCATGAATAGAGCAGGATTCACGCTTCGGCCGCGACGTTGCGATTGCAGCGAAGTGATTCCATCCGAAGCGATCCTGCTCTGGGAGTTGCGAGCGGGTGCAGGCGCTTTTCATCGCTTCTGCTTTTGGGGTCTTGGTGTTCCTTGCAAGCGCGGCGGCGCTGGCCCTGGAGCCGTCGCCGCAAGGGCTCGGCGTGTGGCATGCGTCGCTGGTCGCGCTGGCTGCGCTCAACGCGGCGAGCGGCTTCATGGTGCTGGGCGGGGCTGCCGCTCTCGATCAGGGACAATCGTCCGTCGTCGCGGCTTGCGCTGCCGCCGGCCTGGCTTCGGCCGTGCTTGCTACGGTCGCGGCCATGCATCTGGCTGCCATACTCGAGCTGGAGCTGGCCCCAAGGGCCGCGCGCCAGATCGTCATGCTGGCCCTGGCTTCCGGCATCATCGCGCTGATCATTGCAGCGAAGCTCGGCCAGCCTCCGGCGGATTGAAGTGGGCCAGGCACTCCCGCCGGCAAGACCTCAATGCGCGTGATGCTGCGTACCGCCTATAGCACCCCAGCTGGTGCCGGGGGATCGGGTGGTTAACCGGGCGGGTTGGGATGATGACCTGATACCCCGACAGCCTGGGAGGAGGCACAGTTGGCACGCTTTCAAAGGAGCCAACTCCCATGGTGGCGTCCAAAGCTTTGCCTGCATCATCGTTCCCGGCCACGCCCCTCCTGAACGAGTTCACCGCACGTGTCAGGGAGCAGGATACGCCGGCCCATGTTCTCGACGCCCTGCACGGCCTGGCGTCGAAGCACCTTCCCTTGTCGGTACTCGGTGCGGCGCGATTTCCGATCAAGGCATCGGATTGGCGCTCCACGCGGCTTGGAAGAGATGTTTTCCTGCATTCCTCGGTGCCGGAAGGCTGGTGGGAGGAGTACGCCGCCATGGCCATGCACGAGCACGACCCGGGCGTGATGATGGCCAAGACAAGCCTCATGTCATGCACCTGGACCGAGACCATGCAGATGCTCGAGCCGATCGGCATCGACCGCTGGCCCTACGACTTGTCGCTCAGGCACGGCATGCGCGATGCGCTCACCTGTTCCGTGGGGCGGCGTTGGCTGGTCGCCTATTGGTCGCCGAAGGTGCTGTGTGACGTGCTCACGCAGCCGATGCGCATCATCCTGTTCGCGGCGGCGAGCTTTGCCGCACTACGCCTGGAGCAGTTGACCCACCACGATCCGCGCTGGCTCGGCAAGCGGGCGCGCATCACCGCGCGCGAGCTGGCGGTTCTGCGACTGGTGTCGATGGGACGGCGGACGGACGAGATCGCCAAGGTGCTCGACCTCGGCGAGGAGACGGTGCGCAGCCACCTCAAGAAGGTGCAGGGCAAGCTCGGCGTGCGCAACCGTGCGCAAGCGGCGGCAGAGGCCGTCAGACAGCAGCTGATACCCTAGAGCGAGATCGTTCTGATGGAAGCACTTCGGCTTCCATCAGAACGTGAATCTCACTCTACATTCAAGAACAGAGCAGGATTCACGCTTCGGCCGCGACGTTGCGACTGGAGTGATGTGATTCCATCCGAAGCGATCCTGCTCTAGAGGCAGCGGTTTTCCGCCCGGGTTTGTCCGTGCACGTCTCCCCCGGATCGGGGATCGCGCTGCCGGCCAGAGCCGCTACATTGCAGCGGCGTGACGGGAGGGAACGCACGGGGAGGGCAGCAGGGCCACACACTCAGCGCATGCGCGCGGGCGTTGCGAGTTCACCCGCACCGTAGCGCCCACGCACTGCGTCGAAGGGAGCATTGGGGGACAGTGTGGCCCTGCTCCGCCTGTACGGCTGCGATGATCTGCGTCGCAGCCGCTAGTCTCGGCTGCCGCTACCAGCGACGCCATCCGCCCCAGGCCCACCTGCGGTGGCCCCATCCGCGCCAGCCGTAGACGCGCGGTCCGTAGTAGCGCAGGCGAGGCGCGTAGTTGTAGCCGTAGTAGCGCGGCGTGGTGTAGCCGTAATAGTAGCGGGGCGCATAGCCGTAGTAGCGCGCACCGTGACCCCAGCCCCAACCACCACCCCATCCCCACGCCGACGCGCTGGTCGGCGCGATCAGCATCGGTGCGGCGACGACCAAGCCGATCAACAGCAGCTTGCGCATGGCAGCTCTCCTTCGTTGCGTGTTTTCAGGTTGCGTCAGACTGCCACTCGGCTGCTCTGGACACACTCGGGAGCATTGCTGAGCGGGAGCCCGAGAAATACCGATCTGCCGCGCCTCAGCCCAAGCTCCGTGAGAAGGGTAAACGCTCAAGGAGAGCGGCGGGGTGTCAGTCGGCCGCACGCAAGTCTCCCCCAAATGGGGTATTGGGCGCAGCCACCGTCCGATCTATCTGACGCGAGATCGCGGCGGTCATCGTCGCGGATCAGCTGGCCCTCCATTGCGAGAGCGAGCAGCGAGCGAGAGCGGACGCCGATGCTGGCTCCCCTCCGCTGGTTCACCACCCAACCAACCATCGACCACCTGCCGTGTCGCCTTCGACACGGGCTGCAAGGAGTTTTTGTGAATGCATCGAACGAAAATGCTTAGACCTGCCGGCGCGGATCTGCGGAGTGCAACGCGTGCTGCTCTAACCTGCGCTGCGTTTGCTGGCGCCCTGGCGATCACCGCGCCGGCGTCGTTTGCAGCCGACGCGCCAACGCCGCAGAGCTGGACCGCGCTCAAGTCAAGACTATCGGCCGAGCAAGGCGCCGAGAGCCTCAGCGCGGTCGAGCGGATCGTTGCGCCAACCGACGTGACGGAGGTGCGTCGCTCGATGCCGCAAGGCGTTCGGCTCGCCAGTCTTGGCGACAACCAGGTCGCGCCCGACAAGGGAGCCGGCCGGCAAGGCCAGGGCTCAGAAGACCGATCAAGTGGGCGTCGCGTCGTATTATTGGCAGCCGCAGGCGCTGGCGTCGGGGGGCCGGTTCAATCCGAATGCCATGACGGCCGCGCACAAGACGCTGCCGTTCGGAACGCGCGTGCGCATCAGGCATCTGGGCAATGGTCGCTCGGTCGACGTGCATATCAACGATCGGGGACCCTACGTCGCCGGCCGCATCATCGACCTGTCCAAGGCAGCGGCGGGTCAGATCGGCATGACCGGGCAGGGCGTTGCGCGCGTCAGCATGACGGTGATCGGCCGCTGACGCGGCAAGGGCGGGCACCACAAGAACCAGAGAACGGGGCGCGCATGTGCGCCCCGTTGCACGGCCGGCTTGAATAGGCGCAGGGCCTCGTCCGACGAGGCGCCTCCGGCGCTGCGCATACACCTGGTGGCCCCGCGACTTCAGGGTTTCTCCCGATTTACCCGGGCTGCGGCGGGTCGAATACTTCCGCCCACGGTCAGCAGGTGCCGCTCAGGTCCTGGCAGGCGGCTGCGCGGCTCGAACCCCGGAAAGGAAACCCTCGATGACCAATATCATGTCAGCCATTGCGCGCTTCATGACGCCCGAGTTGGTCGGCCAGATGGCGTCCGCGTGCGGCCTCGACCCTGCCATGGCGCAGAAGGCGGTGAATGCGGCGGTGCCCTCCGTCCTGAGCGGCCTGGTGGACGTTGCAGAAAAGCCGGGCGGGGCCCGCATGCTCGCCAAGGCGGTATCCGAGCAGCCAGCCGACCTGCTGGGCAACATCGCCAGCAGTTTCACCGGGTCGGCGCAGATGGCGGAGAAAGGCACCGGCCTTCTGTCGTCGCTGCTGAGCGGTGGCGCGCTGGGCATTCTGACCTCCACCGTGAGCAAGTTCCTCGGTGTCAGCGAGGGCTCGACGCGCACGCTGATGGGGCTGCTCACGCCCGTCATCATGGGCGTGCTCGGGCGCGAGCAGGGCGCGGCGCATCTCGGCGCCAACGGGCTTACCCGCATGCTGACCGAGCAGAAGGATGCGATTGCCGCCGCGCTGCCGCCCGGACTTGGCAAGATGCTGGAGGCGAGCGGGCTGCACGACAGCATCGCTCCGGTTTCGCCCGAGCGGCGGGCCGAGCAGGTGCGCTCTGCCTACCCACGCGCCGAGTCGGCGGTCGAGCCGGCTGCTATGAGCGCCAGCAGCGGCGGCGCGAGCTGGCCGTACTGGGTCCTGCCCCTGCTCGCGGTTGGCGCGCTGTTGTGGTTCCTGATGCCGGGCGACCAGAGGACCGAGCCGACGCCGACCGCCAAGGCGCCGGAACCCGCGAAGGAACCTGCCAGGGTCGCAACCGGCGGTCCGGCCTATCTCAAGAACAAGCCCGACAACTGGGTGTCGATCGGCGGTACGCCCAATACGCTGGTGAACCAGGACATCTACAATCGCAACGGCGAGAAGATCGGCACCATCAAGGATCTGCTGGTTGGGCCGGACGGCAGGATGGCCGCGGCCATCATCAACATCGGGCGCGAACTCGGCATCGGCGACAAGGACGTCGGCGTTCCGTTCTCGTCGCTCGAGCTGGAGCGGCGCGACAGCGGCGACCGCATCGTCATCACCGCGACGCGAGAGACGCTGCACGCCGCGCCTGCCTTCGAGGCCAAGCAATAGCGGCTTGGCCGGTGGTCGAGGTGATGTGAGGTCACCCATGTCCTCGTCGCTGATCAGAGCGTGGCTGATGTTTGTCATCGGCCACGCAGCTTTCTTCGCCGTGGCGGCCGTGGTGTTCGTCGCCGCGTAGCGCGCATGATGCGGTGAGCCGCATCATCGACGCGCCGGGACGCGAGACGTGCCGGCGTGACACACCTGATGTCTCCCCCTGATACGGCAGGCGCTGGGCACGTGCCCGCAAGCGCGCATTCTCAGCGTCTCTGGGCCGCGGCACACCGGTTGCAGAGGTCTCTCACGGTGGGCCGCCCGGCTCATATTGCGAGTCAGGGCGTGACCCTGCCGTAACGACGGCGGGGCGGTGCTGAACCACCGAGCGTCGTTCAATGGGGCCCTCGCCCGGCCCACTGTCGGGTCAGGGTGAGGGCCTTTTTGCGCGAGCCACTGAGAGGGATCGGCGCTGCCGCGATCCTCTCCGCTCGGATCAATCAACCAAGCAGGATGGATGCGCACCCGCGGGGACGGCATCCGTCGGGGAGCTGTCATGCACACGTCCGCCTGTTGTTCCGTGAGGACTATTGCACTGCTGGGCCTGCTTGCCGTGCTCGGACTTGCGATGGTCGATCCGGCGCGGGGCCGGGCCGAGACGATCGGGCAGCCGTTCGAGTTCGAGGTGGCCGCGCTTCCGCCGCAGGCGAAGAGCCCGATCGAGCGTCGAGGCGATCCGATCATCGAGCTGGAGCGGGCGCCGCCGCGTCGCAAGCCGGCCGGGGTTCAGCGGGCCTAGATTGCTGTCGGGGCGATCGTCGGGTCTATGCCGGGTGCATCTACCGATTTACCCGGATAGTCCGCTGCTGCCCGCGCCGTCATGCTCCTGGCAGCGAAGGAGAACCGCCATGACGTCCAGCTACGACGAGGAGATGGCGCGGCTGCATCAGGTGATCGCCAGCCTGAAGCGTCAGAACGCCGTTCTGCGCGGCATGCTGACGGACGCCATCGACCTCGCCGGCGTGGCCATCAAGCTGGACGCGGTCGCCGATGACGTGGGCGACGGCGCGCCGGTGGATGATGGCGCCTGGGACGACGACGATGAGGGCGCGGACGAGGTGCCTAGCCTCAGGTCGTTGCTCAATAGGGGCTAGCTTGATCGCGCCCGAGGTCCGGACCGCGACCAACGGCTACTTCGGCAGCTGCACCAGCTCGAGGCGCACGTCGTCGGGGGCGCCGAGGAACGCGAACAGCACGCCGTTGGGCGCCCGCAACGGCCCTTCCTGGAATTTGGCGCCGAGCTTTTCCAGACGCTTTATTTCGGCCTCGATGTCGTCGACCTCGATGGCGAAGTGCTCGAGGCCGAAGTGCGCCGAGGCATTGCCGGCGGCCAGCGTCTCGCCGGTGCGGGCGTTGGAGAACACCACCACCAGGCCGGCGGCGTCGGCGCAGCGGATGAAGCGGTCGCCGAACGGACGCGTCTCGTCGCTCAGGACTTTGAACCCGAACGCGTTCGTCCACCATTCGACGGCCTTGGGCGGGTCGGATGCCTTGATGTGGATGTGATTGATGCGGAACGGCATGTGTTCTCCTATCACTTGGTGTCCATCGCTCGGTGTCAGACCCTCCGGGTCTGACACCTTGGCGGCTTCCTATCGATATTTCGCCTCGTGCGAGGCGGCATGCGTTGATCAGGAAAGGTTGTCCGATGGTATCAGACCCGGAGGGTCTGACACCTTGCGCAACTAACCCAGCATGTTGGTGTCGCCGCACACGGAGATGGCCTGGCCGGAGACGGTCTTGGAGCGCGGGCTGGCGGTGAAGACGACCATGTCGGCCAGCTGCTGCGGCGTGACGTAGTCCTTGAGCGACACGGAGCGCATCATGGCTGCCTCCTGCTCCTTGAAGGCGACGCCGGCCTGCTGCGCCTTGGCCTCGATGACGCGGCGGATGCGGTCGCCGGCCACCAGGCCCGGCAGCAACGCGTTGACGCGGATGCCGTAGGGGCCGAGCTCGATGGCGATCGACTTGGTGAAGCCGATCACGCCCCACTTGGCCGCGGCATAGGGCGAGCGCAGCGGGAAGCCGTGCTTTCCGGCCTGCGAGGACAGGTTCATGATGCTGGCGTTCTTGGACTGCTTGAGGTGCGGCACGGCGAGGCGCACGCAGTTGAACTGGCCGGTGATGTCGACGGCGAGGCAGCGGTCCCAGTCCTCCGGGTTGATCTCCTCGACCTTGCCGGTGGGGCCGGCGATGCCGGCGTTGTTGACCAGGCAGTCGAGGCCGCCGAGGTGCTTGAGGGCATCGTCGAACAGTTGGGCGACCTGGGCGCGGTCGGATACGTCGCAGACGGACTGCGTGAGGGCGGGATCGCTCTTGGCGGCGGCGGCGAGCGCTGCCTGATCGACGTCGCAGATGTGCACCTTGGCGCCCTCGCGCACGAAGGCGCGGGAAATCTCCAGCCCGATGCCGGATGCGCCGGCGGTCACCAGCACGCGCAGCCCCTTGATGCCGAGATCCATGGTGTTTTCCCTCCCTCTCTCCTCGATTCTTCATCGGGGAGAGGGACGTGAGGCTGCAGGGGCAGCCGTAAACGCCAGCGGTGACGTCGTGCATGCACCCTTCAGGCCCTGGGAACCCTCATCGCCCGCAGGTCGCGCAGAGGGGATCCCGCCGGCTGCCACCAGCCTACCATCCCACGCGCTGCATGCTAGGCTGACGCGCAAGACGGAAGGACGGAGGAGCGCATGCGCGAAGGTGGGGTTGGTGGGGGTGGGGCTGATCGGCCGGGCGTGGGCCAATGTGTTCGCGCGGGCGGGTTGGCAGGTGCGCGTATGGGATGCCGACCGCGCCGTCGCTGCGGGCGCGCCCGAGCTGATCGCGCGATCGCTGCACGATGTGGCGCGGCATGGGCTTGCCGAGGACGCGGCTGCGGCGGCCAAGCGGGTGACGGCGGCCGGTTCGCTCGAGGAGGCGGTGGCGGACGCGGAGCTGGTGATCGAGAGCGGGCCCGAGCGCATCGAGGTCAAGTTGGAGGTGTTCGGCAAGCTCGACGCGGCCGCGCCCGCCGATGCCATCCTGGCGTCCTCGTCGTCGGCGATCGTCGCCTCGCGGTTCACGGAGAGCCTGAAGGGACGCGCGCGCTGCCTGGTGGCGCATCCGGTCAACCCGCCGCACGTGGTGCCGATCGTCGAGCTGGCCGGCGCGCCGTGGACCTCGCGCGAGACGATCGACAAGGCGCGGGCGATCTTCGAGAGCGTCGGGCAGGTGCCGATCGAGGTGAAGAAGGAGATCGACGGGTTCATCCTCAACCGCATGCAGGCGGTGCTGCTGTCGGAGGCGTTCCGGCTGGTGGGCGAGGGATACGTCTCGGCCGAGGACCTGGACAAGACCATCCGCGACGGCCTCGGCCTGCGCTGGGCGTTCATGGGCCCGTTCGAGACCATCGAGCTGAACGCGCCGGGCGGCATTCCCGACTACTGTGCGCGCTACGGCGAGACGCTGCTGAAGCTGTCGTCGGCGCCGGTGACGCCGGCCGTGTGGGGCAAGGACAACGTGGCGCGCGCGGTCGAGAGCTGGGGGCGCAATCCGAGCAAGGATGATATCGCCGGCAAGAGCCGCTGGCGCGACGAGCGCATCGCCGCGCTGGTGGCGCACAAGAAGGGCCAGCCGCAGTCGTGAGGGCGAATGGCGCAAGCATTGAGCGGCGAGCACAGCAAGTGCTCGCCGCTCTGCAAAAGTGCAGACAGTATTTCCTGATCAGGCTGAAAATCGATTCAGGCTAGAAAGTCGGTGGCCGGCGGCTCCAGGACATCTGCGTCTGCTTGTCCTCCGTCCTCGCAGCATCGCCGATCTGCGCGGCGATGCGGATGCCGTCCGTGTTGTTTGCCGAGTGCGCAACCATCATGGCGTTCTCCGGCTGCTGATGATGGCGGTGACGAGGATGCGCGGTGGCGGCAATGGCGGAAACGTGACGCATTGGTGTCTCCTGGCGTGGAGCGAAATGCCTGCGTTCACGGAAAATCCCCATTGCTTCCCCTGCGGATCGATCGACTGCCCATCACAGCCGCTCATGTCCCCAGTAACGCGAATGAGAGTTAGGTTCCGTCGCGGCATAAGCAGGATTTCTGCTGCGCTCCATATTTGGCGTTCGCCGCTGCCATGCGGCTGGATACCGGCGCCGGACCTCGGTATGACAGAGGAAGGAAACGCGCATCGAGGAAACGCACGCATGGCCAAGTCCCGCAAAGTCATCATCACCTGCGCCGTCACGGGGTCGATCCACACCCCGTCGATGTCGCCCAATCTTCCGATCACGGCGCAGGAGATCGCCGATGCGGCGATCGGCGCGGCGGAGGCCGGCGCGGCCGTGGTGCACCTGCATGCGCGCGATCCCAAGGACGGGCGCCCCGACCAGTCGCCGGAGGCGTTCGCGCCGTTCCTGAAAGTCATCAAGCAGCGCTCCAATTGCGTGATCAACATCACCACCGGCGGCGCGCCGACCATGTCGATCGAGGAGCGCGTCAAGCCGGCGGCGACCTTCAAGCCGGAGGTGGCGAGCCTCAACATGGGGTCGATGAACTTCGGGCTCTACCCGATGCTGGCGCGGCAGAAGGAGTTCAAATACGACTGGGAGAAGCCCTATCTGGAAGGCTCGCGCGAGCGCATCTTCAAGAACACCTTCGCCGATATCGAGTACATCCTCACCACCTGCGCCAACAACGGCACGCGCTTCGAGATCGAGTGCTACGACATCGGCCACCTGTATACGCTCAAGCATTTCGCCGACCGCGGCATCGTCAAGCCGCCGTTCTTCGTGCAGTCGGTGTTCGGCATCCTGGGCGGCATCGGTCCGCATCCGGAGGACGTGGCGCACATGAAGCGCACGGCCGACCGGCTGTTCGGCGACCAGTATCACTGGAGCGTGCTGGGCGCCGGGCGCAACCAGCTGCCGATCGCGGCGATGGCGGCGTCGATGGGCGGCAACGTGCGCGTCGGCATGGAGGACTCGCTGTGGATCGGCGCGGGCCGGCTGGCCGAGAGCAACGCGCAGCAGGTTAAGGCCGCGCGGCAGATCATCGAGGGCCTGGGGCTCGAGATCGCCAGCGCCGACGAAGCGCGCGAGATCCTCAAGCTGAAGGGCGGCGACCGGGTCGGGTTCTGAGTGCAGGATCGCGCTGCGCGATGTCCCTCTCCCCATCTTCATGGGGAGAGGGCCAGGGTGAGGGGCACAGGCTCCGCGGATGTTGCTGCCCTCACCTCATGCCGGAGGCATGGCTCCGCCATGACCCTCTGCCAGCCGGATGAGGGGTCAGCATGGGGGACAGGGTGAGCGCGCGATTCACCATCGCGGAGGAATGCGCGGCGTAGCTTATCCCCGCGCATCCGGGCGCCCGCATACTTGGCGCATCCCGCTCCACCCCAGGGGTCGTCGCACTCGAGAGGCGTCTCACGGCGAGGGTGGGCTGCAGGCCGCCGGCGGGGCAACGCACCTCGCCGGAACGGGGCTCCGCATCACAGCCGGGCTGCAATGCCCGGTCGCGCGTGATCGTTAAATGTGATGCTCAGGCCAAAAATCCTGCGCGGGGCGGTGAGGAGCCGCTTCATTCGCTAGCACCTTTTTTGCGGGTTCTCATCGCCCCGCAGCCCTTGGAATGAAGCACAGCCTCGAGCGGAGACGCTGCGAGGTAATGGCGCGTGCGAGTTGCGGCCCTTCTCCCCCTTGGGGAGAAGGTGGCCGAAGGCCGGATGAGGGGTGTTCTTCTACGGGAACAAGTCGCCCCTCACCAGCTCGGCCGAATGACTTACGGCTACGTGAGCGCGTTCGCATTCGCCTGCTCGAAGATGGCCGTAAGTCATGGCCTCGCGTCCTCTCCCCCGCAGGGGAGAGGGTGCATGCCAAACAGCGTGCAGTTCTGCACGATGCGCACACGTCGGCCTAACCATAGGCGGTGCAGGGATGGGGCTTGATGCTGGCCAAGCGCACCCCCACGTGCACAATAGGGAGGGCGACCGTTCCTACCACAGAAGGGGTCAGCCATGACGATGCCTGTCGAAGTGCATTTCCACGGACTGGAGAAGAGTGCCGCCGTCGAGCAGCGGGTGCGCGACAAGGTGGACAAGCTCGCCAAGCATTTCGACCGCATGACGCACTGCCGGGTGGTGGTGGAGGCGCCGCATCGCAATCCGCAGCGGCCGAAGGTGTACCAGATCAAGATCGAGGTCGGCGTGCCGGGACGCAGCCCGGTGATCGTCAGCCACGAGCGCGAGGGCAGCGACGCGACCGAGGAACTGGGCCTGGCGCTGCGCGATGCGTTCGAGGCGGCGCTGCGCAAGGTCGATGACGTGTCGACGCAGATCCGCGCGCGCAGCAAGCTGGAGCGTGGTCGGCGCCGGCCGCAGGCCAACGGCCACGACGAGGCTTAGCGAGACGTTGGAGCTGGGTCCCGGATATGCGCTGGCTGCGCTGGCGCGCATTCCGGGATGACGGGTGTGCAGGTGTCGTCAGCTGCGCGGCGGCACGCGCGGGACGCGGCGCGCCGGCTGGTTGGTCATGGTCGAGACGCCGAGATCGGCATCGACGCGCGGCCAGGAGAAATCGTCGGCGCGGCCGGGCTTGGAAGCTGCGCGCTCGCCCTTCACCAGCACCTGGTAGTAGGGCGTCTGGCTCGGCGCGATGCGGCGGGCGGCGCCGCCGGAGCCGGTGCCCGAGGACGTGATCGAATTGAGCACGACGAGGCCGCCGCCGACGTCCTCGGCCACCACGTCGCCGATCTGGGAGGCGCGGTCGCTCGATTCCTTGCGTGTCATCAGGGCGATCACGGCCGACGGAATGGCGGGGCGCGGGATGTCGATGGTGACCGATTCCTCGCGGCCGTTGGCGCCGATGCTGCGCAAGGTGATGCGGCCGTTCTCGGCCTTCTGCTCCGGGTCGGGCAGCGGCTGAACGGGCTGGGTGGTGCCCGAACTCTTGGGCTGTCCGCCGGCCTTGGCCTCCTTGAAGGCATTGACGGTGCCCTTCCAGCCGCCGTCGCCGTCGGTGGGGCTGCGCGGGCGCTGATTGACGATGCGCTTCTGCTCGGCCTCGGTGCCGGCCAGCGGGATGGCGCGCTCGTTGCGCGCCTGGGTGAGGTCGCGCTTGATCTCCTGCTCGACGAAATGCGCAAGCTTGCGGTAGCCGGCCGGCGTGAACAGGATGCCGTCCATCTCGCGCAGCAGCCGGCTCTTGCCGGAGAGGTCCGGTCCGTAGGCGGCGTAGTTGCCGGCCTCGTCGGCGAACTGGGCCTGGATGTCGATGAACTTGATGCCGTTCAGGTAGGCCTTCTCGCGCATGATGTCGTTCATCATCTGTGCGTCATCGTTGGCATCGCTGCGGCGCAGGATGGGCAGGCCGATCCAGTAGAGCGCGATGCCCTGGCGCTTGAGGGCCTTGATCAGGCGATCGACGCGCCGGCCGTATTCGTCGCGCCATTCGTCCGATTCGATGGCGATGCGGCGGCCGGTGGACGGGTTGCGGATGGAGACGCGATCGCCGTAGCCGATCATGATCACGCCGATATGCATGGCCTCGCGGCCGGACATTTCCTCGGTGCGCAGCTCGTCCTCGAAGTCGTTGCGGGTGATGCCGCCGAGCGAGCGATGCCGGCGCTGCAGCTGCAGGCGCGTGTCGCCGGCCAGTGATTCGTTGAGGCCGGACAGCAAGCCCTCGGCGAACGCATCGCCATAGGCCTGCAGCTTGTAGACGTCGCCGGGGGGGAACGGATTGATGTAGCTGGTGCCGCCCTCCTCCTGGGCTGCCGCGGGCAGCGCGACGGCGCAGGACAACGCCCACAGCACGGCCAGGGCCAAAGCCCGGACCACAGCCAGCGCTGAACCTGGAGCGTGCATCCGCCTCACCGCCGCTTCCCGCCTCGTGTGCCTGTCACGTGCCAGTTCCGAAGTGCGAATCCGCCTGCGTACGTTGCGATAGCACAGTCGAGTTTCGCACTGTTTACGCCCGTCGCATGCCGCTGCGCCAGAGCAATGACGATTCAGACTAGAGGCAGCATGCGGCAGTTTCCCGCCCATCGCAACAGAGGTGCAGAATCAACCTGTTAGAGTGAGATCGTTCTTGATGGAAGCACTTCGGCTTCCACAAGAACGTGAATCTCACTCTACACTAAGGAGTAGAGCAGGATTTACGCTTCGGCCGCCACGTATCGACAAAGGCAAGGCGATGCAATCCGAAGCGATCCTGCTCTAGGTGTGAAGCCTCAAGAGGTTGTTCCCGGTTAGGCCGAGGCGGCTGATGGGTGGCTTTTTGTCGAGGCTAGCATGTGGGCGATGCCAGTTGTAACGATGCAGCCAATTTGGGAGTTCGGCGCGTCGTTGCTCGGAGGTGTCGAAGGCTGTGGCGTAGGCCCATTCGCGTAGCGCGGTCTGGATGAAGCGCTCGGCCTTGCCGTTGGTCTGCGGGGTGTAGGGTTTCGTTCTGATGTGTTTGATGCGGAGGCGTTTGCAGGCTTTGGCGAAGTCTTTCGAGCGATAGCAGCTTCCGTTGTCGGTCATGACGCGATCGACACTGACGCCGAGGCTTTTGTAGTAGGCGACGGAGGCGCGCAGGAAGGTGACTGCGCTCTTCTTCTTTTCGTTGGGGAAGATGGCTGCGGTGGCAACTCGAGAGTGATCGTCGATAGCGACGTGTGCGAACTCCCAGCCGGGTCCAGCTCCCCTGCCGCGGGCATTGCTCTGGCCGCGCCGATCGCCGGTGATGCGATGGCCGATGGCATTGAAACGGCCGAGCTTCTTGATATCGATATGGATGATCTCGCCGGGCTTCTCGCGCTCGTAGCGTGGCCTTGGCTGCTGCGGTTCGAGCGCCGAGAGCAAGCCGAGGCCGCGCCGCGCAAGGACGCGCGAGACGGTGGCTTTGGAGATGCCGAGTTGACCGGCAATGTGGTCCTGGGTGCGGCGCTGGCGGCGCAAAGCCTCGACGGCATCGGCTGTGGCAAGCGAGATTTGGCTTGGCGATGAAAGAGGTTTTGAGGAGCGGTCGCGCAAGCCAACGACGCCCTCGGCCTTGAAGCGCGCGACCCACTTGGCGACGGTCTTGGGTGTAGTATTGAACTGGCGGGCGGCCTCGGCCCTGCTGAACCCACGATCCACGACGGCGCGGACCATGTCCTCTCGACCTTTGGGCGTCAGGCGGGCATTGTTGTGGGTGTTCATTCGGTCCCCCGGTGTGAAGTTGTCGTGTCGCAACTTCAGCTTCCTCGGTCCGGACCGAATGGACAACCTCCTGAAAGTTCACATCTAGGGCAGCGGATCGGCGCGCAGCCGCAGCAGCAGCTCGAAATTGGGGTGGCCATCCTCGGCCAGTTTGAGGGAGCGCTGGGTCGAGCGGATGGCGGCGCGCGTCTGGTCGCCCATGATGCCGTCGAAACCGCCAGTGTCGTGTCCCCGCTCGGCCAGCAGGCGCTGCAGTTCCTCGCGCTCGCCGCGCCCCAGCGGCTTGTCGCCGGCTGGCCAGGCGGCAGTCAGCGGCGCGCCGCCGGCGATGCGGTTGGCGAGGTGGCCGACGGCCAGCGCGTAGGCCGTGGCGTTGTTGTAGCGCAGGATGGCGCGGAAATTCTTGGTGACGAGGAAGGCCGGGCCTTGGGCACCGGCGGGCAGCACCAGCTGCAGCGGCAGGCCGAGCTGCAGGTTGGCGGGGCCGGCCGGAATGCGCACGCCGGCCGCCAGCCATTGCGACAGCGTCTGCGGGCGGCCCGGCGCCGACCAGGAGTAGTCGAACCCGGGCGGCAGGGTGACCTCGAAGCCCCACGGCGCGTTGGCCGACCAGCCCGACGTGCGCAGATAGTTGGCGGTCGAGGCCAGCGCATCGGCGACCGTGCCCCAGATGTCGCGGCGGCCGTCCTTGTCGAAATCGACGGCGTGCGCGGCATAGGCGGACGGAATGAACTGGGTGTGGCCGGTGGCGCCGGCCCAGGAGCCGATGAAGGCTTCGGGTGAGGTCTGGCCGTCCTGGAGGATGCGCAGGGCGGCGATCAGCTCGCTACGCCAGAAGGGAGCACGGCGCTGATCGGTGACGGCCAGGGTGGCGAGCGAGCGCACCACGCTGCGCGAGCCCATGGTGGTGCCGTAGGCGCTCTCGACGCCCCAGATGGCGAGCAGGACGTGGCGGTCGACGCCGTAGGCCGCCTCGATGGCGGCGAGCGTGGAGGCATGCTTGGCGGCCAGCGTGCGGCCGATCTCGACGCGCTCGGGCGTCACGAGGTCCGAGATATAGGCGCCGGGCGGCTTGACGTGCTCGGGCTGGCTGGTGGCGAGCCGGACCACCTCGGGGTCGAGCACGAAGTCGGCCGTGTATCGATCGAACACCGAGCGCGAGATGCCGCGCGCATGTGCGGCCGGCCACAATGCATCGAGCGGGCCATGCGGCTGGGCGTCGCGAGGCTCGCCGGTGTCGATCGCGGCAACCCGGGACTCGGCCAGCGCCGCGGGCGCAAGCGCAGCTATGCCCGGCAGCAGCACCGCCGCGGCGAGACAGGCTCGAACTCTACTCAAACTAGCGTACGCCGAGCCCACTCCTGCCTCGCGTTGCGTCGTTGTCATTGGCCGGCTTGGCGGCCGATTCGGGGCCCCGTGCCGTGGTGGCCCGCATGTGCGTCAGCACGGCTTCGGTCGGCCAGCAGTCGACCTTCAGGCCGTTGGCCTTCTGGTAGGCGCCGACCAGGGAGCGCGTGTTCATGCCGGCCTTGCCGTCGACCTTGGCCACCGCGTAGCCGAGCCCCTGCATGCGCTCCTGCAGCTGCTCGACGCTCTTGGCCGGGAGCTGGCGGACGCTTCCCCACGGCGTCTCGAAGTCGCCGCCGCCGGCGATGCGGTCGGCCAGGTTGCCGACGAACAGGGCGTAGAGATCGGAGGTATTGTAGCGCTTGATGACCAGGAAATTCTCGAGCGCCAGGAAGGCCGGCCCAAAGGCGCCAGCCGGCGTCAGCAGGATGGCCTGCGCGTCCTGGATGTCGGCGGGGAATTCGCGGCCGCGGGTGCGCACCACGCCAGCCTTGATCCACTCGCGAACGGGGCGCGCGTGGTCGGCTCCCTCGGCCAGGCAGCTCATGCTGGCGGGCAGGCGCACCTCGTAGCCCCAGTCCTGCCCCGGCATCCAGCCCTTGACCTTCAGCTGGTTGGCGGCCGAAGCCAGCGCGTCGCCGACCGAGCCCCAGATGTCCTTGCGGCCGTCGCCGTCGAGGTCGTAGGCGAGCGAATAATACTCGGAGGGCATGAACTGCGTGAGCCCCATGGCGCCGGCCCAGGATGCGTTCATGGTGTCGCGCGTGCGCACCTTGTCCTCGAGCATCTTGATGGCATGCAGCAGCTCGTTGCGGAACATGTCCTTGCGGCGGCCGAGCCAGGCCTGCGTGGCCAGCACCTGGATGGCATAGTGCGGAGAGCGGTGCGCGCCGAAGGCCGTCTCGCGTCCCCAGATGGCGAGCACCACATGGCGCGGCACGCCGATCGCCTGCTCGATCTTGGCGAGCTCCGCGGCGTGCTGTTTGAGGAGCGCGCGGCCCTGCTCGGCGAGGCGAGTGAGGTGGGAGACGTTGAGATACTCGGCCGGCGTGCGGGTGAACTCGGCCTGGCCCTTCACTTCCTTGGCCTGTCCGGGCAGCACGAGGTCGGGGATCGACAGGTCGGCTTCGACGCCGCGGAACGCCATGTCGAAGGTGGCGCGCGATACGCCCATGCCCTGCGCCTCCGGCCACAGCTCCGTGACGAACTGGCGGAAGGCGTCGTTGGATTGGGCGAGCGCAGGCGGCGTGGTGGTCGCAGCGGCCAGCAGCAGCAGCGCCGCGATGGCCCGCGCAAGGCAAAGCGCCCGCACATGGCGACAGCAGCGTCTTGCGAGTGTCTCGAGCACGTCGCCCCCCTTAAGCCTGCCGATCGGCCAAGCCTGGACTGCTTTCCTGCCTCCAACTGCGTCCCGCGACGTTCTAGCTCGGGACACTAGTCAAGCGGATTGGGGGCCAGCAAGCGAATTCTGGGCCAACTTGCGGCCCGTGCGGATGGCCCGGAACCAGCGCCGGCTGTTAATGTTGCAGGTTGCCGCATGGCCGCCGGGCATTATCGGGGCTATGTGCCATGCGATACAATGAAATGTTGGAAATGTTATCGCGAGCGGGAGCAGAGCAGCATGCCGGGCCAGAAGAAGCGCATTCGCAAGGCCGTATTTCCGGTGGCGGGGCTCGGCACCCGGTTCCTGCCGGCCACCAAGGCGATGCCCAAGGAGATGCTGACCGTGGTCGACCGGCCGGTCATCCAGCATGTTGTGGATGAGGCGCGCGCGGCCGGCATCGAGCACCTGATCTTCGTCACGGGCCGCAACAAGGGCATCATCGAGGACCATTTCGACATGGCCTTCGAACTCGACGCCACGCTGGAGCGGCGCGGCAAGACAAAGGAACTCGCGGACCTCAGAAAGGATCTGCCGGGCGCGGGACAGACCAGCTTCACCCGCCAGCAGGAGCCGCTCGGCCTCGGCCATGCGGTGTGGTGCGCGCGCGAGATCGTCGGCGACGAGCCGTTCGCCGTGCTGCTGCCCGACGTGCTGCACTATGCGCCGGGAAATCCGTGCCTCGCCCAGATGATCGATGCCTATGAAGCGCACGGCGGCAACCACGTGGCGGTGGCGCCGGTGCCGGACGACCAAGCGCATCAGTATGGCATCGTCGGCGTGGATGATGCCAAGGCCAAGGTCTCGCGCATCTCGCAGATGGTGGAGAAGCCCAAGCCCGGCACGGCGCCCTCCAACCTGCACGTCTCCGGCCGCTACATCCTGCAGCCCGAGATCTTCGCCATCCTGGAGAGCCAGGAGCGCGGAGCGGGCGGCGAGATCCAGCTCACCGATGCCATGAAGGCGCTGGCCAAGCAGCAGCCGTTCCACGCCGTGCGCTTCGACGGCACCATTTACGACTGCGGCGCCAAGATCGGCTTCCTGGTGGCCAACATCGCCTATGCGCTGGAGCGGGACGATCTGGCCGGCCCGCTCAGGGCCGAGCTCGCCAAGCTGCTGGCGACCGGAGCGCAGGGCTGACATTCTGCTGTCATTCGACAGGAGCTATTTCGCAGCCGTGACGCATTTTGCTGAGTGCCGCCCCGCCGTTTGATGGGCGAAAAGACCGTTGCCTTGTCGGAGATTGCCTATGCCTGCCCGCAAGATTCCGAGCGCGCTTTACGTCGACTTCAACAACATCGTCGCCAAGATCGTGGGCGGGGGCTTCGGCGATGCGTCGGCGGCCTGGCTGGCATGGCTCGAGGACGGCCAGTTCGATCCGAACAAGCGCAAGCGCACCTTCCTGCAGAAGCGGGTCTATCTGGGCGAGCCCTATCTGCATTTCGCCCAGACGCTGGAGGCCAATGGCTTCCAGACCATCCTGTCCTCCGCCGACCTGATCATTGCGCTCGACCTGGTGGAGTCGGTGCACCAGCAGCCGGCCATCAAGGAGTACGTGCTGCTGTCGGTCGACAACGACTTCCAGCATCTGCTGGAACGGCTGGGCGAGCGCAGCAAGATCCGGGTGGCCACCATCGAGGCAGGGGCGCCGTGCGCCGCGACGTTTCCGCCGCGGGCCGAGATCGTGTTTCCGGTCGAGAGCCTGAAGGTGGCCCTCGACTACCGGCGCCCCTTGAGCCGATGGCGACGCGTGTTCGGCCTGGTGCGGGAGACCGCGGCCGGCGTGCGGCAGCGGTACAAGGGCCTCGTGCGGCGGCTGCGGCATCGGGGCGAGCGACGCTGGATTCGCGTGGCCGCAGACCACGTGGCGGCGCTGGCGCACGAGACCCCAGGCCTGCCGCTCGGCAAGGACACCGTTGTGCGGCATCTCACCCGGCTGATGCCCGACGTCACCTCGGGGCGCTTCCGCAGTCGCGGTGCCTATCAAGAATTGCTGCGGCAGATGACGGAAATCCGTGACGACCTGCGCCTGTTCGAGTATCCCAACGGCGGTATCGCCATCATGGCCGAGCCGCGCGAGCGAGCCGGCCGCGACAAGGCCGATTAGCGGGGGCTGCCGCCGGCCAAGGGCAAGCACGTCTGGGTCCACCATCCGTGGTCCGTCGGGGTTGCCTATCGCGTCCGCAGGACTAGACTGCCGTTTCAGGCCAGTTCGAGGCGACATGCAAAAAGCAGTGGCGAAGGGAAAGCTGCGCGCCGTGCCCCGCGATGGGGCGATCGCCGTGCAGTCGGCGGCGCGCACCCTGGAGCTGGAAAGCGAGGGCCTGATCGCGCTGCGGGCGGCGCTGGCCCAGCAGCTCGGCCAGGCGTTCGGCGAGGCGGTCGAATTGCTGTCCGGCGCCAAAGGCCGCGTGATCGTGACCGGCATCGGCAAGAGCGGTCATATCGGCCAGAAGCTCGCGGCCACCTTCGCCTCGACCGGCACGCCGGCGTTCTTCGTGCATCCGAGCGAGGCGAGCCACGGCGATCTCGGCATGATCGCCAAGGACGACGCGATCGTCGCCATCTCCTGGTCGGGCGAGAGCGTGGAGATCGGCAACATCGTCACCTACTCGCGCCGCTTCAAGGTGCCGCTGGTGGCGATCACCTCGCGCGCGCAGTCGGCGCTCGGCAAGCAGGCCGATGTGGTGCTGGAGCTGCCGCACGTGAAGGAGGCCTGCCCGCACGGCCTGGCGCCGACCACCTCCACCACCATGCAGCTCGCCATCGGCGACTGCCTGGCGATTGCGCTGCTGGAGAGCAAAGGCTTCACCGCGCACGACTTCAAGGTGATCCACCCCGGCGGCTCGCTGGGCGCGCGGCTCAGGTTCGTCGCCGATGTCATGCACGCCGGCGACCGCCTGCCGCTGGCCGGCGAGGACGTGGCGATGAGCGCGGCGCTCGTCACCATGACGCAGAAGTCGCTCGGCTGCCTCGGCGTGGTCGATGGCAAGGGCAGGCTGGTCGGCGTCATCACCGACGGCGACCTGCGCCGCCACATGGGCGCCGGCCTGCTCGGCGCGCGCACCGGCGACATCATGACCCGCAAGCCGAAGGTGGTGGCGCCCGACATGCTGGCTTCGGCGGCGCTGGAGGTGCTCAACACCTCGCGCATCACGGCGCTGTTCGTGGTCGAGAAGGGCAAGCCGGTCGGCATCGTGCACGTGCACGATCTGCTGCGCGCGGGAGTGGCTTAAGGCCGACCGCTGGCACTGCAGTTTGAGCCTGCGGGTCAATTCGACAGCGCGCTCTTCGCGCTCTAGGTCGTGTCCGCTTAGAGCGTATAATTCTAAGATGCGATCGAATGCAATTCCTGATGCGCTGCATCAAGTCGCAAGAAGGCTGGTCGGTGGGCTTCAAGTTCGATGTATGGACGCTCCCGCCCTCCTCTCGGCTGCACGCGGCACTTGAGATTGATCGTATCCGGATAGCCCTGTCAAACGATTGGAGAGCGCAGCCAAACCAGCGGCCAACTAGCACTTGTCCCTGATGCGCCACTGTCAGAACGTGGTCGACGTAGAGATCGAAATTGACCCGCGATACACAGTCGCCCAAACGCCGAAGCGCGAAATGAGTCGTCTGAAGTTCCCGCGACGGGCAACTGCAGGACGCAGCGGACGAAGAAATTCTCACCTTCGAGGATGCAGGTCCTCGGTGAGGATATGGCTGGCAGCCTCGCACCTCCGAATTAGGCCGTCTTCTCTTCACTGCCTTGCCAGAAATCCGGCTATGCCGATAGCCAAGTCACAACAAACCGCCATGCCGCTGCCCGCAAGCATGGGCAAGTCCACTCGCGGTCATGCAGGCGGACCCAACGCGGATCCTGGCGTGGATCTGATTGCGACCCTAAGCTCCCTGGCAAGCGTTGCGGAAGCAGCAGATACCACATGTTGCGGAATCGAAGCTAAACCGCCTCGACCAGCAGGGCGTCGCGGCGGACGCCGGTGACCTTGACGCGGGTGCCGGCGGCGAGGTCGGCGCCCTCGGCGAGCCACAGGGTGTCGCCGACGCGCACCTTGCCGCGGCCGCCTTCGATGGCCTCCTCGAGCAGCAGCACGCGGCCGACCAGCTGCTCGGCGCGGCGGTTGAGGTCGGGCTGGTCGCTCTTGGTGACCGAAGGGTGCGCCCAGACGAAGTCGATCAGGACGTCGGCGACCAGCATGGCCGCACCGGCGCCGACCAGCCACCAGCCGGATCGGTCGCCCTGCGTGATGTGCCAGGCGCCGACGAGGCCGGCGCCGATGCCGACCCAGGGCAGGGCCAGGCTGATCAGCGCGATGAGCCAGGCGATCTGCGCTCGGGCCATCGTTACGCGGCAGCACGCTCCACCACCAGGACGTTGCCCTTGGCTTCCTTGACGGTGACGCGGGCGCCGGCCGGAGAGTCGGGTCCCTCGGCGGTCCACAGGGTGTCGCCGACGCGCACCTTGCCGCGGCCGTTCTGGATCGCCTGCTCGACGATCAGCGAGCGGCCGATGTACTGGTTGGCGCGTATGTTGAGGTCGGGCAGGTCGCTTTGTGCCGCTTCCGCGCGATAGAAGCGGCGCACCCAGAACACGGTCAGCACCGAGATGACGCCGAAGGCGATCAACTGCCACGGCCAGCCGATGCCCGTTGCCACGGTGAGGACGCCCACCACGACGGCGGCGAGGCCGAACCACAGGAAGTGCACGCCGGGAACGACGGTCTCCAGGATGAACAGCAGCACGGCCAGGATGAACCAGTTCCAGTGGCCGAGACTGGACAGCATCGGAAACATGGATTGCATGGAAATCAGCTCCCCAACACTGAGACAGCAGGTCTGATCAGGCGGTCGGCACGCTGCCCTGGCGCGGCAGCTGGCGGCTGCCGCTCGGCCTCGGAGCCGGCTCGCCGCCGGCGCCGTTGCGGCCGAACGCCTCGCTGGTGATCTCGGCGAGGCCGGCCAGCGAGCCGATCACCGACGAGGCGTCGAGCGGCATCATCAGGATCTTCTGGTTGGGCGACTTGGCGATGGCCTCCAGGGCCTTCACGTAGTTGTTGGCGACGAAGTAGTTGATGGCCTGCACGTTGCCCTTGGCAATCGCCTCGCTCACCATCTCGGTGGCCTTGGCCTCCGCCTGGGCGAAGCGCTCGCGCGCCTCGGCGTCGCGGAAGGCGGCTTCCTTGCGGCCTTCGGCGGTCAGCACCACAGCCTGCTTCTCGCCTTCGGCCTTCAGGATCGCGGACGCCCGCGAGCCCTCGGCCTCCAGGATCTGGGCGCGCTTCTCGCGCTCGGCCTTCATCTGCCGGGCCATGCTGTCGACCAGGTCGCGCGGCGGGGCGATGTCCTTGATCTCGATGCGGGTCACCTTGACGCCCCAGGATTCGGTCGCCGCATCCACCACCTGCAACAGCCGGGTGTTGATGGTGTCGCGGTTGGACAGCAGCTCGTCGAGGTCCATCGAGCCCATCACGGTGCGGATGTTGGTCATGGTCAGGTTGACGATGGCCGCCTCCAGCCGGTCGATCTCGTAGGCGGCCTTGGCGGCGTTCAGCACCTGGTAGAAGTTGACGCCGTCGACGGTGACCATGGCGTTGTCGCGGGTGATGATGTCCTGCGAGGGGATGTCGATCACCTGCTCCTTCATGTTCATCTTGGCGCCGATGCGCTCCATCACCGGGATCAGAATGTGCAGGCCGGGCGAGAGCGTGCGCGTGTAGCGGCCGAAGCTCTCAACCGTGTAGTTGTAGCCTTGCGGGATCATCTTGACCGTGGACCACAGCGCAGCTGCGGCCAATACGATCAGCAGCAGACCGAAGATCTCAAAGCCGCCAAAAATGTTCATGGGTGCACCCGTTGTGAACTGCAGCGACAACGCTTGATATGGCGATGCTCGCCCGACCGTTTTAGGGCAGGAGTGCGAATTCTTGCTTAATCAGAGGTTTAGCCAGTGTAGCGCGGATTAGGCGGTAGCCGTAATCCGCCGATGCAACCATGCAGCGGTGCATTACGGCTACGCCTAATGCACCCTACGATATCCAACCCATCAGCTCACGCCGCACCACGGCCGCGATGACGCCGACGCCGGCGTCGCTGTCGTTGAGGCAGGGGACGTAGGCGAAGCGCTCGCCGCCGTTCGACAGGAAGGCGTGGCGATTTTCCATGTCGAGTTCCTCGAGCGTCTCGAGGCAATCGGCGGAGAAGCCGGGGGCCACCACCAGCAGGCGCTTGGTGCCGGACTTGGCCAGCTGCTCCACCGTATCGATGGTGTAGGGCTGCAGCCAGGGATCGCTGCCGAACAGCGACTGGAAGGTCGTAAGCCAGCGCTCGCTCGGCAAGCCGAGCGTCTCGCGCACCAGCCGCGAGGTCTTCTGGCATTGGCAATGGTAGGGATCGCCGGCTTCCAGGTACGCCTGCGGCATGCCGTGGAAGGAGGCGATGATCGTGTCGGGCTCGAAGTCGAGCGTGGCGAGGTGGTTGCGGACCGAGCCGGCGATCGCCTCGATGTAGGCCGGGTCCTCGTAGTAGGCCGGCGCCACCCGGACGGCCGGCTGCCAGCGCATCTGCATCAGTGCGCGGAAGGCCTGGTCGCAGGCCGTCGCCGTGGTGGCGGCGGCGTACTGCGGATAGAGCGGCACCAGCAGGATGCGGTCGCAGCCCTGCGCCTGCAGCCAGGCGAGGCGCTCGGCGGTGGTCGGGTTGGCATAGCGCATGGCCCAGTCGACGACGATGCGCTCGTCGCCGAGCAGGCGCGCGAGCTGCTCGGCCTGCGAGCGCGTGATGGTCTTGAGCGGGCCTTCGTTGCGCTCGTTGTTCCAGATCTTGGCGTAGTCCTTGCCCTTGCGGCCGGGACGGACGGTCAGGATGATGCCGTTCAGGATCGGCCACCACTTCCAGCGCGGCACCTCGATGACGCGCCGGTCGGAGAGGAACTCCTTGAGATAGCGGCGCATCGACCAGTAGTCGGTGGCGTCGGGCGTGCCGAGGTTGAGCAGCAGCACGCCGATGCGGCCGTGCTGCACCGGTGGATGCCCGGCGGGGCGATGGGCGTCACTGGATGATGGGATTGGCACGTGTCTCTCAGTCGGAGGTCGGCCGCTGCAAGGCCGCCAGCGGAACTTCCAGCTGATACTGCACGCCCGCAGGATCGAAGTCCAAGCGAGCCTTGCCTTCCAGCTGGGCCACGAAGGCATGCTCGATCAGCGCCGAGCCGAAGCCGCGACTTTGCGGCTTCACCACGGGCGGGCCGTCTCGTTCCGCCCACTTCATCAGCAGTACACGCTCGTCCCCGTCCTGGATCGATGCATCGATGTCTACCCGGCCGCCTTCGCTTGAGAGGGCACCGTACTTGACGGCGTTGGTGCACAGCTCGTTGAGCACCAGGCCGAGCGGGAGGACCGCACTCGGCGCGACATCGACGGCGGGTACGCGCAGCTGGAACCGGCGCGGCTCCGACGCATCGAAGGGCTCGATGGCTGCCGCCACGACCGACTGGAGCTTGGCCCTGGACCAGTTCGTCTGCAGCAGCAGATCGTGCACGCGGCCCAGTGCGTGCAGGCGGCTCTGGATGGCCTTCTGGCCTTCGGCGAGGCTGTGCGCCGCCCCCAGGCTCAATGACGTGATCGCCTGAACGGTGGCCAGGATGTTCTTCACCCGGTGATGCAGCTCTTCCAGAAGCACGCGCTGCAGTTTGCGAGCAACCTCCTGTGCGGCCGCGTCGACGCCAGCCTTCGCGAGCAGCCGACGCAGCTCTGCGTTCTCGGCCTCCGCCCCAAACTCATCGTCGACCGAGGCCATGCACTCCCTCTCGCCGAAAGCAAACCCGTTGGCGTGCCCGGCAGCGCCAGGCGGCGTGGTTCGCAACTAAAGCGGCGTAAATCCCAAGCTCGGACACTACCGCGCAATGATCCCGATTGCGAGGCGCCGTTGCCGACGTCGGTTAAGCCCAGCTGGGCCAGGTCCCCGGGCTGATGGATATTGCGCAGATCGACCGGCATGCGCTTAGTCCGCGGCATCGACCTTGGGCCGGCCGACGCTGACGTAAGTGAACCCGAGGCGGGCCATCTCCTCGGGGCGGTAGATGTTGCGCAGGTCGGCGACGACAGGCTTGCGCAGCAGCGACTTGACGCGCTGCAGATCGAGCTTCCGGAAGACGTCCCACTCGGTGATGATGACCAGCGCGTCGGCACCTTCCATGCAGGAATAGGCGTCGCTGGCGTACTCGACGTCGCCGAGGATGGCGCGCGCGTGCTTCATGCCTTCGGGATCGAAGGCGCGGATCCTGGCGCCCGAATCCTGCAGGGCCGTGATGATGGAGACCGAGGGCGCCTCGCGCATGTCGTCGGTGTCCGGCTTGAAGGTGAGGCCCAGCACCGCGATGGTGGCCGCCGCGCACGTTGCCGCCGCACAGCGCGATGACCTTGCGGGCCATGGCGCGCTTCCTCTGCTCGTTGATGGAGATGATGGTCTCGATGGAGCGGATCGGCACGCCGAAGTCGAGGCCGGTGCGCAGCAGCGCCAGCAGGTCCTTGGGGAAGCACGAGCCGCCGTAGCCGGGGCCGGCGTTGAGGAACTTGGGGCCGATGCGGTTGTCGAGGCCGATGCCCTGCGCCACCTCCTGCACGTTGGCGCCGGCCTGCTCGCACAGGTCGGCGATCTCGTTGATGAAGGTGATCTTGGTGGCGAGGAAGGCGTTGGCGGCATACTTGATCAGCTCGGCGCCGCGCCGCTCCGTGAATACCATCGGCGTGTTGTTGGCGATCAGCGGCCGGTACAGCTCGCGCATCATGTCCTGGGCGCGGGGGTCCTCGGTGCCGATCACGACGCGGTCGGGGCGCATGAAGTCGTCGATGGCGGCGCCCTCGCGCAGGAACTCGGGGTTCGAGACGACCGCGAAGTCGGCCTCGGGCCGCAGCTCCTTGACGATGCGGGCGATCTCGTCGCCGGTGCCGACCGGCACCGTCGACTTGGTGACGATCAGCTTGTAGCCGTCGAGGTGGGCGGCGATCTCGCGGGCCGCCTGGTAGACGTAGGTGAGGTCGGCGAGGCCGTCGGCGGGCGCGCGAGGGCGTGCCGACGGCGATGAAGATGACGTCGGCCGCCTTGGCTGCGGCGGCGAGCTCGGTGGTGAAGGACAGCCGCTGTGCGGCCGTGTTGCCGGCCACCAGCTCGGCGAGGCCCGGCTCGAAGATCGGCATCTCGCCGCGCTTCAGTGCCGCGACCTTGCTGGGGTCATTGTCGATGCAGGTCACGACATGGCCGAACTCGGCAAGGCATGCGCCGGTCACGAGGCCCACGTAACCCGCGCCAATCATCGCAACATGCATCGTCACGTCTCTCCGCAGCCGTTGGCGTGCCCTGCTCGCTCGAAGCCGACTATGCTGCGGTCGCGATCGTGTCACACAAGTGTCATGCCCGCCGGCCGCTACGGCCTTGGCCCGCAAGCCATTTCGCGCTCAGCCGTAGGCAAGCACGTCCCGCTCGATTCGGGCCTTTATGCCGTGGCGCATGGTGGCAGGCAAGGCGGGTGGCGTTCTAGTGTCCCGATTGCGAAGTTCGGCAAACCTTGCTGCTTGCGTCCCGAGCGAACTTCTCGATCATCACACTAGGCGGCCGGAGCCTTGCGGCGACGTGTGCGTGCGGCGGTCGAGGGCTTGCGGCGGGGCGCAGGGCGCTCCTCGGGGGGGCTGCACTCGGCGAGGCGGCCGGCCGAGGACCAATAGGCCTCGATGCGGCGTCGCAGCTCCTCGGCGGGCTCGGCGAACAGGCGGGCGCCGCGCGGCTCGGCCAGCGCCCTGATTTCGGCCTGGCAGGACCGGCACAGGGCGGCGATGGCGTCTATGTCCTCGCGGGTCAGGCTGTCGGTGGCGGCCTCGGTGACCTTGGCGAGCAGGATGGCGAGGTCATGATCCTCGCCCAGCAGGCGCGACAGCTCCTTGGCTTCGTCGGCCCGGGCCGACAAGGCCTCGGGCCAGGCACGCGAGATCAGCTGCATGTGCCGCCAGTGCCGCTGCACGGACTTGCGCCAGGCGTGGAAGGACTCATCGTTGGGTTTGCGGAAGGCATCGCGGAAACCCCGGCGGCCCTTGCGGTAGCAGCGCTCCAGGCCCTCGGCGAGGGCTGGAAATGCAAGGTCATCGAGCGCGTGGCCGGTGAGGAACTTGCGCATCTGCTTGAGGCGCTTCAACGCCTGCGCCCGACCATCCTTGCCGGCGTCGGAGGGGATGGCGGCGGCCTCTGCGGCCAGCAGCGCGTTGAGGCGTTTGCCCGCGCCGCCCGGCAATGGGCCGAAACGGCTCTCCAGCTTGGTGGCGGTCAGGCGCATGACATGCACATCGCGGGCGCCGGACAGCAGCCGGGCCGTGCCAGCCACGCGCTCGCTCTCGCGCCGATAGGCGGCATCGCCAATCGCCGGACGCAGGAGGCGGATCAGGGCGCGCAGCCGCTTCAGGCTGCGGCGCGCGTTGTGGATGGCGTCCGGGATGTCGTCCTGGCTGGTGAGCTTCTCCTCGGCGAGGTCGATCTGCTCAAGCGCAACACGACGCACCTCCTGCGCCAGCGGCTCCTGCAATTTGAACCGATAAGCCATCTTATCCCGCACGCCTGCACAACATTGTAGGTAACACGTTGCTACACTGGATTTGCTTGCGCCCAAAGTCCAGTACAGGCGTCTTGTCACATTTCATCGGAAGGTCGGATCTACGCGGCGGCCAGCCGGCGGGGCTCCCGCGACACCACGTCCAGTACGGCCACCGCGAACATCGACGACAGCACGAACAGCGTGATCAGGGGTGCAAGAGGGCTGCCGTACAGCGCCAGCATCATGGTGACCGGGGGAGCCAGCCAGGCCAGGATGTAGGCAGGTCCGGCCTCGGGGCGATGCGGCAGGCGGCCGACGAAGACCCACACCAGCGCCGCCCCGAGCGCGGTCATGTCATAGTTGAAGGCATAGGGGGTCGCAAGCAGCGTGGCCGTCACCAGCAGGAAGGCGCGCGCGCAGGGATCGGCGATGCGCCGCACGGCCCAGCAGGCCAGCGCGATCACGCCCAACGAGACGATCACCTGGATGCCGAGTGCGATGGAATATGACAGGCCGAGCTGGCGGGCGCTGGCCAGCACCGACACCATCATGGTGGTGTAGAAGCCCTCGAACTGGCGCAGCAACTCGGTCTGGTAGGGGCCGACCACGGCGACGTAGTCGCGCCAGGCGTCCAGTCCGAACATGGCGGTGGAGATGGCGAACAGGGCGAGCGCCGTGACGGCGGCGCTGGCGATGACGCGCCAGGCCCCCAGCGCCACCAGCGCGAACGGCAGCACGATGCCGAGGTGCGGCTTGAACGTGAGCAGGCCGATCAGCACGCCGGACAGGATCGGTCGCCGATCGATGTTGAGCACGCCGCCGAGGAACAGCGCCGCGCTGAGGAAGCCGTTCTGGCCGCCGATGGTGTTGATCAGGCAGGCGGGCGTCAGCGCCAGCAGCAGCAGCGCCTGCAGGCGCCGGGCCGGCTCGATCTCGGCCAGCACGATGGCGGCGAAGATGGCGAACAGGCCGACTGTCCAGATCGGCCAGCGCCCAGACGTAGGGCAGCTGCGCCAGCGGCCAGAAGGCCGGCAGCGTGAACAGCGGGTAGCCCCAGTTGTGGAACGGCAACGGCGTGCCGAACAGGCGGCCGATCGCGTCGTGATAGCCGCGCAGCTCGAACAGTGCGGACACCTTGTCGCCGAAGGCGACCTGCGGGCCCGACCAGACATTGATGAAGTCGCGGCCCAGCGGATAGCCGACCACATCGAGGCCGCCGCCGGCCGGCCAATAGAAGCGCAGCACCGGCAGCATCACGGCGAGGGAAGCGACCAGCAGAAGGAGATGGTCGCGAGACTTGTCGGAACGCATTGGCAGATCCCGGGAGGCTACGCTGCGCAAAGCTTCATGCGCCGGCCGATTGATCGACGAACAGGTAGAGGTTGGAGCTGCAGGGGCCGAGATGCAGGCCCGTGTAGGCCGTCTCGGCTTTGAGGTTGGCGGGCACCAGCCTCGCCAGGCTGTCGCGCGACATCAGGATGAGGTTCTCGGCCTCGGCCCATTCCTGTTTGCCGAGCGCCCGGCAGGCCAAGTGGAAGGCCGCATCGGAGTAGTGCAGGAACGGGATGGCGGTGTGGTGCTCGACCGGGAAGTAGCGGTTGGGCACGCTGATGAACACCTTGCGCGCGACGCGGATCAGCTCGTGCACGAACAGTTCCTGATGCTCGGGGCTGCCGACGTGCTCGAGCACGGCGTTGGAGGTGGCGATGTCGAATTGCCGATCGGCGAACGGCAGGCGCTGGTTGGCGGCGATCTGCATGTATTGCGTGAGCGGATAGGCGGCGCGGAAGTCCTCGCCGGAGCCGAGCCCGACAGCGGTGATCTGCTCCGGAAACGGGTACTTGCGCTGCATCATGTTGGCGGCGTCGTTGACGACGTCGGACACGCCGACATCCAGGATGGTGTCGTTGCGATGCGGCTGGCAGATGGCGATGAAGTCGTCGTAGATGCGGTCGCGCGCCAGCACGGTGATGCGCTCGCCGAGCGAGCGGGGGGCGGCGGCCTGATAGTATCTCTCGTCAACCAGCCCGGCGGTTTTCACTCGTCTCTCCGGGCTCGTCGGATGGTTGCGGCAGAGGCAATGGCGCCGGGGCCGACAGCTGCAGGTACTGCATGCGCTTCAGCTCGCGCCGGTTGGCGCTGATGGCGTCCGTGATGATGCCGCACGCCAGGCTGAGGAAGCCGAGCTGCATGATGGCCGCGGCCAGCAGGGCGGTCGGCATGCGCGGCACGAGGCCGGTATGGGCATATTCGATCAGCACGGGCATGCCGAGCAGTACCGACAGCACTATGAGCCCGAGCGCGATGATGCCGTAGAACTGCAGCGGCCTCAGCGCGCGGTGCATCATGATGATCTTGGCGAGGATGCGCAGGCCGTCGCGATAGGTGCGCAGCTTGCTCTTGGAGTTGTCGGGCCGCTCGCCGTAGACGAGCGGAATCTCGACGGTGACGAGCTTGAGGTCGAGCGCGTGCACCGACAGCTCGGTCTCGATCTCGAAGCCGGACGAGGCGGCGGGGAACGACTTGGCGAAGCGGCGCGACATGACGCGGTAGCCCGACAGGATGTCGGTGAAGCCGTGGCCGAACAGGTGCGCCACCAGCTGGTTGAAGAAGCGGTTGCCGGCGCGATGGCCGGGTCGATAGGCGGCCTCGGCGGTGCTGACGCGCACGCCCACCACCATGTCGGCATTGCGCTCGACCAGCGCATCGACGAGGCGGCCCGCGGCGCTCGCGTCGTAGGTCAGGTCGCCGTCGGCCAGCACGTAGATGTCGGCGTCGATGTCGGCGAACATGCGCCGCACCACGTTGCCCTTGCCCTGGTAGGGCTCGAAACGCACGACCGCACCCGCGGCCTTGGCGACCTCGGCGGTGCGATCGGTGGAATTGTTGTCGTAGACGTAGATGTCGGCGGACGGCAGCGCGCGGCGGAAGTCCTCGATCACCTGGGCGACGGTGGCTTCCTCGTTGTGGCACGGCAGCAGCACGGCAATCGACTGCGCGGCCCCGGCGGCGGCGCGCCGGAAGGCCTGCTCCAGCTCCTCCTGGATGCGCAGAACGCTATTCACCCGCCTGCTCCAGCTTGCGTCCCGAACCGCGCGGTCCGGAAAATCTGCGGAAAAGATAGAGAGGCGAGATTAACGGAGCGTTCGCCGGGCCAATACCGCGCTCAGGCTGGCAGATTGTGCAGCGGCGTTCTCAATTCGCAGACCAGGCCGTCGGGCTCGTAGGACAGGCTGACGACGCCCTGGAAGTCGCTTGCCGTGAAATCCTTGATCAGACGGGTGCCGAAGCCTTCGCGGACCGGCGTTGTAACCGGAGGACCGCCCTGCTCCTGCCAGCGAAACACAAATGTTGGCTCTTCATCTTCCGAGACGGACCAGGCAATGACGACCTTGCCGTCCCTGGCCGAAAGCGCGCCGTACTTGGCGGCATTGGTGACGAGCTCGTTCAGCGCGAGTGCGAGCGACAACGCCTGTCTCGGAGCCACATTCAACTCCGGGCCGGACACATTGAATCTGCCTTTGGCGTGATGGGAGGCGATGGCCGTGTCGACCACGCTGCGGATGCGCAGATTGCCCAACCTCGAGCCCTTCGCCATGTCGTGAGCCTTGGCGAGGGCCATGATGCGCGCGTTGTAGGCCTGCAGCGGGGAGGCGTGAGCGTCGCCGCGAAACGTCTGGTTGGCAATCGAGATGACCATCGCGAAGGTATTCTTGGCGCGATGCTCCAGCTCTTCGGTGAGAAACCGTTCGCGTTGCGTGACCTCCCACTCCTCGGTGATGTCCTTCGATATCGAGAGGAGATGGGTTGGTTGGCCGTCCGTGCCGAAGATCGGCGACACCTGCACGTCCCAATAGCGCGGACTGCCCTTGGCGGTATTGGCCGGGCCACGAAAGCGCGCGGTTTGCCCGGCGCGCGCGGCTTCCAACGCCGCGGCCGCCTGGACGTTGCCTTCGCCCACCCAGAACGTGGGCCACAGGCAACCCTTCAACGGGGCGAAGTCGTCCACCTCCATCACCCGCTTGCCGCCTTCACTCATGAACTGGAGGCGGCCTTCCAGATCGAGAATCTTGATGCAATCGCCGCTGCCGGAGAGCACCGCGCGCAACAGATCGTTGTTGCCCACGAGGTCGGGGCTCGCGGCCCTGAGCTCGCACTGCAGGGCGTCGGAAAGCGGTTGCGAGATCAAGGTGAAGCTTCAGCTGTTGCAAGGGGATACGATGCACTGAAGCACAAAGATCGAGGCGACGCCACCTGACCTGGTGACGTTACGTGTTGGCTTGGCGGTGTGCCCTGCAGGTGTCGGCCCAGGCCAGCCACTGGCGCACGCGCGCCTCGGGGTCGGGGTGGGTGAAGAAATCGGTAATCACGGCGATGCTGTCGGCGCCGGCTGCGACGACGCCGTCGGCGCGCTCCGGCGTGATGCCGCCGATCGCCACCAGCGGCAGGTTGCCGATGCGCGCCTTCCAGTCGGTGATGCGGGCGAGACCCTGCGGCGCCCACTGCATGGCCTTGAGGCGCGTCTCGTAGATCGGGCCCAGCGCGACGTAGGCGGGCTTGGCGGCGAGCGCGATGTCCAGTTCCTCGGGGCTGTGCGTGCTGATGCCGAGCCGGACGCGCCTTGGCCTGGATGGCGGCGAGATCGGCGGCGGCCAGATCCTCCTGGCCCAGATGGATGTAGTCGGCGCCCAGCTCGAGCGCCTCGCGCCAGTAGTCGTTGACGATCAGCTGGCAGCCGTGGCGCCGGCACAGCTCGAGGCTGTCGGCGATTTCCTGGCGAACGCGCTCGGGCGGGGCATCCTTGAGGCGCAGCTGGATGGTGCGGACGCCGAGGGGAACCAGCCGCTTGAGCCAGGCGAGGTCAGGGACGATCGGATAGAACAGGTCGAGCCCGCCGGCTCTGCGCCATGGCGTCACGACTTGTCGAGATCGAAGAACGGCGTGCCGGCGACCGGCGTGGACGGCGCCGCCATGTCGCGCATCTCCATCAGGCCGGCCTCGTAGGCGGTGCGGCCGGCATCGATGGCGGCGGCGAACGCGCGAGCCATGCGCGGCGGATCGGCGGCAGACGCAACCGCCGTGTTCAGCAGCACGGCATCGAAGCCGAGCTCCATGGCTTCGGCGGCATGCGAGGGCGCGCCGATGCCGGCGTCGATGATGAGCGGCACGCCGGCGAAATACTTGCGCAGCGAGCGCAGCGCGTAGCGGTTGGCAAGGCCGCGGCCGGTGCCGATCGGCGCACCCCACGGCATCAAGACTTCGCAGCCGGCGGCCAGCAGGCGCTCGGCGGCCACCAGGTCCTCGGTGGTGTAGGGGAACACCTTGAAGCCGTCCTTGCTCAGCGCCGTGGCCGCCTCGACCAGGCCGAACAGGTCGGGCTGCAGCGTGTCGTCGTTGCCGATCACCTCGAGCTTGATCCAGTCGGTGCCGAACAGCTCGCGCGCCATCTGCGCGGTGGTGATCGCCTCGCGCGGCGTGCGGCAGCCGGCGGTGTTCGGCATCACGCGTACGCCGAGCGACTTGATCAGCTCGAAGAAGCGCTGGCCCGTGCCGGCTCGCGCCGCCTCGCGACGAACGGAGACGGTGACGATGCCGGCGCGCGAGGCCTGCACCGCGTTCGCCATCACCTGCGGCGAAGGGTATCCGGCAGTGCCGAGCAGCAGGCGCGACGCCGACCTCGACGCCATAGAGCTTCAGCGTCGCGGCGGCCGGCGAGATGGGTTCGATCGCGTTCATGGTCCGCCGTTGGTATCAGCCGCCCTGGCGCGGCGCTACGATCTCGACATGGTCGCCAGCCGAGAGCTGGGTGGCGGCACGCGCATGCCTCGCCACGAACTCGCCGTTGAGGGCGGTGGCGACCGCGGTCTCGGCATAGCCCAGTTCCGCGACCAGGCCGGCGAGCGATGTGGCCCTCGTCTCGGCCGCCTCGCCGTTGACGTGGATGCTGGTGTGGCTGGCAACTTCGGGTTGCATGCGTTCGGCCCGCCTCTCGCGCCCTGGTCGCTATCTGCGCCGGCTCACCCGCCGATTCAAGACATTTCGCGGTCGATTGCCATTCGCGAGCGGCCCTTCGATGAAGGCAGTTTCACTCAATTGAACGACGTTCCTCTATCCAGCCATCTTTCTGAAAGAGGATGCGAGGTACTGTAATAGGCGGCCTTTGCCTGGCCGAGATGGGTCGGCCAAGGCCGATTGGGGGCTGATTGGGGATGACATGTTCAAGAGCTTGATGACGACGCGGCGGTTTGCGCCGCTGTTCTGGTGCCAGTTCTGCTCCGCTCTCAACGACAACTTCCTGAAAAACGCACTAGCCATGCTGATCCTGTTCGGCATCGCCGGGTCGGGACAGGCGGCGGGCGGCAACGCCGGGGTGCTGATCACGCTATCCGGCATCATCTTCATCGCGCCGTTCTTCATTTTCTCGGCGCTCGGCGGCGAGCTGGCCGACCGCTTCGACAAGGCCTACGTGGCCGAGCGGGTCAAGCTGATGGAGATCCCGGTTGCGGGGTTGGCCGCGGTTGGCTTCTTCCTGCATTCGGTGCCGATCCTGATGCTGACGCTCGGGCTGTTCGGCATCCTGGCCTCGCTGTTCGGCCCGCTCAAATACGGCATGCTGCCCGAGAAGCTCGACACCGCCGAGCTGTCCGCCGGCAACGCGCTGGTGGAAGGCGCGACCTTCCTCGCCATCCTGATCGGCACCATTGCCGGCGGCATTGCGGTGGCCGAGGCGCAGAGCGCCAGCATCGTCGTGCTGGTGATCGGCATGCTGGCCGTCTCGTCGTGGCTGTTCGCGCGACTGATACCCAAAGATGGTGCAGCGGCGCCTGACCTCGCCATCACCCGCAATCCCTGGACGTCGACGGTCGAGCTGCTGCGCGAGCTGCGGCAGGGCGATCCGCGACTGTGGGGCGGCGCGCACATCGTGTCGTGGTTCTGGCTGGTCGGCTTCGTGGCGCTGTCGCTGCTGCCGGCCCTGGTCAAGGACAGCATCGGCGGCAACGAGAGCGTCGTGACGCTGTGCCTGGCCACCTTCACGATCGGCATTGCGCTGGGCTCCGGCGCTGGCCGCCGGAGCCAGTCACGGCAAGCCGAACCTCGCCCTGGTGCCGCTGGGCGCCATCCTGATCGGCGTGTTCTCGCTGGCGGTCGCCTGGGTCGCGGTTGGTGCGACGCCCGGCAGCCAGCCGATCGGCGCGCTCGGCGTGCTGACCTCGCCCGGCGGCATTGCGCTGCTCCTGTCGCTGTTCGGACTGGCGGTCTCGGGCGGCCTCTACATCGTGCCGTCGTTCGCCGCCGTGCAGGCCTGGGCGCCGCCGGAGCGGCGCGCCCGCGTGATCGCCGCCGTCAACGTCATGAATGCCGCCTACATGGTCGGCGCCGGCGCCGTCGTGGCGGGGCTGCAGGCCGCGGGTGTCGGCCTCGGCGTGCTGTTTGCCGTGCTCGGCGTGCTGAGCTTCGGCGCGGTGCTGGTCGTGACGCGCGCCTGGGGCTCCGGCCTGATGCGCGACATGGGACGGGAGGTGTTCCGCTTTTTTTTTAGGCTGGAGGTGACGGGCCTCGAGAACATTCCCGGACCCGACCAGCGCGTCGTCATCGCCCCCAACCACATGAGCCTGCTCGACGGGCCGCTGCTGCATTCCGTGCTGCCCAAAGAGGCAGCCTTCGCCGTCAACCGGCAGATCGCCGAGAACTGGTGGGTCAAGCCGTTCCTGCGCGTGATCCGCGCGCACCTGCTGGAGCCGACCAAGCCGCTGGCGGCGCGCACGCTGGTCAATGCCGTGAAGGCCGGCGAGACGATCGTCATCTTCCCGGAGGGCCGCATCACCGTCACCGGCAGCCTGATGAAGGCCTATGACGGCGCGGCCATGATCGCCGACCGGGCCGATGCCTGGGTGGTGCCGGTGCGCATCGAAGGGCTGGAGCGCTCGCCGTTCGGCTACCTGCGCGCATCGCAGATCAAGAAGGCGCTGTTCCCGAAGGTGCGGGTGACGTTCCTGCCGCCGCGCAAGCTCAACGTCGATCCGGCGCTGAAGGGCAAGACGCGCCGGCAGGCCGCGGGCCTCGCCCTGCAGGACATCATGATCGACACAGCGGTGGAGACGGCGCGCTGCGACCGCACGCTGTTTGCGGCGCTGGTGGATGCCAAGCGCACGCGCGACACCGGCAAGCCGGCGGTGGCCGATCCGCTCGGCAGCAAGCTCAGCTATGCCAAGCTGATCCTCGGCGCGCAGGTGCTGGGCCGCAAGCTCCAGGGATTCGCGCCAGCCCGGCGCCGCGGTCGGCGTGATGCTGCCCAACTCGGTCGGCGTCGCCGTCACGTTCTTCGCGCTGCAGTCGATCGGCCGTGTGCCGGCCATGATCAATTTCTCGAGCGGCGCCGTCAGCGTGCGCGCGGCCTGCAAAGCGGCAAAAATTTCCGTCGTCCTCACCTCGCGCGCGTTCGTGGAGAAGGCGCGGCTCACCGAGCTTGTCGCGCGCGATCGCCGAAAGCGTGCACATCGTCTACCTGGAGGACCTGCGTGAGCGCATCAGCCTCGGCGACAAAATCGCGGGCCTGATCGCCGGCGGACGCCAGCGCGTTGCGCGCCGGCCAGACGATCCGGCCGTGATCCTGTTCACCTCGGGCTCGGAGGGCAATCCCAAGGGCGTGGTGCTGTCGCATCGCAACGTGCTGGCCAACACCGCGCAGTGCCTGGCCCGCGTCGATGCCAACGGCGAGGACCTGGTGTTCAACGTGCTGCCGGTGTTCCACTCCTTCGGCCTGACGGGCGGCCTGATGATGCCGCTGGTCGGCGGCATCCCGGTGTATCTCTACCCCTCGCCGCTGCACTACCGCATCGTGCCGGAGCTGATCTACGACACCGGCGCCACCATCATGTTCGGCACCGATACGTTCCTGCGCGGCTACGCGCGCTCCGCCCATCCCTATGACCTGCGCACCATCCGCCTGATCGTGGCCGGCGCCGAGGCCGTCAAGGACGCCACGCGGCACACCTACATGGAGACGCTTCGGCGTGCGCATCCTGGAGGGCTACGGCGTCACCGAGACGGCGCCGGTGCTGGCCATGAATACGCCGATCGCCAACCGCTCCGGCACCGTTGGCCGCCTGTCGCCACTGATGCAGGCGCGGCTCGAGCCGGTGGCCGGCATCAGCGAGGGCGGCCGGCTGTTCGTGAAGGGGCCGAACGTGATGCTGGGCTACCTGCGCACCGAGAACCCGGGCGTGCTGGAGGCGCCGGCCGACGGCTGGCACGACACCGGCGACATCGTCACGATCGACGAGAAGGGCTTCATCACCATCAAGGGGCGCGCCAAGCGCTTCGCCAAGATCGGCGGCGAGATGGTGTCGCTGTCGGCGGTCGAGGCGCTGGCGTCCGAGATCTGGCCGACGCTCATTCTGGTCGCCGTCGCCCTGCCCGACCAGCGCAAGGGCGAGCGCATCGTGCTGATGACCACCGACGCCAAGGTCACGCGCGAGCAGTTCCTGCGCTACGCCCGCGGCAAGGGCGCGCCTGAGCTGGTGGTGCCGGCCGAGGTGCTGCTGGTCGACCGGATGCCGCTGCTCGGCTCCGGCAAGCCGGACTATGTGGCGGCGCTGGCGATGGCCAAGGAGAAGACGGCTACGGCTGCTTCAGTCGCGAGCAAACCGGCGGCGTAAGACAGCACTCACCCGTCATCCCGGCCGGCGCATCGCGCCGAGCCGGGACCTCGCACCTGCAAAGCATCCCGGGTCCCGGATATCTGCTGCGCAGATTCCGGGATGACGGGTGGAAGCGCTACTTGCTCTCGATCGACTCGCGCGCCACGTGTGATGGCCTCGCGCAGCACGGCCTCGTCGCCGATGTGGTTGGCGAGCAGCAGCACCAGCCGCGCGTTGAGGGCGGCGCTCTCCGATTCGCTCAGGTCGCTGTGCGCCTCGATGACGGCGGCGTAGAGCGCATCGAAATCACCCACGTTCGGTTCGCGCTTCAAATGCATGGCGCACCTCGCAACCTCACATCAGGATTGGCCTACGGCCCGGTCGAGCGCCGCCTCGATCGACCCCGGCACATATCCCCGCCAGCGCGCCGCGACGTGCTGATCGGGGCGGAACAGGTAGAGCGCGGGATCGCGCTCGGCGCCGTAGCGGGCACAGGCTGTTTCCCGTGAAACAATGGCGAAATTGGCCCGACGATCGTGGCTGGCAAGGCTTGCCTGGAGCCGCCTGGAAGGCACGCGGGACAAGGCCGTCGCGGCTGAACAGAATGGCCTGGAAGCCGCCATCCAGGTGATCCAGCAACCAGCCGTCGCCGAGCGGGGCGTCGAGCGCCGCGGCGCCGGGCCGGGCGGCCGGGCATTCGCCTGGCGCGAACTCGTCCGGACCGTTGAGCGGCGAGCCGGCATAGCAGGTGGCGACCGACAGCCGCCCGGAGTTGACCAGGCGTCGGGCGAACGGCTCGGTCTCGGCCAGCGCCAGCACGCTGTCGCGGAAGGTGCGGCTCATGGCGCCCTTCGGCGAGATGAAATCGGTCGAGCGCGTGGTGATGGCCAGGTTCTCGTCGGCGGCCTGCATGCGCTCGCTCTCGTAGCTGTCGAGCAGGCTGCTCGGGCGCCAGCCCGCGCAGCACCAGGTCGAGCTTCCAGGCGAGGTTGTCGGCATCCTGCACGCCGCTGTTGCCGCCGCGCGCGCCGAACGGCGACATCTGATGCGCCGCGTCGCCGGCGAAGATGACGCGGCCGTGCCGGAATTTCTGCAGCCGCCGCGACTGGAACCGGTAGAGGCTGATCCACTCGAAGCTGAATTCGATGTCCTCGCCGAGCATGGCCCGCACGCGCTTGGCGGCGTTCTCGGGCTTGATCTCCGCCTCGCGGTCGGCGTCGTTGCCGACCTGGAAGTCGAGCCGCCACACATCGTCGGCCTGTCGGTGCAGCAGGGCCGACTGGCCGCGATTGAAGGGCGGGTCGAACCAGAACCAGCGCTCGGCCGGCCGCTGCATGGGCATCTTGATGTCGCAGATCAGGAACTGGTCCTGGAACACGCGGCCCTCGAAGCCGAGCCCCAGCAACCGGCGCAGCGTGGAGCGGGCGCCGTCGGCGGCGATCACCCAATCGGCCGTGATGCGGTAGGAGCCGGCGGGCGTGCCGATGTCGAGCAGGGCGCCGTCGGCCGTCTGCTCGATGCCGGTCACCTCCTCCAGCCAGCGGATGTCGATCAGGCCGCTCTCGCGGGCAGCCTCGATGCAGAAGTGCTCGAAGTGATACTGCTGCAGATTGATGAAGGCGGGTCGCTGGTGCCCGTCTTCCGGTAGCAGATCGAACTCGTAGACCTGCCGCGTGTCGAAGAACACCTTGCCGGTCTTCCAGGTGATGCCGAGGTCGACCAGCGCCTGCCCAACGCCGAGCCGGTCCATGATCTCGAGGGTGCGCTTGGCCCAGCAGATGGCCCGGCTGCCGTCGGACAGGTTGCTCTTGCGGTCGAGGACGATGCTGCGGTGGCCCTTGCTGGCGAGGTCGAGCGCGGCAACGAGGCCCACCGGCCCTGCCCCGACGATGACCACCGGATGATGCGCCGGCGACGCCCGTCCCTGGTCGGCCGATCGTGTGTGCTGGAACGTGATCTGGCGGACATCCATGCGGTATCGATCCGACCAGGGAGCCGCAAGCTTTCGAAGCCGTGCTCAAGCATCGCGGTCGGACGCACTTTTCGTTAGTTGACAAGTCGCCATCGCGCACCTTGCCGCGCTGTTGCCATGTGCGTCCCGCATTAGACTTGATTCATGCACAAGACGAATCGCAAGACCGCAGCCCTCCTCCTCGCCCTGCTAGCCGGCGCATGGCCGGCATCCGCCCAGGCCCAGGAGGTCAACGACGTGGCCGGCACCTATTGCCTGGTCGGCGTGATGGAGGTCGGCTCCTGCATCGAGCTGAGCCGGGACGGCAAGTTCGAGTACTTCCTCGCCTATGGCGCCTACGACGAGGACTCGGAGGGCACCTGGCGGATCGAGGGCGGGCAGGTGGTGCTCGACAGCCCGGCCTACGACCGGCGGGCGGCATTCGCCTTCAAGCGCACGCAGCCAGGCGAGGGCGACGGGTTCGACATCGTCGTCGAGAGCAAGGGCGGTCGCGCCATGCGCGGCATCGACGTCAGCGTGATCTGCGACGGCCGGACCTCGCGGGTCGGCGTGACGGGGGCTGCCGGGTTCAAGGTCGATTGCAGAGAGGCACCGACGCATGTGCTGCTCGGGCTGCGCATGTACGGCGTGGCCTCGCAGACCATCGATGTGTCGGCCCAGGCCGGCACGGACAAGGCCTACGTGTTCGAGTTCGATACCGGCGATCTCGGCCGCAAGCGATTTGTCGGCCAACGCTTCGCGCTCGATAGCGGCAGTGGCAGTTTCCTGGTCACGACCTACCGCGATACGCCGATCCGGGAGCTTGACGGCCGCACCTTCCGCTACGTGCGGCAGTAAAGACTTCCAACCCGTCATCCCGGCCTCGATGATTGCGGCGCGTAGCGCGCAATCGTCGAGAGCCGGGACCTTGGCCGACGTCACGAGGTCCCGGATAGCCCTCGTCCCGGCTCACTCGCCGAACGAGGCTTCCGGGAGACGGGATGACGGCCTACCCCTGCAGGGACGCCCACATGGCGCGGTCGCGCTCGGCCGTCCAGATGCGCGGCGTGTCGATGCCCTGCGCCTCGTCGTAGGCGCGGGCGATGTTGAAGGGCTGGCAGTGCTCGAAGATGGGCCAGCTGCCGTACCGGGGGCGCATGGCGGCGGTGGCCTCGTCGAAGCAATCCTTGAGCGAGGCGCCGCGCGCCACGCCGCGCTTCACCGGCGCGTAGGTGTCGCGCAGGAAATCGCGGGTCAGCGCGATGCCTTCCGCCACCGTGTCGACGCCGACCAGCGCGTCGCCGCGGCCCGGCACCAGGGCGTCGGCCTTGACGCGATCGAGGCGCGAAAGCGTGCACGGCCAATCGGTGAAATGCGCGTCGCCGCAGTAGCAGGCGGACTTGTATTCGACGATGTCGCCGGAGAACACCACGTTGGCGTCCGGCACGTAGGCGACGATGTCGCCGGCCGTATGCGCCCGGCCGATGAAGCGCAGCTCGACGCGGCGCTTGCCGAGGTAGAGCGTCATGCGGTCCTTGAAGGTCAGCGTCGGCCAGGTCAGCCCGGGAATGGATTCGGCGGCGCGGAACAGGCGCGGGAAGCGGCCGTACTCGGAATCCCAGTCCTCCTTGCCGCGCTCGGCGATCATCGAGCGGCAGGCGTCCGAGGCGATGATCTGCTGCGCCTGGTAGGCCGAGGCGCCCAGCACGCGCACGGCATGATAGTGCGACAGCACCACGTACTTGATGGGCTTGTCGGTGACCTTGGCGACCCGCTCGATGACCTGCCCGGCCATGGCCGGCGTCGCCTGCGCGTCGATGACGATGACGCCGTCGTCGCCGATGATTACGCCGCTGTTGGGATCGCCCTCGGCGGTGAACGCGTAGAGGTCGCGGCCGATCTCGGCGAAGGTGATCTTCTTCTCGCTCATGTCGCCGGTGGAGGCGAAGGTCTTGCTCATGCGCGGTCTCCCTTGCGAGCTGATTCGCACTAGCGGCGATTGGCTTGCCGCCAGCCGCGACGCTGCCTTGGCAAAGGCAACGATGGCGTCGGCGACGGCCGCCTCCTGATCGCGATACGGGGAATGCCCGCATCGGTCGAGCACCAGGCGCGAGGTCGGCGCGCTGGCACGGGCCTCGATGCGATCGAGTTGCTCCAGCGTACCATATTCGTCCTGCAGCCCCTGGATCAGCAGCATGGGCACGTCCAGGCTTGCAACCAGTCCCTCGATGGACCATTGCCGGAACGCAGGCTCCAGCCAGATGTCGGCCCAGCCGAGGAACGCATCATCGACGTGGGCGTGGTATTTGGCCAGCCGGGACTTGAGCGGCCCGGTGCGATAGGTGTCGCGGACGTGGGCGATGCCGTCGACGCAGGCCTGCTCGACGAACACGTGCGGGGCCATCAGCGCCAGCCCGCTGACCGGCCGCTCGCCGGCCGCGGCATGGATGATGGCGATCGACGCGCCGTCCGAATGGCCGACCAGCAGCGGGTTGTCGATGCCCAGCTGATCGAGCAGTGTCGGGGAGAACCTTGAGCGCTTCCTCGTGCATGAAGCGGGGCGTGCGCTTGGCAGTCAGCCCATCCGACTGGCCGTAGCCGAAGCGCGAGTAGATGAGCGCCCGCGCGCCGAGCCGGGCGGCGATCTTGTCCGGGAAGTCGCGCCACAGGCCGACGCAGCCCAGGCCCTCGTGCAGGAACACCAGCGTCGGCTGCGCCAGCGCATCGCCCGGGATCATGCGGTATTCGATGCGCCGGCCTTCGACGCTGGCAAAGGGCATGGCTCACACCCCGAGGTGCCGGTGCATGAGCTCCGGCTTGGCCTTGAGGTCGGCCGGGCTGCCTTCGAACACCACCTCGCCCTTGACCAGGATGACGATGCGATCGGCCATGTCGGTCACCGCCGCCACCGACTTGTCGACGATCAGGGTGGCGACGCCGCTTTCGCGAATCAGCCGGACGATGCGCCAGATCTCGTCGCGGATGATGGGCGCCAGACCCTCGGTGGCTTCGTCGAGCATGATGAGGCGCGGATTGGCCAGCAGGGCGCGGCCGATGGCCAGCATCTGCTGCTCGCCGCCCGACAGCTGGTCGCCGCGGTTGGCCCGGCGCTGCGCCAGGCGGGGGAACAGCTCGAGCACGCGCTCCACCGTCCAGCGGCGCTGGCCGTTGACGCCGCCGCGTTCGGCGATCGCCAGGTTCTCCATCACGCTGAGGCTCGAGAAGATGCCGCGGCCCTCCGGCACGTAGGCGATGCCGCGGCGGGCGATGGCGAAGGTCGGCTGGCGCGTGACGTCCTGGCCGTCCACCAGCACCTGTCCGCGCCGCGGCCGCACCAGTCCGACCAGGGTGCGGATCAGCGTGGTCTTGCCCATGCCGTTGCGGCCCATCAGGCCGATGGTCTCGCCCGGTCGGATGGCGAGCGATACGCCGCGCAGGATGTGGCTCTGGCCGTAGTAGGTGTCGAGGCCGTGGCCTGCCAGCAGCGGCGATCGTGCGAGGGCGCGGGCATCAGGCATGCCCCCCGAGATATGCCTCTTGCACGGCCGTGTTGGCGCGGATGGTGGCCGGCTTGCCCTCGGCCAGCACGGTGCCTTCGGCCATCACTGTCATCCAGTCGGCGACCGCGAACACGAAATCCATGTCGTGCTCGATCAGCAGCACGGCATGCTCGCGAGCCAGGCCCTGCAGCAAGCCGGTCAGGCGCTCGGATTCCTCCGGCCCCATGCCGGCCAGCGGCTCGTCCAGCAGCAGCACCTTGGGATCGCCGGCCAGCGTCATGGCGATCTCGAGCTGGCGCTGCTCGCCGTGCGAAAGGGCGCCGGCCAGGCGGTCGGCGGTGCCGCCCAGGCCGACCCGCTGCAGGGTGGCGTGCGCCTTGTCGATCAGGGCCGTATCGCTGGAGGCGTGCCGGAAAGGGCGCAACGGCGCGGTGCTGACGGCCTGCACGGCGAGGCGCACGTTCTCCAGTACCGGCAAGGTGGCGAAGATGTTGGTGCGCTGGAACGAGCGGCCGACGCCGGCTCTGGTCATGCGCCAGGCCGGCTCGCCGGCCACCTCGCGGCCGTCCAGCTCGATGCGTCCGGCGGTCGGGTGGATCTCGCCCGACAGCATGTTGACGAGCGTGGTCTTGCCGGCGCCGTTCGGGCCGATCACGGCGTGCAACTCGCCCTGATGCAGCGCGATGGAGACGTCGCGCACGGCGACCAGGCCGCCGAAATGGCGGGCCAGCGCGTGCGTGGCGAGCATGGGCCGGGCGGTGGGGCGCGCATCAGCCATTCGGGCGCACCTCGGCTGCCGATGCCGGCGTGATGCGTGGCAGGCGCGCTGCCGGCGATCTTGTCGCGCAGCCAGCGCGGCAGGGTGATGCCGCTCAATCCCTTGGGCAGCACCAGCACCACCAGCAGGATGACGACGCCTTCCAGCAGCAGCTTGCGCTCGGACAACGGCTGCAGGAACGCCCCGACCTTCGGCAGGCCGATGGCGTTGAAGATGGTGGCGAACGGCTTCCACTCCTCCATGATCTGCGGCAGCTCCGTCAGGCCGGTGAAGGCGAGCGCGCCGATGATCGGGCCGTGCAGGGTGCCGAGCCCGCCGATCAGGATCATCAGCAGGGCCTCGGCGGAGCGATGCCAGCCGATCAGCTCGGGGTTCACGAAGCCGCGGTGCATGGCCCACATGTGGCCGGCCACGCCGGCCAGCAGGCCGGCGATCACGAACGCCGCCAGCTTGTAGCGGTAGGTGTTGAAGCCCAGCGCCTGCATGCGGTGCTCGTTGACGCGGATGCCTTCCAGCACGCGCCCGAACAGCGAGCGCAGCAGCACGACCAGCCCGAGGTACATCGCCACCATCAGCCCGAGCGCCACGTAGTAGATGGCCATCGGCCGCTGACGCCGGTTGAGCTGCATCTCCCAGCCGAACAGCGAGAGCAGCGGTCGCGGCAGGAAGGCGCCGTCGGTGCCGCCGCCGAGCTTGGTGTCGTGGAACAGGAAGAACATCATCTGCCCGAAGGCCAGCGTCACCATCAGGAAGAAGAAGCCCTTGGTGCGCAGCGACAGCGAGCCGACCAGCAGCGCGGCGAGGCCCGCGGCAATCACGGCGGCGGGCAGCGTGATCAGGATCGACAGACCCTGGTTGGCGGGCGTGATGAGATAGACGGTGTAGGCCGCCAGGCCGTAGAAGGCGGCGTGGCCGAGGCTGACCAGTCCCGTGCAGCCGACCAGCAGCTGCAGGCTGAGCGCCAGCATGGCCGAGATCATCGCGTAGGTGCCGAGCTCGGTGTAGTAGCTCGGCGCGAAAGGCGGAACCACCGCGAGCAGCAATGCGCCCAGCGCCAAACCGATGCGCCCGTACGTCGTGCGAGGCAACATGCTTCGCGCTTCGGTCATGTGCGCTGCTGGCCAAACAGGCCGGACGGCCGCCACAGCAGTACGGCGGCCATCAGCACGTAGACGGCGAGGCCCGCCACCTTCGGCACGTAGGCCTTGCCGAGCGTGTCGACGAGCCCGATCACGAGTGCGGACCAGAAGGCGCCGGACACCGAGCCGAGCCCGCCGATCACCACCACCACGAACGAGATGATCAGGAACCCGTCGCCCATGTTGGGATAGACGGAGTAGAGCGGCGCGGCCAGCACGCCAGCCACCAGCGCCAGCGTCGTGCCGAGCGCGAACACCGCCATGTAGACGCCGCGCGCGTCGATGCCGAGCACGTCGACCATCTCGGGCTTTTCGGCGGCGGCGCGGATGATGGCGCCCATCTTGGTGCGCTCGATGCCACAGGAACAGCAGCGCCGCCAGGACGAGGCAGATGCCGATCACCGTGAAGCGGTAGGCCGAGTAGCTGAACCCGGAAGTGATCGGCACGGAGAAGTCGAACAGCGCCGGCACCGGCACGGAATAGAAGTCGTTGCCGACCAGCAGCGAGCGGCCTTCCTCGAACAGCAGGATCAGCGCGAAGGTCAGCAGCACCTGGTCGAGGTGGTCGCGCGTGTAGAAATAGCGGAACAGGCCGCGTTCCAGCAGAAGCCCGAGCAGGATGCCGCCGACCACCGCAACCGGCAGCGCCAGCCATACCGTGCCCCACTGCCGGGCCACCAAGTAGGCCACGTAGGCGCCGATCATGAACAGCGAGCCATGGGCCAGATTGATGATGCCCATCACGCCGAAGATCAGCGTCAGCCCGCTGGAGATGAGGAACAGCAGCAGCCCGTACTGCACGCCGTTGAGGAGCTGCGCGAGCAATCCCGGAAAGTCCATGCGGTAGCGTCCATGTTCCCTCTCCCCACCCTTCCGTGGGGAGAGGGTCAGGGTGAGGGCAGAAGTTTGCGCCGACGTTCGTGGCTGCCCCTCACCCCGACCCTCTCCCCGTAAGAACGGGGAGAGGGAGGCGATCAGGTCAGCTTGCAGCCGGTGCCGGGGTCGGCGAGGTTCTCGACGGCGACGCCGACCACCTTGTTGAGGCCGCCTTCCACCTTGCGCAGGTAGATGTTCTGCACCACCTCCTGCGAGGGCGAGATGCTGATCGAGCCGCGCGGCGAGTTCGATCTTGGCGGCCCGCATGGCCTTGTAGAGGTTGGCCTCGTCCTCGATCTTGCCCTGCACCGCCTCGAGGCCGATGGCCAGCAGCTGCGCGGAGTCATAACCCTGCACGGCGTAGACGTCGGCCTCGCGGCCCGCCTTGTCCTTGAAGGCCTTGCGGAAGGCGGCGTTCTTGGGATTGTCGAGCCCGTCGCCGTAGTGCAGACCCGTCTCGATGCCATCGGCCGCCGTGCCCTGGGCTTCCAGCGTGCCCTCGGTCAGGAAGCCGGAGCCGCACAGCGGTGCCTTGAGGCCGGCCGCCGCATACTCCTTGACGAACTGCACGGCGCCGCCACCGGCGAAGAACGCGCCGACCACATCCACGCCGAGCCCTGGGATCTGGGCGAGCAGGGGCTGGAAGTTGGTCTGCGGGAACGGCAACACGAGGTTCGGCAGCATCTGGCCGCCACCCTTCTCGAAGCCCTCCTTGAAGCCGGCGCCGCTTTCGGCACCCGCCGCCGTAGTCCCACGTCACCCAGACGGCCTTCTTGTGGCCCTTCTTGGCCGCCGCAACGCCCATGCCGTAGGCCGGCTGCCAGTTGGTGAAGGAGGTGCGGAACACGTTCTTGACGCACAGGTTGCGCGTCACCGCGACGCTGCCGGCGTTGGGCACGATGGTCAGCGTGCCGCTCTCCGACACTACCTTGTGGATGCCCATCTGCACGCCGGAATGCACCGTGCCGATCAGCACGTCGACGCCGTCGCGCTTGACCAGGCGGTCGGCGTTCTGCGGGGCGTTCTCGGGCTTGGACTCGTCGTCGAGCTTGACGATCTGGATCTCGCGCCCGCCGAGCTTGCCGCCCTTCTCGGCGATCAGCAGCTCGATGGCGAAGGTGATGTTCTCGCCGAGCTTGGCGAAGGTGCCCGAGTAGGGCAGCATCAGCCCTACCTTGAGGGGCTTGGCCTGGGCGATGGCCCAGCCGGTCGGAACGGCCGAAGCGGCGGTGAGGGCCGCGCCGGTCTTGAGCATGCTGCGGCGCGTCAAGAATGCGGTAGACTTGGTCATAGTGCTCCTCCCATGCGTTGGAAAAGCCAACGCCTAACTCCTGCGACGATCGAGCCTAACTTCCACTGTCGGCCGGGCTAATCCGCGCAATTGGCTCGCATGGCGGACAGGCTTTGGCAATGCCTCTTGTTGCCTGCTTTTTCTGCATTGGCGCCCGGTTAATAGGTTTCAACGTGGTAGCGCCCGGCCGCGCGCATGTGCGGCTTGAGAGCTGCCCAGTCGACGCCCTGGTTCCGGCAGATGTCCTGCAGGGCATCGTCCACTCCTTCCTCCATGCCCTTCAAGCCACAGATGAACACGTGCGTCTGCTCGCTCTGGAGCAGGTCGCCGATCTGATGCGATTGCGTGCGCATGCGGTGCTGCACGTACTCCTTGGGCTGCCCGGGCAGGCGCGAGTAGACCAGCTGCTTGTCGAGCAGCGACTGCGGCACCTTCTGCAGCGGCCCGAAATAGGGCAGCTCCTCGGGCGCACGCGCGCCGAAGTACATGAGCATCCGCCCGGGCGCCCCCGGTGCGGCGCGACGGCGCCGCTCGGTGAAGGCGCGGAAGGGTGCCGAGCCGGTGCCGGTACAGATCATCAGGATGTTGCTGGAGGGATCGTCCGGCATCAGGAAGGTGGCGCCGAACGGGCCCGTCACCTGCACCTTGTCGCCGACCTTGAGACTACAGAGGTAGTTGGAGGCGACGCCGCCCTCGGTGCGCTTGACCGTGAGGCTCAGGTTGTTGGCGTTGCGCTTCTCGCCATCGCGGGCCGAGGCGATGGAATAGAGGCGGATGTCGTGCGGCCTGCCGTCGGGGCGGACGCCCGGCGGCACGATGCCGATCGACTGGCCCTCCAGCACCGGGAAGATGGTGTCGCCGAAGGACAGCACGATGTGGCGCACGTCGCTCGAAGCACCTTGCGCCGTGATGCGGTAGTTGCCCTGCACGGTGGCGATGGCCGGCTTGCTGCGCGTGAAGATGTTGACGCTGGCCTTGGACGCCGAGGCCGGCGCGACGGGCTTGCCGCCGGTGCCGGCGTGCGCCTGCTCCAGCAGCGCGCCGACCTCGCTCTCGATGGCTTCCACCACACGCGGCGGCTGCCTCGCCGAAATCCTCCTGGCGCGGCAGCTCGGTCCAGCCGAACTGCTCGTCGAGGCCGTAGGCACGCGTGACAATGCGCCAGTTGTCGATCGACCCGGTCGGGCACGGGCCGATGCATTCCATGCAGTAGTTGCACTTGGACACGTCGACCACGTAGTTGGCGTCGTCGTGCGTCACCGCGCCGACCGGGCAGGTGGCCTCGCAGGTGTTGCAGCGAATGCAGATCTCGGGATCGATGAGATGCTGCTTCTGTGAACTCGGAGGGCTAGCGTTGGCGCGTTCATGGGAGGTCTCGTCTGGGCTCCCTCTCCCCGTCCTTACGTCCATGCGGAGCATGGCTTCGCCATGACGAGAGGGTCGGGGTGAGGGGCCGCGACACATCCCGGAGCACAGCGGCTGCCCCTACACCCGTAGCCCTCTCCCCACGAAGGTGGGGAGACGGGGACGGACTAACCCTGGTGGATTTTCACGTATTCGAAGTCGCCGGCCTTGTTGTCGATGCCGATCTTGGGGGGCGGAGATCCAGGAGGCGAACTTGCCGCGCTCCCAGCAGGGCTGCATCAGGCTGGCGATGAAGTCGCCGTCGGCCTTGGAGGGGAGCCACTGGTCCCGCTGCGCGGCCCATTGCGCGTCGGTCAGCAGCTGGCCGTCGGGCGAGGCTTTCGTGTTCTGGAATTCGCCGATATGGCGGTGGAAGGCGACGTGCGGCAGCTTGAGGCGGAACTTCACGCCGGTCTTCTCGATCACCTTGTTCCAGCGCTCCACGCCCTTGTTGCAGTCGATGACGTAGTCGTCGCGCAGGCGCATGTTCATGGCCGTGAGGGCCGGCTCGTCGACCGACTTGATCTGGCCGTCGACCAGCTTGCTCACGGGATAGGTGGCATTGGTGAGCAGATGATCGTCGTCGAGGCGCGTCTCCTGGAAGCGGCCCTTCAGCCCGGTGTTGTAGTAGGTGGCCGCGTTGCTCGAAATCTCGGAGCCGAACAGGTCGAGCGACAGCGAGAAGTGCAGGTTGGCCTTCTTCTGCAGGGTCGGCAGATCGATGACGCCGAGCTTGCGCACGGCGTTGATGTCGTAGGGGTCCTCGATGCCCGCGGCCTTCATGGCGGCGCAGGTCGCCTCGATGGTACGCCCTACGCCCGTCTCGCCGACGAACATGTGGTGCGCCTCCTCGGTCAGCATGAAGCGGCAGGTGCGCGACAGCGGGTCGAAGCCCGACTGCGCCAGGCTTTCCAGCTGCATCTTGCCGTCGCGGTCGGTGAAGAAGGTGAACATGAAGAAGGACAGCCAGTCGGGCGTCGACTCGTTGAAGGCGCCGAGCATGCGCGGCTTGTCCGCGTCGCCGGAGCGGCGCTGCAGCAGGCCCTCCGCCTCCTCGCGGCCGTCCTTGCCGAAATATTTCTGCAGCAGGTAGACCATCGCCCACAGGTGGCGGCCTTCCTCGACGTTGACCTGGAACAGGTTGCGCATGTCGTAGAGGGACGGCGCGGTCTTGCCGAGGAAGCGCTGCTGCTCGACGCTAGGCCGGCTCCGTATCACCTTGTACGACGATCAGCCGGCGCAGCATGGCGCGGTATTCGCCGGGCACCTCCTGCCAGGCCTTCTCGCCCTTGTGCGTGCCGAAATTGACCTGGCGGTCTTCCTGGCGCGGCGCCAGCAGGATGCCCCAGCGGTACTCGGGCATCTTCACGTAGTCGAACTTGGCCCAGCCTTTCGGGTCGATGCTGATGGCGGTGCGCAGGTAGACGTCGGAGGTCTGGAAGCCTTCCGGCCCCATGGTATTCCACCAGTCGATGTAGCCCGGATGCCATTGCTCCAGCGCCTTCAGCACGCGCTGGTCGTCGGTCAGGCCGACGTTGTTGGGGATCTTGGTCGAGTAGTCGACGTTGGTTGTTTCGGGCATTTGGGTTCCTTTTGCTTGACGGTGCCCCCTCATCCCGTGTGAGGAGCTCGCGTGTCACTCGTCGTCGTCCAGCGCGAGCTGCAGATCATTGTTCTCCTCGATGCGCAGCATGCGAATGTCGCGCAGCGCCGGCTTGAACCACGCATACTTTGCGGACAATTTCTGCACGACCCTCACGCAGCGAACGGCATCAACGGTGTCGTCGCCGAAGTAGGTGCTGCCCTGCTTCCACTCGAAACCGCGTGCGGTCAGGTAAGTGCGCACATCGTAGTAGGCGTTGTTCCAGCTGGTATTGGGGTAAAGATCCTTGAGAACCTCGGTATCGAAATCGAATACGATTGCATACATGCGTCCGCTCCTACGTGAATTGTGGCCAAGCCCCTGCCGCGCAGACATAAGCCGTTCTCCTTCGAAACGACCGGAATCCTGGTCTCGTTACGAGATCGCGTCCGAAAGTGCATCCCTACACCCTAGTCTTGTCAAACTCGGCTTTCACGCCGGTGCCGTAGCGCTTGAGCGCGCCCTCGGCGCCGACGGCATTGGGGCGCTGGAAGATCCAGTTCTGCCAGGCGGTCAGGCGGCCGAAGATCTTGGTCTCCATGGTCTCGGGGCCGGCAAAGCGCAGGTTGGCTTCCATGCCGGTCAAGCCGTCCGCCGAGAAGCTCGAGCGCTCCTCCAGGAAGATGCGCACCTCGTCCTCCCAATCGATGTGGTCGGGCGCGCTGGTGATCGAGGCCCAGCGCCTCGCAGCGCTCGGCGTCCAGCGGCTTGCCGGTCTCGGCCTTGGCCTCGTCGACGCTGTCGGGCTCGCCGATGAAGCGCGTGGCAAGGCGCGTCAGGTCGTTGCTCATCGGATAGGCGCCGAAGTTGAGCGGCGACAGCGTGATCGTGGCCGGCGATTTGTTGTCGCCGGGCAAGGTGCCCGACAGCATGAACGAGCGGTCGCAGGCGAACACGATCTCGGCCAGCGTGCCGGCAAAGCAGCTGCCGGGCTCGATCAGCGCCACCAGCGAGCGCGAGGTGACGTCGATGCGCTTCAGCACGCGCTTCCAGTAGTGCAGCACCTCGCGGGCGAGCCAGTGGCCGCGGTTGGCCTCCAGCAGCGCGTCGTAGGCCAGCACCTGCGCCGCATCGCCTTGAGATTTGAAGATCAGCACGCCGATTTCGGGCTCGTTGGCGCGCAGATGCAGGATGGCATCGTCCAGCTCGCGTGCCAGCCGCAGCGGCCAGAACTGCGCGCCCTGCTCGGTCATCGCATCGACCGAGGCCGGCGCGGCGGTGGTCGGCCCGAGGATGGTCAGCGTGGCTCGGCGCGTTGAGCGGTCGATGTCGACCTTGAGGCTGGAATAGGCGAGCGCCATGTCTTCGATCTTGCGGTCGAGAGGGGTGAGCTGGATGCCGGTGGCCGCGGCGGGACGATCCGACTGTGCGGCGAGCTTGCCGGCCGCGTCCTTCACGGCCTGCTCGAACTTGGTGTTGGGCGAGACCTGGTCGACCAGCCGCCACTTGACGGCGCGCGCGCCCTTGACGCCCTCCTCGATGGTGCAGAACGCATCGGCGAGGTCGCGGCGCACCTTGCGCTTGTCGGTGACGCGCGTCAGCCCGCCGGTGCCCGGCAGCACCGCCAGCAGCGGCAGCTCGGGCAGCGCCACCGTCGAGTTGCCGTCGTCGGCGAGCAGGATGTGATCGGTCGCCAGCGCCAGCTCGTAGCCGCCGCCGGCGGCCGTGCCGCGGATCGCGCACAGATACTTCTGGCCCGAGCTGCGGCTCGCATCCTCCATGGAGTTGCGCGTCTCGTTGGTGAACTTGCAGAAGTTGACCTTGTGCGCGTGGGTGGAGCCCGCCAGCATGCGGATGTTGGCGCCGGCGCAGAACACGCGGTCCTTGCCGGACCGGATCACCACCACCTTCACCTCGGGGTGCTCGAAGCGCAGCCGCTGCACGGCGTCGCTGAGCTCGATGTCGACGCCGAGGTCGTAGGAGTTGAGCTTGAGCTGGTAGCCCTCGAACAGGCCGGCATTCTCGTCGACGTCCATGATCAGCTCGGCCACGTCGCCGTCGAACTTGAGCTTCCAATGGCGGTAGCGGGCGGGCTCGGTCTGGAAATCGATGCGGTGTGCCATTGTGCCCGGCTCCTCCCGATCAGCCACGTTGTTCGTTGTGCGCCATCGCGGGCCTCAATGTACCGTGGCCAAGCCACGAAGGGAGATCGCGCGGCGCATTATGCATTATTATTCCAGATTGGTAACCGGACATGCATAATAATGCAAGTCGGACGTTTACGGCCGGTGCGCCTCGCGCTAGGCAGCGAGGCGGTCATTGTCGGTGGCGGGCGCGGGCAGCATCGGCTGCTATGTCGGCGGCTGCCTGGCGCTGGCGGGGCGCGCGTGTGCGTTCCTGGGGAGGCCGGCCCTGGCGGACGAAATCGGGCGCCATGGCTATGCGGATCTCCGGCCTTGATGGCGCCGACCGCACATTGGCTGCCGGGGCCGTCGAGGTGACCAGCGACCCTGCGGCGGCTTTCGCACGGGCCGACGTCATCCTGGTCACCGTCAAGAGCGGGGCGACGGAGGAGATGGCCGATCTTATCGCCCGGCATGCTCCGCCCGGCGCCATCGTGGTCAGCCTGCAGAACGGCGTCGGCAACGTCGATCGGCTCGAGGGCGCGGCTCGGAGACAGGCACGTGGTGGTCGGCGGCATGGTGCCGTTCAACGTCGTGCAGACGCGCGAGGCGGATGGGCGACCGCGTTTTCATCGGGCCACGAGCGGCACGCTGCTGGTCGGCGCGGGTATTGCCGGCCTGCGTTCGCTGCTCGATGTGCCCGGCGTCGCCGTGGCGGAGCACGCCGGATATCGCCGGCGCGTGCAGTGGGGCAAGCTGCTGTTCAATCTCAACAATGCGCTGAACGCCCTGTCGGGTCTGCCGCTGGCGACGCAGCTTGGCGATCGGCGCTGGCGACGGCTGCTTGCCGGCGCAGATCGAGGAGGCGCTTGCCGTGTTCGGCCGCGAGCGGCATCCGCCCGGCGCCGATCGAGAGGGTGCCGCCCGGCCTGATCCCGTTCATTCTGCGGCTGCCGGATGCCGTGTTCCGGCTGGCGGCGCGGCGCATGCTGGCGATCGATCCCGAGGCGCGCTCGTCGATGTGGGAGGACCTGGAGCGACGGCGGCCAACGGAGATCGACTATCTGCAAGGGGCGATCGTGGCCATGGCCGCCAAGGTCGGCGTGCCGGTGCCGATCAACGCGCGGATTGCCCAGCTCGTGCGCGCGGCCGAGGCTGCGGGCGGCGGCTCGCCGCGGCTCACGCCCGAAGAGGTCGCCGGCCAAGACGCATGAATGGGGCGCTTGAACGACAAGACGCAAGGGGAGGGCACGATGGATGCGGACGTGATCGTCGTCGGCGGCGGGCTTGCCGGACTGGTCGCCACCGCGAGCTGGTGGATGCCGGCCGCAAGGTGATCCTGCTCGACCAGGAGGGCGAGCAGTCGCTGGGCGGCCAGGCGTTCTGGTCGTTCGGCGGGCTGATGTTCGTCGACAGCCCCGAGCAGCGCCGCCTGCGCATCCGCGACTCGCACGACCTGGCGCTGCAGGACTGGATGGGCTCGGCCGGCTTCGATCGCGCGGAGGACCACTGGCCGAAGCGCTGGGCCGAGGCCTATGTGGCGTTCGCGGCCGGCGAGAAGCGCGCGTGGCTGCAGGCCAGAGGCGTGCGCTGGTTCCCGATCGTCGGCTGGGCCGAGCGCGGCGGCTACACGGCGACCGAGCACGGCAACTCGGTGCCGCGCTTCCACGTCACGTGGGGCACGGGCCCGGGCGTCATCGCGCCGTTCGTGCGGCGCGTGCGCGAGGGCGTCGCCAAGGGCGCGTGACGCTGTGCTTTCGCCATCGCGTCAGCGAGCTGACGAGCAGCGCCGGCGTGGTCGATGGCGTGCGTGGCGAAATGCTGGAGCCAACCTCGGCGCGAGCGCGGCGCACCGAGCTCGCGCGGCGTAGTCGGCGAGTTCGCGCTCAAGGCGCAGGCGGTGATCGTGACCTCCGGCGGCATCGGCGGCAATGTCGAGCTTGTGCGGCAGAGCTGGCCCGAAGCGGCTGGGCGAGCCGCCCGAGCGCATGCTCTGCGGCGTGCCCGACTATGTCGACGGGCGCATGCTGGGCATCACGGAAGCCGCGGGCGGCACCGTCATCAACCGCGACCGCATGTGGCACTACACCGAGGGCATCGCCAACTGGAACCCGATCTGGAGCCGGCACGGCATCCGCATCCTGCCGGGCCCATCCTCGATCTGGCTCGACGCGCGCGGACGGCGTCTGCCGGTGCCGCTGTTTCCCGGCTTCGATACGCTCGGCACGCTCGAGCACATCATGCGCACCGGCTACGACTACTCCTGGTTCATTCTCAGCCAGAAGATCATCGAGCGCGAGTTCGCGCTGTCGGGCTCCGAGCAGAACCCGGATCTGACCAGCGGCAGCTGGCTCAAGGTCATTCGCGCGCGCCGCAGCGGCGGCGCGCCGGCGCCGGTGCGGGCCTTCATGGAGAAGGGCGCGGATTTCATCGTCGAGGGTGACCTCGGCAAGCTGGTCGAGCGCATGAACGCGCTGGCCGGCAGCAGCCTGCTCGATGCGGCCGAGGTGCAGCGCGTGATCGAGGCGCGCGACCGCGAGATCGACAACGCCTTCAGCAAGGACGCGCAGATCACGGCGATCCGCGGCGCGCGCAACTACCTCGGCGACCGGCTGATCCGGGTGGCCAAGCCGCATCGCATTCTCGATCCGGCCTGCGGGCCGCTGATCGCGGTGCGGCTGTCGATCCTGACGCGCAAGACGCTGGGCGGATTGCAGACGGATTTGTCCGCGCGCGTGCTCAAGGCCGACGGAACGCCGCTCGGCAATGTCTATGCGGCCGGCGAGGTGGCGGGCTTCGGCGGCGGCGGCATGCACGGCTATCGCGCGCTCGAGGGGACGTTCCTCGGCGGCTGCATCTTCTCCGGCCGCATCGCCGGGCGCGCGGCCGCTGCTGCGGTGGCGTAACTGGACAAGGGCCGGCGCCATTGGCGCCAGCCCTCGCTGCTATCACGCGACCGTCGTTAGTTGTTGGTGGACGGACGCGTCGGCGTGTTGCGCGGGGTCTCGGCCGCCCGCTTCTCGTGTCCATCTCGCGCTTGGACTTGAAGGACGGCGCGTTGGCCAGCTCCTCCTTCTTGGCGTCCATGGTCAGCTGCGACGGCGCCCTCGGCGGTGTTGCTGATCTGCAGGCGGTCCATCTTCAGGGCAACGGCCTTCTCGCCGATGCCGAGGAAGCCGCCGACGCCGATCACGAAGCCTTCGACGGTCTTGCCGTCCTTGCTCAGGATCAGGTCGTTGATGGTGCCGATCTTGAGCTTGTCGGGCGAGTAGACGGCAAGGCCGATGAAGTCCTTGGCCAGCAGCGAGTTGCTGTCCTGGCTCATGATCTGGCCGCTGACGGGCGTCTTGGGCACTTCCGTCGTCGCGCTGCGGCCTCTGCTCCGTGTTGGTCTGCGCGGTTGCGGGCGTCATGCCGAGTGCGATGGCCAACACTGCGATACTCGCTCCGGTCTTGAGCGTCATGGCGATCCTCCGTGATTTGTGCGAGCCCGGAATGGGCCCCTCGGCGGGCTAACGCGGAGGCTGGTGAAAGGTTGCCGCGTGTCGCGCTGCGCCAACGCTTGCGAATTTTCGGCAGCGCCATGGAACCCGGAACTCCCGCCAGTCCGATGCCCGTTTACTCACCAGTGCGGCGCTGCCGCGGATCACGCATTAACTTGGAGACATCTATGAAATTCGTCAGCTTACGAGCGGCGACGGCAATCGCACTGGTGTTGAGTGCCACCGCCGCGTACGCGCAGATGCCGCAGAAGGAGCAGTCCCCGGAGGCGGCTCCGCAGAGAGGCTCCTAGAGAGCGGGCCCGCAGGTCCAGCAGGAGCGCGCGCCGGAGTCGGGCGGCAAGGCCAGCGACGCCGAACCGAGACGAGCCGAAGGCATCGCGCGGGGCGGAGAAGGCTGCCGAGCCCAAGGACAAGGCGAGCAAGGGAACGGCGCAGAAGGATAGCGAGCCCAAGGAGAAAGCCACCAAGGGCAGCGCTCAGAAAGACGTAGAGCCGAAGGAGAAGGCCACCAAGGGCACGGCCCAGAAGGATACGGAACCCAAGGACAAGGCGACCAAGGGTGCCGCGCAGAAGGGCGATCGCGGCCAAGGAGAAGTCGGCTGTCCGACAAGGCTTCGCCCACCGACTCGACGCGCCAGCAAGGCCGCTACGGCGCCGCGCGCGCAGCTGTCAGAGCAGCAGCAGACGCGGGTTCGCGAGACGGTCTTGAAGCAGCGCGGCAACCGGGTGACGAACGTCAATTTCTCGGTGACGATCGGCACGCGCGTGCCCCGCTCCGTGCGGCTCGCCGCCGCTGCCCGTAGCCGTGATCGAGATCGTGCCCGAGTATCGCAGCTACCACTACGTGGTGGTGCGCGATGACATCGTCATCATCGATCCGGGCACCTACGAGATCGTCTACGTGCTGCCGGGGCGCAGCACCACGGCCAGCGGCGGTGGCGGTGCGGCGGCGCTTGCCCTGACGGACGAGCAGATCGCCTTCGTGCTGCGCAACATCGATCTGAAGTCGGAGAGCCGGCTTGGCATCGGCGGCATCAGCGTCGGCTCGACGGTCGGGCGCGAGGTGGAGCTGCGCGAGTTCCCGGCCCTGGTGGTCGAGAAGCTGCCGGAGCTTCGCTCGTACCGCTACCTGGTGCACGAGAACGACGTCGCCTTCGTCGATCCGAACGACTATGAAGGTGGTGCTGGTGAAGGAGAGCCGGCAGTAAGCGTGGATTGTCCGTAGTACCTTGTGGATGCCGAATAGCCTTTGCTGCCCGGCATATTGCTCTCGCGCAGCTTCGCGCAGCTTGAAGCGCTGGATCTTGCCGGTGGCGGTCTTGGGCAGGCTGTCGACCAGCTTGATCCAGCGTGGATACTTCCATGGGCCGGCCTTGGCCTTGACCTGCTCCTTGAGAGCTTCCTCGAGGCCGTTGCCGGCGGTCTTGCCGGGCTTCAGGACGATGTAGGCCATCGGCTTGAGGAGCCCGTCGCTGTCCTCCTTCGGCACCACCGCGGCCTCCAGCACGGCGTCGTGGCCGACCAGCGCGCTCTCCACCTCGAACGGTGACACCCAGATGCCGGACACCTTGAACATGTCGTCGGTGCGGCCCTGGTAGGTGTAGTAGCCGTCGGCGTCGCGGATGTACTTGTCGCCGGAGCGGGTCCAGCCGCCCTCGAAGGTCGAGCGGCTCTTGTCGCGCTGGTTCCAGTAGCCGTCGGCGGCGCTGGAGCCGCGCACCAGCATCTCGCCGACTTCGCCGTCGGGCGACGTCCTTGCCCTGCTCGTCGACGAGGCGGATCTCGTAGCCGGGGATGGCCTGGCCGGAGGTGCCGTAGCGCACCTTGCCCGGCCGGTTGCAGACGTACTGATGCAGCATCTCGGTGGAGCCGACGCCATCCAGGATTTCGACGCCGAACTTGTCGGTGAAGGCCTTGCCGACTTCGGCCGGCAGCGCTTCGCCGGCCGATACGCACAGGCGCAGGCGCTGGGAGCAGTTGTCGGGCGTGCCCTGCGGGTAGGCCAGCATCGCCGAGTACAGCGTCGGCACGCCGAAGAAGACGGTGGCCTGATGCTGCTTCAAGGTGCGGAACACCACCTCGGGCGTGGGCCGCTCCGGCACCAGATGCTGGTAGCGCCGACCGACATCGGAAACGACATGGCGTTGCCGAGCCCGTAGGCGAAGAACAGCTTGGCCGCCGAATAGACGAGATCGTCCTCGCGGACGCCGAGGCAGCCCTGGCCGCACAGCCGCGCCGTCTCCATCAGGCTCGAGTGCACGTGGCAGTGCGCCTTTGGGCATGCCGGTCGAGCCGGACGAGTAGAGCCAGAAGGCCGTCTCGTCGGCGCAGGTGTCGGCGGCCTCGAAGTCCGGCGCCTGATGCTGCAGCTCGCCGCGCAACGACAGCGCGAAGGGCGGCGCCTCGCCGCCGGAGACGAAGATGTGCTTGAGGAACGGCAGCTGGCCGAGGATCGGCTGCACCACCGGCAGCAGCGGGGCCGAGACGAACAGCGCCTTGGCGCGGCTGTCGCCCAGCATGTAGGCGTACTGCTCGGTCGTCAGCAGCGTGTTGAGGGCGACCGGGATGACGCCGGCCTTGATGGCGCCCCAGAACGCCACCGGAAAATCGACCGTGTCGAGCAGCAGCAGGGCCACCCGCGCCTCGCGCGGAATGGCATAGGTGGCGAGCAGATTGGCCATGCGGTTGCAGCGGGCCTGCAGCTCGCCGTAGGTCAGCGTCTCGTTGGCATCGATGAAGACCGGCTTCGACGCGCGGCCCTGGGCGACGTTGCGGTCGACCATGTCGACGGCCGCGTTGTAGATGCGCGGATAGGACATCGGCTCCTCCCATGCAGCCGTCTCAGAGCGGCCTGTTCGATTGTGGTCCCTCGGCCCGGTTGCGGGCACCGGCACCATCTGCTGCATCATACTGCAAGTTGGAACCCGTTAAAGGCCCCATGTTTTGCGCCAAAGCGTCGGGCGCGATGTAGTATCCTGCATGAAAGTGGCGAGGCGGGCATGCGCAATCCCGAGACGGTATCAGAGATCAGACGCGGCGCGGCGCCGGCCGACGAGGCCTACCTGCGGCGGGTCGGCGAGCGGGTGCGCCTGGGCCGCGCGCGCCGGGGCATGTCGCGCAAGGTGCTGTCGCGGGCATCGGGCGTGTCGGAGCGCTACCTCGCCGAACTGGAGCGCGGGGCCGGCAACGCCTCGCTGCTGGTGCTGCGCCAGATCGCGCAGGCGTTGAGCATCGAGGCCGCCGCCCTGGTCAGCGACGAGCCCGAGCCGCCCCTCGACCTGACGCTCGCCATGCATCAGCTGCAGCGCCTGTCGGCCGGCGAGCTGGCCGAGGCCCGCGAGCTGATCGCCCAGCGCTTCGGCAAGGCGGAGGTGCGCGCGCACGGCCGCGTGGCGCTGGTGGGACTGCGCGGCGCCGGCAAGACCACGCTCGGCCAGCTCGCCGCCGATGCGCTGGCCGTGCCGTTCATCGAGCTCGATCGCGAGATCGAGCGGGCGTGCGGGATGGAGCTGCCGGAGATTTTCGCCGCGCATGGGCAGGCGATGTTCCGCGAGCTGGAGCGGCAGTGCCTGCAGACGGTGGTGCAGCGCTACGAGCGTGCGGTGATCGCCACCGGCGGCAGCCTGGTCACCGAGCCGGCGACTTACGATCTGCTGCTGTCGACCTGCTTCGTCGTCTGGCTCAAAGCCACGCCCGACCAGCACATGGGCCGGGTGATCGATCAGGGCGATCTGCGCCCGATGGCCGACAATCCGCAGGCCATGGACGATCTGAGGGCCATCCTGGAGAGCCGCACCGCGCTCTATGCCAAAGCGGGCGCCGAGGTGAACACGGCGGACAAGACGCAGGCCCAGGCGTTCGCGGCCCTGCTCGGGGTGATCGCCAAGGCGAAGGGCTTCGCCAAGCGGCCTCTGATGGATCGACGCAGCCTCAGCCTGAGCTCGTCGAGGACGGGATGCGCGACGGTGCTTCGCAGGCTCGCACGGGGATGAGCGGCGGCAACCGATGGCGCGGACGTTCAGTGCTTGTGGTCGCCGGGCCCTTGTCGGTCGAGGTGGGCTGGCTGTCGAAGCCGTGCGGTCCCTTGGCGCCGATCGGCTCGACGGTAGCCTCCACCTCGATGTCGCCGGCCTTCTCGAAGGTCAGTGTGAAGTTGAGAAGGTCGCCCTCCTTGAGGGGCTTCTTCAGGTCGAGCAGCATGACGTGATAGCCGCCGGGCTTCAGCACGACCGACTTGCCGCCCTTGATCGGGCAGGCCGTCGATGCGGCGCATCTTGGCGACGCCGTTCTCGATGGCATGGCTGTGCACTTCCATGGAGCCGGCGACGGCGCTGCGCGCGCCGACCAGGCGGTCGCCTGGGCCGGGTGCGGCCTTGATCTCGAAGTAGGCGCCGCCGACGTTGACGCCGCCGGGCGTGGCGCGCGCCCACGGGTGGCTGACCGTGATGTCCTTGCTGGAGAACTCGTGCGCGGCGGCCGCGCCGACCACGATCAGCAGCAGCGCCAGGGCCAGGATCGCACCGCCGATCAGGCGCGGCAGGTTCGTCGACTGGGCAGGCCGGGGCGGCTGCAGGCCGCTTCGCAGGCGTGCGGCGTGCGTCTCGCGTATCGATGCCGGTCGGCGGCTGCTGGATCGTTCATGGTTGTTCCTTGTGTTGCCGGCTGCGGGCTCGGTGCATCGTCTTGGTTCGCGCGCGTGCCATTTCGGTACGCGGTCGCGCCGCGCCAAGATGCCGATCACCGCCGCAGGTTAGCAAACGCAGAGCGGCTGCATAAGCCGTGCCGGCCGTTAGATGGGTGCTCCGACCGCCAGCGTAAGGCCGCACGTTGACGCGGTTGGAACACCGCTCAGGCGGCCTTGGCGAAGCGGTCCACCAGCTGCACGATGTCGGCCATGATGGCGTTGAGCTGGAAGTTCTTGGGCGTGTAGACGGCGGCGACGCCGAGGCCCTTCAGGGTGGCGGCGTCCTCGGGCGGGATGATGCCGCCCACCACCACCGGCACATCGTCGATGCCTTCCTTGCGCATGCGGGCCAGCACCTCGCCGACCAGCGGCACGTGGCTGCCCGACAGGATCGACAGGCCGACCACGTGCACGGCCTCGTCGAGCGCGGCGCGCACGATCTGGGCGGGCGTCAGGCGGATGCCCTCGTAGACCACCTCCATGCCGCTGTCGCGGGCCCGGACCGCGATCTGCTCTGCCCCGTTGGAGTGGCCGTCGAGGCCGGGCTTGCCGACCAGCAGCTTGATGCGCCGGCCGAGCTTGGCCGAGACGCGCTCGACCTCGGCCCGCACCTCCTCCAGGCTGTCGTCGCCGGTGGTGGCCATCGCGCGGCCGACGCCGGTCGGCGCGCGATATTCGCCGAACACGCCGCGCAGCGTCGCGCACCACTCGCCGGTGGTGATGCCGGCCTTGGCGCAGGCGATGGACGGCTCCATGACGTTGCGGCCTTCCTTGGCGGCACGCTCCAGGTCGGCGAGCGCGGCCTTGACGTCCTTGGCCTTGCGCTCCTTGCGCCAGGCGGCGAGGCGTTCGATCTGCTGCGGCCTCGATGGCCGGGTCGACCGCCTCGATGGAGCTGCTGCCGGTGGACAGCGGCGAGGCCTCCGTCTCGGTCCAGCGGTTGACGCCGACCACCACCTGCTCGCCCGACTCGATCTTGCCGAGGCGCTCGCTGTTGCTCTCGACGAGGGAGCGCTTCATGTAGTCGATGGCCGCCACCGCGCCGCCCATCTCCTCGATGCGCGTCAGCTCCTGCCGGGCGGCGGCTACGAGTTCGGCCACCTTGCGCTCGATCACCTTCGAGCCTTCGAAGATGTCGGCGTATTCCAGCAGATCGGTCTCGTAGGCGACGATCTGCTGCATGCGGATCGACCACTGCTGGTCCCAGGGCCGCGGCAGGCCGAGCGCCTCGTTCCAGGCCGGCAGCTGCACGGCGCGGGCACGCGCGTCCCTCGACAGCGTGACCGCCAGCATCTCGAGCAGGATGCGATAGACGTTGTTCTCGGGCTGCGGCTCGGTGAGGCCCAGCGAGTTGACCTGCACGCCGTAGCGGAACAGGCGATGCTTGGGATCGGTGACGCCGTAGCGCTCCGCCGTCATCTCGTTCCACAGCTCCTTGAACGCGCGCATCTTGCAGATCTCGGTGATGAAGCGCACGCCGGCATTGACGAAGAACGAGATGCGGCCGACCACCTGGCCGAAGTCTTCCGGCGCCACCTCGCCCGACGCCTTCACTCCGTCGAGCACGGCTTGCGCGGTGGCGAGCGCGAAGGCCAGCTCCTGCACCGGCGTCGCGCCGGCCTCCTGCAGGTGATAGGAGCACACGTTGGTCGGGTTCCACTTCGGCATCGCCGTGGTGGTGAAGATGATGGTGTCCTTGATCAGCCGCAGCGACGGCTCGGGCGGAAACACGTAGGTGCCGCGCGACAGGTATTCCTTGATGATGTCGTTCTGGATGGTGCCGGTGAGCGCGGGTCGCGGCGTGCCCTGCTCGTCGGCGACGGCGACGTAGAGCGCCAGCAGCCATGCGGCCGTCGCGTTGATGGTCATCGACGTGTTCATGTCGCCGAGCGGGATGCCGTCGAGCAGCGTGCGCATGTCGCCGATGTGCGAGACCGGAACGCCGACCTTGCCGACCTCGCCGCGCGCCAGTTCGTGGTCGGAATCGTAGCCGGTCTGGGTCGGCAGATCGAAGGCGATGGAGAGGCCCGTCTGCCCCTTGGCGAGATTCTTGCGATACAGCTCGTTGGACTTGGCGGCCGTCGAATGGCCCGAGTAGGTGCGGATCAGCCAGGGCTTGTCGCGCTCGGCCTTGGTTGCAGCGGCGGCAGCGCGCTTCGGCCGGCTCATGGCAATGGCTCCTCGATCACCCGTCAGGTGCAGCCTAGCCTGACTTGGGTGCAGTGCAAAATGGAGCTTAGGCGTAGTCTAATGTTGTGAGCGGGTAGCGCGGGTCGGCTTGGGCGGCGGTGGCGGGCGGCGTTGGCCGAGCCTCTCGCGCAGCGCCGCCAGCAGGGTGACCGCAACGATGCCGATCACGGTGCCGCTGATCGAGGCCAGGATCGTCCACATCAGCCACTGGTCGATCTTCTTCGGGTTGAACTGTTCGGTGGCCCAGAACAGGTAATACCCTGCCAGGGCAAAGAAAATCATGATCGGATAGATGAAGACGATCATCGGCGGGTGCGCCAGATATTCTTTGAGGACATAGGCGGCTATCGCGCAGAGCACGCCAACAACTGCCAGCGTCGCCCAGTCCGGGCTCACAATGCCTTCCAGGTGGGACATGAACTTGCGTCATGGGGGCCGTGCTCGCCGGAAGCGGGTAGCGATCTATTCGACAGCCAACCTATCCGGGGGGCGTTAAGGGCCGCTTAGCGGGTTTTGCTTGGTTGCAGTGCAGAATTCGCTTGAGCCGCGCCCTGTTCTATCCGACTCTTCGGCGGTGCAACATTGGGGCGCATCCGGAGCAGCAGGGTCCGGCGCGCAAGTCGAAGGGTCGGGAGCAGCACATGGCAGCACGGTCGAAAGCCGAATCCGGCGTCAAGCCTCCAAGGGTGCGGGAAGACCAGTCGGCCTCCAAGGTGGTGCCGATCAGCGGCGAGGTGGCCAAGGCCGGCGGCGCGGCCCCCGTCGCGCCGCTCAAGGACCTTTACGAGATCGGCGAGATCCCCCCGCTCGGCCATGTGCCCAAGCAGATGTACGCCTGGTCGATCCGCGCCGAGCGCCACGGTCCGCCCGAGTCGGCCATGCAGATCGAAGTGCTGCCGACGTGGGAACTCGACAGCCACGACGTGCTGGTGCTCGTGATGGCGGCCGGCGTCAACTACAACGGCGTATGGGCATCGCTGGGCACGCCGATCTCGCCGCATCAAGCACGTGCACAAGAACCCGTTTCACGTCGCCGGCTCCGATGCGTCCGGCATCATCTACGCCGTCGGCTCCAAGGTGAAGCGCTGGAAAGTCGGCGACGAGGTCGTCATCCACTGCAACCAGGACGACGGCGACGACGAGGAGTGCAACGGCGGCGATCCGATGTTCTCGCCGTCGCAGCGCATCTGGGGCTACGAGACGCCGGACGGCTCGTTCGCGCAGTTCTGCCGCGTGCAGGACCGCCAGCTGATGGAGCGGCCCAAGCACCTCACCTGGGAGGAGAGCGCCTGCTACATCCTGGTGCTGGCCACCGCCTACCGCATGCTGTTCGGCCATCGCCCGCACGTGATCCGGCCGGGCCAGAACGTGCTGGTGTGGGGCGCCTCGGGCGGGCTCGGCTCGATGGCCGTGCAGCTGATCGCCACCTCGGGCGCCAACGCCATCGGCGTGGTGTCCGAGGACGACAAGCGCGACTTCGTCATGCAGCTCGGCGCGCGCGGCATCATCAACCGCAAGAAGTTCAACTGCTGGGGCGAGCTGCCGAAGGTCGGCACGCCCGAGTACGACGCCTGGTTCAAGGAGGCGCGCAAGTTCGGCGCCGCCATCTGGGAGATCACCGGCAAGGGCAACAACGTCGACTTCGTGTTCGAGCATCCGGGCGCGGCGACCTTCCCGGTGTCGGTGCTGGTGGTGAAGCGCGGCGGCATGGTGGTGATCTGCGCCGGCACCACCGGCTACAACCTCACCATGGATGCCCGCTACCTGTGGATGCACCAGAAGCGCGTGCAGGGCTCGCACTTCGCCAACCTGCTGCAGGCAGCCCAGGCCAACAAGCTGGTGGTGGAACGGCGCATCGATCCGTGCATGTCCGAGGTCTTCCCCTGGGAGCAGATCCCCAAGGCGCACATGCGTATGTGGAAGAATGAGCATAAGCCCGGCAACATGGCGGTGCTCGTCAGTGCGCCCCGTACCGGCCTGCGCACCTTCGAGGACGCGATCGAAGAGAGCCGCAAGCGCTTTGACTGATTGGGGTGCAGCAGCCAGGACGCGGGTTGCATCGCGGTCGGGGCGCGCTACTGTGCGACTCGCGGGATGCAGCGTGCCAGCGTCGAGCTGCTGTGAGGGCGGATCGCAGCCATGAGCCAGGGCGCAAGACGTCTGCGCAAGGTCGCACTGTCGGCCTTGCACTATTCCGGTGCGGACAGCGTGATCGCGCCGTTCACGCGCGGCGTCGGCGCCATTCTCACGTTGAACCAGGTGTCGCCGGACAAGCCTGGCGCGTTCGAGCCCAACCGCGACCTCAAGGTCACGCCCGAGTTCATCGTGCAGGTCATCCAGCAGGTGCGCGCGGCGGGCTTCGAGATCGTGTCGCTGGACGAGGCGCACTTCCGCCTGATCGAGGGCGAGTATGGCCGGCCGTTCGTGTGCTTTGCCTTCGATGACGGCTATCGCGATCTGATCGAGCACGCCTATCCGATCTTCCAGCGCTACGACCTGCCGTTCGCCTTCTATGTGGCCACCGACTATCCGAGCGGCCACGGCGAGCTTTGGTGGCTGGCGCTGGAGCGGGTCATCATCAAGGTGGGCGCGCTCGACGTGAAGATCGACGGCTCGCAGCGGCGCCTGCGGTGCGGCTCGGCGGTGGAGAAGGAGGCGAGCTACCGGAAGCTCTATGCCTGGCTCAGGTCGATCGACGAGAACGACGCGCGTGCGTTCGTGCGCGAGCTGTGCGCGAGCGTCGATGTGGATCTCGCCGGGCTCGGCGCAGATCTCATGCTGTCCTGGAACCAGATCCGCGAGCTGGGAGCCGACGCGCGCGTGACCATCGGCTCGCATACGCGGCGCCACTATGCGCTGGCCAAGCTGACGCTCGGCGAGGCGCGCGCCGAGATCGAGGAGGGCGTGCGGCGGCTGGAGCGCGAGACGGGGCTGTCCTGCCGGCATTTCGCCTACCCCTACGGAGACGAGGCCAGCGCCGGTCGCCGCGAATTCGAGCTGGTCCGGGAACTGGGCCTCAAGACGGCGGTGACGATGCGCAGCGGCCTGATCCACGCCCAGCATCGCGGCGCGCTGACGGCGCTGCCCAGCATCTCGCTGAGCGGCGAATACCAGCACCCGCGCTATGTCAAAGTGGCGCTGAGCGGCGCGCCGTTCGCGTTTTCCAGCCGGACGCAAAGGGCACGAGCCAGACGTCGGCTACGCCCTGAGCTGGATCAAGCCGCGCCACGGCGATGCGCCGCATGCCAAATCGCCGGCAAAAGGCCGTAAGAGCGCGCCGATGGCTCAGTCTCAGTCCGCTGCCGGGCAATGCGACCACTGCCGTGGTCGACACTACGCCCGTGCGGGTCTGGCTGCTGACGGTGGCCGCGCTGGTCTTCCTGCTGGTCAGCGTCGGCGGCGCCACGCGCCTGACCGGCTCCGGCCTGTCGATCACCGAATGGAAGCCGATCATGGGCATCGTGCCGCCGCTGTCGGAGGCCGACTGGCAGGATGCCTTCGACAAGTATCGGCAGATCCCGCAATACCAGCAGGTCAACAAGGGCATGAGCCTTGGCGCCTTCAAGCGCATCTTCTGGTGGGAGTGGACGCACCGCTTCCTCGGCCGCCTGGTCGGCTTCGCGTTTCTGGTGCCGTTCCTCGTGCTGCTGGCCGCCGGCCGGATTCCGCGCGCGCTGCTGCCGAGACTGGTCGGGATGTTCGCGCTCGGCGGGCTGCAGGGCTTCATCGGCTGGTACATGGTGAGCAGCGGCCTGGTCGATCGCATCAGCGTCAGCCAGTACCGGCTGGCCGTGCATCTGGGCCTCGCGATCCTGATCCTCGGCGCGCTGCTGTGGGTGGCGCTGTCTCTCGATGAGCGGCGGGACAGGCCGAGGGCCGCTGCGGCGCCAAGCGGTTGGGCGGCGGCGCATCGCCGCGCTGCTGTTCGTGCAGATCCTGCTCGGCGCGCTGGTGGCCGGCATGAAGGCCGGCATGGGCTACAACACCTGGCCGCTGATGGATGGGCAGCTGATCCCGAGCGGGCTCGGCATCATGCAGCCGTGGTATCTGAACCTGTTCGAGAACGCCATGACGGTGCAGTTCAACCATCGCGTGGTGGCCTACGTGGCGGTGCTGGCCGTGGCGTGGCACACGTGGAGCGTGCTGCGCGTGAGCGGCGATGCGCGTGTCAGGGGTACGGCGGTTGCGCTGCTGGTCGGAACGCTGCTGCAGGCGATGCTCGGCATCTGGACGCTGCTGGCGCAGGTGCCGCTGTCGCTCGGGCTGGCACATCAGGCGGGCGCGGCGGCGTTGTTCGCCGTTGCCATCTGGCACCTGTACGCCGTTCGGCATGCGCGGGTCATGACGGGCGGAGCTCACGCGGACGTTGCATAGTCCGGCCAATTCCTGACGTCCTCTGCAGTGTGATGGCGCGGCGAGCATCAGCCGACCCACGCCGGCAGCGCGTCACAAGTCACGCAACTCGATGTTTCTGCCCGATATCCGACATCATGCATCAGACTAATGTTGATGCGCCAAGGCGAGCCTGCTAACTTTTAGCTGTGCTGCTCACGTGATCGTGGGGACGGGGACAGAGCAGACCTTGCGCCAACGTGGTGGGACCGCCCCCTATGGGCATTCCGCGACGGTTTCGCTTGGTTCTGCATGAGAGACAGTCAATGCGAAATTTGTTCGAGGTACTCGGTGTCGATCCCGGCGCCAACGACGAGACGCTGAAAGACGCATTTCACAGTTTGGCCAAGGCCTTCCATCCCGATGTCAATGACGGCGATGAGTTGGCCGAGCGCCGCTTCGTCGAGATCAGCCAAGCTTATGCCACGCTGAAGCATCCGAAGACGAGAGCGGCTTACGAACTGGGCTTGACCCACCAGCGCAAAAAGTCGCGCCGCCGCATAAACAATGCGGTGATGACGGGGTTTGCCACCTCGATGCTCTCGACGATCGTAATCTCCTTCATGATGATTTGGCTGCTCACCGACAGCAAGCAGCAGCAGGTTTCGCAGATCGGGCACGAGCAGGCTGCGCAGTTCCGGAACGATAGGGTTGTGACGCCGACCACGAAAAGCGATGCAGCGTTGCCCTATGCTGGATGGCCTGAGTAGGTGGCGAGCGCGCCGCGAGAGAGGCCTCTACGTGCGCGCGGATGTCTTGGCCTGAGGGTTGTTGGGCCTGAGGGTTGGTATCGGGAAGGGGCGGTACAATGGTCGTGACTTATCAGCCGGTCTTGGTGCTTCTCTCGATCGGCGTGGCGATTCTGGGCTCGCTGACGGCGCTGGCGCTCACCTCGCTGTCGGATGCCGAAGACTCCACCGCAGGGCAGAAGGCCTTTGCGCTTGGCAGCGGCGGCCTGATCATGGGTGCCACCATCTGGTCGATGCATTTCGTGGCCATGATGGCGGTCGATTTCCCGGTGCTCGTTACCTACAATCAGGGCGACACCTTGAGTTCGATCGGCATAGCAATCGTCGCCACCGGCGTGGGCCTTTACCTGGCCAGCAGCCGCCGGCTCGGGTGGCTCAGCATTCCCTTCGGCGGCCTCCTCATGGGGCTCGGTATCGCCGGCATGCACTATCTCGGCATGAGTGCGATCCGCGGCTGCGGCCTCGCCTACGATCCCGTGCTGGTAGCGGCCTCGGTGGGCATCGCGGTTGTCGCATCGATGGCGGCGCTGTGGTTCGCTTTTTTCAAGCGCAATGTTCTCATGACGATCGCGGGAGGCGTCGTGCAAGGGCTGGCCATCGCTTCCATGCACTATACGGCTATGGCCGCGACGTATTTCGTGCCCCTCGGAGCCGAGGTGCAGATGAGCGCACCGATATTCAGCCAGAGCCAGACGGCATACATGATCGCATTCGGTATCATGATCATATCCGCGGTGAATCTCTCGTTCGTTGCCTTGATGGCGCGGGAGCCCACGTAGTCCGTAGCCAAATTGCGCACCTCGGTGACGCGATGGCCCCCGAAGCGGCCCCTCACTGCGGCGCTTCCAATGAAAGCTGCTCGAGGACGGCATGCGCTGCCGTGATGCGTGCCGGAGTTGGAACGTTCCTGTTCGCCAGCATCACGATGCCGATCTTCTTCGCGGGCACGAAGGCAACGTAGGCACCGAACCCGTTCGTGGAACCGGTCTTGTTGAACAGGGTCGGCTGCGAAGGAGCCTGCGGCGGCGTGAGTTGCGTCGCGGCATTGGCCTCCAGACTCATCTGGACGGAGTTGCCGGCCAATAGTCGGTCCAACGCGATCGGATAAGGGTATTGCTCCCAACCGAGGCCTTGCACCATCTCACCGATCTTGAAGTAGCCGATGTGCGTGCCTTGGATGGCGCGCCGCATTGGCGGATCGAGTTTCTCCGGCTGGATGTTGGCCTCCACGAAGGCAAGCAGATCGGCGGCCGTGGATTTGACGCCATAGGCTTCGGCGTCGAACACACCCGGATTTACCCGTATCGGCTGGTTGGCCTTGTCGTAGCCCCAGGCATAGCTGTCCATCGCCGCTGCGGGGACCCGGATATAGCTGCGGTTGAGGCCGAGTCTGGGAAAGAGTTCGGTTTCGACCAGGTCGGCGAACTTGCCGTCCATGGCTAGGCCGGTGATATGTCCGAGCAGGCCGATGCTCGGGTTGGAGTATCGCCGCTGCGCGCCTGGGGCGGCGGACGGCCTCCATTGCTGGAGATAGGTTGCCATCCCGGCGTTGGTCGTGACGGCGTCGGGGACCTGCAGCGGCAGCCCGCCGGCGGTATAGGTGCCCAGATTGAGCAGGCTGGCCGCGTCGATGGCGCTGTTGCGCAACTGCGGCATGTACTTGGCCGGGTGATCGTCCAGCGAGATCTTCCCGAGTGTCTGGGCGTAGGACGCCAACGCGGCGGTGAACGTCTTGCTGATTGAGCCGATCTCGAACAGCGTATCCTTCGTCACCGGCGTGTTCGTATTTTTCGAGGCGACCCCGTAGCTGAAGAAGTGCTGCTGGCCGCCGACCGTTACGGCCACGGCGATGCCTGGCACGTCATGCTCCGCCTGGAGCGGGCGGAAAGCTCGGTCCACGGCGGCGGCGATCTTGCTTGGCCCATCGGCAGCCTGGATCGCCGTCGGGAGCAGGCAGAACGCGATGATGGCCAGGGCCAGTGGCCCGATCGCCCGTGTGATCGCAGTCAATGCGCGTCCTCCTGTCGGAAGTGGTGCGTGTGGTGCAACGGAGCATTCGAGAAAGCAAGCCCAGTGCGGTGACGGTCTCGTGAAGCCGAGCTCGAACGCATCCAAGGTGACGGCGGCAGCGCGAAGCGCGTAGCATGGTTGCCTCGACCGGCCGCACGGAGAGGCACATGACCGCCAGCACCGCCACGTCCGACGTCTTTGCCCGCAACCCCCTGCCGAAGCGCTTCTGTAATCTCGATCGCGTGCTGCATGCGCTGGAGGCGCGTGGCCTCGACGGCATCGTCGCGACCTTGCCGACCAATGTGTTCTACCTGTCGGGCTTCAACGGCATCGCCCACAAGTCGGACGAGCCGCGCGTGTGTGCCGTCATCCTGTCGCGGCATGCGCCGGATCATCCGATCATGGTGATCGCCGACTACTACCTCGCGACCTTCCTGACGCAGCCGACCTGGATCGAGGACATCCGTCCGTTCCGGGCCGTGATGATGCCGCTCGACCTGCCGGCGCAGAAGTCCGACATCGACCGCTTCATTCCGCCGGCCGCCGCGGGCACGGCGTGGGTGGAGAGTGCGCGCGCGCAACTACGCGTTCGACATGGGCTCCTCGCTCAAGGGAGCGCTGCGCGAGTTGAAGCTCGATCGCGCCAAGGTGGCCTTCGACGACCAAGGGTTCGGGTTGAGGCTCGGTGTCGAGGGGGTAGCGGTTGCCGACGGCTACGACCCGATGATGTTTGCCCGGTCGGTCAAGACGCCGGTCGAGCTGGAGCTGATCCGCCGCGCGCGACGCGGCTCAACGAGGCGGCCATCCGCAAGACCGTCGGTACCTGGCAGAAGGGCGCGACGTGGCGCGATCTCAACATCGCCTATGCCCGCTCGGTGGCGGAGCTGGGCGGCTTCGTGCGCGACCCCGGCGGCATGGTCTGGGGTCATCCACGCGGCACGGACGCCACCATCATGCTGGCCACCGGCTTCGAGGACGGCGAGGTGGAGGCCGGCACGCACGTCATGTTCGACTGCCACGGCACCATCGACCTGTACTGCTGGGACGGCGGCAAGACCTGGGTGGTCGAGGGCGAGCCCGAGGGCGACGCCAAGCGCTGGGCGAAGGCCACCTCGGCGGTCGCCGAGACGCTGATCGCCGCCATGAAGCCCGGTGCCCGCATCAGGGACCTGCAGGCGCTGGCGCGCTCGACCTACCGGAGCGCCGGCGTGCCCGATCCGGATCGCGCCATCGTCTTCTTCCATGGCCTCGGGCTGTCGCACATGGAACTCGAGCTGATGACGTCCGACGGTACGGCCCGCGACAGCAGCTGGGTGCTGGAGGAGGGCATGGTGGCGCCGATCCACCTGCTGTATCCGGGCGGGCAGTTCGACCGCTCGTGGTGCGAGGAGGTCGTCGAGATCCGCAGCGACGGCGGCAGGCCGCTGTTCTCGTGGGGCTTCGATCCGATCACGGGGACCTAGAGTTTGCAATCGAGGAGCGCGGACGCGACTCCGACCAGGGTCGGCGCGACCAAACGCGCCGTCGGACGAAGGGCCGTTGAGAAATGATGCGGGATATGCCCTACTTGACGTGAACGGGTGGGCGTAATGTTGCGTCGCGTAGCAGCGGTACTGGCGTTGTTTGGCGTGCTCTTGCACGCTGGCGCTTCCGTGCGCCACCAGTCCGTCATGCTGGACGCGCAGCGCCAGCATCAGGCGCTGGTCACCGATCTGCACGCGCTGTGCAACCCGGGCGGCGCCGTTGACTCGGCCTCGGTGCCGTACGTACCTCGCCCCACTGATGCACAAACTGGATGCCCGGTCTGTTCGGGACTGGCGTCTGCTTTTGCCCTCGTCACACCTAGCTTTGCATTGGTGCTGGCGTCAGGCGAGCCGGTACCCGACCAGCCCCGCACCGTTGCTGCCCTCGTAGAACGGCCGCGCGCCCATCCCCCGGCACGTGGTCCACCCGCCCAGGCCTGATCCCTAGCCTGTCGTGTCCGGACGGTCGCCGCGAGCGTCCGTGACCTGCGTATGCGTTCCCGTTTGGGGGGTTAATTCAATGTCGAGTGAGTTTGCGCCGCGCACCTGCGCGCGCCGTGGCGTCGTGCATGCCTGCGTGGCGGCCGCGTCCCTGGCTGCACCGGTTCTCGTCGCGTCCCTTTCGTCCGCCTTGGCACAGACCACCCAGCAGCTGCCGGAGGTGACGGTCGAGAGCAAGAAGTCCAGGCCCAAAGCCAAGGCCAAGGCGGCGCCCGCCCAGCCGCAATCGGCAGGGTCGGTTACGCCGTCGGCGGCCACCGGCGCCAGCCTGACCGTGCCCAATACCGCCGAGGCGCAGGCGCAGCTCTCCAACGTGCCGGGCTCCGTCACCGTGGTGCCGGACACCGCCTACAAGTCCAGCACGCCGGCTGTGACCCTCAAGGATGTGCTGGACTACGTGCCGGGCATCTTCATCCAGCCGAAGTGGGGCGAGGACTCGCGGCTGTCCATCCGCGGCTCGGGCCTGTCGCGCAACTTCCACCTGCGCAGCACCCAGCTGTTCATGGACGGCGTGCCGATCAACACCGCCGACGGTTACGGCGACCTGCAGGAGATCGACCCGACCGCCTACCGCTATGTCGAGGTCTACAAGGGGGCGAACGCGCTGCGCTACGGCGCCAACTCGCTGGGCGGCGCCATCAACTTCGTGACGCCGACCGGCCGCGACGCCAACATCCTGCAGGCCAGCGCCGACATCGGCAGCTTCGGCTTCCACCGTCTGCAGGCCAGTTCCGGCGGTGCCAAAGGCCCGTTCGACTTCTTCGTCACCGGCTCGTGGCAGGAGGCCGACGGCTTCCGCGACCACAGCTGGGGCGAGTCGACGCGCGCCAGCGCCAACCTGGGCTACAAGCTCTCGCCCAACGTCGAGACGCGCTTCTACTTCAACGCCAGCGACATCATGCAGCGCATTCCGGGTGCGGTGACGCGCGATACGCGCGCTGAACTCGCCGAAGACCGCGGCTGCCGGCAACATCGCCCTCGACCAGCAGCGCAACATCGAGTCCTGGCGGCTTGCCAACAAGACCGCGTTCCGGCTGTCGCCCAACACCACGCTGGAGACCGGCATCTTCGTGGTGGACCGCCACCTGATGCACCCGATCTTCCAGTGGATCGACTACCAGTATGACGACTACGGCGGCTTCGGCCGCATCACCGACGAGCGCCTGATCGGCGGCTACAAGAACAGGCTGATCGCGGGCGTCAACCTGCACAACGGCGAGATCGACAACAAGCAGTTCCAGAACCTGGCGGGCGCCGTGAAGGGTCCCCTCCCCCTTTCGAGCTCCATCGACAGCTCGAAGAACATCTCGGCCTACATCGAGAACTCGTTCTACTTCATGCCCGATGTGGCGCTCGTCGCGGGCACGCAGTTCCTGCACGCCGTGCGCGACCGAAAGGATCGTCTTGCGCCTGACACGGAGCCTGAACCCAGGGACAACTCCGGCCGCAAGGTGTTCGACGTCTGGAGTCCGAAGCTGGGCCTGCTGTGGAACGTCAACCTGTTCTGGCAGGTGTTCGCCAACGTCTCGCGCAGCGCCGAGGTGCCGAGCTTCGGCGAGAACAACTACACCAGTCCTGCGGGCTTTCTGGTGAGGCCGCAGATCGCCACCACCTACGAGATCGGCACGCGCGGCCGCACGCCCGACTTCACCTGGGACCTCGCCGCCTACCGCGCCCAGATCAAGGACGAGCTGCAGTGCCTCGATGCGGGCGTCAGCACGGGCACGTGCAACGTGCGCAATCTCGATCGCACCGTGCACCAGGGCATCGAGATCGGCTTCGGAGCCACACTCCTGAAGTCGATGTTCGTGCCGGGCAGGCACGGCCGGACAAGCTGTGGCTGAACCTGGCCTACACGCTGAACGACTTCCGCTTCGACGACGACCCCGTGTTCGGCGACAACGTGCTGCCGGGCGCGCCGCGCCACTTCCTGCGCGGCGAGCTGCTCTACAAGCATCCGACAGGGCTATTCGCTGGTCCCACCGTCGAATGGGTGCCGGTCGCCCTGTATGTCGACAACGAAAACACCACCAAGGCGGTGCCCTACACGCTGCTCGGCGCCAAGTTCGGCTTCGACAACGGCGGGCCGTTCTCGGCCTACATCGAGGGCCGCAACCTGACCGACGAGAGCTACATCGCCAGCGTCAGCATCACTGATTTGGTCAACCCGAACGGCAGCAATGCACTCTACGAGCCCGGCACCGGCCGCGCCGTGTACGGCGGCGTGAAATACAGGTGGTGATCGGCATGCAGCTCGCAAAGCAAATGAACATCAGTGGAGAAGCACCATGAAATGGATCGTGCCAGTCGCATTTCTTCTCGGCGCGGTCGCGGAGATGTCCGCGGCCGTCGCGCATCCGGGCCTGGAGGTCAAAGAGGCCAAGATCGGCGCGGGCTACAAGGCGGTGATCAAGATCCCGCACGGCTGCGAAAAGTCGGCGACGACGAAGGTGCGCGTGCAGATTCCGGAAGGCGTGATCGCCGTCAAGCCCATGCCGAAGCCGGGCTGGACCATCGAGACGGTGCGCGGACCCTATGCGAAGAGCTATCCGTTCTATCACGGCGCCCAGCTCACCGAGGGTGTGCGCGAGATCATCTGGAGCGGGCGCCTGCCGGACGACTACTTCGACGAGTTCGTGTTCGCCGGCTTCCTGGCGGACAGCCTGCAGGCGGATACGACGCTGTATTTCCCGATCCATCAGGATTGCGAGAAGGGCTCGTACGCCTGGATCGAGGTTCCGGCTGCCGGGCAAAGCGCGCACCAGCTCGCAGCGCCGGCCATCGGACTGAAGCTGCTTGCGTCGGACAAGAAGACGGCGAGCTACAAGATCGGGGCGCTGGTGGTCGAGGCGCCGTGGGCGCGGGCGACGCCGGCGGGGGCGCAGGTGGGTGCGGGCTATCTGAAGGTGACCAACACGGGCAGCGAGCCGGATCGCCTGATCGGCGGCTCACTTGCCAACGCTGCCAGCGTCGAGATCCACGAAACGCAGGTGGTGGGCGACGTCGCCAAGATGCGCCGCGCGGACAAGGGCATCGAGATCAAGCCCGGCCAAACCGTCGAGCTGGCGCCGCACGGCTATCACCTGATGCTGATGGGATTGAAGCAGCCGCACAAGGACGGCGACGTCCTGCAGGGGACGCTCGTGTTCGAGCGAGCCGGCACGTTGACCGTGGAATATCGCGTGCGGCCGGCGGGCTCTCAGGCCGGCGGCCATACGCACCATTAGAGGCGTTCTGATGGACGGGACTGCGACCCTCCATCAGAACGTGCACAGGGACTTACGTGGGTCCCCGCCTGCGCGGGGATGACGTGTGTGGGGCGCCACGCCGTAATCAACTGTCGTCATGCCCGCGTCGCGTCGAAGACGCGCCTCCGGCACGATGGCGGGCACCCACGTCACCGCGCGGAGTGTGTGCGCAGCCAGTTGCGAACGCCTACGCGGCTGCGTTCGGGCTGGTGAGCAGGTGGCCCTTGGGCGGCAGCATGACGTTGTCGAAGGTCTGGGTCAGCGTGCCGCCGGAAAAGAAGGCGACTGCGATCAGCGGCACCGTACCGGTGTTGCGCAGATCGTGCCGCAGGTCCTTCGGCAACACGAAGATGCTGCCCGGGCCGGCCGGCCAGGACCCGTCGTCGCGCTGCAGCTCGCCGCTGCCGGCGATGATGTACTGCGTCTCCTCGAGGCTGTCGGTGTGCCAGCCCAGATGTCCGCCTGGGGCGATCGAGAAGGGCACGACGACCGTGTTGTCCGCGCCCTTGCCGGCGTAGCATGCGAACGCGGCGGTCCAGTCGATGGACGCGTCCTCGGTGCTCGATATGGGGATCATCTGCAGTTGGCTGAAATCGACTGGGTTCATGGTTGCCTCCTCGGCACGATCTCGGCGGTGCGGCACTGCTCGCGTAGTCCAGCAGCCTTGCTGAAAGCCCGGCGCGAGACCATCGGTACGAACCCTGAGTCGCGAGTGCGCGTTACCCGAAGCGGATCGGCGATCTGGATGGAGCGGACCCGGCCTGCCCTTGGTGCGGAGACCGTTATCAATCCTGAGGGGCTACCGTCAGGCGCGCTGCATCGTCAGCGCCGAGTCGAGCAGGCTGGCGAGGCGGACGGCGTCGGCGTCGTCGAACTTGAGCTTGATGGGCAGCACGCGCGAGGCTTCGGCGAGCCGCGCCGGCAGGCCGGCCGTGCCGCGCATGCGCGCGTGATCCTTCTCGGTGGTGACGAGCGTGGCGTCGTGCCATTCGGCCTGGGCGAGGAGACGCTCGGCGTCGGCCTGCCTGCACGCTCTGGTGGTCGCGGAAGGCTATGGCCTCGACCACCTCGGCGCCCAGGTGGGCGAGCGTGGCGAAGAAGCGCTGCGGCGAGCCGATGCCGGCCCAGGCGACGACGCGCAGGCCTTTGAGCCAGCCTGCGTCCTCGCTGGGAACGGTCGAAGCGCGCAGCACCGGACCGTTGAAGTGCGTGCGCAGCCAGTCGGCGATGCGGTCGCCGGCGCCGGGTACCGGCTCGTTGACGACCACGGCGTCGGTCAGCTCGAGCTGGAAGTCGAGCGGCGCGCGCAGCGGCCCGGCCGGGATCACCATGCCGTTGCCGATGCCGCGTACGCCGTCGACCAGGGCGATGCTGAGGTCCTTGGCGAGGCGCGGGTTCTGCAGGCCGTCGTCCATGACGATCACGGTGGCGGGGTGCGGCCCGGTCTCGATGGCGCGCGCGCCCTGCTGGCGGTCGCGGGCGAGCTGGGTCGGCACGACGCGGGCGAGCAGCAGCGCCTCGTCGCCGACGTTGCGGGCCTTGTCGGTGCCGGCGTTCACCCAGTAGGGGCCTTGCAGGCTGCCGCCGTAGCCGCGGGTGAGCGCGACGGGTTCGTGGCCGGCCTGCTTCAGGTGGTTGCAGATGTAGAGGGCGAGCGGGGTCTTGCCCGTGCCGCCGGCGGTGAAATTGCCGATGCAGATGACCGGCAGGCGCGAGCGGTAGGGCGTGCTGCGCTCGTAGAGCATCCGGGCGACCGAGCCGTAGACGGCGCCGACCGGGCTCAGCAGAGACGCGGCCAACCCCGCGGGCGCCTCGCGGTACCACCAGGACGGCTCGTCAAGTCGCACGCACCGGTTCCTCGCGCGGCAGATAGGTCAGCAGCGCTTCGAGCGTGCGCGGCAGGGCGCCGGAGATGGTGGCAAGCGCGGCGCTGGCGCGGTGGCGCATGCTGCCGAGCTCGGCCTCGTCGGACAGCAGCTGGCGGGCGGCGCTGGCGAGTTCCTCGGCCGAGCGCACCACGATGGCGCCGCGGTGGCTGAGCAGCGTGCGGTAGGCGTCGCCGAAGTTCTGCCAGTGCGGGCCGGTCAGCACGACGGCGCCCTGCCGTACCGCCTCGATCGGGTTCTGGCCGCCGCGATCGACGAGGGAGCCGCCGATGAAGGCGACGGGCGCCAGCTTGTAGAGGGTGCCGAGCTCGCCGATGGTGTCGGCGACGTAGGCATCGCTGCTGCGGTCGGGCAGGTCGCCGAGCGAGCGCTGCGCCACGCTGAGGCCGCGGTCTTTCAGCATCTGCGTGATGGCGCCGCCGCGTTGGGGATGGCGCGGGGCGATGATGGTGCACAGGCTGGGCAGGCTGCGGCGCAGCTCGCTGTGCGCGTCGGCGATGATCTGGTCCTCGCCGTCGTGCGTGCTGGCGGCGATCAGCAGCGAGCGGCCGTCGAACATCGGCCGCAGGCGTTCCAGCTCGGCCTGGTTGACCAGGGGGGCCGGCGCGTCGACCTTGAGGTTGCCGGTCGGGATGGCGGAGACGGCGCCCAGCGTCTTGAAGCGGTGGGCGAGGTTCTCGTTCTGCGCCAGCACGAGAGCGAAACGGCTGAACAACGGGCGCGCCACGCTCGGATTGCGGCGCCAGCGGCGGAAGGAGCGCTTGGTCATGCGCGCGTTGACGAGCGCCAGCGGGATGTCGCGCGCCGAGCTTTCCAGGATCAGGTTGGGCCAGATCTCCGACTCGGTGAACACGGCGAGGTCGGGGCGCCAGTGGTCGAGGAAGCGGCCCACGTATTCGGGCGCGTCGAGCGGCGCATACTGGTGCACGGCTTGCGGCATGAGGCGTTCGGCCGCCAGCGTGGCCGAGGTGACGGTGCCGGTGGTGAGCAGGAAGGAGAGCGAGGGACGCTCCTCGGCCAGTGCGGCCATCAGCGGCAGGATGGCGTTGGTCTCGCCGACGCTGGCGGCGTGGAACCAGGCGAGGCGGCCGGCGGGGCGTGCGGCGCTCGCCTGCCCGAACCGCTCCGGCCGGCGCAAGGGATCCTCCTTGCCGTGCCGCTCGCGCAGGCGCAGCAGGGCCGGCGCCACGGGACGGGCCAGGCTGGTGAGCACGCGGTAGGCCTTGAGGCGCAGGCCGGGCTCGGTGCTGACGTTGCGGGCGGCGGAATGCGGGGTGGCGCGCATCGGGTCGGCGCCGGCGCGCTTGTAGGCGAGATCGGTTGCGGTGTTGAGCCCGGCCTCGACCGCCTGCCGGCAGGTCTCGAGCTGCTCGGGATCGGCATCGCGCGGCACGGTGACGAGCGGACCGACGGCAAAGCCCATCCCCGAGTAGGGCAGGTTGAGCGTCATCCGGCTCCAGGTGTTGAAGGAGATGTAGCGCGAGGTGGCGATGGCGACCGGCAGGATCGGCCGCCCCGACTGGCGCGCCACCATGACGATGCCAAGTCCCGCGCGCCGCGCCTCCCCGCCCGGCACGTCGGCCGTCATGGCCACCGTGCGGCCATCGCGCAGCGACTGCACGGCGGCGCGGAAGGCGTGGGTGCCGCCGCGGTCCTTGGCGCGGGAGCCGGCGCCGGCGCCGCGGATCAGCTGCATGTCGAAATGCTTGAGCGTCTGGCCCAGAGCCTCGGCGTCGCCGTGCCGGGCCAGCATGACATCCACGGGGACGTCCGACATCCTGATCAGCGGCAGCAGCATGAACTGGCCGTGCCACATGCCGATGATGCAGGGGTGATTGCCTTCGTGGTCCTCGAACAACTCCGTCATCTCCCGCGTCTGCCAGGAGGTGCGCGCGACGAAGCGGATGTAGCGGGCGAGCAGCGAGCCGGCCGCGACGTGATAGAATTTGGGCTTGCCAGGGATGTTCGCCATCTAAGCCGAACCTAGTGTCCCGATTCGCGAAGTTCGCCAAACCGCGTCGCCAGTGTCCCGAGCGAACTTCGCAGAATCATAGAGCGGGACACTCCGATCGATCAGCATTGTCTCCTAGTGTCGCTTCAGAGTCGAGAAATTTCGATCAGGGCCTCCGCTCATGCACATGCGCTTCGACGAATCGCTCTCGATCATCACGCTCGTTTTCCGATTGCGAAAGCTCGCCAGACCTCCCGCCAGAGTCCCCGAGCGAACTTCGCAAGCATAGGGACTTCAGGGGTCACAAACTAGCCGGTGCGTTTGCGATCACGGCAACCGCTCAGGACCTGACAACCCGGGCGGTCTGCTCGATCATCGCACTGAGGCGCGTTGGCGACGTCGGAACGCTCAGGGCCAGCCCTCTATAGCCGATCCGAAGCACGCTGCGAAAGCGCCGATTGAAGATCATCCAGCCATATCATGGTATTGCCCCCTTCTTAAGCCGCCGAGGCGGTGTCCGATCCGATCAGAGCCTGGGAGCGGCACAGCCGGGCATAAGCCCCGTCACGCGCGAGCAGCTCGGCGTGCGTCCCTGTCTCGATGATGCGCCCCGCATCCATCACACAGATGATGTCCGCTCGCTGCACAGTAGACAGTCGATGCGCGATGACCAGCGACGTGCGGTTGCGGGTGAAGCGCGCCAGGGCTTCCTGCACGAGCAGCTCGGACTCGGTGTCGAGCGCACTGGTCGCCTCATCCAGCAGCAGAATAGGCGCGTCCTTGAGGATGGCACGGGCGAGCGCCACCCTCTGGCGCTGTCCGCCCGACAGGCGAAGCCCGCTGTCGCCGATCACCGTGTCGTAGCCCTGCGGCTGGGCCATGATGAAGTCGTGCGCGGCGGCGGCCTTGGCGGCGGCCACGATGTCGGCTTGGGTGGCGCCGATGCGCCCCAGCGCGATGTTGGCGCGGATCGTGTCGTCGAACAGGGTTATTTCCTGGCTGACGATGGCAATGGCATCGCGCAGGCTTGCCACCGTCACGTCCCGCGCATCCTGGCCATCGATCAGGATTCGCCCGGAGCCGACGTCGAACAGGCGCGCCACCAGGTTGATGACGGTCGACTTGCCGGCGCCGGAGCGGCCCACCAGAGCCGCCGTCTTGCCGCCAGGAATGATCAGCGAGAAGTCGGTGACCGCCATCAATCCGTCCGCCGAGCTGTAGGAGAACCCGACCCGGTCGAACTCGACGCTGCCGGACGTGATGGCCAGGGGCTTTGCGCCCGGACGGTCGACGATGCTGGGCTTCTCGTCGAGCATCTCGTACAGGCGATCGGCCGCGGCCAGACCCTCCATGGTCGCGGTGGTGCTGTTGCCGATCGCGCGCAGGGGCTGCGCCACCATGAGCAGCGCGGCCACGAAGCCCATGAAGTCGCCGACCGTGCTGACGCCGTTGACGATGCGCCAGTAGGCGAACCCGATGATGCCTGCCACCGCCAATCCGGCCAGCGCTTCCAGCGCCGGTGCGGCGCGCGCACGTGTGCGCACCGACTTCATCCTGAGCAGGAACACCGACTCGAAGTTCTCGTTGAGCCGGCCGATGGCATAGTTCTCGAGCCGGAACGCCTTGATCAGCCGGGAGCCGGCCAGGTTTTCCGTCAGGCGCGAAGTGGTATCGCCGAGCTGGGTCTGGGTGCGATGGGATACCTTGCGCAGACGCCTGCCGATGCTGCCCATCGGCAGGACCGCAATGGGATAGATCGCGACCACGATCAGCGTCAGCATCCAGTCGATGTAGAACATGGCAGCGACGAGCGCGATCGCCGTGAGCACGTCCTTGACGATCGAGAACATCGACGATTGGGCAGCCGACTGGATGAAGGCCAGGTCGTTGGTCAGGCGGGAGACCATCTGGCCGGTGGTCTCGCGGGTCAGGCGCGCGTAGTCGGAGTTGATGATGTGGGCAAAGGCGGCCTTCTGCATGTCCGTCATCATGCGGGCCACGATGCGCGCGGTCACCACGTTGTGCAGATAGATGATGACGCTGCGGGCCACTGTGACGACGACGATGGCCCCCATGACCCACGGCAGGGCGCTGCCGTCGCCTTTGAGGAGCGTGTCGAACGCGTGCTTGATGATCAGCGGGTAGCCGCCGGTGGTGGCCGCCAGGCCGCTGGTGAGCACGAGCGCCACCGCGATCTGCCGCCAGCGCGGCAGCACCCAGTCGTCGATGAAGCGGCGCAGCGAACCTCGCAGCCGGCGCTCCGGATCGGGCCGGCCGTCGGCTGACTTCGTGGTGTTCAGCACTTCCCCCATCCTTAACGGCCATCCCTAACGGCCTTGGTGCGCCCTGCGTCGGCGCGCAGCCTACCTATCAGGTTGGCGGCAACGAGGCTACCCGCCCCAACCCATTGGGCCGGCGGGCAATTGCCGCGCCTGAGGAGGTCAAGCGCGTGGCTTGGGCTTGGCGGTTTCCGGGTCCAGCAGGCGGTGCATGTGGACGATGAAGTAGCGCATGTGCGCGTTGTCGACGCTGCGCTGGGCCGCGGCCTTCCAGGCTTTGTGGGCTTCGGCGTAGTTGGGATAGATGCCGATGATGTCCAGCGCCTCGATGTTGGCGAACTCGACGCTGTCGAGGGACTTGAGCTCGCCGCCGAACACGAGGTGCAGGAGCTGCGTGGTCGGGCGGCCGGTGGCGTCTGCTGCGGACATGCTCGATCTTCCTGGCTGCGTAGTGTCCTGTCTCCTAAGTGCCTGATACTTTGCCGCACTGGTGTCTCGGCGATGTCGGGGCCTTGCGCCAGCACGATAGGCGTCGCTGGCTTCGATTCCCATGCCTTCAGCGACGAGCTGCACCCAGTTGCGGATAGCGATGCCGTCCCTGCCGTCCCAAGCTGCGAGTTCGCGGTGGCAGGGATGGAAGATTGTGCCGACCGTATCGGCCCGGTGCGCAACCGCTGCAGCCCACGTCCCGTTCAATGCCGAAGCCAACGCACCCGGCACCGGGGCCAATGCGCTGCACATGTGTCCAGGGTGGGCGGGCCCTTCGATCAGCTCCAGGCCGGGAACACGCGCGAGCAAGCTCGCCACCCGATCGTTGACCGGCACGTGCGTGGCAAATCCCAGATGCCGATGCAGGAGCACGCGGCGGTTTACTGAAACGCGCAACAGCGGGGCAAGCGTCTCGGCTCTATCTGCCAGCAGCTCGGTGATATGGGCGATGTCGAACGCCGTGGCATTGCCCGGCGCCATGATATCGGACATGTGCATGTGGCAGGATGGGCACCAGGTCACGACCTTGCTGCGGCCTTCCTTTTCAGCAGCCTCGTTGAAGCGTCCCACGGTTCGCGCTGCCATGTTGCTCGCCCCGTGCGGTTGATGATCGTGCGCCGTGCCGCAGCAGTGGGCCGGCCCGCCCGCCGCGTTCACGTCGTAGCCCGCTCGCTCCAGTAGCAGGATCGACAGCCGGATCATCTCGGCGTGGCGCAGCATGTTGCAGCCGAACCAGAACGTTATGCGATCGGCCGCTACATCCATTTGGCAAGCTCCTCGTCGCTCAATTGTAGCCGCGCGAAGATCTTGACGCGCGGAAACAAGGTGGGGTCGTTCTTGGCCGGCAATTGGCGCGTCTCGTTGAGGGCGCGCTGTTTGGCAATCCGGATCAGCAGCATCGCGTCGAGGCCAGCATCCCTCTGCGGGCAGGCACTCACGCACAGCCCGCTCTTGGTGCAGGCTCCCACCCAAGAGACCGTCACTGCGGGCGCTACTTCGCCCTTCGCCAGGCGGCGAAGCCCGTCCGTGGCCGACTGCGCCTCAACCTCGCGCAGACCCATGTGGCGAGCCATCGCACTAGGCTGCGCGCCCGGCCCATGGGGGAGACGCGCACGATTCATTTACTCTCTCGCTTAAGCGGATCGGAAGTCTTTTATGTAAAGGTGAGTACACAAGGCCGCACGGAGAGACGGCTGCTCAGGAGTTAACAGGATCCATGCGACGCTGCCGGCACGAGCCGCGGGCGTTGCATGGATATTTTTTTGCCTCGGCGATGCGCATCCGGCCGATGCCGTGCCTCAAAAGGCGCCGGACAAGCCCCGAGCGCCATGTCGGCCACGATGCCGAGAAAAAGCGCCCAGCCCACCAGCTGATTGGACTTGAAGCGGGCGAGGCAGTTGGCCGGGTCCGACGTATCCAGCGTCGCCACCTGCCAGGCAAGCTGGGCCGCCGCCACGGCCAGCGCCAGGAAGAAGCCGATTTGCGCTCCGGCCAGCAATCCAGCGTAGCCCCATAGCATGAGCGCGCCGCCATAGAAGCCGATCAGCCAGCGCTGCGTCTGCTCGCCGAAGCGCAGGGCCGTCGACTTGAGACCGACCATCAGGTCGTCCTCCTTGTCCTGGTGCGCGTAGATGGTGTCGTAGCCGATGGTCCACAGGATCGAGCCGGCGTAGAGCACCAATGGGGCGAGCGCGAGCGAGCCGTTGATGGCAGCCCAGCCGACCAGCGCGCCCCATTTGAAGGTCAGGCCCAGCATGAGTTGCGGCCAGTACGTGAACCGCTTGGTGAACGGGTAGATCGCGATCAGGGCCAGCGAGGCGGCGCCGAGCACCACCGTGAACAGGTTGAACTGGACCAGCACCGCAAAGCCGATCAGGCACAGCAGGACCAGGAAGAGCTTCGCCTGGCGCACGCTGACCTGGCCGGACGGGATGGGTCGCCCGGCGGTGCGGGCGACGCTGGCGTCGTAGTCGCGGTCGACGATGTCGTTATAGGTGCAGCCGGCGCCGCGCATGACGAAGGCGCCGATGTAGAACAGGGCGAGATACCAAAGGTTTGGGTAGGTCCTGTCGAGGGCGTGCTCCGCCAGCACCTGCGACCACCAGCAGGGAAACAGCAGCAGCCAGGCGCCGATCGGCCGGTCGAAGCGGGCGAGCTTGAGGTAGGGCTTCCAGGATGCCGGGGCGGCGCGGTCGACCCAGTTGCCGCGCGGTGCATCGGGCAGCGCGTCGCTGGCGGGTGTCAGGGGAGGTTTCGGGCCGGCCATCATGGGGGCGCAGGCTATCCCAGGCCGGATGGCCGGCAAAGTCGGGCCGGCAAGTCAGGCAGGTGCGATCAGGTCACTGGCAGGTTACTGCCAAATCGTCACTGGCGGCCCTGGCGGGCGCGGACCATGCGATGGCGCTCGAAGGAGATCTCGGCGGAGGCATAGGCCTCCTGCAGCTCCACGCACCAATAGCGCAGGTCGGGCAGCATGATGGGCTCCCCCGTCACGGCGCAGCGCACGAAGTCGCCCGGGCTGAGGACCTGAAACTCACCGTCGAGGTAGCGCAGCTTCGCCTCGCCCTTGAGGCCGAGCAGCTTTTCGAACCGATTCATTCCCTCTCCACCTCGACACCCCCATTGCCTGGCCATGGCCGGAGCGACAAACGAGCGCAGCATACCGTCGGCTCGCGGGCCGCGCCAGTGTGACGCGCTGACATGGTGCACATCGATCCACCGCTGTGGTCAGAACAGCGAGCCCTGCCCGCCGCCTGGTTTGCGCTTGGGCAGCGGCGTGGCGGACGAGTCGGATTTGGGCAAGGAGGCCGCTTCCTGCAAGGCTCTGCAGAGGCTCCGCCTTGCAAGGCCTGGGCCGGGATGCGGCCGTCGGCCAGCTCGATATCGAGCTGCTGGCCAGCGGCGACCACTGTCGCCGAGCGCACCGTGCGTCCCTCGCTGTCGCGTACCAGGGCATAGCCGCGCTGCAGCACGCCATGATAGCCGAGCGAGCCGAGCAGCTTGCCGCACGCATCGACATGACGCCGCTGCTGAGCGATGCGGGACACGATCGCCTGGCGGGCACGCGCGTCGAGCACGCCGAGCCGTTCGGTGCATCGTGCCAGTCGCGCCGACAGGGTCTGCGGCGCGAGCCGGCCGGCAACGCGCTCCAGCCGCGCCCGTCGCGGACCGGTGGTGCGCACCAGCGAGGAGGTGGCGCGACGGCCGAGCGCCTCCAGTCTGTCGCGCGTGCGCTGCAGGCGGGTCTCCAGCAGGCGCGGCTGCAGGCGCGACGAGCAGCGCGCCAGCCGCACGCCGTGCGCGCGCGTGTTGGCGAGCAGGGCGCGCCCCAGTCGCTGCTCGACCGAGTCGTAGCGCTGCCGCGGTAGCGCCAGCAGGTCGGTGCGGCGCGGCAGCCCGCGCGCGGCGGCCCGCAGGTGCGTGCGCATGCCGTCCAGTGCCCGGCGGGCGGACGTAGCGAGGCGAAGGGCGAGCTTGCCGGTCTGCTCGACGAGCTCGGAGTATTTGGGAACGGCCCATTCGGCGGCCTTGGTGGGGGTCGGCGCGCGCGCATCGGCGGCGAGGTCGAGCAGCGTCCAGTCGGTCTCGTGGCCGACCGCCGAGATCAGCGGGATGGTGCTGGCGGCGGCGGCCCGCACCACCGCTCTCCTCGTTGAAGCCCCACAGGTCTTCCAGGCTGCCGCCGCCGCGTGCCACGATCAGCACATCCGGCCGCGGGATGCGCCCCTCGGGGCGCAGCGCATTGAACCCACGGATGGCCGCCGACACCTCGGCGGCGCAAGTCTCGCCCTGCACACGCACGGGCCACAGCAGCACGCGGGTCGGGAAGCGCTCGTCGAAGCCGTGCAGCATGTCGCGGATCACCGCACCGGTCGGCGAGGTGATGATGCCGACCACCCGCGGCAGGTAGGGCAGCCGTTTCTTGCGCTGCTCATCGAACAGGCCCTCGGCGGCGAGCTTCCTCTTGCGCTCCTCCAGCAAGGCCATCAGCGCGCCGACGCCCGCCGGCTCCAGCGCATCGATGACGATCTGGTAGGACGATTTGCCCGGATAGGACGTGATGCGCCCGACCGCCACCACCTCCAGCCCCTCGGCCGGCTTGAACTTCAAGCCCGCGAAGGTGCTGCGCCAGATCACGGCTTCGATCTTGGCCTTGTCGTCCTTCAGCGCGAAGTAGCAGTGGCCGGACGAGTGCACGCCGCGGAAGCCCGAGATCTCCCCGCGCAGGCGCACGTAGCCGAACGTGCCCTCCAGCGCCCGCTTGATGGCGGACGACAGCTCGGACACCGAAAATTCCGGCGCATTGTTGCCCGCGCCGCTGTTCTGGCGGGTGGCGCTGGTGGCTTCGGCCACGGTTTTCCCCGGCTTTGTTCGTCGCTCGTTAGATGATACATGAGGACGCGCTGTAAAGAGGCCAATTGATGGCTGATTTCCAGAGCTTTTACAGGGCGCGCCCATGAACGTACTCTTAATCGGCTCCGGCGGCCGCGAGCACGCCCTGGCCTGGGCGATTTCGGCGAGCCCCATGCTCGGCCGCATCTATTGCGCGCCCGGCAATGCCGGCATCGCCGAGATTGCCGAGATCGCCGACATCGACGTCGATAACCACGCGGCCATCATTCAGTTCTGTATCGACAACGATATAGGTCTGGTGGTGGTGGGGCCGGAGGGGCCGCTGGTGGCTGGCCTCGCCGATGATTTGGCCGCAGCCAGGATCAAGGTGTTCGGACCGTCCAAGGCGGCAGCCCGGCTGGAGGGCTCGAAGGGCTTCACCAAGGATTTCTGCGCCGAGTTCGGCATCCCGACCGCCGCCTACAAGCGCTGTAGCGATGCCAAGAGCGCGCTTGCCTACCTCGCCGGGCAGCCGCTGCCGGTGGTAGTGAAGGCCGATGGGCTCGCCGCCGGCAAGGGCGTCGTCATCGCCGAGACCAGCGAGCAGGCCCAAGCCGCCATCGAGGCCTGCTTCTCCGGCGCCTTCGGCGAGGCCGGCGCCGAGGTCGTGATCGAGGAATGCATGGTCGGCGAGGAGGCGAGCTTCTTTGCCCTCGTCGACGGCACGCACGCTCTGCCGCTCGCCGCTGCCCAGGATCACAAGCGCGCCTTCGACGGCGAGCAGGGTCCCAACACCGGCGGCATGGGTGCCTATTCGCCGGCGCCCGTCATGACGGCGGACATGACCAAGCGCACCATGGACGAGATCATCTGGCCGACCGTGCACGGCATGGCGGCGCGTGGCGCGCCCTTCAAGGGGGTGCTGTTCGCCGGCCTGATGATCACCGCCGAGGGACCCAAGCTGATCGAGTACAACGTGCGCTTCGGCGACCCCGAGGCGCAGGTATTGATGATGCGCCTCAAGTCGGACCTGCTGCCGGCCCTGATCGCCACCGCCGACGGCGTGCTCAAGACGTTCGACCTGCGCTGGCACGATGATGCCGCGCTGACGGTGGTGATGGCCTCCAAGGGCTATCCCGGCAGCTACGCCAAGGGCACGCCGATCGGAGCGCTCGACGCGGCGCGCGCGGTGCCGGGTGTCGAGGTGTTCCATGCCGGCACGGCCCGCGAAGGCGACCAGCTGCGTGCAATCGGCGGCCGCGTGCTCAACGTCACGGCGCGCGGCAAGACGGTCGGCGAGGCGCAACGCGCCGCCTATGAGGCGGTCGGCAAGGTCGACTGGCCGGACGGCTTCTGCCGCAAGGACATCGGCTGGCGCGCCATCGAGCGAGAGCGAAAGGCATGAGTGCCGACGCGTCACCGCTCTCCCCGTCATTCGGCGCAACCTCGCCTCGCTCTGCTTCAGGGCGGGGAGCGGGTCGGGGTCGAGGGGCAGACGCATCGCCACTGGAGCAAGTCATCGTGCCCCTCACCCTTGCCCTCTCCCCAAGGGGAGAAGAGCACGGGGAGCGGGCAATACCGCAGGCTCCCCCGCATGAGTGCATTGCCTGATCTGTTTCCCGGCTTCGAGCAGCGGCGCATCGATGCGGGCGAAGCCTCGATCTTTCTGCGCACCGGCGGCTCCGGGCCGCCGCTGCTGCTGCTGCACGGCTATCCGCAGACGCACGTCTGCTGGCACAAGATGGCCGCCGAGCTGGCGCGGCAGTTCACGCTGGTGATCCCTGATCTGCGCGGCTACGGCGCCAGCACGGGGCCGCGCGGCGATGCCGAGCACACCGCCTACTCCAAGCGCACGATGGCCGCCGACTGCCTCGCCGTGATGCGCGCGTTGGGACACGAGCGCTTCCTGGTCGCCGGCCATGATCGCGGCGGACGCGTCGCCTACCGCATGGCGCTCGATCACCCGCAGGCGGTGCGCGCGCTCATCCCGATCGACATCGTGCCGACGGCCGAGCAATGGCGGCGCATGAACGCCGACGGCGCCTTCAAGTCCTACCACTGGATGTTCCTCGCCCAGCCGCACCCCATGCCCGAGACGCTGATCAACAAGGACCCGGTCTACTACGCCGAGTACACGTTGAAGAGCTGGACCAGGTCGCGCGATCTCTCGCCCTTCTCGGCCGAGGCCATGCAGCACTACCGCGCGCTGTTGCAGTCGCCGGACAGCGTGCATGCGATCTGCGAGGACTATCGCGCCGGGCTTTACCGTGGATCGCGCGCTCGACGAGGCCGACCTCGCCGCCGGCCGCAAGATCGCCTGCCCGACCTTCGTGATGTGGGCCAGCGACTATCTCAACACCAAGGCCGCCACGCCGCTCGACATCTGGCGCAGCTGGTGCACCGACGTCAGTGGCGCCGCCGTCGTCTCCGGCCATTTCATCGCCGAGGAAAATCCCAAGGACGCGCTGGCCGCCCTCCTCCCCTTCCTGCTCGCCAACAGATAGACAAAGCCGCATCGTAACGAGGCTGCCATGTCTTTCATGCCGACACGCTCGCGTTTCCTCCCCCTGCATCGAAGGCGATGCCTTCGATGCGAACGGGGGGAGGGCGATGCGTCCGCGACTTAGATCGGCTAAGTGTGAGCGAGCAACAACACCAACAGCCGATCTAAGTCGCTGGACGCATCGGGTGGGGGTGACGAGCCGCGCAAGCCTGACAATGACACCCCCACCAGGAACGCCATCGAACTTGGCTCGCCGTGCGTGTTCGACGAGCGGGTGGTCATGGCGAGCTCAGCCGTGGCGTTCCAACCTCCCCCCTCAAGGGGGAGGCGAAGCGGGCCGTCGCCGAGCCCCATGACCAGCAAGGCCATCCAGGTTCGCAAGCCGACGCTGCCAGCCGTGCGGCCCTCGATCGCGCTGGCGCTGGGTGGGGGCGGCGCGCGGGGGCTGGCGCACATCCTGATGCTGGAGGTGTTCGATGAGCTGGGCCTCAAGCCCAACATCATCGCCGGCACATCGATCGGGGCGATCTTCGGTGCCGCCTACGCCTCCGGGCTTTCGGCCAAGCTCATTCGCGCGCATGCCGAAGAGATCCTGGCCAGCAAGCGCTTCGGCCTCGCCCGCCTGCTGATCTCGGCGCGCTCCGAGCCGATCCTCAAGATCCTCAACGTCCTGCCGGTGCACGCCTCCCTGCTGGCGCCCGAGCCGCTGCTCGACATGGTGCTGCCCTCGAAGATCGCGCGCGACTTCGCGCAGCTGCAGATCCCGCTCAAGATCGTGGCGACCGACTTCTATGCCCAGGAGCAGGTGGTGATCGACAGCGGCCCGCTGCGCAGCGCCATTGCGGCCAGCATGGCGCTGCCGGCGATCTTCACGCCGGTGGTGCGTTCGCGCGATCAGCTGCTGATGGACGGCGGGCTGGTCAACCCGCTTCCCTTCGATCTGCTGACCGGGACCGCCGACATCGTCGTTGCCATCGACGTCAGCGGCGCTTCGACCGGTCCCGGCAAGCGCATCCAGCCCACCGCCTTCGAGGCGCTGGTTGCCTCCTCGCAGATCCTGCAGCGGTCGATCGTGCGCGAGAAGCTCAAGGCGCAGCAGCCCGATGTCTACGTCGACGTGGATGTGGATTCGTTCAACGTGCTGGGCTTCCACAAGTTTCGCGACATCCTGGCCGCCGCCGAGCCTGCGCAGGCGCACCTGCGCCGCCAGCTGCAGCGCGTGCTGGCCAGCCAGACCGTCGAGGCGCTGCCGGCCGCGGTGCCGGTTGAGCCGCCCGCCAAGCCGGCCCGCAAGCGGCGTCTGCCCGGCCTCAAGCAGCTGACGCGAGGGGGCGGGACATGAGCGGCACTCCCCGCATTGGCCTGGCGCTCGGCGGCGGATCGGCACGCGGTCTCGCGCACATCCTGATGCTCGAGGCCTTCGACGAGCTGGGCGTGAAGCCGAGCATCATCGCCGGCACCTCGATCGGCTCGATCTGCGGGGCGGCGTTCGCGGCCGGCCTGTCGGCGGCCGAGATCCGCGCCGAGTTCGAGGGGCTGCTGCGCAACCGCGCCACGTTCTTCGGGCGCGTCGCCGGCGCGCTGCGCGGCGAGCTTGCGACCTTCTGGAGCCTGCGTGCGCCCAGCGTGATCGACAACACCACGCTGTTCGAGATCCTGCTGCCCGAGCCCCTGCATCGCGACTTCGCCTCGCTCAAGATTCCCTTCGTCGCCGTTGCCACCGACTTCTACGGCATCCAGCAGGTGCTGCTCGAGCATGGCCCGCTGATCCCTGCCCTGGCCGCCAGCTGCTCGCTGCCAGGCCTGTCGCGCCCCGTGGTGCTCGAAGGGCGCCTGCTGATCGACGGCGGCTACATCAATCCGGTGCCCTACGACGTGGTGATGGACCGCGCCGACATCACGGTGGCGGTCGACGTCACCGGCGATCCGAGGCGTCGGCCCGACGCGCGGGCGCCCAAGACCTTCGATCTGCTGACCGGGGCCACGCAGATCCTGTTCCACTCCATCACGCGCGAGAAACTCAAGTCGGTGGCGCCCGACATCTTCATCCGCCCGGCGGTCGGCGGCTTCTCCGCCATGGACTATTTCCACATGGGCGAGATCCTGGCCGCCGCCGAGGACGCCAAGCAGGACCTGAAGCGCCAGCTCGCCGCGCTGCTGGAACGCGCGTAGGTTGGCCAGGGCGAAGCCTGCAACCGCTGTCGCGCCGCATTGTCCACAGGTGTGTGCAACCGGCAATGCCCGCAGCGCTCCACGCATGCTAGATCGCAACCATGGCAGAGCGCAGGGGAGGGAAGCGGGCTGCTGATCAAAGCAGCCAGCGGGGCTTCCACATCGACGTCGATCTCGACCACGCGCGCCGCGAAGGCGAGCGGGTGAGCAACCTGCTGGCCGCATTGCGGCGCCGGCACGATCTCGCCCGCTTCGAATACACCAGCGTGGTGCGCATCGTGCCGGGTGGCGACACGTTCGCCTTTCCCGTGCTCACGCTCGGCAACCGTTTCGCCGACAACGAGGACCTCCTGCTCTCCACCTACCTGCACGAGCAGATGCACTGGTACCTCTGGCACCTCGGCACGCCCGAGCGCGACATGGTGGCGCCGTTCATGGACGAGCTGGTGCGCCGCTATCCCGATGCGCCCACCACGCTGCCCGACGGCGCGCGCAACTACGAGGCCACCTACGTGCATCTGGTGGTCAACTGGCTGGAGCTCGCCGCCACCGCCGAGCTGATCGGCCGCCCGCGCGCCTTCGCGCTGGCCGAGGCGCAGCACACCTACCGCTGGATCTACCGCACGGTGCTGCGCGACTGGGATGCGCTGGCCGAGCTGTACGAGCGCCACGACCTGCTGCCGATCCGCAGTGCCGCCGAACTTCGCCAGCCGAAGAATGGCCGCGCCGAGCCGCGCTCGCTCAACGGCGGAACGCACAAGCCTAACGGGGGGCTCAACGGCGGCTCTCGAAAAACCCCCGCAGCAGCGCGCCCGCCCGTACCTCCTCGATCCCGCCGTACACCTCGGGCGCATGGTGGCAGGTCGGCTGGCTGAAGATGCGCGGCCCGTGCTCGACGCCGCCGCCCTTGGGATCGCCGGCACCGAAGTAGAGCCGCCGCAGCCGCGCGAACGAGATGGCCGCCGCGCACATCGGGCAGGGCTCCAGCGTGACGTAGATATCGGCGTCGCCGAGCCGCTCGGAGCCCAGCTTCTGGCAGGCCTCGCGTATCGCCAGCATTTCAGCGTGCGCGGTCGGGTCAGCCAGCTCGCGCGTGCGATTGCCGGCCTTGGCCAGCACGGTGCCGTCCGCCGCTGCGATCACCGCGCCGACCGGCACCTCGCCGCGCGCGGCCGCGGCTTCCGCCTCGGCGAGCGCCGTCAGCATGTGGCCCTGAGGAGCACGAGACGTCATGATGGTGCGAGCTCTTGCGAGGAAAGCCATACGTCGGGATAAACCGCCGTGGCCGTTTCGTCTGGCGCACGCTGCGTCGTCAAATGCAGCGAGCGCGACCGCCAGGCCGCGTTGGCGCTGACCGGTGTGGATTCGGGTGCAGTCTCCGATGCGCCGATACAGGGTATGAACCACGCCGGCATCAATGGCTTCACTTCGAACCCTGACGTCCTCGCGGTTACCAGAGCCGCAATCCCGACCGCCTTCGATGGCCGCCAGGGAAAGATCATTCGCGCCCCGGGCCGCAGCGCTTGCAGCCAAACGACGGGAGGCGCGGCAACGCCAGCATTCACGTAGATCACGTCCGAGGGCCGGACAGGGAGCAAAACAGCATCGCCAGCGGTGATGGAGGTATTCTCAAAGGGCAGAAGGTTGTCTCGGGCCGCAGCTGCAAGCCTCTCCTCGATCTCGAAAGCGTGCACGCGTCCGCCAGGCAGCACCAGCATCGATAGGATTGCCGAGTAGTATCCCGTGCCGGCACCGATGTGCGTGACAATCTCGCCCGACCGTGGGGCAACAGCGCCGATCCAGGCCGCGTGCAGAAAGGGTTCGCCGTTGTTGATGCCCTTCTCTGCGTCGAGCGCGACCAGCGTGTTTTGGTAGAGGTAGACCGGATCGGAACTTGGCGTGTCGATGTAGCTGTCTCCCACCATGATCTTCCATGGTCCTGGCGGCAGAAATGCTTCGCGAGGGACGAGTTCGAAGACCCGCTCCAGCCTCGGATCGTGCGAGCGACTCGCGCCCGCCATCAGTTTCGCATAGAAACCGCGCACCTCGTCGAGGCCGGCACGCTGCCCGTCCATGGCGTTCCCTTCTTGATCGACCGACAACGACTGTTTGCCCGCAATGGCAGCCTGCCGCAAACGCAAAGAGACGCATTCCATGCGCAAAGCCGGGTTCCGTCAACGCCGCGCTCCGGCGCCCCAGCGCAAGCCGGCAAGCCGGCCAAGCCTGTCGAGCCGTTCCGGGCCACCGAGCCGATGCGCATCGCCAAGGCGCTGGCGCGCGCCGGGCTGTGCTCGCGCCGCGAGGCCGAGCGCTGGATCGAGGACGGCCGCGTGGCCGTCAACGGCCAGGTCATCAAGAGCCCGGCGCTGGACGTGGGGCCGACCGACAAGATCGTCGTCGACGGCAAGGCGCTGCCGGCGGCCGAGCCGCCGCAGCTGTGGCGCTACCACAAGCCGCGCGGGCTGGTGACGACGCACAAGGACCCCGAGGGCCGCCCCACCGTGTTCGACGCGCTGCCCAAGACGATGCCGCGCGTCATCTCCATCGGCCGGCTCGACTTCAATACCGAGGGCCTGCTGCTGCTCACCAACGACGGCGCGCTCGCCCGCCACCTCGAGCTGCCGTCGACCGGCTGGCTGCGCCGCTATCGCGTGCGCGCGCACGGCTCCATCACGCAGGAGGCGCTCGACAAGCTGAAGGACGGCATCGAGATCAAGGGCATCCGCTACGGCCCCATCGAAGCCGTGCTGGAAAAGCCGCAGGGCACCAATGTGTGGCTGCGCATCGGCCTGCGCGAGGGCAAGAACCGCGAGGTGCGCACCATCCTGGAGACGCTGGGACTGGCCGTGAACCGCCTGATCCGCACCTCCTACGGGCCGTTCCAGCTGCTCGACATGGAGCCGGGCACGGTCGAGCCGGTCAAGGCGCGCGTGCTGCGCGAGCACCTCGGCGCGAAGCCGGCCGCCGAGCTCGGCGTGCGCGTCGACGAGGAGGAGCAGCCCGCTTCCGGCAAGCCGCACAAGCCCAAGGGCTGGGCATGAGGATCGCGGCCGTAGGTTGGGTCGAGCGGAGCGATGACCCAACGCGACCCAGGCTCCCCCGCTGCCGTGTTGGGTCTGCGCTTCGCTTGACCCAACCTACTCGGCTGCGGAGCGGCGCATGAGGATCGTCGGCGGCAAGTTCCGCGGCCGCGCGCTGGCGACGCCGGCGCACGAGGGCACGCGCCCCACGTCCGACCGCGTGCGCGAGGCGGTGTTCAACATCCTCGCGCACGGCATCGACGAGTTCTCCATCGACGGCATCAAGGTGCTCGACCTGTTCGCCGGCACCGGCGCGCTCGGCCTGGAGGCGCTGTCGCGCGGCGCCGCCTTCTGCCTGTTCGTCGAGGAGGACGCCGAGGCGCGCGGCCTGATCCGCCGCAATGTCGAGGCGTTCGGCCTGACCGGCGTCACCAAGATCTTCCGCCGCGACGCCACCGACCTGGGCGACGCCGGCAATCGCGGCGACGCCGGCCTCGTCTTCCTCGACCCGCCCTACGCGCAGGGGCTCGCCGAACGCGCGCTGGCGTCGGCGGCGGCCGGCGGCTGGCTGGCGGCCCATGCCATCGCCGTGATCGAGGAGCGCAAAGGTGTTTCGGTTACCCTGCCCCCCATCTTTGCCTTGCTCGATCGGCGCACCTGGGGCGATACCGAGGTCACCTTTGCCAAGCAGGTGACTGCCGGCACGGGCAGCGCCCAAGGAACCAGATGACCGAGCAGAAGACCGTCGCGCCGCCCATCCCTATCAGCGGCTGGGTCGAAGCCGGCATCTATGTGGTCTCGATCGGCGTGCTTGGTCTGATTTATGCCATCGGCCACCAGATCGGCGCGCACCCGATCGCCTTCATTCTCTACGCCATGGTCGTCTCCGCCGTGATGCTGCTCGCCGCCACGGGCTTTGGACCCGATGCGAAGCGCATCATCATGGCGCCGCAGAGCTGGCTGGTCGGCGCCGCCACCGTCGGGCTCGAGATCTTCTACTACCTGACGCTGACCCACCTCACGCCGACCACCGGCAGCCTGCTGGTGCGCATCGCCATTCCCTTGGCGATGGTGATCGGCTGGGCGCTGTTCTCGCGCCGTCCGTCGCGGTTCGCAATGGCTGGCGGCTTGATCATCCTGGTCGGCGTGGTGCCGCTGGCTCTCACCGTGCCTGCCGGGTTCAGGACCGCGGTGTTCTCCGCCGTCGCCGCCGCGGCGCTCACCTTCATCCTGCGCAGCTTCTCATCCGAGTTCCATCCCTGGAACCGGCGTGCCCAGACGGTGATGGAAAAGCTGCGCGTCACCGGGCTGGTGGTTCTCGTCACCTGCATCGTGGGGCTGACGCTGGCCGTCATCGGCAGCGCCGCTGTTGCCATCGGCCTGCTGCCGCCGCTGCCGATCATCCCCACGCCCGAGCAGATGCTGCATGTGCCCACCATCCTGCTCGGCACGCTGGTCGGCAGCGTCGTCATCACCTCGATCGTGGTGTTCAGCTTCTCCGCGGTGGTCAAGATCCGCACCGAGAACCTGACGGCCGCCAGCGCGTTTACGCCCCTTACCACGCTCGTGGCGCAGATGGCCGGCAGTGCCGCCGGACTGATCCCGACCTATGCGCTCGAACCGGAACTGCTGCCCTCCATGGCCATCGTGATCGGCGGCGTATTTCTGATCCTCTATGCGGCAGGCCGCCGCTGAGTGATCCGTTTGCGGGCGTATGCGTTCAACTGCGTAGGTTGGGTCGAGCGTCAGCGCTGACCCAACACGCCGATGACGCCAGACTTGCCATTGACCCGTGTTGGGTCAGCGCTTACGCTTGACCCAACCTACAGCGGTACCCGATGCCTCGGCCAAGACACATGCAACCGACCGACAGGCGCCAGTGATCGTCTGGCTGCGCGACAACCTGCGCCTTGCCGACAATCGCGCACTGAGCGCCGCGGCCGAGACTGGCCAGCCGGTGCTGGTCATCTACGTCCACGATGACGCTAGCCCCGGCCTGCGCCCGCTTGGCGGCGCCTCGCGCTGGTGGCTGCATCACTCGCTGGCGGCGCTCGGCCGCGATCTCGCCGAGATTGGTGCAACGCTCGGCATCTTGCGTGGCGCAGCCGGTACGATCGTGCCGGAGCTTGCGCAGACGATCGGGGCGACGGCCGTGTTCTGGAGCCGGCGGTATGGTGGCGCCGAGCGCGCCGTCGACACGCAGATCAAGACCAGTCTCGGCGAACTCGGCATCGGTGCGCACAGCTTCAACGATTTTCTGCTGGTCGAGCCGTGGGAGATCACCACGCGCAGCGGCGATCCTTTCAAGGTCTTCACGCCGTTCTGGCGCGCGCTGCGCGAGCGCGGCGATCCGGCGCCGCCGCTGCCCAAGCCACGCAAGTTGACTGGCGCGCGCGTGGCGCTGCCTGCCTCGCTTGGGTTGGTGACGCTGAAGAGTCTCGACCTGCTGCCGACGCGACCCGATTGGGCGGGCGGGCTGCGCGAGACGTGGACGCCGGGCGAAGAGGGTGCGCGCGCTCGCCTCACGAAGCTCATCCGCAGCGGTCTCGACGGCTACGCGGACAATCGCGACCGCCCGGACCTTGCCGGCACCTCGCGCCTGTCGCCGCACCTGCACCTCGGCGAGATCGGCATCCGCGAGGTCTGGCATCGCGTTGCGCGTGCCGCAGCCGACGGCAAGGTGCCGCAGGCCGACGCGCAGAAGTTCCTGTCGGAGCTGGCCTGGCGCGAGTTCTCCAATCACCTGCTGTTCCACAACCCCGATCTCGCCACCCGCAACTTCCAGCCGCGCTTCGATGCGTTCCCTTGGGTCTCCGATCGCCGGCGCGTGCGAGCCTGGCAGCGCGGCCTCACCGGCTATCCGATCGTCGATGCCGGCATGCGCGAGCTGTGGCACACGGGCTGGATGCACAATCGCGTGCGCATGATCGCCGCCTCGTTCCTCATCAAGCACCTGCTGACCGACTGGCGCACCGGCGAGGCCTGGTTCTGGGACACGCTGGTGGATGCCGATGCCGCCAACAACGCCGCGAGCTGGCAGTGGGTGGCCGGCAGCGGCGCCGACGCCGCTCCCTATTTCCGCATCTTCAACCCGGTGCTGCAGGGCCGGAAGTTCGATCCCGACGGCGACTACGTCCGGCGCTGGGTGCCGGAGATCGCCGGGCTGCCCGCAGCTCACATCCATGCGCCCGTGGGAGGCTCCGGCATCCGTTATGGCATCGGCCAAGCTCGAGCTTGGCCGCGACTATCCCAAGCCCATCATCGATCTCGACGAGGGCCGCGCCCGTGCGCTGGCGGCGTTCGATACCATCAAGGGGGCCATCAAGTAGGGGCCAATCATGTCGGGGGATGACGGCGAGAGGCCGGCGGGGACGCCCAGCCTCTCGCCGCCCCGCAAACGCGCCGCCCGGCATCGTGGGCGTCGCGACGCAGCTACTACGACCGGGATCACCGATCGGATCAGCTGCACCGACTTATACGAAGGGAGCAGGCCGCCTCGTTACTTGGGCGCGGGAATAAGTTTGGCGTGCAGCGCCGGCCCGGTCGGCCTGCCGGTCGGCGATCCGCCAGCCGGCTCCAGGCTGACGCCGAAGGTTGCCGTCTGCACCACGGACGGGTCGAACGAGGTGAGCACCGTGCGCGTGATGTCGCTGCGATCCTCGATCAGCCCGAGCGATTGCGGCACGCCGCCGCTCTGCTCGGTGGCGATCCACAATTGGTAGCTCTTGCCCGGCTGCCGCTCGGCCGCCACCATGCGGATCGACAGCGTACGCGTCTGCAGATCGACCGACAGCAGGAAGGCCGGCGACACGTCGTCCTTCTGGAACACGGCGACGTAGCTCGAGGGCACCTGCGGCCGCACCATCTCGCGCACGCCGATCACCACCAGCAGGCAGGCCGCGACCGCCGAAGCCGCAGCCGCCAGGTTGCGCCAGCGCCGCACGCGCTGTTGCAGCTCGATGATCTGCCCGCTGCCGCCCGCTTCGGCGAGCCGCGCCTCGATCCTGGCGAACAGGCCCGCCGGGGGCTGGAGCGGTGGAACGGCCTCGGCCAGCGGCGACAGGCGCCGCTCCCACGCCCCGATCGCCGCGTCGAGGTCGTCCTCGCGCCGGCGCCGGGCCGCCACGGCCGTGCGCTCGGACGCATCGAGCGTGCCCAGCACGTACTCGGCCGCCAGATCGTCGATGTCCTCCCTGTCGTTCATGTACCGAGGCAGTCTCTCAGTTGCGCCAGGCTGCGCCGCAGCCAGGTCTTGATGGTCGGCACCGGCCGGCTGTAGCGCTCGGCCAGCTCCTCGCGGCTCAGGCCCTGGCGGTAGGCCAGCAGCACCATGTCGCGCTTATCGGGCTCCAGGCCGTCCAGGCAGCGGGCGAGCCGCTGCATGTCCTGACTCTGGTTCAGGTTGTCCAGCGGGCTCGGCTCGTCGCTGGCCAACTCCAGCGTCTCGGGCGCATCCTCGATCGACACCGGATTTTTGCGCCGCACCTCGTCGAGGGCCCGGTTGCGGGCGATCGTGGCCATCCAGGCGATCGGTGAACCTTTGGCCGCGTCGTAGTCCACCGCCCGCTCCCAGATGCGAATGTAAACCTCTTGCAGGACGTCGTCGGCGAGGTCCCGCCTGTGCAAGATACGCACCACGACGCCGTAGAGTTTCGCGGACGTGGCGTCGTATAGGGCGGAAAACGCGGCCTTGTCCCTGCCTGCCACGCGGCGCAGCAGGGCCGACACGTCGCTGGCGGCGGTCATGGCTTGTCGTTGCAAGGCGGTTTCCAAGGTTCCTCGTCCGGCAGATACGCACAAGAACCGGGATCGGATCAACCCGGCAGGCTATTCTGGCCAACCTTCGGCGGTCTCCCTCTCCCCGATTTGCGGGGAGAAGGCCGGGGTGAGGGGTCAGAACCTTGCGCGCGGTCTGCTGCTGCCCCTCACCCTAACCCTCTCCCCACGGAAGGGTGGGGAGAGGGAACAGCCTACGTGTATATCATCTTGCGGGTCATGCCGCCGTCGACCACCAGTTCGGCGCCGGTGATGAACCCCGCCGCGTCCGACAGCAGGTAGGCGACGGCTGCCGCGATGTCCTCGGGTCGACCCACGCGCCCTGCCGGATGCTGGGCGTGGTCGGACGGCTTGAGCGGCCCATGCTTGCCGGTATCGATCCAGCCGGGCGAGATGCAGTTGACCCGCACCTTCGGGGCCAGAGTGATGGCCAGCGCGTGCGTCAGCGCCACCACGCCGCCCTTGCTGGCCGAATAGGCGAGCGTGCCCGGCTCCGACATATGCGCGCGCGTCGAGGCGATGGTGACGATGGCGCCGTGCGCCCGCTCGAGGTCGCGAGCCGCGGCCCTCGCCAGCAGGAAGGTGGCGGTGAGGTTGGTGGCGAGCACCTGGTTCCACATCTCGAGGGTCGTTTCCGCCAGCGGGGCGAACCTGGCCAGGCCAGCGTTGGAGACGATCGCATCGATGCGGCCGAGCCGCGAACGCACCACCGCGACCAGCCGCTCGATGTCGGCTTCCTGGCCGACGTCGCACTGCACGGCGATCCCGCCGATCTCGGCTGCAACTTGGGCCGCCGCCTCGCCGTCGAGATCGGCGCAGGCCACCTGCCAGCCGGTGCTCGCCAGATGGCGCGCGATGCCGGCGCCGATGCCGCGGGCGGCACCCGTGACGATCACGGCGCGAGGATGGGTTGCTTGAGGCATGCGTGAGACAAAGCAGAATTCAGTCGAGCGCGCGAGCGCCGCCCGCGCTTTGGGTAAAGGCGAGCTTCTCCCTCTCCCCGTTCTTGTCCGGGGAGAGGGCCGGGGTGAGGGGCAGCAACAACCGCGGAGCAAGCGTCTGCCCCTCACCCTAGCCCTCTCCCCATGCGAAGAAGCATGGGGAGAGGGAATCGCGCCTCAGCTGCGATAATCGGCGTTGATCGAGATGTAGTCGTGGGTCAGGTCGCAGGTCCACACGGTGGCGCTGGCATTGCCGACGCCGACGTCGGCGCGGATGACGATCTCGCGGCCTTGCATATAAGCCGCCACCGTCTTCTCGACGTAGTCGGGCGCGCGCTCGCCGTCCTTGGCCACCAGGTGCGGGCCGAACCAGATCGACAGCTTGTCGCGGTCGGCCGCCTCGCCCGATTTGCCGATCGCCATCACCACGCGGCCCCAGTTGGGGTCCTCGCCGGCGATGGCGGCCTTCAGGATCGGCGAGTTGGCGCAGGCGAGCGCGATCGTGCGCGCCGCCGCCCAGCTCTCGGCCCCGCCGATCTCGAAGGTCACGAACTTGGACAGGCCCTCGCCGTCCTTGGCGACCTGGATGGCGAGGTCGCGCATCAGGTCGTGCAGGGCCGCGCTGAAGGCTTCGAGCCGCGCGTCGCCGGCCTCGCTCACTGCCTTCTGCCCGCGCGCCGCCGCCGCGCCGGTGGCAAACAGCAGGCAGGTGTCGCTGGTGGAGGTATCGCCGTCCACCGTCATGCAGTTGAAGGTGGTCTGCACGTGCCGGCTGAGCAGCGCCTGCAGCGCCGGCTGGGCGATGGCGGCGTCCGTGAACATGAAGCACAGCATGGTCGCCATGTCGGGCGCGATCATGCCGGCGCCCTTGCAGAAGCCGTTGATGGTGACGGTCACGTCGCCGATCTTGGCCGTGCGGGTGGCGAGCTTGGGGTAGGTGTCGGTGGTCATGATGGCCCGCGCGCCGGTCAGGAACGCATCCGGGATGGCGGATTGCGTGAGGCCCTGCAGCAGGTGGGTGAACTTGCCGGCGTCGAGCGGCTCGCCGATCACGCCCGTCGAGGCGACATACACCTCGTTGGCGGTGCAGCCGACGGCCTTGGCGGCGGCCTCGGCGGTCAGGCGCGTTGCCTCGCTGCCCTTCCTGCCGGTGAACGCGTTGGCGTTGCCGGAATTGACCACCAGTGCCCGCGCCTTGCCGTGGGGGAGGTTGGCCCGGCACCACAGCACCGGCGCCGAGCAGGTCTTGGATTGGGTCAGCACGCCGGCGGCGACCGTGCCCGGATCGAGCACGGCAGCCATCAGGTCGGTGCGGTTCTGGTAGCGGATGCCGGCCTCGCAGGCCGCCAGCCGCACGCCCGGCACGACGGGCATGTCCGGCAGGCTGGCCGGTGCGAACGGCGAAATCTTTGCCCCGGACTTGGCCATCACATCCCCCTCTATCTCCGGGGGATCGTCGCCCCGGCGCTACTTCTTCTGCCCCGGCAGGTTCAGGGGCGTCTGCATGTTGGGATCGATATACTCGATTTTGGCCTTGGCGCGCAGGTCGCCGGCGATCTGCTGGGCCTTCTGGTGGATGATCGCCCCGACAATGCGCTCCTTGACCGTGTCGAACGGAACGGCCTGTCCCGTGCGCTTGTCATCAACCTTGAGGATATGCCAGCCGAATTGCGTCTCGAACGGCTGGCTCACCTCGCCCTTCTGCAGCTTGAAGGCGGCCTCCTCGAACTGCGGCACCATCTGGCCCTTGGAGAAGTAGCCGAGATCGCCGCCCTGGTCCTTGCTGCCCGGGTCCTTGGAATTCTGCTTGGCGAGTTCGGCGAAGTCCGTGCCATAGGCAACCTTCTCGAACAGCTCGCGCGCCTTTTCCTTGCTCTCGACCAGGATATGGCGGGCGCGCACCTCCTCGGACTTCGCGCTACCGACCTGGTCGTCATAGAATTTCTTGGCTTCCGCGTCGCTGACCGAGTTCTTCACGGTCTTGTCGAAGTACAGGTCGCGCAGGGAGCGGCGGCGCCAGTACTGGATGCGGTCGTTGTAGTCGGGGCCCGTCGCCAGCTTCTGGGCCTCGGCGGCGTCGGCGAACAGCTGGTTCTCGATCAGGAATTCGACCAGCACCCGGCGCTTGGTGACGTCGGGGAGCGAGCCCAGGTCGCTGCCAAGCTCGGCCTCCGCCAGCCGGATGTCGGCTTCCGTGATGGTCTTGCCGTTGACCTTCGCCACCACGGTCTCCTGGGCACCGGCGGCTACGCTGCCGAGCATCAGGACTGCGGCGGCCGCCGCCAGAATGCGAGTTGTTGCGCTCACCTGTCGGGTTTCCTTGAATTGGCGATGGAACTCCGGCCATGCCGGGCAAGTCGGCCCTGCTTAGCCCCCCACGGGCAGGCCGACAAGTTACTATGGCGTCATAGGGAAAGTGTGACGTTTACCCCAAGTTGACATCGAACCGGCCGGTCCTTATCTCACTTTGGTCCTCGGCGAGGCTGGCCTGTCGCGGCGCCTTCGCGCGGGCATTTGCTTGCCAGTAACGGAAATTTTCGTCTGCAACGGCTGTGGAAGCGGTTGCGGACGGAGCGCATCGAAGGCGTCTAGTCGCTCGCCGCAAGACTTTCGCGGTCCCCTGTGCATGGCACGTTGGATGTAAGGAACGGTTCGCATGCTGTCCATCGGCGCGTTAGCCGCCAAGGTCTTTGGGCGCTCCAACGATCGCAAGGTCAAGACTTACCGGCCCAAGGTCGAGGCCATCAATGCGCTGGAGCCGGACTTGGTCCGGCTGACGGACGCGGAGCTGCGCGAACGCACGGCCATGTTCCGCAAGCAGCTCGCCGACGGCGTTCCGCTCGACGACCTGCTGGTGCCGGCCTTCGCCACGGTGCGCGAGGCCGCCAAGCGCGCGCTCGGCCAGCGCCATTTCGACGTGCAGCTGATCGGCGGCATGGTGCTGCATCAGGGCAAGATCGCCGAGATGAAGACCGGCGAAGGCAAGACGCTGGTCGCCACGCTGCCCGTCTACCTCAATGCGCTGACCGGCAAGGGCGTGCACGTCGTCACCGTCAACGACTACCTCGCCAAGCGCGACGCCGAGTGGATGGGCACCGTCTACAAGTTTCTAGGGCTTAGCGTCGGCGTGATCGTGCACGACCTGGACGACGACCAGCGCCGGGCCCAGTACGCCTGCGACGTCACCTACGGCACCAACAACGAGCTCGGCTTCGACTACCTGCGCGACAACATGAAGATGCGCGTCGCCGAGATGGTGCAGCGCGGCCACTTCTATTCCATCGTCGACGAGGTCGACTCGATCCTGATCGACGAGGCGCGCACGCCGCTCATCATCTCGGGCCCGGTGGAGGACCGTGCCGAGCTGTACAACGCCATCGATGTCCTGGTGAAGGACCTGGTGGCCGAGAGCGACAAGATCGAGAGCGAGTTGGCCAAGGGCCACAGCAAGGAGGAGCTCAAGGAGCTGCTCAAGACGCAGGGGATGATCGATCTCGACGAGAAGCAGCGCCAGGCTGCCCTCACGGAACTGGGCAACGAGCGCATCGAGCAGATGCTCGGCGAGAAGGGTCTGCTGAAGGGCGACTCGCTCTACGACATCGAGAACGTCACGGTCGTCCACCACGTCAACCAGGCGCTGAAGGCCCACAAGCTGTTCATACGCGACCGCGACTACATCGTCAAAGCCGACCAGGTCATCATCATCGACGAGTTCACCGGCCGCATGATGCAGGGCCGGCGCTATTCGGAGGGCCTGCACCAGGCGCTGGAGGCCAAGGAGCACGTCGAGATCCAGCCCGAGAACCAGACGCTGGCCTCGATCACCTTCCAGAACTACTTCCGCCTCTACAAGAAGCTGGCCGGCATGACCGGCACGGCCTCCACCGAAGCCAACGAGTTCATGGACATCTACGGGCTCGATGTGGTCGAGGTGCCGACCAACGTGGCCGTCGCGCGTGCCGACGAGCATGACGAGGTGTATCGCACCTTCCAGGAGAAGAGCCGCGCCATCGTCGCCGAGATCGCCGATTGCCACCGCCGCGGACAGCCCGTGCTGGTCGGCACCACGTCGATCGAGAAGTCCGAGCAGCTGTCCGACCTGCTGCGCAACCGCACCTACATCCGCGACCTCGGCCAATACTTCAAGAAGCAGGCCGACGGGCTGAAGGACGGCAAGGAGGACGAGCTGAAGACGCAGCTCAACGACGTCGCCTCCTACCTGGCCAATCTGGGCGCCAAGAACAGCGGCGCGGACGTCATTCCGCACCAGGTGCTGAACGCGCGCTACCACGAGCAGGAAGCGCACATCATCGCCCAGGCCGGCATGCCGGGCACCGTCACCATCGCCACCAACATGGCCGGCCGCGGTACCGACATCCAGCTCGGCGGCAATCCGCGCTACCGCATCCGCGACTGGATCAACGAGGAGATCGCCGCCGGCCGCGGCGCCGGCGGGCAGCTCGACGAGATCCACTTCGAGTGGGTCGATCACTGCCTGAGCGAGTTCTCCAAGGGCGAATCTCGCGCCAACGGCACCAGCCGGCGCGACGTGCAGGAGTGGATCGGCACCGAGTTCCAGGCGCGTGTCGCCAGGGGCGCGATGAGCGCCGAGGAGGCCGAGGCCGCCAAGGACAAGATGATCGAGAAGTGCCTCGAGATCGAAACCAAGCTGGCCGAGATCGTGGCCGACGCCGGTGACCGCAAGAAGAAGGCGCTGGATGCCGGCGGCCTGTACGTGATCGGCACCGAGCGGCACGAGAGCCGGCGCATCGACAACCAGCTGCGCGGCCGCTCCGGCCGCCAGGGCGACCCCGGACGCTCCAAGTTCTACCTGTCGCTCGAAGACGACCTGATGCGCATCTTCGGCTCCGACCGCATGGACGGCATGCTGCAGAAGCTCGGCCTGCAGGACGGCGAGGCGATCACCCACCCCTGGATCAACAAGGCGCTCGAGAAGGCGCAGCAGAAGGTCGAGGCGCGCAACTTCGATTCACGCAAGTACGTGCTCAAGTACGACGACGTGATGAACGATCAGCGCAAGGTGATCTTCGAGCACCGCATCGACATCATGGGCCATGACGACGTCAGCGAGACGGTCAAGGAGCTGCGCCACGAGGTCATCACCGGCCTGGTGTCCCAGCACATCCCCGAGAACGCCTATGCCGAGCAGTGGAATACCGAGGACATGAAGTCCGAGGTGCAGCGCATCTTCGGCCTCGACCTGCCGATCGACAAATGGGCCGCCGAGGAGGGCATCGCCGACCAGGAGATCACCGAGCGCCTGACCAAGGAGGTCGACGACAAGGCCCGCGCCAAGGAGGCCGAGTTCGGGCCCGAGACCATGCGGCAGATCGAGAAGATGGTGCTGCTGCAGACGCTGGATCACCTGTGGCGCGAGCATCTCGTCACCCTGGAGCATCTGCGCCAGGTGATCGGCTTCCGCAGCTATGGCCAGCGTGATCCTCTCAATGAGTATAAGTCGGAAGGCTTCCACATCTTCGAGACCATGCTCGCCAGCCTGCGCGAGGCGGTCACGGGCCAGCTCATGCACATCCAGGGCATGCCCGAGGAGGAGCCCGAGATGCAGGAGGTGGCGCTGCCACCCATGCGCGCCTCGCACGTCGATCCGTTCACGGGCGAGGACGAGCTTGCCATGGCCGACGCGGCGCTGGCCGGCCGGTCCAACGGCCAGGCTGCCGAGCGGCGCGCGCCCTTGCAGACCCGCAGGAGCGGCGAGACCGGGCTCAACCCGAATGATCCGGCCACGTGGGGCAAAGTGGCGCGCAATGCGTCGTGTCCCTGCGGCTCGGGCAAGAAATACAAGCATTGCCACGGCCGGCACGACTGACGCCGGGGGCATCATTGCCATTGCGACGTTGGCAGATATGTTGACGGGCGGAAGGCCGGTCACCATGCTGGCGAACGGTATTTCTGCGAACTCGACAATGCCACATGCCTCGTCTTAGATAGGCCGTGGCGATCTTGGAGGGTTGATCTTGGCGCCGCGAGTAGACGGTCTGATCGTGTTCAGCGTAGCGGTGTCAGTGCTGTGAGAATACTTGGTATCGTAGCCAAGACGCATGATAGTGGACTGGCGCTGCTCAAGGACGGCGTGCCGGAGTTCGTGCTCGAGGAAGAGCGCTACAACCGCATCAAGAAAACCAACAAATTCCCCAAGCATTCGGTGAAGGCGGCCTTCTCCGAGCTGGCCATCGGCATCGGTGACGTGGATGCCATCACCACGCCCTGGGACATCCGCCAGCTGCGCCGCACCTACCTGTCGATCGTCGGCGGCCGCTTCCCGCTCAGCCTGTCGTTCCTGCTGCCGAGTTCCCATGTCGCCCAGCAGAACCAGATCGTTCTGCTCAATCAGTATCTCGAGAAAGGCCTGCGCGAGCACTTGGGCGCCCGCGCGCTGCCCCCGATCGTCAATGTGGGGCATCACCACTCGCACGCCGCCATGTTCTTCGCCTCGCCCTTCGACGAGGCGCTGGTGCTGGTCATGGACGGCTATGGCGACGACAGCTCGAGCAGCGCCTATCTCGGGCGCGGCAACACGCTCGAGCGGCACTGGTCGACCAGCGTGATGAACTCGGCCGGGCTCGTCTACACGTTCGTCACGCAGCACCTGGGCTTTGCCGGCTTCGGCGACGAGGGCAAGGTGATGGCGCTCGCCGCCTTCGGCGAGAACACCTACGTCAACCGCTTCCGCGACGTCATCAGGCCCACGCCCGACGGCGGCTATGCCGTCAACATGGACTATTTCAGCTACGACGCGTTCGGCGAGCTCAAGCCCTTCAAGCGCAAGTTCCTCGACACCTTCGGCCCCGCCCGGCTGCCCGACGAGCCGCTCAACGACCGGCACCGCGACGTCGCCTTCGCCCTGCAGGCGGTGACGGAAGAGATCGTGCTGGGCGTGGTGCGCTCCCTGCTCAAGAAGTTCCCGGTGCGGGATTTGTGCATGGTCGGCGGCGTCGCGCTCAACTGCGTGGCCAACGCCAAGATCCTCGAGCAGACCGACGTGCGGCGCATCTGGGTGCCGCCGTGCGCCTCCGACACCGGCGCACCGCTCGGCAGCGCGCTGTGGCACTACCACCAGACGCTGGGCCATGCGCGCGGCTTCGAGATGACGCATGCGTTCTACGGCCAGGCCTACAGCGACGACAGCATCCGGCAGGCGCTGGACCAGGCCGGCCTCACATACCGGCGCATTCCGGAGGCGCAGATGCTGCGCCGGGCAGCGCAGGACCTGGCCGACGGCAAGATCGTCGGCTGGTTCCAGGGCCGCTTCGAGATGGGTCCGCGTGCGCTCGGCAACCGGTCGATCCTGGCCGATCCGCGCCATGCCGAGATGCGCGATCACCTCAACGCGCGCGTCAAGCAGCGCGAGGGCTTCCGCCCGTTCGCGCCGGCCGTGCTGGTCGAGCGTGCCAGCGAGTTCTTCGAGATCGATCAGCCCGACCCGTTCATGACGCTGGCGCCGCGCGTGCGCCGCGACAAGCAGAACGTCATCGCCGCGGCCGTGCACGTCGACGGCACCGGCCGCATCCAGACGGTCGAGCGCTCGGCCAATCCGCGCTACTACGGCCTGATCGAGGAGTTCGGCCGCATCACCGGCGTGCCGGTGCTGCTCAACACCAGCTTCAACCGCAAGGAGCCGATCGTCGCCTCGCCGGAGGACGCGATCGCCTGCTACCTCGCCAGCGGCATGGATGTGCTGGTGCTCGGAGACTTCTATACGACCGATCGCGGTCCGAACGGCGTGGCGCACGAGACGGAGCATATCCGCGCCGCGCCGGCGAGGGCGTCAGCCAGCGAGGCGGCCCTGACGGCGCGCGCCACCGCGCGTCCCTGACGGCCCGGAAGCCATCCTTGCTGCTGCCCTGTGCCCATTTGCGGCGACCGTCGGCGTTGACACGCGCCCGCAGGCAAGCTGAAAGTCCCGCCCACCGCGACTCCAGCTACGGAAGCTCCCGCCCCATGGTCGAACTGACACTGCCCCGCAATTCGAAGGTCATTCAGGGCAAGACCTGGAACAAGCCGGCTTCCAAGCGCGGCTGGAAGGAATTCCGCATCTACCGCTGGAACCCGGACGACGGGCAGAACCCGCGGCTCGACACCTATTGGGTCGATCTGAAGACCTGCGGGCCGATGGTTCTCGACGCCATGAACAAGATCAAGAACGAGATCGATTCCAGCCTCGCCTATCGGCGCTCCTGCCGCGAGGGCATCTGCGGCTCCTGCTCGATGAACATCGACGGCACCAACACGCTGGCCTGCCTGAAGGCCATCGAGGACGTCCGCGGTGCGGTCACCATCTATCCCTTGCCGCACCTGCATGTGGTCAAGGACCTGGTGCCCGACATGACCAACTTCTACGCCCAGCTGCAGTCGATCGAGCCCTGGCTCAAGACGGCCACGCCGACGCCCCCCAAGGAGCGGCTGCAGTCCAAGCAGGACCGCGAAAAGCTGGATGGCCTCTACGAATGCATCCTGTGCGCCTGCTGCTCCACGTCCTGTCCGAGCTACTGGTGGAACAGCGACCGCTACCTGGGCCCTGCCGTGCTGCTGCAGGCGTATCGATGGGTCTCCGACAGCCGCGACGAGGCGGCCGGCGAGCGGCTGGACAATCTGGAAGACCCGTTCCGCCTGTACCGCTGCCATACCATCCTGAACTGCACCAAGGCCTGCCCGAAGGGCCTCAACCCGGCCAAGGCGATCGCCCAGATCAAGAAGCTGATGGTTGAGCGCCGCATCTGAGGCGGGCGCCATTAGGGAGCAGGCGATGTTGGACCATGTCGGCATGCCGGTGTCGGACTACGCCGCGTCCAAGGCTTTCTATCTGAAAGTGCTCTCCGCGCTCGGTTATGGCCTGGTGATGGAGCTGTCATCGGAGGAAACCGGCGGGCAGAACGTTGCCGGGTTCGGTGCCGGCGGGCACCCGCAATTCTGGATCGCCACCGGCCAGCCCATCAAAGGCCGGGTGCATTTCGCGTTCACGGCCAAGGACCGTGCCGCCGTCCGGGCGTTTCACGCGGCCGCGTTGCAGGTAGGCGGCAAGGACAATGGCGCGCCCGGTTTGCGCCCGCATTACCACGACAATTATTACGGGGCCTTCGTTCTCGATCCGGACGGCCACAATATCGAGGCGGTTTGCCACCTGAAGGAATAGCCGGGTCGATTATCCCGCATTCCGGTGCCATGCGCGGCTGATAACAGGCCCCAAAAACTCGGAGACCGGAGATCGCGATTGCGAACCTCCGGCCCCGAAACCATCAGAAGACTATAACGGGAAGGATCAGGCCCGCTGCTCTGCCCCGGGTGCCCATCCCAGAGCTGGCGCCGGACCGCTCGATCCCCGCCCCGTTTTTACCGGCGCTTCGCGGCGCGCTTCTTGGCCGCCGGCTTCTTGACCGACTTCTTCACCGTCTTCTTCTTCGCTGCTGCCTTAGCCATGTCAATTCCCTCTCTCTCAGGTTCAAAGTTCGAATCAGTTCGAACAATGCGATGATGAGCAATCCAATCTAATTTGTTGATAGGGAACAGAGATTTTCAATGTGAATTATGGGGTTTTCAGCCCGTGGTGTTGCTGCATGTCCACAGTTTTGGGCATTTCGAGCCAGTTACAGGTCCATTTTGGATATTTGATTGGACGATTTTACAGGATATCGGAGTTCGTGCAGCGCTTCTCAAATCGCCATTGCGCACATTCGGCGCGATTGTTTTGCGTATCCGAAACGCGATTTGAGTTTAGGCGCTCGTCACGGTTGAACTCGCGCGAGCACAATTCAAACGAGATGCTCGCAATGCGCCGAGGACGAGCGAGCCAGGTTCGACTGACGGAGGTTTGGTCGACTGACCGGCAGTTGGGCCGGTGAACTGGAAATACTCGCGCACCCAAAAATGGATCGGCCGGGTGACCTTCTCAGGTCCCCGGCCGATCACGCACGTTGGTATCGACGTCCGCCTTCAGGCGGCGCGCCGGCGACGAGCCTTCGACTTGGTGGTCGCGCGCTTCGCGGTCGAACGCTTCGCCGTCGAACGCTTCGTCGTCATCGTGCGGCGGGCGCTGCCCGAACGCTTCGCGGCAGTCTTCGCCTTCGCCTTGCGCGCCGGCTTGGCTTTCTTCTTTGCGGTCTTGGCCATGTTATATCTCTCTCATTTGCCCAGTTGATAGTCTGCCCAAAAAACGAATTGTACCTACTTGAGGAAATCCAAACTGCGCACCACGTATTAAGGCACAGTTAATGCGTAGTTTTTTGCCACTGCGGGGGCGCCCGCGAATGTGCGCGCGGCGACCCGCTCGCAGGCCGCGCGGCGCGGCCATGTGCGAGTGTCGCGAGGCGTTGCGCGGCCCCGTTTTTGCACTACATTCGTGGCTGTGGGGCAGATCTCATCGCAACACTGGGCAGCACTGGACCGCATGAACAATCTCGACCGCACGCGCGGCCTGGCGCGCGATACCAAGATCAGGCTGCACGGGCCCGATGCTTTCGAAGGCATGTTGAAGGCCGGGCAGCTCGCCGCCACGGCGCTCGACATGCTGGTCCCCTACGTCGAGCCGGGCGTGACCACCGAGTATCTCGACGAGCTGGTGGTGGAGTTCGCCCAGGCGCATGGCGCGATCCCCGCGCCGCTCAACTATCGCGGCTTTCCCGAAGGCGATCTGCACCTCCGTCAACCATGTCGTCTGCCACGGCATTCCGGGGCCGAAGCCGCTCAAGGAAGGCGATATCGTCAACATCGACGTGACGCTGATCCTGGACGGCTGGCACGGCGATACCAGCCGCATGTTCGCGGTCGGCGCCATCTCGCGGCGTGCCGAGCGGCTGATCGACGTCACCTACGAGGCGCTGATGCGCGGGGTGGCGGCCGTCAAGCCCGGCAACACCACCGGCCATATCGGCGCGGCGATCCAGAGCTTTGCCGAGCGCGAGCGCTGCGGGGTGGTGCGCGATTTCTGCGGCCACGGCCTCGGGCGCGTATTCCACGACCGCCCCAACATCCTGCACTACGGCGAGCCCGGCGACGGCGTCATGCTGGAGCCCGGCATGCTGTTCACCATCGAGCCGATGATCAACCTCGGCAAGCCGCACGTGAAGATCCTGCCCGACGGCTGGACGGCGGTCACCCGCGACCGCGAGCTGTCCGCGCAGTTCGAGCACACCGTCGGCGTGACGGATGCGGGCTGCGAGGTGTTCACGCTGTCGCCGCAGGGCCTGCACCGGCCGCCGTATCAACACGCCGCATAGAGGCTCGGGCGATGGGTGGGGGGCTCAAGGACCGCGGCGCCAGCCTCCCAGCCACCGCGGCCGGCGGCGAGCAACTGCCGCTCATCGAGCCCGCTCCCGCTGCATGCCGGACATCGTGACCGCCTGAAGCAGCGCTTCATCAGCAGCCCCGAAGCAATCCCGGACTACGAGCTGCTCGAGCTGGTGCTGTTCAGCGCCATTCCCCGCCGCGACACCAAGCCGATCGCCAAGCTGCTGCTGGCGCGCTTCGGTTCGTTCGCCGAGGTCATCAACGCGCCGCCCGAACGGCTGAAGGAGGTCAAGGGCGTCGGCGATGCCGCCGTCATGCAGCTGAAGCTGGTGCGGGCCGGCGCGCTGCGCCTCATGCAGCGCAGCATCATGCAGCAGCCGGTGCTGTCCACCTGGGACGCGGTGATCGACTACTGCCGCGCCGCCATGGGCTTCGAGACGCGCGAGCAGTTCCGCATCCTGTTTCTCGACAAGAAGAACCGGCTGGTGGCCGACGAGGTGCAGCAGACCGGCACCGTCGACCACACGCCGGTCTACGTGCGCGAGGTGGTGAAGCGGGCGCTGGAGCTGTCGGCCAGCGCCATCATCCTGGTGCACAACCATCCCTCGGGCGACCCCGCGCCCTCGCGGGCCGACATCGACATGACCAGCCAGATCGTGGCCGCCGCCCGGCCGCTCGGCATCGCCGTGCACGACCACCTGATCGTCGGCCGCCAGGGCCACGCCAGCTTCCGCGCCCTTGAAGCTGATTTGAACGTTGTTTGCAGGGCACACTGTGCGATCTTCATTGACCCCGGCATTGTCTCGGGCCGTATAGCCTTCCCATATCGGTTCAGGATTCGTTCCGAGACCTCTCCCCACCCACGGGCTCTCTCCGGATCATGTCAGCGAAGCACGCCAAGCTTGTCGTCCTCGGCTCCGGTCCTGCCGGCTACACGGCCGCCATCTATGCAGCCCGTGCAATGCTGAAACCGGTGGTCATCCAAGGTATGCAGCCGGGCGGGCAGATGACCATCACCACCGACGTCGAGAACTATCCGGGCTTCGCCGAGGTCATCCAGGGCCCCTGGCTGATGGAGCAGATGCAGGCGCAGGCGGCGCACGTCGGCACCGAGTTCGTCATGGACCACATCGCCCGCGTGGACCTGTCGCGCCGGCCGTTCCGGCTGGAGGGCAACTCCGGCGACATCTACACCTGCGATGCGCTGGTCATCGCCACCGGCGCCCAGGCGCGCTGGCTCGGCCTGCCGTCGGAGGAGAAGTTCAAGGGGCACGGCGTATCGGCCTGCGCCACCTGCGACGGCTTCTTCTACAAGGGCAAGCAGGTGGCCGTGTTCGGCGGCGGCAACACCGCGGTCGAGGAGGCGCTGTTCCTCACCAACTTCGCCAGCAAGGTCACCATCGTGCATCGGCGCGACGGCTTCCGGGCCGAGCGCATCATGCAGGAGCGGCTGTTCAAGAACCCCAAGATCGAGGTGATCTGGGATTCGGTGCTGGAGGAAGTCACCGGCTCCGAGAATCCCAAGTCGGTCACGGGCGTGACCGTGAAGAACGTCAAGACCGGCAAGGTCACGCAGCCTGCCCGTCGACGGCGTGTTCGTCGCCATCGGCCATGCGCCGGCAACGGAGCTCTTCAAAGGCCAGCTGGAGATGAAGGACTCGGGCTACCTCGTCACCGCGCCCGACTCCACCCATACGTCCATCCCCGGCGTGTTCGCCGCCGGCGACGTCAAAGACGACATTTTCCGCCAGGCAGTAACCGCCGCGGGCATGGGCTGCATGGCCGCCCTGGAAGCGGAGCGCTACCTGGCCAAGTTGGAGAACATGGCCGCAGCCGCCGAATAAGCAAAAGCATCCGTCACGTCACCATCCGTCAATCGAAAAATCGCGCCCATGGACTGGGACAAACTCCGCATCTTTCATGCCGCCGCCGAGGCCGGCAGCTTCACCCATGCCGGTGAATTGCTGCGCATGAGCCAATCGGCTGTCAGCCGGCAGGTGTCCGCGCTCGAGAAGGAGCTGAGGGTCTCGCTGTTCCATCGCCACGCGCGCGGCCTGGTGCTGACCGAGCAGGGCGAGATGCTGTTCGGCACCGCCAGCGAGATCATGAGCAAGCTCTCGACGGCCGAGACGCTGCTCACCGACACCACCACCAAGCCGTCGGGCGATCTGCGCATCACCACGCCGATCGGTCTCGGCACGGTGTGGGTCACCCAGCGCCTGCGCGAATTCTTCGAGATGTACCCCGACATCCGCGTCGAGCTGGTGCTCAACGACGACCAGATCGCCATCGCCATGCGCGCCGCCGACGTCGCCATCTGGACCAGCGAGCCGCAGCAGGCCGACCTGATCCGCCGGCCGCTGTTCACCATGAAGGTGCATGCCTTCGCCTCGGCGCAGTACATCCGCCGCCGCGGCGCGCCGCAGACGCTGGAGGCGCTCGACGAGCACGCCATCGTCTCCTACAGCGGCACGCCGGCGCCGCACCTGTCGGCCATCCGCTGGCTGGAGACGGCCGGCATCGACGGCCGCTCGCCGCGCAAGCCGGCCTTCTCCGCCAACAGCGTGGTGGCCATGAAGTACGCCATCCGCGCCGGCCTCGGCATCGGGCTGATCCCGGACTACCTGACCGAGGAGGAGACCGAGCTGGTGCCGGTGCTGCGCGACGTGAAGCTGCCGACGCTGCAGATCTATTTCGTCTATCCGGAAGAGCTGAAGACCGCCAAGAAGGTCCAGGTGTTCCGCGACTTCCTGTTCAGCAAGGCGCGTCAGTGGAAATACTGATTTTGCGCTGATCGGCCGCTGAGGGCCGCAAATTGGGCGCTTTCCATAGCCATGCACATCTGCATGGCAAACATGCGGGTAGCCCCATTTCCAAGCACCGGTTCCGAGGGGTCATATGCACCCAGCTGTGACGGACAGCTATTGAAGGCTACCTACCCTCCCTTCGACGCCTTCAGCCGCCCTTTCGGGGGCGGTCGGAAAGACCTGGAGACCGAGCCCCAAAAGCTCGGTCTTTCTTTTTGTGCGCCGCCATTTGCCTGCGGCGGAACCGCGCGCTATCTAAGCCTCTACACACCGACAAAGGACCTGCGCGCAATGGCCAAATCCGCGCCTAAAACGCTTGTACGACAAGATTTTCGACGACCACGTCGTCGACCGCCAGCCGGACGGCACCTGCATCCTCTATATCGACCGCCATCTCGTGCACGAGGTGACGAGCCCGCAGGCGTTCGAGGGGCTGCGCATCGCCAAGCGCAAGGTGCGCGCGCCGGAGAAGACGCTGGCGGTGGTGGATCACAATATCGCGACCACTCCCGACCGCACTGCAGGGCATCAAGGACGAGGAGAGCCGCATCCAGGTCGAGACGCTCGCCCGCAATGCCAAGGATTTCGGCATCGAATACTACGACGAGCGCGACATCCGGCAGGGCATCGTGCACGTGATCGGGCCCGAGCAGGGCTTCACGCTGCCCGGCACCACCATCGTGTGCGGCGACAGCCACACCTCCACGCACGGCGCCTTCGGCGCGCTGGCGCACGGCATCGGCACGTCCGAGGTGGAGCACGTGCTGGCCACCCAGACGCTGACGCAGAAGAAGGCCAAGAACATGCACGTCACCGTCGACGGCAAGCTGCCCGACGGCGTGACGGCCAAGGACATCATCCTCACGGTGATCGGCGAGATCGGCACCGCCGGCGGCACCGGCCACGTCATCGAGTACCGCGGGCGAGGCGATCCGCGCCCTGTCGATGGAAGGCCGCATGACGGTGTGCAACATGTCGATCGAGGCGCGGCGCCCGCGCCGGCATGGTGGCGGCCGACGAAAAGACCTTCGCCTACCTCAAGGACCGTCCCAAGTCGCCCAAGGGCGCCATGTGGGACCAGGCCGTGAAATACTGGGAGACGCTGCAGTCGGACGACGGCGCGCACGTCGACCGCCACGATCAAGCTCGACGCCGCCCTTCTGCCGCCCACCGTCACCTGGGGCACCAGCCCCGAGGATGTGGCCACCATCGAAGGCATGGTGCCCGATCCGGCCAGGCTGTCCGACGAGGGCAAGCGCGCCAAGATGGCGCGCGCGCTGGAGTACATGGGGCTCACCCCGGGCACCAAGATCATCGACATCCCGCTCGACGTGATCTTCATCGGCTCGTGCACCAACGGCCGCATCGAGGACCTGCGCGCCGCGGCCAAGGTGGTCGAGGGCAAGAAGGTGTCGGACCGGCTGGCCTACGCCATGATCGTGCCGGGCTCCGGCCTGGTGAAGGAGCAGGCGGAGGCCGAGGGCCTGCACAAGATCTTCCTGGAAGCCGGCTTCGAGTGGCGCGAGCCCGGCTGCTCGATGTGCCTTGGCATGAACCCCGACCAGCTCAAGCCCGGCCAGCGCTGCGCGTCCACCTCGAACCGCAACTTCGAGGGCCGCCAGGGCTACCGCGGCCGCACGCACCTGGTGTCGCCGGCCATGGCGGCGGCGGCGGCGATCGCGGGCCACTTCGTGGACGTGCGCAAGGCGGGGTGAACCTGTGCAGGTAGGTTGGGTCGAGCGACAGCGATGACCCAACGCAGGACGAACACGGTGTTGGGTCAGCGCTTCGCGTACCCAAGTTACGCTGGCACCTGCTGGGCGTCAATGAGCACTCAGCCACTAAGCCGGATAGCCGCGTCGATGAGTCGCGTGCCGACGACTGTTGAGGTCCTCCTAGGATGGACGTCGATCCGGCGCCGGATGGCCGTTGGCCAGTCCGGAGTCTGCGATGGGAGCCGTGCGCAGCGGCTTCGCTCGATCGACGAGGCCTGAGCGCGTCCTGCGCGCTATCATCGAGGCCGGGATGACGGGTGTGATTCACCGCCGGCAGTTGGTGGCGCTCGCGGGTGATGGTGCGGCGCGCGGCGCTGCTGGCGATCCACTGCGGGCGGGTGGCGAACGCGGTGGAGAGGTGCTCGCGCGCGACCCAGCCGTCGAACTGGCCGTCCTCGTCGCAATCGACTGCGATTAAGCCGTTCGCTTCGGCGCCGACCCGCGTGACGTCGCCGAAGCAGAGCCGCGCGCCCCGGTTGGCCGATCCTTGATCGCAATTCCGTCTCGCTGCGTGAGCGCCCGCAGAAGAACGCATCGGCGCGTTTCTGCGCCGTGTCAGCGTCGCGTAGATCTGCGCCTGCCCGCCACAGACGAACCGCCGCTGGTCGTGGATGGCCTGCGTGCGCGCGGCATCGACCTTGAATGGGCCGGCCCTGTTCCAGAAGCCGATATACTTGTCCGGGCGCAGGCCGTTCTGGACGTCCGTGTCGAGCTCCAGGCCGCCGAACGCGCCGAGCGTCATGTCGATGCGGGTCTGGAACAGGTCCCAGTTGCCCGAATTGAAGTGGCTGGCGGCACCGGCGTGCCCGCGCGCGGCGCTGAGCCAGAAGAAGTCCACCATCGTCTTGCCCGCGAACGGGCCGGTGGCGTGCGTCTTGCCCCTCAGGAGGTCGAGCGCGGCGCCGTTGCCGTACACGCCGACCAGATAGCCGCTGGCCTTCAGTATTTCGCTGACGATCGTGAAGTATTGCAATGCCGCCTGCGCGGTGTCGGCGCCGGCGTTGAAGTCCACTCCGAAGTAGATGGCGGTGCCCGGCGGCTGGCGGACCTGCCGCGCCTGCCGGACGGCGGCCTCGGCGTCCCATTGCGCTTCCATGGCCAGCGTCCGCACTGGTCCAACGGCTTCGTTGCAGTCCCTGTCGATCGCGCGCTCCGTGCAGGTTTCATCCGCGAGCGTGACCCGGATCTTCCTGGTCTGGCCGTTGGGCAGCCTGCAGGTCGTCTCGCGCTGGCCGGAGAACTTGAGGGGGCTGTTGTTGTAGAATTGGTAGATCGACAGCACGCCGAAGCGTGCGGGATGCGCCAGGATGGCTTCGATCTCGCCGGGATTGCCGACTAGCCGCTTCTCTTCGAGGCCAGGCTGGGCGCAGCGCGCGTAGTAGCGTCCGATGACGCGGACGCCGGCTGCCGCCAGGGCATCGAGATGCGCCCTGGTGTTCTTCGAGGCGTCGATGATGGCGATGCGGCCGGGGTCGCGATCGGCGGCCAGCGATGGCTGCGCGCCCATAGCGGCGGCGACAAGTGCGGCGGCCCCCGCAACCAGCGTCTGCTGCAGCATCTGCGCCACCTCATACCAGGTCCGGCCGATTGATGCCGAATTGGGGTCCCGCACGTCATCTCCGCGAAGGCGGAGATCTACGCAAGCTCATGCAAGGCATTGCCTGGCGTGGGTGCCCGCCCGTGCACGGGCATGACGCCACAGTCGAAGGTTGGAGCGTGCCGGACGACCAGGCGCAGGAAAATGTCCGGCTATGCGTCGCCCACGGGCGCGCGGAAATACGGCTCGACGGGGCCCTTGAGCTTGACCGTCAGGGGGCGGCCCTTGCGGTCGCGGGTGTTGCCGACGGAGAGCCGCACCCAGCCCTCGCTGACGCAATACTCCTCGACGTTGTTCTTGTCCTGGCCCTTGAAGCGCACGCCCACGCCGCGCTCGAGCAGGGCGGCATCGTGGTGCGGGCTCGCCGGGTCGGCGCTCAGGCGGTCGGGAAGGGTATCGCTCATCGCGGCGGCTTTCGGGTTCAGGCAGGTGCTCCAGCCGTCGCCAATATCGCGCCGGCCGCGCTCCCGCAAATGATTTCAGGGGGTGCGGTCAGGCGTCGTGACGGTAGCTCTCGTGCGAGGGTGGCAGGGGCACCGTCGATACGTCGCCCTCCAGATCGCCGGATGCCGCCAGCACGCGCTTCATCTCGACGATGCCGCGGTTGAACTCTGCCCCGAGGATGACGATCAGCGAGCTGACCTGGAAGAACACCAGCGCGCTCATGATGCGCGTCAGGCCGGCGTAGAAGCGCGAGTAGTCGCTGATGGTGAGCCACGAGGCGAACAGGCGGGCGGCCAGCAGCCACAGCACGATGCTGAGCAGCACGCCCGGCAGCACCTCCAGCAGCCTGCGGTTTCCGGCCGTCAGCCACAGGTGATAGGCCAGCAGCTGCGCGCCGATGGCGGCGACCACGATGCCATAGCGCACCAGCAGCGCCACCCATCCGGTATCGGCCAGCCATAGCAGCCACGACGGCTTGATGTGCGACGCCACCTCCGGCCCGACCACCACGCCCCAGGCCAGCGCCAGCATGCCGATGGCGCTCACCACCACGAACAGCGAGCTTTGCATCAGGCACCAGAGATACGAGCGCCGCTCCTTGACGCGATAGGCGAGGTTGAGGGCCGCGCGCAGGCTCTCGATGGCGCTGGTGGCGAAGAACAGCGCGATGAAGACGCCGAAGGTGAGCAGGCCGAAGCGGCTCTGGCCCATCACGGCCATCACCTCCGGGGCGATGGCCTCGGCGACCGGCTTGGGCACCATCTGGAACAGCTGCTCGACCGCCTGCTTGGCCAGCGTCTCGCCGCCGAAGTAGCCGGCCAGCGCGCCGAGGAAGATGCAGAACGGGAACAGCGACAGGACGAACGAATAGGCGACCGCACCCGCCATCGAGAAACCGCTGTCGGCGAACACGTCGCGGAACGCCTGCACGATGGTCTTGAGCTGCCGAAATAGCATCCACGGCTCCGGTCGGCCTCATCCCCGGCCGGGGAAATGGCCAGGACTTGGGGCTTGTTGAACACTGCCTGTCGCAGGATCGCGGCGAACATAGCGGCGGCGTTCCGCGGCGTCGAGCAATGCCAGCAATTTGGGCAGCACTGCATTGCCGCGGGGCGTGCCGGGTTCGTGCTTGCCGAAATCGGTCCGTAAAACCGCGGTTGCCTGTGGGCGGCCAATCAAGGCACAAGTGTAGCGGGAGGAGTAGCGAGCCTTGGCCATTTTGGACCTACCCCGGCAGATGGCAGCCTTGGAAGCCGTGCGCGCGGAGCTGGAGACGGCGCTCGGCGGCGACGAGAACTGGCGCGCGCTGCATCCTACGGGCGGGACCAGAGACAACGCGGACCCCGAGCGGCGCGCTCGCGATGCGCGGCTGGTGAAGGCCCTGGAGGCCAATCCGATCTATCTGGCATGGAGGAACGTGTCTCAGGCGATCGATGCGTTGCGCGATGCCGCCTCCGCTCCAGAGGCAGACGAGCAGACCGCCAAGCATACGCCCGAGCGCAAATCAGCGACAATTCCTTCTCTCACTCCGCCCGACGGCCCAGGCTCAACACTGCTCGAGCCAGTCGCGGCTGAGGTCGACACCAAGCCCAAAGCCTACCTGCCGCCCTTCCGCACAGCCGAGCCTGCCGAGGCCAAGGTCAGCTTCGTTCGGCGCCAGACACCTTCCGGTGCCGCGAAAGTCACTGCCGGAGCCGAGGCGAAGGCAGCTGCCGGAAGCGACACGTTCGTCCCGGCAGCCGGGTCCGCCGAAGAGGCGGAGGTGGCGATCGTCAATGCCCCGGTGCGGCGTTTCCTGAAGGCTTTGTCGGGAGACTGATCCCCGGCCTGCGTCCGCAAATGCGTTGCGCAAAGCGCCGGGCGCGATATTGTGCACTGCAGCACAGGCAATGCCGCGCGGCAACATGGGTTGGGTATGACGATGGCAAGCTCCAAGCAGGGAGCGCGCGGCGCTTCCGAGACCAGCCTTTTCGAACACTGCGCGGAGGCGGTGACGGCGGCGGAGCGGCTGCTGCACCTCGCCAAGGCCGGCGTGCGCAGCGCGGTCGATGGCAGCCGTGGCGGGCTCGATGCGGCGCAGGCCGCCGCGCACGGGCTGGCGTGGCTCGCCACCTACGTCGAGGCGCTGCGGCAGATGCTGGGCTGGGCCAAGCGGCTGGAGGCCGAGCAGCGCCTGGGCGAGTTCGAGCGCCTGCTGCTGACGGCGGCGTTCGGCGAATACCTGGCGCAGATCGCCGGCGGCATCCCGATGAGCCAGGGCGAGACGGTGCGGCTCGGCGCGCTGGGAGTCTCGCGCACGGAGCTGCGCCGCTTCGAGGACGCGGTGGCCGACCTCGTTGTCGAGGGAACCGCCGACGCGACCAAGGGCAAGCTCGCGGCGCTGATCGCCGACCAGCCGGGCGTCACCACGTTCGGCGACACGGGCCTCGACGAGACGCTGACCGAGATGCGCGCGCAGATGCGCCGCTTCGCCGAGGCCGAGGTGCTGCCGCATGCGCACGAGTGGCACCTGTCCAATGAATACATCCCGGCCGAGATCCTGGCCAAGCTGGGCGAACTTGGCGTGTTCGGCCTCACCATCCCCGAGGAGTTCGGCGGCCTGGGGCTCGGCAAGGAATCGATGTGCGTCGTGTCCGAGGAGCTGTCGCGCGGCTATATCGGCGTCGGTTCGCTCGGCACGCGCTCGGAGATCGCCGCCGAGCTGATCCTGGGCGGCGGCACCGACGAGCAGAAGCAGAAATACCTGCCCCGGATCGCCTCGGGTGAATTGCTGCCGACGGCGGTGTTCACCGAGCCCAACACCGGCTCCGACCTCGGCTCGCTGAAGACGCGGGCCGTGCGCGAGGGCGACGTCTACAAGGTGACCGGCCAGAAGACCTGGATCACCCATCCCGTGCGCGCCGACCTGATGACGCTGCTGGCGCGCACCGATGCCGAAGCGAGCCGGGCTACAAGGGCCTGTCCATGCTGCTCGCCGAGAAGCCGCGCGGCAGCGACGAGGAGCCGTTCCCCGCCAAGGGCATGTCGGGCGGCGAGATCGAGGTGCTGGGCTATCGCGGCATGAAGGAATACGACATCTCCTTCGACGGCTTCGAGGTGCCGGCCGCGCAGCTGCTGGGCGGCGTCGAGGGCCAGGGCTTCAAGCAGCTGATGACCACCTTCGAGGCGGCGCGCATCCAGACGGCGGCGCGCGCCATCGGCGTGGCGCAGTCGGCCATGGACCTCGCGCTGAAATATGCGCTGGAGCGCAACCAGTTCGGCAAGGCGATCTATTCGTTCCCGCGCGTCGCCAACAAGATCGTGATGATGGCGGTGGAGACCATGATCGCCCGCCAGCTCACCTATTTCGCCGCGCGCGAGAAGGACCAGGGCCGCCGCTGCGACCTGGAGGCCGGCATGGCCAAGCTGCTGGGCGCGCGCATCGCCTGGGCCAACGCCGACAACGCGCTGCAGGTGCATGGCGGCAACGGCTTTGCGCTGGAGTATCCGGTCAGCCGCGTGCTGTGCGACGCGCGCATCCTCAACATCTTCGAGGGTGCGGCGGAGATCCAGGCCAATGTGATCGCGCGGCGGCTGCTGGAAGGGGCGAATTGAGCTTCGACCCACCCGTCATCCCGGACGCGATGCTTGCATCGCGATCCGGGACCTCCGCTGCTTCTCGCAGGAGATCCCGGATAGTCTCGCCCCGGCTCTCGGGCCGGGGCTCGGCTTCCGGGATGACGGGTGGGATGGCCCGGCTGGCGATGCGTATCCTGGTAGGGCTGCGCGGCGTTGCGCGACCGCCTTGCCTGGGCTGGCGCTCTGCGGCAAGCTCCGGCCGGGACCGAAACGCCAAGGAGCATGCAGCCATGCCCGACTCAGGACAGCTGACCCAGACCGCCGCCATTCCCTTCGATGCCGATCTGCTCGACCGGCTGATGGAGAACGCCGGCATCGATGTGCTGGTCGCCAACTCCAAGCACAACGTGCAGTACCTGCTGGGCGGGCATCGCTCGATATTCTTCGACTACATGGACGCGACGGGCCTCAGCCGCTACCTGCCGATCGTCATCTATCCCAAGGGCGGGCGCGACAAGGCCGCCTACATCGGCCACCGGCTGGAGAAATTCCAGACCGAGGTGGCGCCGTTCTGGACCAGCTCGACCGAGACCACCACCAACGGCTCGCTCGACGCCATGGAGAAGGCGATCGCCTATCTGCGCCGCGCCGGGATCGCCACGCGCAACATCGGCGTCGAGATGCCGTTCCTGCCGGCCGATGCCGCCATGTCGCTGCGCGGCGCCTTCCCGGAAGCGAATGTGAAAGACGCGGTGGTGGTGCTGGAGCGGCTGCGCGCGCGCAAGCGTCCCGACGAACTCGCCATGCTGCGCGAGGCCTCCGAGCGCATCTTGCAGTCGATGCAGGCGGTGATGACCAAGCACGCGCCCGGCGCCACCAAGCGCGAGCTGACGGAAGCGCTGCGGCGCGAGGAGGTGAGCCGGGGCATGAACTTCGAGTATTGCCTGATCACGGCCGGCACCAGCCTCAACCGTGCGCCGTCCGACGTGCGCTGGGGCAAGGGCGACATCCTCTCGCTCGACTCGGGCGGCAACTACCATGGCTACATCGGCGACCTGTGCCGCATGGCCATCCACGGCGAGCCCGATGCCGAGCTGGTCGAGATCCTGGACGAGATCGAGACCATCCAGCGCGCGGCCTTCAAGCCGATCAAGGCCGGCATGGTCGGCGGCAACATCTACGCGGCAGCCGAGCCGCTGCTCAAGAAGTCGCAGCACAAGGACTACATGCAGTTCCTCGCGCACGGCATGGGCCTGGTCAGCCATGAGGCGCCGCGTCTGATGGCCAGGGGGCCGGTGCCCTATGACGCGTTCGACGGCGAGCGGCCGCTGGAGGCCGGCATGATGGTGTCGGTGGAGACGACGGTGCTGCATCCGCGCCGCGGCTTCATCAAGCTCGAGGACACGATAGCGGTGACGCAGAACGGGTTCGAGATCTACGGCGAGGGCGGTCGCGGCTGGAACCGCGGCGGCACGGCCGCGTAGCTGGTTCGCCTCCCCCTGCATCGAATGCGCGCATTCGATGCGCACGAGGGGGGAGGACGGTGCGTCCGCGGCTTAGGCTGGCTATCGCCGACATGGTCCGCGGGCTCGACAGCCAGCCTAAGCCGCTGGACGCACCTGGTGGGGGTGACCGGCGGCGCGCGCGGAGTTGACACCCCCACCAGGAATGCCAGCGAGCTTAGCTCGCCGGTTGCGTTCGCTGATCACTTGGAGTTGGCGAGCTAAACTCGTGGCATTCCGTCCTCCCCCCTCGTACGTGGCAAAGGCCTGAAAGAGACGGCCTTCGCCACAGGGGGAGGGAGCCGCGCGCGGCTGCCCGGAGTCAAAACAGAAAGACGCTGGCGCGAATTCCGGGATGACATGATCCAACGTCGCGGGATTTGATTACAGCGCCGCGTCGTCCATTTCGCCGGTGCGGATGCGCACGGCGCGATCGATGGCGGAGACGAAGATCTTGCCGTCGCCGATCTGGCCGGTGTTGGCTGCGCGCCGGATCGCCTCGATGGCGCGATCGGTCAGGGTCGAGGCGATGACGGCCTCGATCTTCACCTTCGGCACGAAGCTGACGACGTACTCGGCGCCGCGATAGATCTCGGTGTGGCCCTTCTGGCGGCCGAACCCCTTCACCTCGGTGACGGTCATGCCCTGCACGCCGAGTTCGCTGAGCGCGGCGCGCACGTCCTCGAGCTTGAATGGTTTGATGATGGCAACGATGAGCTTCATGGATGACCTCCCCTACAAGCGCATCTGGTCGGATTAATTGGCTCCGATGCGGACGGACCATTGCATAGGCGCGTGCGCATTGTCCGGTATATTCTTGTGCTGCTGCAGCGAAATCCGCGTGCGTTTCGATGACGGAAGGATCGCGCACCGCACAAATGCCGAGCCTTTGATCGAAAAACGGCAAATGCCCAATTCTTGGGCGCGCTCTTGGGGCGCGTAAAATTTGAGCCAATTGCCGGCGGCACCGTTAGTTCTTGTACAAGGCAGCGGCCCTAGCTTGCGCCCAGACAGGGAGGGCTCAGTGCGCGTCACGTACCGCTATATCCGGCCATGCGTCGTGCTTTATGCGCGAGGCATCGGAGCCTACGCTACGTCCGTTGCCGTAGCGTGGCGGACCATGCACGGCTGGCTGGAAGCGCAGAACGTGCGCCACCTGTTCCGGCGTGGGCTCGGCATTTTCCACGACGACCCAAGCGTGACCTCGGTCGATGCGCTGCGCTACGACGCGTGCATCCCGCCCCTGGACGGCGTTCTCGATGGAGATGTCGAGGCGGGTATCGGCCGGCAGACGCTGGCCGGCGGCGCCTATGCCGTGCACGCCCATGTTGGTCCCTACGAGAATACCGGCGAGGCGTTCTCGAAGATGCGCCGCGTCACCGTTGCCAAGCGCGGACTGTCGGTCGACTTCGGGCGGCCGTTCGTGGCGATCTACCTGAACGATCCGCTGGTGACGCGCGAGGTGCACCGGCGCACGGAGCTGTGCATTCCGGTGATGCCGATGCGCATGCCGCTGTCGAGCAACGACGATAGCGAGCAGGCGGACATCGCCCGGATGCTCACCGAGCGCCATCGGGCGTAGCGTCTACCGCCCGTTTGAGTTCTTCCTAGCCCGAGATCGAATCGAAGATCGAGCAGCCGCTACCCAGTGCTGAGTTCGTCGAAGCGCGGCACTGTCGAGACTCATTCGCCCTGCGACAAGCTCAGGGCTGAGGGTGGCTTCTATCTGAACCGGACAGGACTTTAGCGCAGCACCTCGGGCAGCCACAGCGCCATCTGCGGGAAGATCAGCAGCAGGGCGAGGCCGATCAGCTGCAGGATCATGAACTGCATCATGCCGGCGTAGATGTCGCTGAGCTTCCAGTCGGGCACCACGCCCTTGAGGAAGTAGGCCGACAGCGCCACCGGCGGCGACAGCCACGCCGTCTGCAGGCACACCGCCACCAGCGTGCAGAACCAGACCAGGTCGATGCCCATCTTCTGCACCAGCGGCAGCAGGATCGGCACCACGATCAGCACGATCGGCACCCACTCCAGCGGCCACGCCAGCACGAAGATGACGGCCAGGATCAATATCAGCATCGCGGTGGGCGGCAGCGACAGGTTGAGCATGGCCTCGGCGATCATGTTGGCCGAGCCCAGCCGCGAGAACACGGCGCCGAAATAGTTGGAGGCCGCCACCAGCAGCAGGATCATGCACGACACTTCCAGCGTCGCGTAGACCGACTTGCGCATCTTCTCCCAGGTCATGGTGCCGGAGACGAGCGTCATGATCAGCACGACGAAGGCGCCGCACGCACCCGCGTCCGTGGGCGTGGCGATGCCGGCCAGGATCGCACCGAGCGTCGCCATGATGACGACCACCACGGGCAGCACGCCGAGCGCCAGCTCCTTCAGGACGGCGGCGTTGGAGGCCAGCCGGTCCTCCATGGGAACGACGGGGCCGAGCGCCGGATTGATGTAGCAACGGCCGACCGAGTAGACGATGTAGAGCGCGGCCAGCACGAGGCCGGGGATGACGGCGGCGGCGAACAGGTCGGTGGTCGGCACGCCGACCACCGGGCCCATCACGATCAGCATCACGGACGGCGGAATCAGAATGCCGAGCGTGCCGCCGGCCGTGATGGCGCCGGCCGACATGCGCACGTCGTAGCCGCTCTTCTTCATGCTGGGCGCGGCCATCACGCCGAGCAGCGTCACCGACGAGCCGACGATGCCGGTGGCGGCCGCGAAGATGGTGGCCGTGATCAGCACGGCGATGTAGAGCGAGCCCTTCACGCCGGCCAGCAGCTGCTGGATGCCGCGGAACAATCGTTCCATCAGGCCCGACTGCTCGAGCAGGTAGCCCATGAACAGGAAGAACGGCACGGAGGCGAGCGACGTCTCCTTCATGACCGAGAAGAACTGGAGGGTCATGAGGTGCAGCGCGATCGGCCCGAGTGCGAAATAGCCGACGCCCAGCGCGATGCCGATCAGGGTGAAGGCGATCGGGAAGCCGATGAAGATCGCGCGTGAACAGGATCGCCAGCGAGACTATGCCCAGCCACTCTTCAGACATCGACCTTCTCCACGCCGGGCGTCAGGGTTGGGCGCGGCAACCACTCGCCGGTGCGCGCGGCATGAATCGAGCGCAGCATCTCCGCCACGCCCTGCAGCAGCAGCAGCGTGCACGTCGCCGGCATCACGAATTTCAAGGGATAGACGACGGGCATCCACGGGCTCGACACCACGCGCTCGTTGCGCATGAAGGAGACCCAGAAGTAGTCCCAGGTGACGTAGAGGAGCGCCAGCAGGGGCGGGAAGAAGAAGACGAGGTAGCACAGCGTATCGACGATGCCCTGCGTGCGCGGCGACCATCCGCCATACAGGCTGTCGGTGCGGATGTGCCCGCCCCGCATCAGCGTGTAGGCCGAGCCCAGCATGAAGAACGTGCCGTACAGCATGTAGGTCATGTCGTAGGCCCAGATGGTCGGCGCGTTGAAGACGTAGCGCGCCACCACCTCCCATACGAGGCTGAGCACCATGGGAAAGATCAGCCAGCCGACGATGCGGCCGGACCACAGGCTGATGCCGTCGAAGAAGCCGACCGCCCGCATCAGGCCGGGTGAAGCCTGCGTCGCCATGTCGAAAATCCCCCGGGTCCCTGACTGCGCCGCGTAGTCTTGCTCACCCGTCATCCCGGCCGGGATCGCCGCAGCGATCCTGCTAGCCGGGACCTGGCAAGCCTCGCGGCTCGGGTCCCGGATAGCCTCGGCCAAGGCCTCGGCTTCCGGGATGACGGGTGGATAGACGGGCTGGCCGATATCACTTCTTGAGCGCGGAGTTGCCGAGCTCGGAGTACAGGTCGAGGATCTTCGTCCAGTACGGCACCACGGTCTTGGCGAACGCGCGCTGGCTGTCGAGCACCTCCTTGAAGAAGGGGTCCTTGGCCGAATAGCGGTCGAGCACGACGTTGGTGGCGCGCACGAACTCGGGGAAGAAGTCCTTGGGCGTGTCGAGGATCTGCACGCCGTGCTTCTCGCGCAGCTCGACGATGGCCTGGGCGTTGCGCCAGACGTTGAAGCCGTAGGTCTCCATCATGGAGGCCAAGGCGGCGCCCTTCAGGATCTCCTGCAGGTCGGGCGTCAGCTTGTCCCACCAACCCTTGTTGAACAGCACCTCGCCGATGTCGGTCGACTGATGCAGACCCTGCAGGTAGTAGTTCTTCCAGACCGTGTGCAGCCCGAGGTTGCGGTCGTCGGCCGGACCGATCCACTCGGCCGCGTCGATGGTGCCGCGTTGCGCCGCCGGCACGATCTCGCCGCCCGGCATGGCGACAGCCGACACGCCCATCTCCTTGAAGATCTCGCCCGTGATGCCCGGGGGCGAGCGGTACTTCATGGTCTTGAAGTCGGCCACGTCCTTGATCGGCCGCTTGAACCAGCCGAGCGGGTCGGGACCCATCGGCTGGATCATCAGCGGATGTACGTTGACCTTCAGGATTTCGGCATAGAAGCGCTCGTAGAGCTTGTTGCCGCCGCCTTCCAGCAGCCAGGCCACGTGGCTCAGCTGATCGAGGCCGGCGCCCGCGCCCGCCATCGGGTTGGAGAAGATGCCGGCGGCCGGATGCTTGCCGGACCAGTAGTGCGTCCAGGCGTAGCCGCCCTCGACGATGCCCTTGTCGACCGCATCCAGGATCTCGAAGGCGGGAACGATGGCGCCGTCCGGCAGCACTTCGATCTTGATACGCCCGTTCGACATCTTGTCGACGCGGTCGGCATAGCGCTTCAGCAACTCGAAGTAGATGCTGGCCGACGGCACGGCCGTCTGCAGCCTGGCTTTCGTCTGGGCTACGGCCGTGGCCGCATGCCCGATCACTGTGAGCGCCAGCAGCGCCCCCACCAAATGCCTGAGTTTCATTGATATTCCTCCGTTGCAGGTCCATCGGACGGGCTGCCCCCGTCCGTTTTGTTTTTTGGCGCATTTATTAGCGCCTGCATTCCCCAGGACCCAGCGTCCCACTTTTCCGCCAGGTGGGCAACCGGGCCCGAGATGCAAAGCTTATTCCCGTCCCCTGATAAGCATCCGACATGTGATGCACTGTTCACAACACCTGTGCCTCGACAACATCCATCAGGGTAAAGGCGGGCGCCGATTGCCCGCTGGCGCAATTGGCGCTCCGATGATTTTGAGAAACTCGCTGGAGGGGCCGGCTTATTGTCCTCAAAATATGCATTTCGGCATTTTCGGAACCGGGATGCCCAATAGAGTCGCGGACCGGCCGATGCTGCAACCCAAGATGTGGAGGCAATCAGGCTTCGGCTTTTGTTTTCCGCATATTGGGTCGGAGATTTCGGTTGCAATGATTTGTCAACCGACGCAATTGATATTGCACAAATCCAGAATTCCCCCGCACCGGAGAGAACAAATGGCGAAACTGAACGGCCTCGACAAAATGAGCTTCGCGGAGCTGTCGCAACTACGCGGACAAGTCGACCGGCTGATGGTCGAAAAGCAGAATACCGAGCGTGTGGCCCTGCGGCAGAAACTGACGGATATGGCCAAGGAGCACGGATTATCGCTGGAAGAAGTGCTCGGCAAGGGCCGCAAGGGCAAAGGCAGCGTGGCGCCGAAATATCGCGATCCCAAGAATCCGGACAATACCTGGACCGGCCGTGGTCGCATGCCGCGCTGGATGGTGGCCGCGACCAAGGGCGGCAAGTCCAGCAAGGACGACTACCTGATCTGACGCGGTTTCAATCAGGCAGCGACGCATCGATTTGCGCAAAAGGGGCAGGGTTTTTCCCTGCCCCTTTGTTTTGCTCCCGACCTTGCCGGATATCGCCGCGAGTCGAGTATTCGAGGCTCGGCAACGAGCCCGTGCAGAAACACCGGCTAAGACGCAGCTTCCCTATTGTGGAAACTCGCGCGCATGATTTGCGAGCCTGCCTGGCTCAACGCCAAACCTCGCGCGCAATCTCGACAATCATCTTGAGCTTGGCCCACTGCTCGTCCTCGGCCAGGACGTTGCCCTCTTCCGTGCTGGCAAAGCCGCATTGCGGGCTGAGACAAAGTTGATCGAGCGCAACGTACTGGGTTGCCTCATCGAGCCGGCGCTTGATGTCGTCCTTTTTCTCGAGCGTTCCGCTTTTGGAAGTGACGAGGCCGACCACCACGCGCTTCTTGCCCTTGGGCAGGAAACGCAGCGGCTCCAGGCCGCCGGCGCGCTCGGTGTCGTACTCCAGGAAATAGCCGTCGTAGTCGATGCCGGCCAGCAGCCGCTCGGCAACCGGCTCGTAGCCGCCTTCGGAGATCCAGGTGGAGCGGAAGTTGCCGCGGCACACGTGCGTGGTGATCACCATGTCGGCCGGCTTGGACTTGAGCGCCGTGTTGATCACCTGCGCGTAGATGCCGGGCAGCCGGTCGACGTCCTCGCCGCGCTGCTTGGCCTCCTGCCATCTGCTCCTTGGAGCACAGGTAGGCCCACACCGTGTCGTCGAGCTGCAGGTAGCGGCAGCCGGCGTCGTAGAACGACTTGATGGCCTTGCCGTAGACCTTGGCGAGGTCGTCGAAATAGCCGTCCATGTCGGGATAGGCCTGCGTGCTGATGGCGGCGCGGCCGCTGCGGAAGTGCATCACCGACGGCGAGGGGATGGTCATCTTCGGCACGACCTTGCTGACCGATTTCAGGAACCTGAAGTGCTCGAGCATGGGATGGTCGGTGGGGAAGTCGAGCTTGCCCGTGACCTTCAGGCTTTCGGCCTTGGTGTGCACGCCGTGGAACTTGATGCCCTGATCGACCGTCACGCGCTCGCAGCCCTTGCAGCCCCCAGAAGAAGTCGAAGTGCCACCAGGCGCGGCGGAACTCGCCGTCGGTGACGAGCTTGAGGCCGACCGCCTCCTGCTTGGCGACCAGCTTGCGGATCTCCTCGTCCTCCACGGTCTTGAGCTGCGCCGCGGTGATCTCGCCCTTGGCGTATTTGGCGCGCGCCTCCTTGAGCGGCGCGGTGCGCAGCAGGCTGCCGACCATGTCGGCGCGGAATGGGGCGGTCGAATCTTGCATGGGTGCGTCTCCTCTCAGTCGGGCATTGGCAATGCTGTGGCGGGGATTGTCGGCGGCAGTTTAGCGGAGCATCGCGCCTCAAACCATGGCGCGCTCGCCGCACGGGCGTGGGACGTTTCCCTGCACGCCGGCAACCGTGCTCTAGCCGCGCTCGAAGGCGGCGCGGATTTCGGCCGGCATCGGCGCCGACTTGAGCTTGTCGGGATCGGCTGGATCGCGCACGGTCCACAGCCGCGTCTCGAAGCCTTCCAGGGCGAGCGCGCCGCCCTTGCTGACCTTGTGATGCACGAAGAAGCTGGAGCGGCGGAATTCGCTGACGCTGCTTTCGATCTCGAGATCCTCGCCGTAGTGCGAGGCGATCTTGAACACCGCGCGCGCCTCCAGCAGGGCGATGCCGGCGCCCTGGTATTTTTCCAGCATGGTCTTCTTGATGATGCCGGTGGCTTTCTCGAACAGCAGGATGGTGCAGGCGTCGAACCATTCGAAATAGCGCGGATAGAAGACGATGCCGGCGGGGTCGCAGTCGCCCCACTGCACGCGGATCAGCCTGGTGTTGGTGAGCATGCGGCGATCAGCTGTTCGGGATCTGCTCGACCTTGGCGACGATGGCGAAGCGGTCGGCCAATTCCGCCAGTGCCGCGCGGTGCAGGGCGGCGGCTGAGATCACGCCACCCATGGGGTCGGGCAGGTCGCGGGTGGCCGCTGCGTCGGCCGCAACGGTTGCCTTGTAGCCGAGGTCGAGGGCGGCGCGGGCCGTGGAGCTGACGCACATGTGCGTCATGAAGCCGGCGATGACGAGCTGCGTGCGGCCGAGCTTCTTCAGGGTGGCATCCAGCCCCGTCTGCGCGAAGGCGTTGGGCAGCGGCTTCTGCACCAGATGCTCGCCGCTTGCGGGCATCACCGCCTCGATGATGGCGCCGCCGCGCGCGTCGAGGTCGAACAATCCGCCGGCGCGGCCCTTGTGCTGGATGTGCACCACCGGCGCGCCGGCCTCGCGCGCCTTGGCCAGCAGCCACGACAGGGCGCTCATGGCCGGCACGATGCCGGGCAGCGCCAGCTTGCCGTCGAGGTATTCGTTCTGCGCGTCGATGATGACGAGGGTGGAGGTTGCCAACGGCGCGGGCCGCATGTCGGCGCCGGACATTTCGAGCAGGGTCTTTGGTGTGGTCATGGTCCATCGATTCACCTCCGCATTCGTGCATCACCGGAACTTCGGCGTCGAGCGAGATTAGTCGATGACCCAAAGCACCAATCTCGTTTGCGCCAGCCGGTCGTTGGGTCTGTCGCTACCGCTACATGACCCGGAGACCTGACGCATGTGTCACGCCCCGCCGCCTTCGGTCTGCAGCCAGGCGGCGCAGCAGGCCTTGGCGAGGTCGCGTACGCGCAGGATGTAGCTCTGCCGCTCGGTCACGGAGATGACGCCGCGGGCGTCGAGCAGGTTGAAGATGTGGCTGGCCTTGATGCACTGGTCGTAGGCCGGCAACGCCAGCTTGTGGCGCTTGGGTGGGGTCAGACCCCTGGCCGCGCCGGCTGCAATTTCGCTCGAAGGTTCGGGCCAGGGGTCTGACCCCATGCCTTTCTCCAGCAGCGCCTTGCATTCCTTCTCGGCGTCGCGGAAGTGGGCGAGCAGCAGTTCGGTATCGGCGTGCTCGAAGTTGTAGCGCGAGTATTCCTGCTCGGCCTGCAGGAAGACGTCGCCGTAGGTGAGCTTGCGGGCGTCGGTGCGGCCGTTGAAGTTGAGGTCGAACACGCGGTCGACGCCCTGCACGTACATGGCGAGGCGCTCCAGCCCGTAGGTGATCTCGCCCGAGACGGGATTGCAGTCGAAGCCGCCGACCTGCTGGAAGTAGGTGAACTGCGACACCTCCATGCCGTCGCACCACACCTCCCAGCCGAGACCCCAGGCGCCCGAGCGTCGGGCTCTCCCAGTCGTCCTCGACGAAGCGGATGTCGTGCAGCATGGGGTCGATGCCGATGCGCGCCAGGCTCTCGCAGGTAGAGGTCCTGGAAGTCCGCCGGCGACGGCTTCATGATCACCTGGAACTGGTAGTAGTGCTGCATCCGGTTGGGGTTCTCGCCGTAGCGGCCGTCCTTGGGCCGGCGCGAGGGCTGCACGTAGGCGGCGTTCCAGGGCTTGGGCCCGAGCGCGCGCAGGGTGGTGGCCGGGTGGAAGGTGCCGGCGCCGACCTCCATGTCGTAGGGTTGCAGGATCACGCAGCCCTGCTCGCCCCAGAACTGCTGCAGGGAGAGGATCAGGTCCTGGAAGGATTCGGTGGGCCGCAGGCCGTTGCCGGCCGTGGGCTTGGGAGCCTTGGCGACAGGAGCGGACTTGGCAGCCTTGGTGTGGGTGCTGGGTGGCATGGCGAGCTACGGGTTGAGGCGCGCCGCACTATACGCAAACATGCGCATGGGTCATCATGATATTCGGATGATATCCGGCTCAAACGAGGCTCAAATGGCCAAGATGGTCCGCATCGATAGACCCGAAAGCAAGATGCTGGGTCAGACGGCGAGCCAAGGCGTTAGGCCAAAGTCAGTCGGTCGTGATGCGATCGATACTCGAAAAGATACTCGCTGAGCCCGTCGACGCGTCCAAGCGCATTCCACCCGCAAAGGCGACGGTGCAAAAAGAGTCGCAAAACGCGCAGTTCGAAAACGCGAGCGTCAGCCGCGCTTGGGGCGGTAGACGCCGCTCGCGGGATCGTACTCCAGCGTGCCCATCTCCTTGATGGCGATGTGGGCCCGGCGGCGCAGCTCGTCCTCGGTGCGCCTGACCTCGGCGGCGACGCGCTCCTGGGTGCGCGCGAACCAGCGATAACCGGCATAGAGACCGGCGCCGACGAGGGCCAGGACGACCAGCTGGGGCATGACGCACCTCCGCAGTTGGATCTACAATCCGAAGCGCGACCAGAGTGCCCGCGCCTCGATGGTTGATACGAGATCATCGGTCAAAGAAGCCGGAAGTGCAATTCCATCTTGCGTCAAATCCGCATTAAATCCCGGCAATCTGCGTAGCCGCGACAGCAGGCCGCCCCTTTCCATGGGCATGACGCGCAAGCGCACTTTTTCGCCATGCAGCTGCTGCATTTTGCTGCGCAAGTCGGCAATTCCATCGATCAGGCCGATTCCTGCGCCTTGGCGGCGGACCAGAAGGCGCCGTTGAACAGCTCGTCGTCGGTTCCCTTCAGCTTGGCCGCGCGGCGCTCCTTGACGATGCCGATAAACACGTCGTGAACATCGCGCTGCAGCTCCTTGAGGCGGGCGACGTCTTCGGGGCGCTCGGGCTGGAAGGGGTCGAGGAGGCCCTTGTCCTTGCCGGCGGTGTGCACGCGCCGCTCGATGCCGAAGCGGTCGATCAGCTTGTCGAAGCCGAAGCCTGCCGAGATGACGCCGATCGAGCCGACGATCGAGGACGGATCGGCGTAGATCTCATCGCCCGCCAGCGCCAGGAAGTAGCCGCCGGAGGCCGCCACGTCCTCGCAGAACACGTAGACGCGCTTGTCCTTCTCCTTGGCGAGCTGGCGGATGCGGCTGAAGATCAGGTGCGACTGCACCGGCGAGCCGCCCGGCGAGTTGATGACGATGGCCACCGTCGGCAGCTTGGAGGTGCTGAAGGCGCGCTCGATCGGGCCGGCCATGGAGGACAGCGCCAAGCCGGGACGCAGGGGCGTCACCATGCCGATGGGGCCGGCAAAGCGCAGCACCGGGACGACGGGGCCGCGATTGAAAAAGAGCATGGGCTGGGTTCCTCGAGGCGCGAATGCGCCGGATGATAGATAGGGTCGCGCGCGGCGCGGCTCAAGCGCTGCCGGATCGCGGTGGATCGGCGATACGTGCGTGCCGCCGCGGGCGAGGGCGGTAACCCCAATGGCTACAGAGCTTTTGAAGCCCGGCTCCGTTTGAGCTAGGTTGCTGCGATTGCTCACCAGGGCTGATGCACGCAGGCATCGGCTCATGCCCGATGTGACAAGAGATGAAGCTCAAGCATGTGGCGGTGCTGGCGGTTGCCGTCGCCGCCCTCGCGGTGGTCAGCTGGCAGGCGCCCACGCTGCTGGGAGGCGCGAACGGCGGCTATGTCTACGAGACGGCCGACGTCACCTATGGGCCGATCCGCAAGTTCGTCACCACCTCGGGGCCGGTGCGCGCACTGGTGACGGTCAGCGTCGGCTCGCAGCTGTCGGGCCAGATCAGCGAGCTGAAGGCCGACTTCAATACCGAGGTGAAGGCCGGCGACGAGCTGGCGGTGATCGACGACAAGACGTTCCAGGCCAGGGTCGCGCAGAGCCGGGCCGACCTCACGGCGGCCAGGGCGATGCTGGCCAACCAGGACGCGGCGCTCATGAAGGCCGAGGCGATCGAGCGCAATGCCGAGCGCCTGATGGGCCGGCAGCAGACGCTGGCCAGCAAGGGCATCGCGGCCACCACCACGCTCGACAACGCGACGCGTGACGCCGAGGTGGCGCGCGCCGAGGTGGCGGTGGTCAAGGCGCAGCTGGAGAACGCCAAGGCGGTCATCGCCCAGCGTCAGGCGCAGCTGGCGCAGGCGGAGATCGACCTGGAGCGCACGCGCATCCGCTCGCCGATCGACGGCACGGTGATCGCGCGCACGGTCGATGTCGGCCAGACGGTGGCCGCCAGCCTGCAGGCGCCCGAGCTGTTCAAGATCGCGCAGGACCTGCGCCGCATCCGCATCGAGGCGCAGGTGAGCGAGGCCGACGTCGGCACGGTGGCGGAGGGCAATCCGGTCGAGTTCCGGGTCGACGCCTATCCCGAGCGGCGCTTCCAGGGGCGGGTGGCGCAGGTGCGGCTCGGCGGCACGGAGCTCAACAATGTGGTGACCTACACGGTCATCATCGAGGCGGCCAACGACAACCGCATCCTGCTGCCCGGCATGACGGCGGAGGCCAGCGTCGAAAGCGCCAAGGTGGACCGCGCCCTGCGCCTGCCGATCGATGCGCTGCGGTTCAAGCCGCGCGGCCCGGCGGCGCCGGCGTCGGCGCGCAACCTGGTGCAGCAGCAGCTTGATCGCGAGCTGGACCGGGCCAAGAGCGAGCTGGCATTGACGGGCGAGCAGGCGGCGCGCGTCGCCGCCATCCTGAAGGGGCCTGCCGCCGCGCAGGAGAAGCAGGCCGGCGGAGGATCGGCGTTCGCGTCCGGGGCCACGCGGCCGGCGCTCGAGGGCGAGACCAATGCGCGGCTCATGCAACGCCTCACGCAGGCGCGTGGCCAGCGTCATCACGGATGCGCAGCGGTCCGCGTTCGAGGCGTGGAAGGCGCGGCGGGAGGCGGCCGCTGGGCGCAGGAGCCGGCAGGATGTGACGGTCTGGGTGCTCAATGCAGCGGGCGGCGCTCGAGAGCCGCCAGCTCGACCTTGGCCTCGTCGACAGCTATTTCGCCGAGGCGCTCGGCGACGTGCTGCAGGAAGGCGACAAGGTGGTGCTGCGTGCGCGCGCGGCGGGGCGCAAATGAGGCGCGAATGACCTGGGCGCACGAGGCATCGCCGATCGCAGCGGACGGCATCATGGGCGATGGGCCGCCGCTGATTTCAGCACGAGGCGTGCACAAGTCCTACAAGCTCGGCGAGCAGTCGGTGCGGGCGCTGGAGGATGTGTCGTTCGATATCCGCGCCGGCGAGTACGTCGCCATCATGGGCCCCTCGGGCTCCGGCAAGTCGACCATGATGCACCTGATCGGCGCGCTGGATCAGCCGACGGCGGGTGAGCTGCGCATCGCCGGGCGCGATGTCACGCGAGCTGTCCAGCGATGCGCTGGCCGAGTTCCGCAACCGCACGATCGGGTTCGTGTTCCAGCAGTTCAACCTGCTGCCCCGCACCACGGCGCTGCGCCAGGTGATGCTGCCCTTGATGTATGCCAAGCCGCGGCCCGCGAAACCGGAAGCGATGGCGCGGGCGCGGCTGGAGGAGATGGGCCTCGGCGACCGGCTCGATCACGGCCCGCAGCAGCTGTCGGGTGGCCAGCAGCAGCGCGTCGCCATCGCCCGCGCGCTCGTCAACAATCCGCAGCTGCTGCTGGCGGACGAGCCGACCGGTGCGCTCGACAGCACGACGTCGGAGGCGATCATGCAGGTGTTCGCCGATCTCAACCGGCAGGGCATCACCATTGTGCTCGTCACCCACGACGCCGACGTGGCGAGGCACGCGCTGCGCCGCATCGTGTTCCGTGACGGCAAGGTGGTCGAGGATGTGCCGCAGGGGCAGCACCAGCTTGCGGGCGGCGCATCCGCTTGCGTGGAAGCTCGACCATGACGGTGCTCGATTTCATCGAGATCGCGGGCAGGGCGATCGTCACCAATGCGCTGAGGAGCGCGCTGACCACGCTCGGCATCGTCATCGGCGTCGCGTCGGTGATCGTGATGGGTGCGGTCGGCGCCGGGGCGCGCTCGGAGGTCGACAAGCAGATCAGCAACCTCGGCACCGGCGTGCTGGTCGTCAACCCGAGTGCGCGCCTGTTTGGTGGCCGCTCCAGCGGCGCCGGCACCAACCTGCCGCTGTCGGAGTTCGACCTGGCGGCCATCGAGGCGAAAGTGCCGGGCGTGGCCGCCATCTCCGGCCAGCTGTGGGCCAGCGCGACGGCGGTGCGCGGCAAGGCCAACACCTGGACGCGCATCTGGGGCGTGCACGAGCAGTACCTGGAGCTGCGCAACTGGCCAGTCGAGTTGGGGCGCCCGTTCACCGCCGAGGACAACGCGGTCGGGCGGCGCGTGGCCCTGATGGGCCAATCGGTGGTCAAGGTGCTGTTCGGCGACGCCGACCCGGTGGGCCAGACGTTCCGCGCCAGGAACATGCCGTTCACGGTGATCGGCGTGCTGAGCGCCAAGGGCCGGAGCCTCTCGGGCGACGATCACGACGACAGCATCCTGGTGCCGATGTCGACGGCGCGCAAATACCTGATCGGCTGGCGCCAGGTCATCAACAATCAGGTCGGCCAGATCTCGGTGAAGTTCGAGGAGGGCGCCGATCTCGCCGAGATGCAGGGCGAGGTCGAGCAGGTGCTGCGCGAAAGCCGGCGCGTGCCGCCGGGCGACGACGACACCTTCAACGTCGGCAACCTGACGGAAGCGATGAAGGCGCGCGCGGCTGCGCAGGCGACGCTGAGCTGGCTGCTCGGCGCCACGGCCGCCATCTCGCTGCTCGTCGGCGGCATCGGCATCATGAACATCATGCTGGTGTCGGTGACCGAGCGCACGCGCGAGATCGGCCTCAGGAAGGCGCTCGGTGCCAGCGGCTCGGATATCGCCGCGCAATTCCTGATCGAGGCCGTGACGCTGTGCATGCTCGGCGGCCTGGCCGGCGTGGCCGTGGGGATCGGGGTGGCCTACCTGATGGCGGGCCTCGCCGCATGGCCGATCCTCATTCCGCCCGAGATGGTGCTGCTGGCCCTGGTGGCGGCGGCCGGCACCGGCGTCCTGTTCGGGTTCCTGCCGGCGCGGCGTGCCGCTGCGCTCAACCCGATCGATGCGCTGCGCAGCGAGTGATTGCGGCGCCTCCCCCTGCATCGAATGCGCGCATTCGATGCGCACGGGGCGGAGGGCGATGCGTCCGCGGCTTAGGCTGGCGATCGCCGACCGTGCTCTTCGCTCGACCGCCAGCCTAAGCCGCTGGACGCATCGGGTGGGGGTGACCGGCGGCATGCTCGACGCTTCGACCCCCACCTGGAATGCCATCGAACTTAGCTCGCTTGTCGAGTTCGCGGATCGCTTGGAGATGGCGAGCTAAGCTCGTGGCATTCCTTCCTCCCCCTTGCTGCGAAGGCCTGCGGCCGTCGTCACGGGGGAGGCAAAAGTGGCGGTGTGCGACCCAAAGCCGACCGGGTCAGCGTACGTTAAGCGAACTCGGGCCTGGAACAAGTCCGGGGCCCGAGATGGCGGTCGCGTTCGATACTGGCTAGAAGCGCAGGTAGATGCCGCCGCCGCGCGCCGCCTGCGCCGATGGCGCCTGCGACGGTGACCCCCGTCGTAGCCCCTGAAGTAGAGGCCGCGATACCAGCGGCGCTTGCGTCGCCGGCGGCGGTATGCGTCGGCCGGCGTGGCGGTTGTCGCCAGCGCGACGCCCGTAACACCGGCAACGCCGAGCGCCGTCGGGGCAATGGAACCGATGGAGCCCCCCACGTAGATCGCCAGCATGGTGGCGATGGCAACGCCGCGGATCACGCCTCTTTTCAGTCCGAAGCCCAGTACGCGCGCCGCATTGAGCGCGGGCGACCAATGCCGGCGATGCTTTCTATCTGCGGTATTGAGTGTCATTTCAGAGCCTCTCGCTCGCCCCCCACAGGACAGATGCGAAGTCTGCTTGCTCAACTTTCAAAACGCGGCGGACTGTGGACCTCTCGGTCCCCATGAGCAGCGCGCCCACTCTCGTGCGAAACGCTAACCCACACTCCGCGTCGTGACAAGGCGAACGAATACCGACACGCCCGGTTCCGTCGCCGTAAAGATTTTCTTTCCGACGACTTGAGCAATAGATGCAGCGCGCAGGATGACGGACCGCTGCGCTTGCACGCACCAGCCGGCAGCAGGCAAGTTCTCGGCATGAGGGCAAGTTGCAAGCGCCATCGTACAACTACGACCGGAAACCCGCGGTGCTGGGGTGCAGACGCTGATGCTGCGGTCGCGAAGGTCAGCATCAAGGGGCGCGAGATGTCGAACCGGCGGGCATGACGGCAAGCAAGACCTACATCCTCGGCATCAACGCCTACGACCACGACGTGAGCGCCTGCCTGCTGCGCGACGGCGCCATCGCCTACGCCATCAGCAAGGAGCGCATCACGCGCGAGAAGCACGCCACGGGCTTCTACCAGGAGGTCATGGACTACTGCCTGCAGGCGGAGGGCATCACGCTCGACGATGTCAGCCTGATCGTGCGCAACTGCTACGTGCTCCCCATCGAGGACATGGAGACGCGTCTTCTCTACGAGGACATCCCGGAGTTCATGGATCAGAAGGAGCGGGCGCAGGCCAAGGCGAGCCCGCTGTTCCGCTCGACGTCGAGCAAGGTGGTGACGGTTTCGCACCATCTGGCGCATGCCTACAGCGCGTTCGCCGCCTGCCCGTTCGAGGACGGGGTGGTGATGATCGTGGACGGGGTGGGAAACTACGCGTCCGATATCCGCGAGGCGGGCCAGCTCACGCAGGGCGCCAACCCGCTGGCGCGCGAATCGGAGAGCTACTACCGGTTCAATGGCTCCGAGCTGCGAGCCCTTGCACAAGGTGTGGCTCGACCCGACGCGCGGCTTCCTGAGCGACGAGTTCTATTTCATGCCGGGCCTCGGCGCCCTCTACAGCCGCGTGTCGAGCTACATCTTCGCCGACTGGAACAAGTGCGGCGAGGTGATGGGGCTGGCGCCCTATGGGCGGCCGGATCAGGTGCAGTCGCTGGTCGACCTGCAAGGATGGGACGCTGGAGGTTCCGCAGTGGACCGCGGAGTTCGACAAGCCGTGGTTTCCGGAGGCCGACGCGGACTGGGAGAAGAGTGCCTCGCGGCAGCATTGGCAGGATATGGCGTGGCGCGTGCAGGACGACACCGAGAGGGTGTTGATCGACCGGGCCATCCGGCTGCGCGAGACGACCGGGGCCAGGAACCTGTGCATCGCCGGCGGCGTGGGGCTCAACTGCGTCGCCAACGGCCGCATCGTGCGCGAGGCGGGCTTCGACAACGTCTGGATCCAGCCGGCGGCCGGCGACGACGGCATCGCCATCGGCTGCGCCTACTACGGCCACCTGGCGATTGCCAAGCAGCCGCGTTCGTTCGTGATGGATCATGCCTATCTGGGCATCGAGTATCCGGATCGCGCGGTGAACCAGGCCGTACATCGGCGGCTGGTGCGGCTGGAGACGACGCGGACGATCAGCAGGGATATTTGCGCCGATACCGCGCGGCTGCTGGCCGAGGGCCATGTGTTCGGCTGGTTGCAGGGCCGCTCCGAGTTCGGGCCGCGGGCGCTCGGCAATCGCAGCATCATTGCTGATCCGCGCAAGCCCGAGATGAAGGACAAGCTGAACAAGCGGGTCAAGCACCGGCAGGCCTTCCGTCCGTTTGCGCCGATCGTGCTGGCGGAGCGGGCGGCCGAGATCTTCGAGGGCGACGAGGAGTCGCCCTTCATGCTGATCGCCAAGCGTGTTCGCGCGGAGTGGCAGGGAGGATTCCGGCGATCGTACACGTCGACGGCACGGCGCGCGTGCAGACGGTGCGGGAGGCGCAGAACCCGCGCCTCTACCGGCTGTTGCGCGAGTTCGACGCCATCACCGGGTGCCGGTGCTGCTCAACACCTCCTTCAACGTCAAGGGCGAGCCGATCGTGGAGACGCCGGGCGATGCCATCGACTGCTTCCTGTCGACGGGCATCGACTATCTGGCCCTGCATGACCTGCTGATCGGCAAGAGCAAGCTGCATCGGATGATTTCGCCGCTGACGAGGGCCTACGCGGATGTGGCCGCGATCGTCCGCACCGGCATGAGCGCGGATTGAGGTGTCCCGTCTCCCCACCTCTTCGTCGGAAGTGTCGGGGTCAGACCCTATGGCTCGGCCGGCGAACTAGGCAACGGTGAGGAGCAGCCGCTGATCCCCTGCACTGCCGCTGCCCCTCACCTCATGCCGGGCTCCCCCGACCCTCTCCCCGTAAGGACGGGGAGAGGGGGACACTAAGCCTTTGCCCCAAGCCGGCCGGCGCCGAGGGCGGGGATAGCGTCGGGGTCGAGCGGCCAGCGGGCGCGCGCCAGTATCGGGCCGTTCGCGTCTCCGTGCGCATCGCCGCGCGCGAGCCGTTCCGTCCCCGCCCACGCGACCATGGCCGCATTGTCGGTGCAGAGCGGCGCGGGCGGGACGTGCAGGGTGTAGCGGGACCGTTCCGCGACCGACGCGAGCGCGGTCCGTAGCCGCATGTTGGCCGCGACGCCGCCCGCTACGACGAGGTGGCGCCCGCCGGGCGCGAGCCGGTCGTCGGCGAGCGCGATCGCACGGCGCACCCTGTCCGCCACGCTGTCCGCGACCGCCGCCTCGAACTCCGCGCACAGGTCGGCGACCACCGCGTCGGTCAGCGGGACCGACGCCTGCGCCTTGTGCCGCACGGCGGTTTTCAGGCCCGCGAACGAGAAATGCGGCTCGGCCCGTCCGAGCATCGGCCGCGGCAGTTCGAAGCGCCCGGCCTTGCCTTGGGCTGCCGCCCGCTCCACCGCCGGCCCTCCGGGGAAGCCTAGCCCGAGCAGCTTGGCCGTCTTGTCGAAGGCCTCGCCCAAGGCATCGTCGATGGTGGTGCCGAGGCGCTGGTAGCGGCCGATGTCGTGGACGATGAGCAGCTGCGTGTGTCCGCCGGAAATCAGCAGCAACAGGTAGGGCGGGCGCAGATTTTCAGTCAGCCCGACGGTGAGAGCATGCGCCTCCAGATGATTGACCGCCACCAGGTCGAGGTCATGCGCAAACGCGATGGCCTGGCGCGCTGACCACGCCGACCATCAGGCCGCCGATCAGCCCAGGCCCCGCGGTGACGGCGACGGCGTCGAGGTCGGCGAAGCCGAGGCCGGCTTCGCGCATCGCCTCGGCGATGATCTCGTCCAGGCATTCGACGTGGGCACGCGCGGCGATCTCCGGCACCACGCCGCCATAGGGGCGGTGCTTCTCCCATTGCGTACGTATGATGTTCGAAAGGATGCGGCCGCTGCCGTCGGCGGCGCGGGCGACCACCGCCGCAGCCGTCTCGTCGCAGCTCGTCTCGATGCCCAGCACGAGCAACTGCTTCGGCAGCTGGCGCGCATCCTCGGGCGATGGCTGGCTCATGCGAAGTCGCGCTTTCCTGCGGGCGCATTTGCATACGAGTGCGTGGAGGCGTAAACGGGCCCACGGTGTCCAGGACTCGCCTAGCACTCCGGAGAACGGCCCTTGCAAGCAACGACCATACGGATCGGCACCCGCGGCTCGCCGCTCGCCTTGGCGCAGGCCGCCGAGTTGCGTGCCCGGCTGGAGGCGGCGCATGGCTCAGGCCGGCACGCCTTCGAGGTTCGCGCCATCAAGACCACGGGTGATCGCATCCAGGACCGGCCGCTGGCGGAGGCCGGCGGCAAGGGCCTGTTCACCAAGGAGCTGGAGGAGGCGCTGCTGGCCGGCGAGATCGACCTCGCCGTGCATTCCATGAAGGACATGCCGACGCTGCTGCCGGCGGGCCTGACGATCGCCTGCCTGCTGCCGCGCGAGGACGTGCGCGATGCCTTCATCAGCCGCAAGGTCGCCTCGCTTATGGACCTGCCGCCCGGAGCCGTGATGGCGACCTCGTCGCTGCGCCGGCAGGCGCAGGTGCTGCATATGCGGCCCGACCTCAAGGTGGTGCCGATGCGCGGCAACGTCGAGACGCGGCTGCGCAAATTGGAGGACGGCGTCGCCGACGCGACGCTGCTTGCCTGCGCGGGGCTGCGGCGCCTCGGGCTGGCTGATCGCATCACGTCGGCCATCCCGGCCGATCAGATGCTGCCCGCCGTGGCGCAGGGCGCCATCGGCGTCGAGATCCGCAGCGGCGACGAGGCGATGGCCGAGCTGCTGTCGCCGATCAACGACGAGTCGACCGCGCTGGCCGTCACGGCGGAGCGTGCGTTTCTGGCGAAGCTGGAGGGCTCCTGCCGCACGCCGATCGCGGGTCTAGCCGAGCTGGCGGGCGACCGTCTCGTTTTCCGCGGCATGATCCTCACACCGGATGGCCGCGAGGCGCATGCAACGCGGCGCGAAGGCCGCCCCGAGGAGGCATTGCGAATGGCCGAGGACGCCGCTGCCGAGCTGCTGGCCAAGGCCGGCCCCGACTTTCTCAGCAAGCACACCTGATGCGCCTGCTCGTCACACGCCCCGAGCCCGATGCGCTCAAGCTCAGAGCCGTCCTGGAAGAGCGCGAGCATCAGGCCACGGTCGAGCCGCTGCTGCGGGTGTCGTTCGAGGATGCCGATGCCATCGATCTCGACGGAGTGCAGGGGCTGATCGCCACCAGCCGCAACGGACTGCGCGCGCTGAAGTCGCATCCGGCGCTGGCCGAGGCGCGCGGACTGCCGCTGTTCGCCGTCGGCGAGGCAACCGCCAAGGAAGCGCGCGCTCTCGGTTTCGAGGTTGTGGTGACGGGCGCAGGCACGGCGCAGGAGCTGGTGGTGCACATCGTCTCCGCGCTCGATCCGGCGGCCGGGCTGCTGCTGCATCTTGCCGGAGATGCGTTGGCCGGCGACCTCAGGGGTGCGCTGGAAGAGCACGGCTTCCGCGTCCTGCAGCCGCAGGTCTATCGCATGCTCGCCGCCACCTCCCTGTCCGAGGACACCGTCGAGCAGTTGGCGATGGGCGAGATCAACGGCGTCATATTGTTGTCGCCGCGCACCGCCCAGGTGTATGCGACGCTGATGCGCAAGCAGGGTCTGGCGACGGTGGCGCGCGGGCTCACCCATTTCTGCCTCTCGCCTCAAGTGGCGCGCCGTCTGGAGCCGCTGGGCAACCTGCGAATGCAGATTGCCGAAGCCCCGCGCCTGGAAGAAGTGCTTGCCCTGATCGACGCCGCTCGCGGCACAATTCAGAGCAGGCTCAGCCGGGCCGGCGGGAAATTCGTGGTTAATGCCCTGGGGGATTTCGTTAATCCAAAGCAGCGAGCATGGGGGGTGCGCGCTGCCCGGGAGATCAGGAACGCATGGCCAACCCCAAGGACGAGACCGGCAAAGGTCCCCCTCGACCTGGCGATACGGCCGCGGGCCGGCGCCCCTATGCAACCCTCGATTTGCAGGCGACCGAGGTCGGCCAGGCCGCCAAGGGCGAGACGAAGGCTGAGAGCGCGGCCGGCGGTGAGCCGCCCAAGCAAGCCTCGGATGAGGCGGGTCCGAGCGTCGCCGACCGGTTGCGTGCGGCTGCCGCTCAAGCCGCGGCGCTGGCTCCGCATTTTCGCCCGGGTCCGACGCTGTCGCATCTCGGCGCAGGCGCGCTCGGCGCGCTGATCGTGGTGCTCGTCGCGACCCTGTTTCAATCATTCCAGACGCCGCAGGCGTCCGATCCGCAGCGGGCCATCGAGCTGCGCGCCGTTGCCCGGCGGCTTGCCGATGCCGAGGCCGTGCTCGGTGTGAGGCCTGGCGACACCACGGGTCTGGTGGCGAGGACCGAGGCGCTGTCGCGCTCCGTACGCGATCTGAGCGGGGCGCAGGCGCAACTCGCCGGCGACACCAAGGCTCTCGAAGGCAAGATCGGCAGCGCGCAGGGTACGCCCGAGGATCTGGTCGCACGCATCGCCAAGCTCGAGCAGGCGCTGGCGACACCATCGGGTGCCCAGTCCGGCGAGGCTGCCAAGGCGACCGCTGCGGAGCTGGCTTCCATCAGGACGGAGGCCGGCCGCCTCGGCCAGCGCGTCGACACCCTGAAGGGCGAAATCGACGAGCGCCTGCGCGGCGCGGCCAAGTCCGCGGACATCGCACCGATGCAGGCCCGGCTCGCCGCACTCGACAAGGAGCTGCAGGCCATTTCCAGGAGCGAGGCGGATCGCAGCACCAATACGACGCGCGTGCTGTTGTCGCTCGAGCTTGCCGGCCTGAAGCGCGTCATGGATCGCGGCGAGCCGTTCGTCGTCGAGCTTGCCGCCGTGAAGAAGGCGAGCAGCGACAAGCCCGATCTCAAGCTCAACCTCGTGCCGCTCGAACGCCACATGCGCGATGGCGTGCCGACCGCGACCGAGATCACCAAGTCGTTCCGCAAGGTTTCCAACGCCATGCTGGATGCGGAGGCCGAGCCCGCGGATGCATCGATCGTCGATCGCCTGCTGTCGGGCGCACGCTCGATCGTGCGTGTGCGCAAGGCCGGCCCCAGCGCCGACGACACCAGCCTTGACGCTACCGTCGCCCGCATGGACAGCGCGTTGAAGGAGGCACGGCTCGCCGAGGTGCTGGAGCAGGGCAAGAAGCTGCCGCCCAAGGCCTCGCTCGTCGCCGAGGACTGGCTCCGGCAGGTCGAGGCGCGCCAGGCCGTCGATCAGGCGCTGGCCGACATCGAGAGCCAGCTCAAGTCATCGCTGGCCGGCAATCGGTCCGCGGGGGAGCCAACCCGATGATGCGTCTCATCGCCTTCCTGCTCGTGGTGCTTGCGATCGCCGCGGGCCTGCATTGGCTGGCCGACCGGCCGGGCACCATTGTCGTCGAATGGCAGGGCGTCATCGCGGAAACCAGCGTGTTCCGCGCCTTCGTCATCCTCGCGCTGCTGATCGGATTGCTGGCGGTGTGCTGGTCGCTGCTGCGGCACATCTGGTCGAGCCCGGCCTACGTCGGCCGCATCCTGCAGCGGCGTCGGCAGAAGCGCGGTCTCGATGCGCTATCGAGCGGCATCATCGCCATCGGTGCCGGCAATTCGGCGCTCGCCTCCCGCTATGCTGGCCAGGCGCGCAAGGCGCTTCCTAATGAGCCGCTCACGCACCTGCTGCGCGCCCAGACCGCGCAGCTGACCGGCGACCGCACCACCTCGCGCCGCATCTTCGAGGCGATGCTGGCCTCGCGCGATACCGAGCAGCTCGGCCTGCGCGGCCTGTTCCTCGAGGCGCAGCGCGAAGGCGAGTCGGAGGCCGCGCGGCAGTTCGCGCAGCGTGCCCTGGCGCTCAACCCCAAGCTCGGCTGGCCGGTGGAGGCGCTGTTCGATCTGCAGTGCCATGCCGGTGACTGGCAAGGTGCGCTCGACACGCTTGCGATCGGTCGCCGCAACGGCCTGGTCGACAAGACGGTGGCCAAGCGACGCCGCGCCGTGCTGCTCACCGCCCAGGCGCAGGCGTCCGAGGATGCCGGCACCGACAAGGCGCTCGACCTTGCGCTCGAAGCGCACCGGCTCGCGCCCGACCTGGTCCCGGCGGCTGCCATCGGCGGACGCATTCTCGCCTCGCGAGGCAACACGCCTCGCGCCGCTCGCGTGCTGCTGAAGACCTGGCGGCTGTCGCCGCATCCGGAGCTGGCCGCGGCCTATGCCTATGTGCGGCCGGGCGACAGCCCGCGTGACCGGCTGGTGCGCGTGCGCCATCTCGGCCGCATCACGCCCAACGACATCGAGGCGCCGATCGCCATCGCGGTGGCGGCCGTCGAGGCTCGCGAGTGGGACGAGGCGCGCAGTGCGCTCGAGCCGCTGCTCGACAATCGCCTGTCGCAACGGGTTTGCACCTTGATGGCCCGCGTCGAGGCCGAGCAGCATGGCCACACCGGCCGCGTGCGCGAATGGCTGGCGCGCGCGGTGCATGCGCCGCGCGATCCGGCCTGGACCGCTGACGGCGTCGCCTCCGACCACTGGGCGCCAACCTCTCCGGTCACCGGTGCGCTCGATGCCTTCCGCTGGCGTGTGCCCGTCGAGGTCACCGACGAGAGCGCGGCGGCCCTGCTCAATGCCAAGGTCGAGGCCTTGGTGAGCCTCGGCGCCGAGGCGGAGCCTGTCATCGAGCACCGGGAGCGGACGCAGCCTGCCGCCGAGACCGTACGCGGCGAGACCATCGAGCCACCGGTCATCAAGCCCGCACCCAAACCAGCTCCTGCGCTGGAGGTCGAGGACGTGGTCGTCCTGCCACCAGCCAAGCCGGTGTCCCCGAAACCGGAGCCGGCGGTGGCGGCGCGTGCCCCACTGCCGCGTGCTGAGCCTCCGCAGCGGACCGAGCCCGATGTTGCCGCGCGCAAGGCGCAGACCGAGCCGGTGCCGCAAAGCGACAGCCCGGGCGAGCAGCCGAGGCAGGCATCGCGCGCTTCTCGGCCGCGCAAGCCTGTGGAGCCCAGGATATTCGTGCCGCCACGCGCTCCCGACGATCCTGGCCCGGAGATCAGCGACGACGACGGCCTCGCGCACGACCCGTTCGGCCCGTCGCCGGCCAAGGCCTGAGCATCTGCCGATGTAAGTGACCAGGACGATGGAGGGGCCGTACCGATGGAGCTCTTCGATGCGCTGACGCTGGCCCGGCTCCAGTTCGCGTTCACCATCTCGTTCCACATCATCTTTCCGGCCTTCACGATCGGCCTCGCCAGCTACCTGGCCGTGCTGGAAGCGCTGTGGCTCTACACCGGCCGCGGCGTGTTCATCTCGCTCTTCAACTACTGGAAGAAGATCTTCGCGCTCAGCTTCGGCATGGGCGTCGTGTCCGGCATCGTCATGAGCTACCAGTTCGGCACCAACTGGAGCGTCTTCTCCGACAAGACCGGGCCCATTCTCGGCCCGCTGATGGGCTACGAGGTGCTGTCCGCGTTCTTCCTCGAGGCGGGCTTCCTCGGCGTCATGCTGTTCGGGCGCGAGCGCGTCGGCAAAGAGCTGCACATGTTCGCCACGACCATGGTGGCAGCCGGCACCTTCCTGTCCGCCTTCTGGATACTGTCGGCCAACAGCTGGATGCAGACGCCTGCCGGCTACACCATCAATTCCGCCGGGCAGTTCGCTCCCGCCGACTGGTGGGCCGTCATCTTCAACCCCTCGTTCCCCTATCGCCTCGTGCACATGGTGCTGGCGGCCTATCTGACCACCGCATTCGTGGTCGGTGCGGTCGGCGCCTACCACCTGCTGCGCAACAGCCGCAACGAGGGCGCGCGCGTGATGTTCTCGATGGCCATGTGGATGGCGGCCATCGTGGCGCCGATCCAGATCTTCGCTGGCGACCAGCACGGCCTCAACACGCTCGAGCACCAGCCGGCCAAGATCGCCGCCATGGAGGGCCACTTCGAGACGCAGCGCGGCGCGCCGTTGATCCTGTTCGGCTGGCCCGACATGCAGGAGGAGAGAACCCGCTTCGCCGTCGAGGTGCCGAAGCTCGGCAGCCTGATCCTCACCCATGAATGGGACGGCGAGGTGAAGGGCCTGAAGGCCTGGCCGCCGGCGGACCGGCCCAACGCGCTGATCGTGTTCTGGAGCTTCCGCATCATGGTCGGGATCGGCCTGCTGATGGTGCTGGTCGGCCTGCTCAGCCTCGCCGCGCGCTACCGCGGCCGCCTGTACGACTGGGGCGCGTTGCATCGCTTCGCCATGCTGATGGGCCCGGCGGGCTTTGTCGCCGTGCTGGCCGGCTGGATCACCACCGAGGTCGGGCGCCAGCCCTATACGGTCTACGGCCTGCTGCGCACGGCGGATTCGGCTTCGCCGATCGACGCCGCGGCCGTCGGCTTCTCGCTGATCGCCTTCATCGTCGTCTACTTCGCGGTGTTCGGCGCCGGCACCTTCTACATCCTGCGCCTGATGGGCCATACGCCCGACATCGACGAGCCGGACATCGAGCGCGGCGTGCCGATCCGCGCCGCCGGCATCACGCCGGCCTCGGGCGCTCGATGCGGAGCCGGCCGCAGACGGGCAAACGGGAGGCTAGCGTATCATGGATCTCGCATTCATCTGGGCCGTGCTGATCGCCTTCGCCGTGCTGGCCTACGTGCTGTTCGACGGCTTCGATCTCGGCATCGGCATCCTGTTTCCGTTCATCGCCGGCGAGGACGGCGAGAAGGGACGCGACCAGGCCATGAATTCGGTGGCGCCCGTGTGGGACGGCAACGAGACCTGGCTGGTGCTCGGCGGCGGCGGGCTGATGGCGGCCTTTCCCCTCGCCTACGCCGTGGTGATGCCCGCCCTCTACGCGCCGATCACGGCCATGCTGCTCGGCTTGATCTTCCGCGGCGTCGCCTTCGAGTTCCGCTGGCGCACGACGCGCGCCAAGTATCTGTGGGATTGGGCCTTCGCCGGCGGCTCGATGCTGGCGGCCTTTGCGCAGGGCATCGCGCTGGGCGCCCTCATCCAGGGCATCCCGGTGTCAGGGCGCGCCTATGCCGGCGGCTGGTGGGACTGGCTGACCTGGTTCAGCCTGCTGACGGGCGTCGCCCTGATGGTCGGCTACGCGCTGCTGGGCTCGACCTGGCTCATCATGAAGACCACCGGCTCGGTGCAGCGGCACGCCTATCGGTTCGCCTGGATCACCGGCCTTGCCACGCTCGCCCTGATCGGCCTCGTCAGCCTGATCACGCCGATCATGAACCCGGTCGCCATGGGGCGCTGGTTCGCCTGGCCTGCCATCCTGTACGTGGCGCCGGTGCCGATCTTCGTGGCGGTGGCGGCCTTGGTGCTGCTCAGCGGGCTCCACGCGCAGCGCGAGGTATCGCCGTTCTTCGCCGCGGTTGCCCTGTTCGTGCTGTCCTACATCGGCCTCGGCATCAGCTTCTATCCCTACATCGTGCCGCCAACGATCACCATCTGGTCGGCGGCGGCGCCGGACGCCAGCCTCGGCTTCCTGCTGGTCGGCGCAGCCGTGCTGATCCCGCTGATCCTCGGCTACACCGCCTGGTCCTACTGGGTGTTCCGCGGCAAGGTCGGCACCACCGGCGGGTACCACTGATGCAGGCCGAACCGCAGCGCCCGCTGGCGAGCCGTCTGCTGTGGTTCGCGCTCCTGTGGCTTCTCGGCGTCGGCGCGGTCGGCCTCCTGGCCCTGCTGATCCGCTCGGTCTTGCTGTAGCGGCGAGCCGGAGACTGCACGCCTCGCGCCGAGTGTGCTATAGACCGCCCCTCCAGGCGGCCCCGTAGCTCAGCTGGATAGAGCACCAAATTCCTAATCTGGGGGTCACAGGTTCAAATCCTGTCGGGGTCACCACTTCCAAAAAAGTCGCGTGCGCGATCACCCTCAATGATCGGCGCCTACCGCCGATATTCCGTCGCGGGGCGGGCTTGGCGTTCTGAACCGCGGACGGTGGTGTCCTCGATCAGGTAGAAGCTGTTCACCCAGCCGGTGACGCCGCGATGGGAGATCGGACACCACTCCGCCTGGCATCGCCCAACGATGCGTACGCCCACGGCGTCCGGGAGAATGGCGCCAGTTGCCCTGTAGTCGGCCGAGGGCCCATCGCGCACATTGAGGACGTCGCCCGAGGCAACACCGGCTACGCGAAAGGTTTGCGCCGAGCGGTCGGGATTTGCGGGAGAGCGTTGCGCCGTGATGGCCGCTTGCTTCTGCGCAGCGGGCCGGATCGCCTTGTTCGTCGGTTCGACCGGCTTGGCCTCGGCCCGGCTGGTAACGACGGGCTCGGCAATGATGGGGGCGATGACCGGTTCGCTGCTTGGCGCTGGTTCTTTCTCGACGGAGCCCGTCATGGGGACGGTGTTGGCACGTGGCGGGAAGATTGGCAGTCCAGCCATGGATGCGGAATACGAAACGGTGGGCTCGGGCGCCTCGCGCCTGACTGGCTCCGGGGTTGGCTCAGGAATTTTGGGAGCCGTCGCGACGACGACTCGGGGTGGCGTCGGGGGCGTCGAGATCACCGCCGTTCCCGTCTCTCCGTCATCGCGGCGCCAGAAGATGCGTGAGCCTTGCCGACTGATGCGTATGCACTGCAGGACGCCGTCGAACCACTTGCTCCACTTGTGGCAGAGGCGGTCCGAGGACACCCACCACTTGCCCGTGTCCGTCTCGGCACCGAGGTAGTAGGCGAGCCCGCGGGCTTCGCCCGAGACCCGGCCGTCCTCGGAATAGCGGATCGGCACCTTCACGCCGAGCGGCGTCTCAACCTCCAGGACGGCACCCGTGACGGCCGCCTTGAGGGTTTCGCCGGACAGCACGGCTGGCTCTGCTGCAGCCCTGGTCGCGAACAACAGGCAACAAATGACGGCAACGCGTCGACGCATGCACTTTCCCCCTGTGGGCGGACCCTGCAAAGCCGCCCCATGTGAGATGGTAGATCGAGCAGTGTGGCAACATCACGGAAACGTAAGGTAAAAATGGCCTTGAGCGGGCCAAATAAACTGCAAGGTAGAGCACAACCATGGACTGGCCGTTCGGGTAGGCACTCCTGATCTCTCGGGCCTGTTCCTCTGGTGGCTGGAAGATCAACACGGATGGACTGAACCTTTTTCGGACACGTCGCGACCAATGGTTTGGAGACGCCGGGGCGTCTCGAACCAAAGGAGCGCACCATGAAGAAGGCCATTGCTGCAGTCGTTGCGTTGGGCGGTATTGCGGCCCTCGCACAGCCCGCGTTCGCCTGTCCGAACGGCTACGAAGCCGTCTGGATCCAGGGCAACAAGGTCTGCAAGATCAAGACGCCCAAATTGCCCCTGAAGGCCAACACGGGTCCGGAGCAGAAGAAGACGGGCGCGCTGAAATCGCGGTAGACCCGGCGCCGTCGAAATTCCCAAGTCATGCACTCTGGCCTCGGCCGCGTGTTCGGCCGGGGCTGGATCCGTTCGAGGCGAACGAAACCAACGGTTCATCGAATTGCCGGCATCTGGTCCTTGTATGGCGCTACCAGGACCGATGCAGGAGCAGAGCCATGGATCGTCCGCCACTTCCGCCCTTCAACGCCGAAACCGCTGCGCAAAAGGCCCGCATGGCCGAGGACGCCTGGAACTCGCGCGACCCGGCCAAGGTCGCGCTCGCCTACACGGTCGACAGCCGCTGGCGCAACCGGGCCGAGATGTTCCAAGGCCGTGCGGCGATCGAAGCGTTCCTGACGCGCAAGTGGAGCAAGGAACTCGACTACCGCCTCATCAAGGAGGTCTGGGCATTTCACGGCAACCGCATCGCCGTGCGCTTTGCCTATGAATGGCACGACGACAGCGGCAGCTGGTTGCGCAGCTACGGCAACGAGAACTGGGAGTTCGACGCGCATGGACTGATGCAGATGCGCATTGCCAGCATCAACGACCTGCCGATCAAGGAGAGCGAGCGCAAGTATCATTGGCCGCTCGGGCGGCGTCCGGACGGGCATCCCGGATTGAGCGAGCTTGGTCTTTAGGCGCGGGAATCTCGTCAGCGCAGCAGGCTGAGGAGGTACCGATCGAGGAATTCCCGGTGCTCGGGATGGTCCCGGCGCAAGGCCTCGATCTCGAGACGTATGACGAGATAGTGGTCCGTGTGGGCCTCGCCGGCGCGCAGCTCTTCCGCGAACCGCTCGAATGGGGCGGCAATCACGGCCTGGCGTAGCTCCCTGGGCCTGGGCTCCACGAAGGAGTGTGCCAGGGCCTGCGAAAGAAACAGGCTCGATGCAACGAGTGCTATGACCATTCGCATAGCGTCACTCTATGAACGGCAGGGCGGTCGGCTATGACAATTGCCAACCTTGACCTGGGCGATGACGCAGGCTGCCGCCAGGGGAATCGGCCACACCTTGCCCATGCACCGGCGCTGCATAGCAAGCAGCCGCGCTGATCGCGGCGATCAGAAAAACCGATTTCACATTGTCGTATGGCAACTTATAATGCGCAACGCGGGCGGCCGTGGCAGGCGGCGGCTATCGCCGAAAAATAACGAAATAGTGGAGGAGGTTAGCCCATGTCGAGCAAGACCCGTCGCAGCGTATTGAAGGGCGGTGCGGCGATTGCCGGTGCGTACACGCTGGGATTCCCATCGATCGCGCGCAGCCAGACCGACAAGATCAAGATCGGGCATCTGACGCCTCTGACCGGCTTCCTGGGCGCACTCGGCGCCTATGCCCAGCTCGGCCTCAGGATGGCCGAGGAGGAGATCAACAAGTCCGGCGGCGTCATGGGTCGCCAGCTCGACATCATCTCGGAAGACTTGGTCAACCCGGCCACTGCCGCCACCAAGGCCCAGCGCATGCTCGAGCAGGACGGCGCCACCGTCCTGATGGGCGAGATCAGCTCCGCCTCGGCGGTCACCATCATGCAGGTGGCGGCGCGCAACAAGCGCCTCTTCATGCAGGTGGGCGCACGCTCCGACGTGCTGCGCGGCAAGAACTGCAACCGCTACTGCTTCCACGTCGACATCCCCAACACGGTGATGGTCAACGCCGTCGGCAAGGCGCTGCTGCGCGACAACATGGTGAAAGGCAAGAAGTTCACCAGCCTGACGGCCGACTACGTGTTCGGCCACGACCTGCTGCGCGCCGCCAAGGCCTTCTTCGCAGCCAACGAGGGCACGCTGATCGGCGACGAGCTGATCGCCACCGACGTGACCGACTTCAGCCCCTACCTGCTGAAGATCCGCCAGGCCAAGCCCGACGTGGTGTGCTGCAACCTGGCCGGCAACCAGGTCACCAACCTGATCAAGCAATACGCCGAGTTCGGCCTGCCCTATCCGATCGTCGGGTTCAACCTGAATACGGCCGATGCCTGGGCCGCCGGCGAGGGCAACCTGAGCGGCACCTGGCCGACTGTCTGGCACCACGATCTCGACACGCCGGGCTCCAAGGAGTTCGTCAAGAACTTCACCGCCAAGAACGGCAAGCCGCCGGAGAACCACGCCTGGATCGAGTACGTCTCGCTCAAGATGATGGCGCAGGCCATGAACGAGACCAAGTCGACCGACACGGACAAGCTGATCGAATACTTCGAGAAGGAGTTGCAGTTCGACGTCCTGAAGGCCCGCAAGGCCTACTTCCGCTCGTGGGATCATCAGCTGGTGCAGGAAGCCTATCCCTTCTAGCGTCAAGCCGAAGGGGCAGGCCAAGGACAAGTGGGACTTCCTGGCGTTCGGCCAGGCCATCCCGGGCCCGAACGAGCCGCTCGAGGTCATCAACCCGACCAAAGAGCAGAACCCCTGCACCTTCGCCTGATCATAGAGAGATGCGGGCGGCGACGTGTCGCCCGCATTCGCCTCTCCCGCATGTTCCTGAGCGCAACGCCATCGCCGCGCTCGTCCTCCACGCTGCCGGATTGAGACAAGACTCGTGTTCCTCCTCGAACAGGTGGTGAACGGCCTCGTGCTGGGAGGCTACTACCTGCTGATCGCGCTCGGCCTGTCGCTGATCTTCAGCGTCGGCGGCGTGGTGAACCTGGCGCACGGCGCGTTCTACGCGTTCGGCGCCTATGTCTCGGTCGAGATCACCAGATACCTGGGCTTCGGCCCGGCCGTGGTGCTGTCGCCGGTGGTGGTCGGCATGCTCGGCATCTTGTTCGAGCGGTTCATCCTGCGCCGGTTCTACACCGCCGACCCCATCCTGAGCCTGCTGGTGACGTTCGGCCTCGCCATGGTCGCCGAGCAGTTGATCCGCATCATCTGGGGTGCCGCGCCCGCTGTCGGCATCGATGCCGCAGGAGCTGAAGGGCGCGGTCATCATCGGCGACTTCCTGTTCTCGCGCTATCGGCTGATGCTGCTGGCGGTGGTGGCCGTGGTCCTGCTGGGCGTCTGGCTGCTGCTCAACAAGACCTCGTTCGGCCGCGTCGTGCGCGCCGGCATCCAGCGTCCCGACATGGTAGCGGCGCTCGGCATCCGGCTGCAGCCCTACATGACCACCATCGTTGCGCTGGGCGTCGGCATGGCGGCGATGGGAGGCGCATTCTTCGCGCCGATCACCATCGTGCATCCGGCCATGGGAGCCGAGATCATCACGGTCGCCTTCGTGGTGGTGGTGATCGGCGGCCTGGGCAGCTTCTGGGGCGTGGTGCTGGCCGCCCTGCTGGTCGGCGTGGTGCGCGGCGTCACCATCCATTTCCTGCCCGCCGCCGGCGAGGCTTCGATCTATGTGCTGATGTTCCTCATTTTGCTGTTGCGTCCGCGCGGCCTGCTCGGCGAGCGCATCGAGAAATTCGAATGAGGGCGCGAGGCAAATACCGGCCGCTGTGGATCGGCGCGGCTGCGCTCATCGCGCTGCCGTTCTTGATCCAGAGCCTCGGCCTGGCGATGAATACGGCCTCCACGGTGGTGATCCTGGCGATTGCCGGGCATGGGTCTCAACCTGCTGGTCGGCTATACGGGACTGACCTCGTTCGGGCATGGCGTGTGGTTCGGCATCGGCGGCTATGGCGCGGGCCTGCTCCAGAAGCACTACTTCCACGACCAGATCTTCCTGCCGATCATCCTGGCGATGCTGCTCGTCGCCGTTGTGTCGACCCTGGTCGGCGTGCTGATCCTGCGCCGGCGCGGAGTGTATTTCTCGCTGCTGACGCTGGCGCTGGCGGCGCTCACCTACACCATTGCCTTCCGCTGGACGGAAGTGACGGGCGGCGAGGACGGCTTGAGCGGGCTGGTGCGTGGCAGCGTTGGGCCGTTCAGCCTCGATGACGGGCGCGCCTTCTACGCCATGGTGGCGGTGATCGGGTTGGCCGTCCTGTATGTGCTGCTGCGCGTGGTGCGCTCGCCGTTCGGGCACGTGCTGATGGCGATCCGGGAGAACCAGCTGCGCGCCACGTTTCAGGGCTATCCGGTCGAGCGCTACAAGCTGGCCGCGTTCGTGATCTCGGCGGTGGTGACGGGCCTCGCCGGCGCACTGCTCGGGTTCCAGACCTACCTGGTGTCGGCCGAGGCCGTCTCGGTGCCCTTCTCCGGCGAGATGCTGGCGATCGTGGTGATCGGCGGCATGCATCACATCCTGGGGCCGGCGCTCGGTGCCCTGTTCTTCATCCTGTTCCGCGAGCTGTTCTCGATCTGGACGGCGAACTGGCTGCTGTGGTTCGGCCTGGTGTTCGTCGGCTTCGTGCTGTTCTCGCCAAGCGGGCTGGTCGGCATCTGGACCACGCTGCGCCGCCGCTGGCGTCCACCGCCGGAAGAGGCGGCCGCCATGAGCAGGCGCAAGATCTACCAGGGCCTGCCGCTGCCGGCCTTCCTGGCCCCTGCGACAAGGTCAGGGAACGCCGCTCGAGGTGGAAGGCGTCTCCAAGCACTTCGGCGGCATCCGCGCCGTGTCGAACGCCAGCCTGACCGTCGATGCCAGCCAGATTCACGCGCTGATCGGGCCGAACGGCGCCGGCAAGACCACCTTGTTCAATGTGGTGTCCGGCTTGTTCCCGCCGAGTCAGGGCGCCGTGCGGCTGTACGGTGAGCGCATCGATCGGCTGCCGTCGCATCGCATCTGCGAGCGGGGCATCGCCCGCTCGTTCCAGATCACCAACCTGTTTCGCACCCTGTCGATCTACGAGAACCTGCGCCTGTCATTGCAGGCCAAGCACCCCGGCCGCTTCAACGCCTGGCGCGACATCGACAGCTATCCGGAAATCCATGCCGAGGCCGCGGAGCTGCTCAAGTTCCTGGGCCTGGAGGGCATCGAGGAGACGGAAGGCGGCGAGCTGTCGTATGGCGGCCAGCGACTGGTCGATCTCGGCATCGCGCTAGGCTCCAAGCCGAAGGTCCTCCTCCTCGACGAGCCGCTGGCGGGCCTGGCTGCTGCCGAGCGCGAGCGCGTGTCGAGCCTCATCAAGAGCATGGCCGTGCAGATCCCCGTGCTGATCGTCGAGCACGACATCGACCGCGTGCTCGGCTTCTCGCAGCGGGTCACGGTGATGAACCAGGGCGAGGTGCTGATGGCCGGCACGCCGAGCGAGGTGCGCAACGATCGGCGCGTGCAGGAGGTCTACACCGGCACCGGCATTCCCCCTGTCACGGGGCGAGCTTCGGAAGGCGCAAGCCGTGCGCAGGTGCTGCGTTTCGAGGGCGTCAACGCCTTCTACGGCAAGAGCCACATCCTCAACGATGCGACGCTGGACGTGCGCGAAGGCGAGATCGTGGCGCTGCTCGGCCGCAACGGCGCGGGCAAGTCGACGCTGCTCAAGACGCTGTGCGGCCTGGTGCACCCGGCTTCGGGACGCATCGAATATGCGGGGCGCGACATTGCCGGCCTGCCGGCGCCCGACATCGCCCGGCTCGGCATCGGCTACGTGCCGCAAGGGCGCGGGCTGTTCGCCGGCATGACGGTGGCCGACAACCTGGCGCTCGGCCGCCTGGCACGCGCCACTGATGGCAGCACCGGGGTGGTGTGGAGCGAGGCGCAGATCCTCGAATACTTCCCGCGCCTGAAGGAGCGGATGCACATCGCCGCCGACTATCTGTCCGGCGGCGAGCAGCAGATGGTGGCGGTGGCACGCGCCATGTCGGGCAACGTCAAGCTGCTGCTGCTGGACGAGCCGTTCGAGGGGCTGGCGCCGGCCGTGGTGCTGGAGCTTTACAAGGTGTTCGACGAGCTGCGCCGGCATGTCTCGATCGTCATCGTCGAGCACAACCTCGATCTGGTGCTGTCGCTGGCCGACCGCGTGTTTGCGCTGGAGCGCGGCGCGGTCTTCCACGAAGGTCCCGCGGCGCCGCTGCTGAACGATCTCGACTACCGCAAGAAGATCCTCTGGCTGTAGGCACCGAGGGCCGCGCTGGCCTGGCGACGCGTCAGCGCGCCACCTTCTTCTCGACCGCATCCCAGATCAGGGCCGCGACATCGGCGCCGCCGAATTTCTTGAGCTGGCGGATGCCGGTGGGCGAGGTGACGTTGATCTCGGTCAGGTAGGGGCCGATCACGTCGATGCCGGTGAACAGCAGGCCGCGCCGCTTGAGTTCGGGGCCGAGGCGCGCGCAGATCTCGCGGTCGCGATCGGTCAGCTCGACCGGTGCCGCGGTGCCGCCGACATGCAGGTTGGAGCGCGTCTCGTCGGCGGCCGGCACGCGGTTGATGGCACCGGCCAGCTCGCCGTCGACCAGGATGATGCGCTTGTCGCCGCCGCGCACCTCCGGCCGGTACTGCTGCACCATGAACGGCTCGCGGAACACGGTCTGGAACAGCTCGATCAGCGAGTTGAGGTTGGTGTCGTCGGGCTTGATGCGGAACACCGAGGAGCCGCCGTTGCCGTACAGCGGCTTGATGATGATGTCCTTGTGCTCGGCGCGGAACAGCTTGACGTCGGCGGGGTTGCGCGTGACCAGCGTCGGCGGCATCAGGTCGAGGAAGTCGAGCACGAACACCTTCTCGGGCGCGTTGCGCACGTGCGCCGGATCGTTGACCACCAGCGTCTTGGGGTGGATGCGCTCCAGCAGGTGCGTCGTCGTGATGTAGGCCATGTCGAACGGCGGGTCCTGGCGCAGCAGGACGACGTCGAGATCCGACAGGTCGACGGTGCGCGGATCGGACAGCCGGTAGTGGTCGCCGGCCTTGTCCTCGACTCGCAGCGTATGGCCGTGCGCGAGCAGGCGTCCGCCGACCAGGGCGAGGTTGGGCGGCGTGTAGTAGAACAGCGCATGCCCGCGCGCCTGCGCCTCCAGCAGGATGGCGAAGGTGGAATCGCCGCCGATATCGATGCGGTCGATCGGGTCCATCTGGCAGGCGACGTTGAGCGGCATGCGGGCAGGTCCTTGCGTGCGCGGGCGGCGTCCCCTCTCCCCATTCTTCATGGGGAGAGGGAGAACGAGGAGCAGAAAGCGGCTTCAGGCGGGCCGTGTCAACGCGATTTCGCGAGGTCGGGGAATGTCATGTGCAGCGCATCGCGCAGATGCTTCGGCAGGCGGCCCGGCACCACCAGGACGGCGTCGAAGCCCTGCTGATGATCGCGGTAGGCGAGGTGGCGGCTGATCCAGAACTGGGCGGCCCGAGAGATGCGCGCGGCCTGCCGTGGAGTGAGGGCCGCCTCGGCGTCCGCCCGCGTCCGGCGCCGCTTCACCTCGACGAAGGCGATACGCGAGCCGCGCACCGCGATCAGGTCGATCTCGCCGTAGGGGGTGCGTACGCGCCGGCCCAGGATGCGGTAGCCCTTGGCGATCAGGAGGGCGGCTGCGATCCATTCCGACAGGCGGCCGCGCCGATAGCGTATGAGGCGTTCGGGATCGGCGGGAGCGCTGCGCATGAGGCAGCGTAGCGCAAACAAGCAGGGACGCGAAGTTCTGCCGAGCGCCCCGCAAAATGTCCCTTGCGAGCCTAAGCGGCGAGCCCGCCTCGCTGAGGCGCCTGGCTTCGCGTGTGGGCGAGCCACGCCAGGGTCCAGCCGGTGAGCAGCAGCAGCGCGAGCCCCACCAGATTGACGCCGATCTGCACGGTCCAACCCTCACCGTACTGGGCCATCGCCAGGTTGCCGGCCATCGACAGCGCCGTCCCCAGGCAGAACACCGGCAGGGAATGCCGGCCGCAATCGACGATGCGCTGCGCCAGCGGGCTGCCCAGCCACCTTGCGCCCGCGGGGATCAGCGACGAGACGAGATAAGCCAGCACGATCAGGTGAGCCACCCGCCACAGCGACAGATATTGCTTGCCCTGCTCGCCGACCAGCTTCTCGGTCGGGATCAGCGTCATCTCATCGAATTGCGGGAGGGCCGTCCAAGGTGCGGTGACGACCAAAGCGAACAACGCAAAGCCGACGGCCGGCACAATCAGCCAGGGAGAAGGCCGAGGCAGGGCCCTCTTGCTCGCGTAGAACGCTGCAAACACTCCGAGGCTGAACAGCAGCTGCCAGGCGAACGGGTTGAAGAACCAGCCTTCGTTGTCGGGATAGGCCGGCAGGTTCCAGCCGCGCAGGTTGGCGCCGAGCCAAAGCGTCACGGAAGCGGCCAGCGCCACCAGCAGATGGATACGCATGAGCAAAAGCAGCACGGGAAACCAGATCAGCAGCACGATGTAGAGCGGCAGGATGTCGAGCATGGCCGGCTGATGCACCAGCAGCAGGGCCTTGCGCAACGCCCGCGCAGGCTCCTCGAAGAACGGCTCCAGGTTGAGAACGCTCTCGTAGATCGGATTGTCGAACACCAGCGTAGCGGTGATGAGTATCGCCACACATGCGATCAGGAACAGCATGTGCGCCAGGTAGAGCTTGCTGACGCGGCTCGCCACCTTGACGAGCCCGGCCCACCAGCCCTGCCTGTCGAAGACACGGGTGTAGGCGAGAAAAGAGGCATATCCGGCCAACGCGACGAACACCTCGGCCGCGTCGGCAAAGCCGAAGTTCTGCATCGTCACGTACTGCAGGGTGTTCTCTTTGACATGGTCGATGAAGATGAACAGCAGCGCCAGGCCACGGAAGAAGTCGACTCGGGCATCACGCTGAGGAGGCGCGATGGCGATCGCCGATGTGCTCGATCCATGTGCCATGTGCAAAGATTCTCTTGGTGCCGACGGATGACAACGGCGCAGTGAGCCGATTGGTGATCGCCAACAAGTGCGTCGGCTGAAATGCCGCGCCCGCACAAAAGCCCAGGACGTGTCGAGTGGCGGCTATTCGTGATCGTCGCGCTTCAAGGCGAGACCAAGGTCATAGACGCGTGTTTTCGCCACACCGAACTCATCGGCCACCAGTTTGGCCGCATCGCGCAGGCTCTGCTCGGCCAGCAACGGGCGCAGGCTCGATAAAATGGCCTCGTCCGTCACCTCCACCGAGGTCGGCGGGCCGACCAGGATGACCATCTCTCCGCGCGGTGCGCTGGCCTCGGCCCATTGCGCCAATTGTGCCGGCGAGCCGCGGCGCATCTCCTCGTGCAGCTTGGTCAGCTCACGCGCTATCACCATCTCGCGATCCCCGAGCACGCTGCCGATGTCGGCGATGCTTTCAGCCAGGCGCGAGGGTGCCTCGAAGAACACCAGCGTCGCCGGCGTGGCTTTCAGCTCGGCGAGCCGCGAGCGCCGCGCACCTTGCCGCGGCGGCAGGAACCCAGCGAACAGAAACGTGTCCGTGGCAAGGCCCGCTGCTGCAAGCGCCGTGAGCACAGCGGAGGCGCCGGGCAGGCTGATGACGGCGTGGCCTTCGCCGATCACCGCCCGCACCAGCTTGTAGCCGGGGTCCGAGATGAGCGGCGTGCCGGCATCGCTGATCAGGGCGACGCGCTTGCCCTCGGCCAGCTCGGCCAGGATGTGCGGCCGCTCGCGCTCGGCGTTGTGCTCGTGATAGGCCCTAAGCGGCCGGGAGATGGCGTAGTGGGCGAGCAGCGTGCGGCTGTGGCGGGTGTCCTCGCAGTAGATCACGTCGGCCCGCTCCAGCGCCGCCAACGCTCGCAGCGTGATGTCGGCGAGATTGCCGATCGGAGTCGCCACCACGTAGAGGCCCGGCGGCAGCGGCTCGGCGACCAGCCTCGCCAGCACCTCGGCGGCCCGCCCGGAGGTCCGGCTCTGCCCATCCGATGCCATCCAGCCATCATCCTTTCTGCTGCGAACGATCACGGTTCGCCGGCTGCCAGGCCGCTAAATTCGATCCTTGTGGCGGTTTTGCCCTGGCCCCGCCTTGATGTGCAGGTTACCACCAGTGGGGGGCCAGTGTGATGATCGAGAAATTCGCCGGAGGTCGGGCGAACTTCGGAATCGGGACACCAGGGGGATCGCGTTAGTATGGCGTCGTGATTCGGGGGCCAGCGCCGATGCAGGGCGCCGTTACGAGATACTGGATGTTGAGGGCGGCGGCCTGCTGCCTCGGCATGGCCTTGCTCGGCGCTTGCTCGGGCAGTGCACCCCAGGTGCAGGGTCAGGCGTCGCTGCAAGGCCAGGGCGATGCGCCGGCTGCGCCCGGCAAGGAGCTGGTCAAGGTCGCCCTCATCCTGCCGGTGTCGGCGGCCGGCCAAGCCGGTCTGATCGGCAAGAGCCTCAAGCAGGCGGCCGAGCTCGCCCTGTTCGAGCGCGACAACCCCACCCTGCAGCTCATCATCAAGGACGACAAAGGCACGCCCGAGGGCGCCAAGGCCGCCGCCGAGGAGGCCATCAAGGCCGGGGCCGGGCTCATTCTGGGGCCGCTGTTTGCCAAGTCGGTGCTGACGGTGGCGCCGGTGGCGCGCCAGGCCGGCGTTCCGGTCATCACCTTCTCCAACGATCGCCAGGTGGCCGGCAACGGCGTCTACCTGCTGAGCTTCCAGCCGGGGCCCGACGTCGAGCGGGTGGTGAGCTACGCCGCCCAGGAAGGCAAGCGCCGCTTCGTGGCGCTGGTGCCGGATGACCCGTTCGGCAAGATCACCGAGGCGGCCTTCAAGGAGGCGGCCGGCCGGTCGCAGGTCACGCTGGTGGCGATCGACCGGTATCCGGCCTCCGCCAACGGCACGCTCGAGCCGATGCGCCGCATCGCCGAGGCCATCAAGCGAGCCGAGGCGGAAGGCGCGCCAATCGATGCGCTGTTTCTGCCGGGCGGACAGGACAACATCGAGGTGGTCGGGCGGCTGCTGCCACAGGCGGACATCGATACGGGCAAGGTCAAGCTGATCGGCACCGGCGGCCTGGACTATCCCAACGCCGGCCGCGATCCGCGTCTGGCCGGCGCCTGGTATCCGGGCCCCGATCCGCGCGGCTGGAGCGATTTCGCGCAGAAGTATGCCAAGAGCTACAACCAGTCGCCGCCGCGCATCGCCAGCCTCGCCTACGATGCGGTGAGCATGGCCATCGCGCTGTCCTCCGGCGAGGGTCGCTTCACGGCGGCGGCGTTGACGCGGGCCAGCGGGTTCACCGGCGTCGATGGCGCCTTCCGCCTGCTCGCCGACGGCACCACCGAGCGTTCGCTGGCCATCCTGGAGGTGCAGAAGTTCGGCACCGGCGTGCTCGACCCCGCCGCCCCGCCGCGCCCGCTGCCGACGCCGGCGGCGTCCGGCGCCGGCTCTTCGCTGGTGAAGAGCCTGTTCAACGTCAACTGACCGCTTGCGCGGGCTGCCGGGCCGCCTCGAGGGCCGAGGAAAGCCGCAGCACGATCTCGTTCAGCACGAAGCGGCCGTCCCTGGCGGCGCGCAGGCGGCGCTGCCCGCACCACTCCAGCAGGCCGAGCCCGATCAGCTCGTCGATGGCTCCCGCCGCAGGCACCAGGCCGCCGACCGCGGCCAGGCGGTCGAGGTCGAGACCCTCGCTGAGCCTGAGCCCCATCAGCAGCGCCTCGTCGGCCTGCTCCTCCGGGCTCAGCGGTGTGATCTCCACGGCGCCGTGACCCGCCTTCTCCACCCGCTCGAGCCAGCGCTCGGGCTGCCGCTCCGTGACGATGGCATGCCGCCGGCCGTCGAGAACAAGCCGGCCGTGAGCGCCGGCGCCCACGCCCACGTATTCCCCGTAGCGCCAGTACAGCAGGTTGTGCCGGCTTTCCTCGCCCGGCGCGGCGTGGTTGGAGATCTCGTAGGCCGGCAGCCCCGCCCGCTCGGTCATCTCCTGGGTGATCTCGTACAGCGCCAGCGCCGCATCGGGGTCCGGCACCACGAGCCGGCCGGCCGCATGCAGCTGGGCGAACGGCGTCTCCGGCTCGATGGTGAGCTGGTAGAGCGACAGATGCCGGCCGGCCAGCGCCAGCGCCTCGCCAAGCTCGCGGCGCCAGTCCTCGGGCGACTGGCGCGGCCGGGCGTAGATCAGGTCGAAGCTGAACCGCTCGAATGTTTCACGTGCAACATCTATCCCCGCCCTCGCCTCGGCCGCGGTATGCAGCCGGCCCAGCGCCTTGAGCTGCGCATCGTCGAACGACTGCACGCCGAGCGATACGCGGTTGACGCCGGCCGCGCGATAGCCACGGAAGCGCGCGGCCTCCACGCTCGACGGGTTCGCCTCGAGCGTGATCTCGGCCGCGGGATCGACGCGCCAGTGCGACGCGATGGTATCGAGAATGGCGCCGACCGTTCCCGCTTCCATCAGCGACGGTGTCCCGCCACCGAAGAACACGCTGGTCACGACCGGCCCCGCCCGCCGCGCAGCCCAGTGGGCAAGCTCGAGACGGAACGCGGCCAGGAAGCGCGCCTCGTCGATCCCGCGCCGCGCGCACATGACTGTTGAAGTCGCAGTAGGGGCACTTGGAGGCGCAGAACGGCCAGTGCACGTAGATGCCGAATTCGCTCACGTCGGATGCCTGTTGCGTGGATAGAGGCGCCGGCGACCTCTCAGCACCGCCATCAGGGCAAGGCCGGCGATGGCAATCACCGCATAGGTCACGATGGCCGCTGTCAGACTGAACTCGCCGAGCATCGATTGCATCGGAGGCGGCGATCACCATCAATAGCACACCCGCCGCCAAGGCGAGCCAGCGCAAGGTATGGCTGGTCCTCTCCCTCCGCGGCCTCATGCCGGCGGCTCCACCGCCAACGCCGAAACCGACCAAACCGGATCACCCACCCAGGCAAGCCCGGGCGAACAGCGCAAATGCGCGGGCTCGGTGCGAGATCGCATGCTTGGCATCGGGCTCCATCTCGCCGAAGGTCAGCCTCTCTCCATCGGCGACGAACATCGGATCATAGCCGAAACCCTTGCCCCCGCGCGGCGGCCACACGAGATGGCCGTAAACTTTTCCTTCAAACAGCTCGGTTGCCCCGTCCGGCCAGGCCAGGCACAGCGCACAGGTGAAGTTGGCGCGTGGACCCAGGTCGTCGAGATCGCCCCAGCCGCCCCGACCCCGCACCTCCTCGGCGACCCGGCGCATGGCCAACGCGAAGTCCTTGGCCTCGCCCGCCCAGCGCGCCGAGTAGATGCCGGGCGCCCCGCCCAATGCCTCCACCTCCGAGCCCTGAATCATCCGACAGCGCCGGCAGGCCCGACCCCTGCGCCGCCGCCACCGCCTTCAGCTCGGCGTTGGCGACGAACGTGTCGCCCGTCTCCTCCGGCTCCGGCAGCCCCAGCTCGCCCGCCGACACCACCGCCAGCCCATGCGGCGCCACCAGCTCGCGGATCTCGCGCACCTTGCCCGCATTGTGGCTCGCCACCACCAGCCGCACGCCGCGTTCGAGCCCGCGCGTCATCGCGGCAACCATGCAGATGAGACGGCCAGGCCCGGCCGCAAACTTTCACAAGCCATTGCATGGGGAACCCAATAGCATCGGGGCGGGACCGCAGGAACATTTCTCTTGGCCGACGACCAGACGACCTCCGCCCGTGCCGGCCACGCCGGCGCTGGCCGCAACGGCGGCATTGCCGGCCTCGGCGCGCTGTTCGGCCTGCTCTACTTCGTGCAGGGCATCGTCGAGCCGACCGAGGGGCTGCTGTCGCAGCCCATCAAGTCCCTGCTGCGGCACTGGGACTATTCCGCGGCGTCCGCCGCCTGGCTGATGTCGGCGCTCACCCTGCCCTGGACCATCAAGCCGCTGTACGGCCTGCTCACCGATTTCGTGCCGCTGGCCGGCTCGCACCGCCGCAGCTATCTGCTGGTCACCACGGCTGCCGCCACGGTCGGCATGGTCGCCGTCTACTTCATGCCGCTCAGCACGGATGCAACGCTGCTGCTCATCCTGTTGCTGCCGGCGGCGCTGGCCATCGCCTTCTCCGACGTCGTGGTCGATGCGCTGATGGTGCAGACCGGACAGCCGCAAGGCCTCACCGGCCGGCTGCAATCCATCCAATGGGCCTCGATCTACGCCGCCACCATCCTCACCGGCGTGACCGGCGGCGCGCTCAGCCAGTGGGGCATGCAGCAGACAGGCTTCCTGATCGCCGGCGTGTTCTGCGGAGTCAGTTTCCTCGCCGTCTGTTTCCTGGTGCGCGAGCCCGCGCGACCGGGCCGCGTTGCCGATGCTCAGGCACCTGCCAAGTCTCAGGCAAGCCGCGCCGTCGGCGAGATGTGGAGCACCTTCCGCCAGCCGGCCATCCTGGCCATCGGCGCCTTCCTGTTCATGTGGAACTTCAATCCGTTCTCGATGACCGTGCTCTACTACTACGCAACCGAGACGCTGCATTTCGACGAGCAGTTCGCTGGCTCGCTGACGTCGTACCAGGCCATCGGCGCCGTGCTGGGCAGCATCCTGTACGGCATCGTCTGCCGCGCAATTCCGGTGCGCTGGCTCATCCACGCCTCCATCGTTACCGGCATCCTGGCCACGCTCGCCTACTGGGGCTATCGCGACGCGGCGAGCGCCGTGCACGTCAGCCTCGCGGTCGGGCTCGTCTACATGTTCGGCACGCTGGTCCAGCTCGACCTGGCGGCGCGCGTCTGCCGCCCGCAGACCGCCGGCACCACCTTCGCGCTGCTCATGTCCCTGATCAACCTGAGCGCGCTACTCTCCCAGGGCCTCGGCGGATCGCTCTACGAGACGATGACCCAGCACTGGGGCAGCGCCGCCGCGTTCCAAATTCTGGTCGGCATCGGCGCCCTGTTCACCGCCGGCTGCTGGCTGCTGCTGCCGCTGATGCGGCGGACCCTCTTCGCTCAGGTCGAGCAGGCGAACGCCGAGCCGAGCTAGGCGGCCCGCCGCGCTTGAGCGTGAACCTTCTGGTTCGGCATACGCAACCTGATACCCTCAGCCCTGAGCTCGTCGATGGGCGAATGGGGTTCAGCAATGCAGTGCTTCGACGGGTCAGCACGAGGGTGGTGGCCGTTGATCGCAACTCGGCGCAGTCGGACGCACTCACTCCAGCCCCCAGATCCTCGGCTCGGCGAACTCCAGGCAGTTGCCGGCCGGATCGCGGAAATAGATCGAGCGGCCGCCCGCCGGCCACTCGAAGTCCGCCTCGATCGCCACGCTCATCTCGGTCAGCCGGCGCCGCCACGCCTCCAGCTCCGCCGCCGAGGCGCGGAAGCACACGTGCCCCTCACCCTCCATGCCGTGCGGAGGCACCGGCAGCGAGCCGCCCGCCGGCGGCACGCTGGTGGCGATCGGATTGAAGATCAGCAGCACCTGCTCGCGGCCTGCTCCGCCGCAGCGATAGAACAGATGCCGTCCCTCCGCCTTGGCGAACGGCTCCAGCCCCAGCACGTCGCGATAGAACCCCTCGATGGCCGCCAGGTCCTTGGCGTACAGCACCGTCTCGAGAATGCCGTCGGGCGTCATGTGCAGCACCTCAGACACATCGATCGCCGCCCGTGTTCCCTCTCCCCACTCTTCGTGGGGAGAGGGCTAGGGTGAGGGGCAGCACGCTTGCTCCGCGGATCGTGGCTGCCCCTCACCCGGACCCTCTCCCCGTAAGAACGGGGAGAGGGAGAGCTAAGCCACCGTCAGCTTCTGCAGCGACACCAGCTCGGCGATGCCCTTGCGCGCCAGGCTCATCAGCTGGTCGAAGCTTTCCTGGCTGAACGGCAAGGTCTCGGCCGTGCCCTGCACCTCGACGATGCCGCCCGAGCCCGTCATCACGAAATTGGCGTCGGCATCGGCCGAGGAATCCTCCGGATAGTCGAGGTCCAGCACGGCGCTGCCCTGGTACAGCCCGCACGATACGGCCGCCACGTGATCGCGCAGCACGCCGTCGCGGATCATGTCGCGCGTCTGCATCCACTTGAGGCAGTCGTGCAGGGCCACCCAGGCGCCCGTGATCGCAGCCGTGCGCGTGCCGCCGTCGGCCTGGATCACGTCGCAGTCGACCGAGATCTGCCGCTCGCCGAGCTTGGGCAGGTCGACCACCGCGCGCAAAGCGCGGCCGATCAGGCGCTGGATCTCCTGCGTGCGGCCGGAGGGGTGGCCCACGGTCGCCTCGCGGCGGGTGCGCTCGGTGGTGGCGCGCGGCAGCATGCCGTACTCGGCGGTGACCCAGCCGCGCCCCTGGCCCTTCAGCCAGGGCGGCAGCCGCTCCTCCAGGCTCGCCGTGCACAGCACGTGCGTGTTGCCGAACTTGATCAGGCAGGAGCCTTCGGCATGCATCGACACCGCCCGCTCGATGGAGACGCGGCGCAGCTCGTCGGGTTTGCGCTTGGACGGACGCATTGGCCTCTTTTTGACGCTGGATGTTGCAGGTTGCGCGCACCCTATGCGAGCCCCTCCGCCCCAGCAACCGCAAAAGCGGCCCATGTTCGACGCAGTTGGACGGGCCCGTTTGACGGGCTGGAGTCTTGACCCTAGATTCTGCAGGCAGAACGGCCCAAACATCAGCGCATGAGCAAAGACATACCACTCAGCCGCCCATCCTCGATCGAGAGCCTGTCGGAGCTGCAGAAGCTCAACGAGCGCTCGCGCACCATCTTCCGGCACATCGTCGAGACCTATCTGGCCACCGGCGAGCCGGTCGGCTCGCGCAATCTGGCGCGCGCCCTGCCGATGGCGCTGTCGCCGGCGTCGATCCGCAACGTCATGTCGGACCTGGAGCACCTGGGCTTCATCTTCGCGCCCCACACCTCGGCCGGCCGCCTGCCGACCGAGATGGGCCTGCGCATGTTCGTCGACGGCCTGCTCGAGCTCGGCGACCTGACCGACGACGAGCGCCGCCAGATCGAGGCGCAGGTCGGCATCAAGCGCCAGCACTCCATGGAGCAGGTGCTGACCGAAGCCGGCGAGATGATCTCCGGCCTCTCGCATTGCGCCGGCGTCGTGCTCACCGACAAGCAGGTCAGCAGGATCAAGCACATAGAGTTCGTGCAGCTGGAGCCCGGCAAGGCCCTGGTGGTGCTGGTCGGCGACGACCAGCACGTCGAGAACCGCGTCATCGACCTGCCGCTGGGCCTCACCCCGTCCAGCCTGTCGGAGGCCGCCAACTACCTCAACGCGCGCGTGCGCGACCTCACGCTCGGCGAAGCCAGGGCGCGCATCGAGTCGGAGCTCGCCACCGCCAAAGCCGAGCTCGACACGCTGACCCAGAAGGTGGTCGAGGCGGGGCTTGCCACCTGGTCGGGCGCGCTCGGCGACCAGAAGAGCCTGATCGTGCGCGGCCAGGCCAACCTGCTCAACGACGTCGACGGCCTCGAGAACCTGGAGCGCATCCGCCAGCTGTTCGACGACCTCGAAAGCAAGCGCGACCTCGTGCAGCTGCTGGGACTGGCCGACCGCGGCGAAGGTGTGCGCATTTTTATCGGCTCGGAGAACAAGTTGTTCTCCCTGTCCGGCTCATCCCTGATCGTTGCGCCGTTCGAGGACCGGCGGCGCAAGATCGTCGGCGTGCTGGGCGTGATCGGGCCGACCCGCCTTAATTATGCGCGCATCATCCCGATGGTCGACTATACAGCTCGACTGGTCGGGCGGGTGCTGGCTTGATTTTTTTGCCGCTCTGCATGATATCCCGCGTGACCATTCGGTCATGACCGGTGCCCGATATTCCGCTATTTCCCTTCTCCACCGGTCGCGGCGACCAACCACCTCACGGGATGAGCAATGGCCAACAAACCGCCAGACAATGCCGAGCCGAAGAACGGCGCCCCGGGCGCGGCCTCTGCGGCCCACGGCGCGGCGGCTGCCGGCGAGCCCGGCCAGGGCCAGGGCCAGGGCCACGGCCAGGCCGGAGCGGCTCGCAACGAGGCACCCACGCACGTGGACGATATCATCGCCGGCATGCGTGTCGAAGCCGCCGACCTGAAGGACCGCCTGCTCAGGGCGCATGCCGAGGTCGAGAACATCCGCAAGCGGAGCGAGCGCGAGAAGGAGGAGACGGCCAAGTACGCCATCACCCGGCTGGCGCGCGACATCGTCGGCGTGGGCGACAACTTCCAGCGCGCCATCGATGCCGTGCCGCCCGATGCGGTGGAGCAGGATTCCGCGCTGAAGAGCTTCCTGGAAGGCGTGACGCTGACCGAGCGCGAATTGCTCAACGTGCTGGAGCGCTACGGCATCCGCAAGATGACGCCGACCGGCGAGCCCTTCAACCCGCACCTGCACCAGGCCGTCATGGAGATGCAGCGCACCGATGTGCCGGCCGGCACCGTCGTGCAGGTGTTCCAGGCCGGCTACGTGATCGAGGACCGCGTGCTGCGCCCGGCCATGGTCGCCGTCGCCAAGGGCGGCCCGAAGGCGGCACCGGGCGCCGAGGGGCAGTCCGGCGCACCTGACGCGCGCGACAACCCTGGCGCGGGCAAGAGCTAGCGCTTTGGTCGGTTAATCGCCGAGGCGCCGTGCGCTGCAGCAACGGCGATGGCGGAGAGTTTGGCCGTATCTTCACGGACCAGACGCCGCTGTGATCACGGGCAAGCTGCCGCAAATGTTGACAGTCCCGGTACACTTCGAAAAGATGCGCCGCCGCATTTCGGCAGCGGATATTGGGCGCTGGATAGAGAAAGTCTGAGGTGACATTAGCAGAGGCGTCGCCAGCTCCGGCGATACGATTGACGACGCTCGAGGCGCTCGACGAGACATCCGCATTCGACGCAGTTGTGGTCGGCGGAGACGCCGCCGCCGGATTGGCCCCCGGATTGGCCTCGCGCAACGCGACGTGAAGGGGTCATCATGCCGAACGTCGGTTTGAGAGAGTGGTGGGCGGCCGGCCGGGCCATCGCCGGCGGCAGGCTGCTCCGCTTCGAGAGCAAGCACCGCTTCACCGACCAGTTCGAGCGCCGGCTCGCCAGCATGATCGGCGCCAAGTACGTGTTGACCGTCAACGGCGGCACCGGCGCCTTGATCGCCGCCCTGGCCGGAGCCGGCATCGGTCCGGGCGACGAGGTGCTCGTGCCCGCCTATACCTGGATGGCGACCGCGGCCGCGCCGGTGATGGTCGGCGCCGTGCCGGTGCTGGTCGACATCGATGAGAGCCTCACCATCGATCCGGCCGACATCGAGCGCAAGATCACGCCCTACACGCGCGCCATCATGCCGGTGCACATGCTCAACCTGCCCTGCAACATGGATGCGATCATGGCGATCGCCAAGAAGCGCAAGCTGCTGGTCATCGAGGACGCCTGCCAGGCGGTCGGCGTCAGATACAAGGACCGCTATTGCGGTGCCATCGGCGATGCCGGCGCCTTCAGCTTCAACGCCTACAAGAACATCAATATCGGCGAAGGCGGCGCCGTCATTACCAGCGAGGACCGGATTTTCGCCCGCGCCCGCCAGTACCACGATCTTGGCTCCGCGGTGCGCAACCACGACGAGACGTTCAACGAGCCCGCTTTCGTCGGCGTGAACATGCGCGCCACCGAGGTCGAGGGCGCCATGCTCGGCGTGCAGCTTTCCAAGCTTGCGCCGATGCTGAAGCGTTTGCGCAAGCGCCGGCAGATGTTCGAGCCCATTCTCGGCAAGAGCGCAAAGCTTCGCATTTCACCGCACCATGATCCTGACAATGCGGTCAGCCTCACCGTCATCTTCGATCGGCAGGAGGATGCGATCGAGTTCTCGAAGCGTCGCGGCGTGACGCGCCTGTACGACAACTCCAAGCACATCTACACCAACTGGGAAGCGATCCTGTGCAAGCGCACGTTCCATCCCAAGCTCAACCCATGGGCCTGGGCCAAGCGTCCGATCGAGTATGATATCGGCATGTGCGCCAGGACGCTCGACATCCTGCAGCGGAGCTGCCGGATCGGGCTTGGCCCGCAGTATCCGATGCCGCTCATGCGCTACATGGCCGGGCGCCTGGCAACCTGACGGAGGTGCTCCTGCGCGCCGCGGGCAGGCTACTACGTGCCTTGCGCTGCGCCCCACCCGCCGCAGCGTCAGGTTGAGCCGCCCGCCCTCGGCCAGCAGCGACGAGGTGCCCGGCAGGATGCGGTCGATGCCGTGATAGGCAAGGCGTGCCTCGCCGCCGAGCACCACCACATCGCCGGATTTCAGCACGACGCGCGACTTTGCATCCGCGCGCTGCCTGCCGCCGACGTGGAACACCGCATCGTCGCCCAGCGAGACCGACACGACCGGCGCGGTGAAATCCGCCTCGTCGGCGTCGCGGTGCGAGCCCATGCGTGTGCCGCTGGAGTAGTAATTGATTAAGCAAGCCTCTGGATGGTGGGAAAAATCCGCCACCTCGTCCCACAGATCCAGCAGCCGGCGCGGCATCGCCGGCCAGGCCAGCCCGGTTTCGGGATGCGTGGGCTGATAGCGGTAGCCGCCGTCCTGGTCCGATACCCAGCCAAGCGTCCCGCAGTTGCTCATGCGCACCGAGAAAGGCTTGCCGGAGCGCGGCATGCGCGGCACAAACAGCGGCGCGGCCGTGAGCACGGCCCGCAATTGGGAAAGCAGAGCTACCTGCTCGGGGATGCCGAAATAGCCCGTCAGGTGCCGGAAACCGGGCAATACGCTCATGTCAATCCCCGTGGGGCAAGCCCACCGTGGCCCTTGCACCTCGATCAACAGGCCCGCAGTATCCCCTTGCAGAGCGCCCGTTGCAGCCACAAATGGGCCCCACTATATAAACCGCACAAGCAATGCAGCTCTAGGGGACCGCTTCCTGCGGGCCTTTTTTATGGGGCCCGAGGGCGCCGGACGCCGAACATGCGGGTCTGGGCGGTCTGCCGCGACAGAGAGGATCTGGACACATGGCGAAAGTCATCGGAATTGACCTTGGCACCACCAACTCCTGCGTGGCCGTCATGGAAGGCACCAAGCCCAAGGTGCTCGAGAACTCTGAGGGGGCCAACACCACACCGTCCATCGTCGCATTTACCGAGGACGGCGAGCGGCTGGTCGGATTGCCGGCCAAGCGCCAGGGCGTAACCAACCCGGTCAACACCTTCTTCGCCATCAAGCGCCTGATCGGCCGGCGCTACGACGACCCGATGGTCGAGAAGGACAAGAACCTCGTCCCCTACACGATCGTCCAAGGCCCGAACGGCGACGCCTGGGTCGAATCGCACGGCAAGCAACTATTCGCCGGCGCAGATTTCCGCCTACATCCTGCAGAAGATGAAAGAGACGGCCGAGGCCAAGCTCGGCGAGACCATCACGCAGGCCGTCATCACCGTCCCCGCCTACTTCAACGACGCCCAGCGCCAGGCCACCAAGGACGCCGGCAAGATCGCCGGCCTCGAGGTGCTGCGCATCATCAACGAGCCGACCGCGGCGGCGCTCGCCTATGGCCTCGACAAGAAGAAGGCCAACAGCACCATCGCCGTCTACGACCTTGGCGGCGGCACCTTCGACATCTCGGTCCTGGAGATCGGCGACGGCGTCTTCGAGGTGAAGTCGACCAACGGCGACACCTTCCTGGGCGGTGAAGACTTCGACATGCGCCTGGTCGAGTATCTCGCCACCGAGTTCCGGAAAGAGTACGGCATCGATCTCAGGAACGACAAGCTCGCCCTGCAGCGCCTGAAGGAGGCGTCCGAGAAGGCCAAGATCGAGCTGTCCTCCTCGCAGCAGACCGAGATCAACCTGCCGTTCATCTCGATGAACCCGCAGACGCAGTCGCCGCTGCATCTGACCATGAAGCTCACGCGCGCCAAGCTGGAAAGCCTGGTCGACGACCTGATCGAGAGGACCAAGGGCCCCTGCCTGCAGGCGATCAAGGATGCGGGCCTGAAGGCCGCCGACATCCACGAGGTCGTTCTCGTCGGCGGCATGACGCGCATGCCCAAGGTGCAGCAGCTGGTCAAGGAGCTGTTCGGCCGCGAGCCGCACAAGGGCGTCAACCCGGACGAGGTGGTCGCCGTCGGCGCCGCCATCCAGGCCGGCGTGCTGAAGGGCGACGTCAAGGACGTCCTGCTGCTCGACGTGACGCCGCTGTCGCTCGGCATCGAGACGCTGGGCGGCGTGTTCACCCGCCTGATCGACCGCAACACCACCATCCCGACCAAGAAGAGCCAGGTGTTCTCCACGGCCGAGGACGGCCAGAACGCGGTGACCATCCGCGTCTCCCAGGGTGAGCGCGAGATGGCGGCCGACAACAAGCTGCTCGGCCAGTTCGATCTGGTCGGCATCCCGCCGGCCCCGCGCGGCGTGCCGCAGGTCGAGGTGACCTTCGACATCGACGCCAACGGCATCGTGCACGTGTCGGCCAAGGACAAGGCCACCAGCAAGGAGCAGTCGATCCGCATCCAGGCCTCGGGCGGTCTCAGCGACACCGAGATCAAGAAGATGACCGAGGAGGCCGAGCGCTTCAAGGACGAGGACAAGAAGAAGCGCGAGCTGGTCGAGGCCAAGAATGGCGCCGACGCCCTGATCCATTCGACCGAGAAGGCCATCAAGGACCTCGGCGAGAAGGTCAAGGCCGACGACAAGACCAAGATCGAGGCGGCGATCGCCGAGCTGAAGGAGGCCATCGGCACCGACAACCTCGAGGGCATCAAGGCCAAGTCCACGGCGCTGGCGCAGGCCTCGATGAAACTCGGCGAGGCCCTCTATGGCCAGCCTGGCGCGGGTGGCGGCGATGCCGGCCCCGGCGCCGGCGACGACGGCCAGAAGACGAGCGGCGCGAGCGGTGATAACGTCGTGGACGCCGACTTCGAGGAAGTGAAGGACGACAAGAAGAAGTCTGCCTGATCTTCGTTTCGGTTGGGGAACCGACATGATGCCAGCCCTCGCACGACCGGCACCAGCCTGATGCTAGTGCTCCGGGGGTGCGGGGGCTCATCATGTCCGCGGGTGGAATGGGGCCGCCCCGCGTGATCGACACGCAAAGAGATTGGAAATACGGCTCATGGCCAAGCGCGACTACTACGAGGTATTGGGACTATCCAGGGGGGCGGGCGAGCAGGACATCAAGTCGGCTTTCCGCCGGCTCGCCAAGGACTGCCATCCCGACCGCAACCAGGGCGACAACAACGCCGAGCACAAGTTCAAGGAATTGAACGAGGCCTATGAGGCCCTGAAGGACCCGCAGAAGCGCGCGGCCTACGACCAGTTCGGCCACGCGGCGTTCGATGGGCAGGGGCGCGGCGGCCATGGCTTCGGGCCCGACTTCGCCTCGTCCATGTCGGACATCTTCGACGACCTGTTCGGCGAGTTCATGGGCGGCCGGCGCGGCAGCCGGTCGCGCTCCGGCCGGGAGCGCGGCGCCGACCTGCGCTACAACATGGAGATCACGCTCGCCGAGGCCTTCGAGGGCAAGGCGGCGCAGATCCGCGTGCCGACCAGCGTCACCTGCGATGCCTGCACCGGCTCGGGCGCCAAGCCCGGCACCCAGCCCTCGAGCTGCCCGACCTGCAGCGGCTCCGGCAAGGTGCGCGCCAGCCAGGGCTTCTTCACCATCGAGCGCACCTGCCCGTCATGCCAGGGCCGCGGCGAGATCATCAACGATCCGTGCGGCTCCTGCTCGGGCTCGGGCCGCGTCGTCAAGGACCGCAACCTGTCGGTCAACATTCCGGCCGGCGTCGAGGACGGCACGCGCATCCGCCTGGCAGGCGAGGGCGAAGCCGGCGTGCGCGGCGGTCCGGCCGGCGACCTCTATATCTTCCTGTCGCTCAAGCCGCACGACTTCTTCCAGCGCGACGGCGCCGACATCTTCTGCCGCGTGCCCATCTCCATGACCACCGCGGCGCTCGGCGGCCACATCGACGTGCCGACCGTGGACGGCGGCAAGACGCGCGTCAAAGTTCCCGAGGGCACCGAGACCGGCAAGCAGTTCCGCCTCAAGAGCAAGGGCATGCCGGTGCTGCGCTCCAAGGTGACCGGCGACATGTACATCCAGGTCGACGTCGAGACGCCCAAGAGCCTGACGCGGCGCCAGCGCGAGCTGCTGGAGGAGTTCGAGCGCGAGAGCAAGGACGAGACCTCTCCGCACTCGTCCGGTTTCTTCGCCAAGGTGAAAGAGTTTTTCGAAGGCAAGCCCGGCTGATCTGCCTACCAGTTGGGCGTGACTGCTCGGCACCACCGACCATTCGCCGCAACCCGCTCCGCGCTGCGCCGGTTTATGGTGCGCCCTCAGCGGCCGCACGGCTGCACCAATCACGCAGGATGAGGGATCATGGCAGCCGGCAAGCCGCGTATCCAATGTGCAAGGGGTGCTCTCGCCGTCGCGGGCCTTATGCTCCTGAGCGGTTCTGCGCAGGCAGCCGAGATTGGTTTTCCGAGCAGCGGGGCGCTCGAGAGCTGCCTTGAAACCAGCGTCGGCAAATGGATGCAGACCCAGGCCGAGCTGCAGGTCAACGAGGACCCCGCCGCCAACAAGATCAGTGATGCCAACGTTACCGCGTGGACCAACTCGACCTTCGACAACTGCCGCAAGCAGGTCGGAACCGGCAACAAGGCAGCGGAGGACATTTTCAGGCGGCACATGTCGCGCTGGCGCGACCACGTGTTCGATCTCGCCTCCAGCATCCGCCGTCGCGGCCATTCGGATTGACGACACCGTCATCCTCGGATTGCCCGAGGATCCAGCCTCACTCCTGAAAGTCGATAGGCGGTGGCCGCGACTGTCCGGGATCTGCACGTAGGCTGAGCCGGCCAGACGGGCGTCAGAAATTCAGAACCTCTCTGAACCTGCTGGGCGTCATGCCGAGCAGGCGCTTGAACACGATGCCGAAGCGGTTCTGGGACAGGCCGACCGCGCTCGCCACCTCGCCGATCGACAGCCGGCCGTCGTGCAGCAAAGACCGCGCTTGCAGCATGCGCCGCTCGGTCAGGTACTGATGCGGCGACTTTCGCGTTGCGTGCTTGAAGACCTTGGCGAAATGGAAAAGGCTCATGCCGGCGGCATTGGCCAGATCCTGCAAGGACACGTCCAGTCCGAGGTTCGCCTCGATGAAATCCTCCGCACGCTTCAATCGGTTGGGCGACATGGTGTGCGGCCGGCTCGGCGGGCGCAGATCGAGGTTGGAATGCACCTGCAGGAGGTGCTCGGCCATTTCCTGCGCCAGGCATTCGGTCCGCAGCTTGCTGCTGAAAGCCGGATAGGCAAGCTTGCTAAGTAATTGATGAGCAATGCGTTCCAGCGTGAGATCGCGGATCACGAACTGCGGCTTGATCTCCACGGCGCCGGGCGACCAGCCGGTGGCCTGTTCGATTGCCCGGTTCAGATACGTCCTGTTCAGGACCACCAGCATGATGTCGCCCGGCTTGTCGAACAGCCAGCGTGAGTTGTCGTCGGGAGGCAGCAGGGACAAATGCCCGGCAGTGGCGGCACTCCTGACCTGCCGGCCGCGCAGGGTCCGCTCCAGCCGCATCTCCGCCCCGTAGTTGATGCCAAACGCGGGCACGCCGAGCGTGGGCAGGTGTACGTCGATGTTGTTGAAGCGAAATCGCGTCGCGGCGACGAAATCCCAGTCAGCCAGTGGGCTGACGGCCGATACATCCGCACCGGCCAGTTCATGCACGATTTCAAGCGCCCGCCATTCCGGCCGGGCCACTGAGCCATCCGCCATTGCCTTACCCCCAAGGTCGGCTTCGCGGGCCCCCAGCTCGCCTTCGCGCGCGGCACGCTAGTGCGCGAATTGGCTAGCACTAGGGCGCAGTCAAAAATTTTGCCAAGAAAAGGAGGGTTGAACGCCGCGAAATACCTCAGGTTAGCGGCCTTGAGTTGGTACGAACTGATACGTTCCGGCGACAGACTGATATAGCAGACGGAAGGGAAGGTGCAGATATTCCCTCCATCCCCGCAAGGAGGGAATGCCTGCCAAAGGGAGGGCGGTTGCTTGCATGAGCATGCCGTCCTCCCTGTTCCGTTGCGCTTCCGTCGACTTGCAGCAGCGTCTACTTGCCCTGCACCTCTTCCACGAACGTCACGAACTCCTCGAGCGCCATGCGCTCGGTGACGAAGGTGTTCACGATCGCATCCGGGTCGGCATAGCCGAGCGCCATCCCGCACAGCACCATCTGCTCGGCCGGAATGCCGAGCCGCTTCTGCAGGATCTCATGGCGTGAGCACAGCGCCGCCTGCGGGCAGGTCTCCAGCCCGAATGACCGCGCCGCGACCATGATCGACTGCAGGAACATGCCGTAGTCGACCCAGGAGCCGATCTCCAGGTCGCGATCGATCGAGAAGATCAATCCCACCGGCGCGTCGAAGAACTGGTAGTTGCGGCCCTGCTGGTCGCGCATGCGCTCCTTGTCGCCGCGCGGGATGCCGATGGTGTTGTAAAGGCCGAACCCGCAGGCGCGGCGGCGGGCGAGATACGGCTCGCGCCACTGCTGCAGGTCGTAGTGGTACTCGCGCTGGCCGTTGTCGCCGGCGTCGTGGCCCGCCCTCATCTCGCGCACGACCTCGTCGCGCACCTTGCCGTCGAGCACCCACACCTTCCAGGGCTGGATGTTGGTGCCGGAGGGCGCCCGCCCCGCGATCAGCAGGACCTTCTGGATGATCTCGCGCGGCACCGGCTTGGGCAGGAAGGCGCGGATGCTACGCCGGCCGGTGATGGCCTCCTCAACACTCAGCATGATCGGGGATTTCCACTCGGAGACAGGACACTAGAGCCGCGCCGGGAAGCGCGCCGGTTGCGGACAAACCATGACACGGCCTAGTTTTGCCGGTCAATCGACCGCCAGCCGCACAACTGCCGCCCTAGGAGGCAACCCTGCCATGCCCTTCGACCCCAATGCCTCGGATCTGACGATCGGCGTGGTCGGCACCGGCTCGATGGGCCGCGGCATCATGCAGGTGGCGGCGCAGGGCGGCATGCGCGTCGTCGCCTACGACGAGAAGCCCGGCGCCGCCCAGGCCGCCAAGGACTACATCGCCAAGATGCTGGGCGGCCAGGTCGAGAAGGGCCGCCTGCCGCAGGGCGACGCGGACGCCGCGCTCGCGCGCATCGCCGTCGCCGGCGACCTCGCCGAGGTCGGCAAGGCCAACCTGATCATCGAGGCCATCATCGAGCGCCTCGATGCCAAGCAGGCCCTGTTCGGCAAGCTCGAGGCCGTAACCGCTCCCGACACCATCCTCGCCTCCAACACCTCCTCCATCCCCATCACGGCGATCGCGGCCGCCTGCAAGAACCCCGAGCGCGTCGGCGGCATGCATTTCTTCAATCCCGTTCCCCTGATGCGGCTGGTCGAGATCATCCCGGGCCTCAAGACCGCCGACTGGGCGCGCGATGCCATGATGACCATCGGCCGGCGCATGACGCGCGAGCCGGTGCTGTGCACCGACAGCCCGGCGTTCCTGGTCAACCACGTCGGCCGCGCGTTCGTGCCCGAGGCGCAGCGGCTGCTCACCGAGAACATCGCCGGCGTCGCCGACATCGACCGCATCCTCACCGGCGCACCGGGCTTCCGGCTCGGACCGTTCTCGCTCGCCGACATGGTCGGCATCGACATCCAGCACGGCGTGATGGAGTTGGTCTACGGCCTGTTCTACGGCGAGCCGATGTTCACGCCGTTTCCCGTCTCGGCGCAGCGCGTCGCCGCCGGCCAGCTCGGGCAGAAGACGGGTGCCGGCTGGTATCGTTACGAGAATGGCAAGAGGATCGATCCTCCGCTCGCGCCGGTGCCGTCCCTGCGCCCGATGCCGGTGTGGGTACGCCCGAGCGAGCACCATCCCGACCTGCAGGCGCCGCTGATCGACGTGCTCGCGCGCGCCGGAGCCGACATCGAGAAGGGCGACAAGCCCAGCAAGGATGCGCTGATCGTCGTCACGCCGGTCGGCTGGGACCTGACCACGGCCGTGGTCGACCTCAAGCTCGACCCCGCGCGCAGCGTCGCCGTCGATGTGCTGTTCGGCATGAAGGGCCCGCGCACGCTGATGGTGACGCCGGCCACCGATCCCGCCATGCGCGATGCCGCGCACGCTCTGCTCGCCGCCGACGGACAAGGCGTGGTGGTGATCAACGACAGCCCCGGCTTCGTCGCGCAGCGCGTGGTCGCCATGATCGTCAACATCGGCTGCGGCGTGGCGCAGCGGGCCATCGCCACGCCGGCCGACATCGACAAGGGCACCAAGCTCGGCCTCGGCTATCCGTTCGGCCCGCTCGAATGGGGCGACCGGCTGGGCGCCGGCCGCATCCTGCACATCCTCCAGCGGCTGCAGGCCTTCTACGGCGAGCCGCGCTACCGGCCGAACCCCTGGCTGAAGCGGCGTGTCGCGCTGGGACTGCCCCTGTCGGCCCCGGAAGGCCGCGGTTGAGTTGCGGCCGGAACGCATGTTCGATCACAGAGTTGCATTGTGCCGATCGCGGAAACCAGGCGTTCAACACGTCATCGACCGACCCACCACATGGGACCAGAAATCCGGGAACATGGCCATCCCCCTGGTACCCACGGAGTGATGCATGAAAACGACGACACTGCTGGTCAGCGCCCTGGCGCTCGCCTTCACCTTCGGCACGGCGATGGCCCAAACCGACACCAAGGCGAAGAAGAAGACGAGCCTGTTCAGCCACTGCTCGCAGCAGGCCACCGCCAAAGGGCTGACCGGCAAGGACCGCAAGGCCTTCTACACCAAGTGCACCAAGACCGCGGCGGCCAAGCCCAAGGCCAAGGCCTCCAAGGCCAAGACCACCAAAGCCAAGGCAGCCTGAGGTTTATCTTCTGGAAGTCGACAGCGGGCGTCTCGATCGAGGCGCCCGCTGCCATTTGCGCAAGGTACAGGCGCCGCCCGATCGTTAGAGTGCAGCCGACTCACGAACACCAGCGGGGCCGCTGCCTGTGAAGCCACTGCAGTCCGACGATCCGGTCAAGTGTGCCGAGGCGATCATCGATCGCGTCGGCCGGCGCATCCTGCTGGGTGTGCCGATCGGCATCGGCAAGCCCAACCGGCTGCTGAACGCGCTCTACCGCCTCGCCGAGGCCGACCGCGGCATCAGGCTCGAGATCTTCACCGGCATCTCGCTGTCCCGGCCGCCCTACCGCACCGAGCTGGAGCGGCGCTTCGTCGGCCCGCTGCTCGACCGGCTGTTCCCGACCTACCCGGAGCTGCTGTACGTGCAGGCGCTGCGCGAGCGGCGGCTGCCGGACAACATCGCGGTGCGCGAGTTCTTCCTGCAGGCCGGCGCCTGGCTGTCGAATCCCGGCGTGCAGCAGAGCTACACCAGCCTCAACTACTCGCACGTCGCCGGCCACCTGATGCGGGTCGGGACCAACGCCTTCGCGCAGCTGGTCGCGCCCGATCCAGGCGGCGGTGACGCGCGCTACAGCCTCGGCTCCAACACCGATATCACCCTCGACGCGGCGCCCTATGTCACCTCCCGGCGCGACGCCGGCCAGCCCGTGGCGTTTGCCGGCGAGGTCAATGCCAACCTGCCGTACATGCCGGGCGAAGCCGAGGTCGAGCGCGATCAGTTCGACGTGCTGCTGGAGGGCGGCCAGAGCTACGACCTGTTCGCCCCGCCCAAGGAGCCGGTGTCGCTCGCCGACTACGCCATGGCGCTGCACGCCGCGACGCTGATCCGCGACGGCGGCACGCTGCAGATCGGCATCGGCTCGTTCGCCGACGCCTTCGCGCACGCGCTCATCCTGCGCCACACGCGCAACGCCGAGTTCCGCGCGCTCGTCGCCCGGCTCGGCACGCCGCTGCACCCCGACGCCGAGCTGACGCCCTTCGCGTCCGGCCTGTATGGCTGCACCGAGATGCTGGTCGACGGCTTTCTGGCGCTGCGCCGCGCCGGCGTCCTCAAGCGGCGCGTGGCGATGCCCGATGGCCGGAGGCGCCATCCTGCATGCCGGCTTCTTCGTCGGCAACCACGCCTTCTACCGCGAGCTGCGCGACATGCCGCGCGCCGAGCTGGAGGAGATCGCCATGACGGCCATCTCCTTCACCAACACCCTGCACGGCGATACCGACCTCAAGCGCCAGCAGCGGCCGCACGCCCGCTTCGTCAACACCGCCATGGTGGCGACGCTGATGGGCGCGGTGTCGTCCGACCAGCTCGAGGACGGCCGCGTCGTCAGCGGCCCCGGCGGCCAGCACGATCTGGTCGCCATGGCGCACGAGCTGGACGGTGCGCGCTCGATCATCGCCGTGCGCGGCACGCGCCGCCAGAACCGCAAGACCGTCCCCAACATCGTCTGGCGCTACGCCAACGCCACCGTGCCGCGGGCTCTGCGCGACATCATCGTCACCGAGTACGGCATCGCCGACCTCAAAGGCCAAAGCGACCGCGACACCATCGCCGAGATGCTCAGCGTTGCCGACAGCGCCTTCCAGCCGTCCCTGATCCAGGACGCCCAGCGCGTCGGCAAGCTCGAGCGCTCCTTCGCCGTGCCGCTGCACGCCGCCGCCAACACCGCCGAGCGCATCGAGCAGGCCCTCGGCCCCGCCCGCCGCGACGGCCTGCTGCCCGTCTTCCCGCTGGGCTCCGACATGACCGACGTCGAGCAGGCCCTGGTCGGCCCTCTGCAGGTCCTGAAAGCGGCCGACTACGCAACCTTGCTCCGCGCCGCGCTGGCCGGGCTCGGCCGCCCGCCGTCACCGCGCGAGCAGGCCGCCCTCGACCGCCTCCAGCTCGGCCAGCCCGCCAGCCTCGCCGATCGCGCCTACCGCGCGCTGGTTCTGGGTGCGCTGCGTTCGGGGTGACACCCGTCATCCCGGAATGCGCGCAGCGCATATCCGGGACCCAGCAGAGGGATTGCTGGGTCCCGGTACGCGCTTCGCGCTGCCGGGATGACACGTCGCTACCGCACCACCACGGCCACCACGGTGGTGTTGTCCTGGAACGGATCGCGCGCGCCTTCGACGGTGCGGATCAGCCCCTCGGCGACGGCGTCCGGGCCCTCGGCCGCATAGGCATTCACCACGCGCAGGATCTCGCTGTGCTCCAGCGTCTGGATGCCGTCGCTGGCCAGCACCACCACGTCGCCGGCGTGCAGCGCCAGCGGCCGGTGCGAGCGGTCGACCAGGTCGATCTCCGTGCCGGTCAGCGCCGAGCGCAGGAAGTGGCGGCGCGGATCGTTCCTGGCCTGCTCCCAGCTGATCTTGCCGGCCTCAGCCAGCTTGTCGATCTCCGGCGCCAGCGAATGGTCCTCGTTGAGCAGCACGATCTCGCCGCCGCGGATCAGGAACAGCGGGCTGTCGCCGACGCTGACCCATTCGATGCCGGGCGCGCTGAAGGTGGTGCCGATCAGCGTGCAGCCCATGCCGCTCAACGAAGGGTTCTCGTCCACCTGGGCGGCAATGGCCTGGTTGGCGAGCTGCATGGCCTCGTCGAGGCGCGCCGGCACCTCGCCCGAGGAGGAGACGTAGGCGGCGAGGAAGGTCGTGCACGCGGTGCCGCTGGCGAGTGCGCCGCCGGCATGGCCGCCCATGCCGTCGGCGAGCGCCGCCGTCAGCTCGCTCGCGCGGCCTTCGGCGCCGGCCGGAGCCGTGCGCTCGGGGCCGGCAAGGGTGCGCACGGCCGCTGAGTCTTCCTGATAGCTCCTCGCGCCCTGGCTTGCGCGGCTCGCATAGTGGAATTCCACCCCCGCTCTACTCCTTCAGCTCCGCCAGTTCCGACCAGTCGAACTCTTCGCCGCAGAACGGCACGAACGCAAGCTTGGTGCGGCCCATGGTGATCAGGTCCATGGCCTCCAGCTTGACCGCTCCGGTCGGCTTCTTGTCGTTGATGGCGACGATGTTGGTCTTCGACAGGTTTGGCACGAACAGGAACGAGCGGTCCATCGAATCGTAGCGGATGTAGGCCTGCTCCTCCGACGAGATGGTATCGTCGCCGAAGTCGATCGGGATGCGCTGGTTCTTGCTGCGGCCGATGTGGTTGTTGCCTTCGTAGATGGGCCGGTAGGCCCCCAGCCCCAGACCGTTTACCACCACCAGCCAGCCCACCACCGGGTCCTGATGGAACGCGGCGTTGACGTTCTTGGGCTTGCCGCGGATCACCTGCGTCCTGCCGACGTCGGTCGCCGCAGCGGCGGGCTTGGCCGTCGCTGCCGGCGTTCCATGCACGACGCGCGTGGTCGGCTCGGCCTCGAAGTGGGTGCGGGTCGGCGTCTTGGCCTCGCGCAGGGCATCGGCGGCGCTCATCTGCTGGGCAGCAGGCACGGTCGGAGTTTCGGGGCGCACCGCGGCTGGTCGCCGAGCGCGCGGCGTCGCGGCAGGCGTGGATGGCGCCACCTTGGCCGGCTCGGCGGCGGCGGCCTTCGCCGCCACGTCGGCGCGCTCGCCGACCGTGATCTCGCCCGAGCGCTCGTCGCGGCCGGCTGCGTTGAGCGCATCGCGCAGTGATCCCAGGATGCGATTGGGTATCGAGGCGGCACCCTGCGCCGGCTGGCCGCTGCCGCCTGCGCCCTTCTTGTCGTCCTTCATTCTGCTCTCCTTTCTCCCGCGGGCTCGACGCCCATCAATTCGCTGCCCATCAATTCGCCGCCATGGCAAAGGTGATGCGTGCCTTGCCGAGCTCGATGACATCGCCATTGGCAAGCCGTGATCTGGCGCGACGCGTGCCGTTGATGCGAACGCCGTTGCCCTCCAGGCCGCTCAGATCGGTGATGAAGAAGCCGGCATCCTCCGTGCGATGGATGACAGCGTGATAGCTGTGGACGGAACTTTCCTTCAGCCAGACCTCATTGTCGGGATGCCGGCCGATGCGGATCATCTCGCCCGCGAAGCGATGCTTGCCCGCCGCCTCTCCCTCGATGGACAGCCACGCCTGGGTCGCTCGAGGCGGCTCATCGGCTTCGGCATCCAGCTCCCGCACCGGCTCGGCGGGCAGGGCCGGCCGCCGCCTGTTGCGCTTTGCCAGCAATCCCACGGCGCGCAGGACCCAGGAGGCGAGCGCCACCGCCGGCAGCACCAGCAGTGCCGACAGCACGATGACCAGCACCGGCGCCTTCGCATAGCCCGCGACGATCACGTCCATGGCTTGCCGGAGCGGCGAGAATCGCCGTCTGTTGCCATGGGTTGTCAGCCAGCTGGGCGCGCATGCCGGTGGTTTGCTCAATGGTTGCGGAGGCCGCCGGTCTTTGCGGAACCTGTCTTTGCGGAACCTGCTCGGGGCCCGCGGCGAGCGCTGCAGGGGCGAACCCCCACGTTCCCCACAGGGACATGGCGAGCAGCACGGCTAGCGTCCTTACAAGCGGCATTCCCGAGACCGAATCGGCAAACGGTGGCCAAGTATGACGGCAGCAACATGGCCAAACCGCCACAACATGGCGCGGAAGCCGCACCGTTATACATCCCGCGTTCCCGCAACTGCGACTGTACTGGACGTGAACCCCATCGTCTTGCCACATTATTACCTGAGTCCTTCCCTGGTTGCGTCCGATTTCGCGGAAGCGGCAGCCGGCGCGACAACAGTGCAGGGAGGCTACTGATTATGCGGGGGGGCTGGTTCCCCGGTTGCTTGTTTCGCGGGCCGTAATGGGGAAGTCGATGCAACCCAAGCCGGCGTCCAGTTCGAACCTGCTGGCCTTGCCGGACGGGACGGAGCTGGTTGGCGATTTCCGCATCAAGCGCGTGCTGGGCGCAGGCGGCTTCGGCATCACCTACCTCGCGGAAGAGATCGCGCTCGCCCGCCTCGTCACCATCAAGGAATACTTCCCGGCCGACTACGCCGCGCGCAGCTCCGACATCGAAGCATCGCCCCGCTCGCGCGAATGCGCCTCCGACTACAAGTGGGGCCTCGACCGCTTCATCGAAGAGGCCCAGACGCTCGCCCGCTTCGGGCATCCCAACATCGTGCGCGTGTACCGCTACTTCCGCGCCAACAACACCGGCTACATGGTGCTGCAGTTCGAGGAGGGCGGCAGCTTCAAGTCCTGGCTGAAGGGCCTCAAGCGCGCGCCGCGCCAGGCCGAGCTCGACGCCATCCTGGGACCGCTGCTCGACGCGCTGGAGATGGTGCACAAGGGCGACTTCCTGCACCGCGACATCGCCCCCGACAACATCATCATCCGCCAGGACAAGTCGCCGGTGCTGATCGATTTCGGCTCGGCGCGCGGCGAGATCGCCTCGCACTCCAGGACCGTGAGCGCGCTCGTCAAGCCCGGCTACAGCCCCTACGAGCAGTACGCCACCACCTCCAGCAAGCAGGGCCCGTGGACCGACATCTACGCATTGGGCGCCACGCTCTATCACGCCATCGCCGGCAAGCGCCCGCCCGATTCGCCATCGCGCATGGTCAACGACGACTACATCTCGGCCCGCGAAGCCGCGCTCAGCTCCTACCGGCCGGGCTTCCTGGCCGCCGTCGACAAGGCGCTCAACCTGGAGGTGACGGAGCGGCCGCAGTCGGTTGCCGAGTGGAAGGCAACGCTGCTGGCGCCCGAGGCCAAGCGCGAGAAGGGCCGCCTCGGCCTGCCGGGTCGCAAGCCGCGCACCGTCGAGGTGAAAGCCTGAGCCCGCACCTGCGATGATGCCGGCAACGGTTCCGCTGCGGGAGGATGATCCGCTCAGCCTCGTGCCCGCGCCCCCCGATGCGCCGCAGAACAAGGGCCAGCTGCTCGATTTCATCGAGGCCCTGAAGAAGAACCGGCCGAACCTCCTCACCCCGCGCAAGAAGTCAGCCGGCACCGAGGCCAAGAAGGCTCCTGCTGCAAAGAAGCAGGAGCCGGCCGAGGCACGTGCGCCGGCGCGCCCCCGGTTCAAGCTGGGCTACGGGCCCGCGCTCGATATTCCGGGCGAGGAGCCTGCAGCCGCGATGCGCCGAAGCCGGCGCCCGCCGCCGCCAAGGCCAAGCTGCCGGTACCGGTCGCGCGCCGGGCGCCGCCGCGGCCGCGCCGCATGCGCTCATGGACCATCCCGCCGCGCCAGTGGCGGTCGCTGGCCTTCAAGCTGCTGGTCGGCGTCGGCATCGCCTCGCTCGCCGTCGCCTATCAGGACAAGGTTCCGCAGATCCAGGGCCGCGGCGCCGGTCTGGTGTCGAGCCAGTCCGCCGACCTGGCGCAGGTAACCCGCCTGACCGGGCATACGGGAGCCGTCAACGCCGTCGCGCTCGCCGATCAGGGACGCTGGATCGTCTCTGCCGGCAGCGACGGCACCCTCAAGATCTGGAACACCGGCTCGGGCGCGCTGGTGCGCACCATCGAGCTCGACGATGGGCCCGCAACCGCGCTAGCGGTCGAGGATCGCCGCGCGCTCACCGGCCACAAGGGCGGCGCCGTGGTCCTATGGGACCTGGACCGCGCGGAGAAGCTCGCGGTCGTGCAGCACCGCGCGCCGGTCTCCTCGCTGACGCTCACCGGCGACCCCAACCGCTTCTTCGCCGCCAGCCAGGACGGCGCGGTGTCGCTGTTCGACGTGCGCTCGCCCAACACGCCCGCGCCGCTGGGGGACGATGTGGAAAGCGGCGCGCAGCTGCTGGCGCTGGCCCGCTCGCGCGGCCTGCTCGTCACTGCTGGCCGTGATCGCAGCATCCGGCTGTGGCGCACGAGACAGTATGAGCCTGACGCGCACCTGGCGGACCAACACCGAGGGCATCGTCGCGCTCGACATCACGCCGGCCGGACGCACCATCGCGAGCGCGGGCAGCCGACGGGCGGGTGCGCCTGTGGACCACCTCGTCCTCGCGCGTGCAGCGTACGCTCGAAGCGCACCAGGGACGCGTCACCGCACTGGCGTTCGCACCGAACGGCGGCCTGCTCGCCACGGCCGGCGAGGACGGCGAGGTCAAGGTGTGGAACGTCCGCAGCAGCCGCGGCGCACCCCGCACGCTGCGCGGACACACCGGGCCGGTGCGCGCCGTCAGCTTCTCCGCGGACGGCCAGCGCCTCGTCTCTGCCGGCCAGGACGGCGCCATCCGCATCTGGACCACGGTCGCCTCGCCGAGCGACTGAGTCTTCAGTGAGCGCGAGCCGCGCGGCTGCTCCCCTCCCCTTGCTGGGGAGGGGTCGGGGGTGGGGGTATTCCGCTTAGGTCGACCGCGCGAGGTCACCCTACCCCTAACCCCTCCCCATCAAGGGGAGGGGAATGGGTAGCACCGCCGCGACGCGGCTCGCTCCAACTCGAGCCTTCAGGGAGATCGCGCCTACGTCAAAAACTCCACGTTGCCGCGATCCAGGTCGTAGTGCGCAGCGACGATCTTGAGTTTGCCGCCCTTGACCAGGTCCGCCAGCATCGGGCTCGCGGTGGTCAGTCGGGCGGCGCTGCGCCGGGCGCTTTCACGGATCGTGTTGTCGACGAAATCGCCGGACTTGTCGCGCATCGCGATCGCGGCAGGCAGGATCGGGTCGATCATCGGGCCGATCGAGCCCGGAAACGTCGCGTTCTTGGTGACGACGTCGCACGCCGCCGCAACCGCGCCGCAGCGCTGATGGCCGAGCACGACGATCAGCGGCGCGCCGAGCACGGCCGCGCCGAATTCGACCGTGCCGACCACCGCGGTGATCGATCAGGTTGCCGGCGTTGCGCGCCACGAACAGCTGGCCCACGCCGAGCCCCCCGAACAGCAGCTCGGGCGGCACGCGGCTGTCGGCACAACCCGACGATGATCGCCCAGGGCGCCTGATGCTCGGCCACGCTGTCTGCGACTGCTTGGCGAGGTCGAGCGTGCACAGCTGCGGTTGCGAGACGAAGCGCTTGTTGCCCTCCTTGAGAGCGGCCAGCGCCTGCTCGGACGACAATGCCGTCGCTGGCGCGGCGGTTGCCATGGTCGAGCCGATGCCGGGCGTCGCGATGGCGGCGGCCATGCCGAGCCCCACCAGCCCAAGCGCCCTTCGGCGGTCGACACAGATCTGCTTGCTGCACTCGGTCATGGGCGAAGCCTCCCTTTCTACTCGGCGGCAAGGCTATTGGGAGGGGCTTGAACTTTTGGTGCATTCAAAAATATGACGATGATTTAAATGCATATCTTAATCTTGCAAGTCCGCCGCCGGCCTGGCGCGGGCGCCTCGCTTCGGGCTGAAAGTGCTGTTATCTCGCTGTCATGGATCGGATCTGCCGGGTAGTTTTCGCGGTTGTTGGAGACCAGGAACCGATGATCACCAAGCCGGTGCGGGCACCCCGACGTGGTGCACTGGTACTTTCAGCGGCGGGCGCCGCGCTGCTGCTCACACTTGGTGCCTTGCCGGCTCGCGCTCTCGATGAGCAGTCCGGGGAGGCCAAGGCCATCGAGGCCTGCGAGAAGCAGCTGTGCACGATGCTGCTGCAGAGGAAGCCGACCGGCGGCGACCTCAAATGCCAGCTCAGCAAGACCTGGCAGCAGTCGACCATCAAGGAAGCCGAGAGCAGCGCCGTCAAATGGGGACACGGCGACGCGCGCTGCTCGGTCGATCTCGACATCAAGCGTGCGGCCATCGTCTCCGCCATGACCAGTGAGGAATTCACCTACGAGGTTCCCAAGCACACCGCGAACTGCGTGGTCGAGCAGGACGGCGAAGTCACCAAGGTGACGGCGAAGCTGGCCCCCAAGATCATCTTCAAGAACGGCAAGGCCGAGAAGGTGTGGATCAACCTGAAGGATGTCGACGGGCCGATGTCGATCAAGGCCACCATCTGGACGGTGGCGCGCCTGGCCGACAGCGTCGGCCTGTTCCATCGCAAGATGATCAAGTCGATGAACAAGTTCGTCGAGAAGAGCTGCGCCAAGAAATATCCGCAGATCGCCAACGTCGCCGCCCTGCCCGCGACCAAGGACAAGGTCAAGAAGGCCGCCAAGCCCGCGCCGGAACCGGCCAAGTAGGGCGGATCAGCCACGCGAGTGATCGAGGCACTTTCACGCGGCGCCTGAACGCCATCGCCGTTGTTTTTCCCGGTTGCCGCAGTTTTTCATGCTGCACCACCGCCGCCCGTGGGCCTTGCTGGTATCGATGAAGTAGACTTCGCAGTCGATCGCGCGACATTTGCGAATCCGGCTGTGATCGGTGGACACGAGCAAATCCTCAACTGCCAGGGCGCAGGCATGCAACGCAGTTTCCGGTGCGGCGGGCGACATCCAGGAGTGCGTGAAGGTGCCCGACGTTCGGGTTGAAGTAAGCGCCCGAGCACTGTGTGCACGGCGAACTTCCAAGGCAATCGCATCCAGCGGGCTTTGCGGAACCGGTCGCCCAACCTGAATTGCCGCAAGGATAGCGTAGAAGTGCTCCCTCAATTGGCGAGCGCGTCGTGCAACGCGTGTGCATGCGGGTCCCCTGAGTGATCGCAACCGCCGAGCGGCAGAAGCCTCGATGAGCCCTGCCAACTCCGTGAAGCCCACGAGAGCACCGTAGGTTGCCAGGTTCTCGATCGGCGCGTCGGAAGGCCGATCGTCCACTGTGTTCACGAGATCCAGAGCGGGATGCCCTCCGCTCCAATCGAACGGGCTGCTTCGTCGGGTCATGCTTGGTCTTGTCCGCAATTCCATGCGTAACCTATAATAGATAATACAAGGGTTATGCGCCATGCCAGCACAGAGGGCGGCCACAACCATGCCAAGCGATCACGATGCCAGGCAATACCTGCAAGGTGCGCTCTGCGGTGTCGCAGCCGTAAGCATCTGGTCTGGGTGGATCGTCGTCGCGCGCCTTGGGCTCCAGACCAGTCTCACGCCTTGGGATATCGCGGCTTTGCGCTTTGGCGTCGCCGGCATTTTGCTGCTGCCCTACCTGTTCAAGAACGGGCTCGCAATCGATCGTCTCGGCTGGGTTGGGCTGGCAGCTATCGTGCTCGGCGGCGCGGCGCCGGTCTTTCTCGCCAACTCAGGCCTGCTGTTCGCTCCGGCAGCACATGCGGGTGCGCTTTTTCCCGGAGTGATGCCTTTGCTGGTGGCACTACTCGCGGCAGCGCTCTTGAAGGAGATGTTCACGACCGCGAAGAAGGCTGGCTTCGCCCTCATCCTCCCCGGTGTGCTCCTCATCGCGTGGGGCACCGGCGGTGAGCTGGGATCACGGCAGAATGTCGGGCACGGCCTGTTTCTGAGTGCCGGGCTGGCGTGGGCTTTCTACACGGTGGCGATGCGGAAGGCTCGTCTCGATGGTTTGCATGCTGCCGCAATATCCGCGGTCGGCTCCATGCTCCTGTATCTGCCGGTGTTCGCCTTCTTGCCAGGAAGCACTCTATCCACGGCCCCATGGGGTGACGTGGCGTTGCAAGCGGTCGTGCAGGGCGTGCTCACCGCAATCATTTCCCTGCTACTCTATGGCCGGGCCGTCAGTATCCTCGGCGCTTCGAGCGGGGCCGCATTCGCTGCGCTCTGTCCCGCCATGACAGCACTCTTGGGAATTCCAATCCTCGGCGAATGGCCGACCATGCTCGAGTGCCTGGCCATTGGCTTGATTTCAGCGGGCGTCTACATCGTGAGCGGCGGACCAATTCCGCGATTTGCGAATGATCTTGCGGCAGCCCCACCACGCAATCCCAGATGATCCGGCGCCATCTCCCGCTTGCAGCGCTTGTTCGTCGCGCTGATCGAACTACGGGATGGACTACGGCTGCCAGCGCGGAGGCGGTTCGCCTGCCTCGTCCCGTTCGCGCTGCTGGCCCTTGCCGATCTCGCGGGCGAGCGCGAAAAGCAGCTCCTTGACGCCGGCGCCGGAGACGGCCGAGACGATCAGCGGCTTCTTGCGCGCCGCAGCCTTCAGCTCGGCGCTCTTGGCCTCGATGGTGGCCTCGTCCAGCGCGTCGCACTTGGTCAGCGCCACGATCTCCTTCTTCTTCTCGAGCCCGCCGCCATAGGCCTTCAGCTCGGCACGCACGGTGCGATAGGCGCCGGCGATATCCTCTCCCGTCGCATCCACCAGGTGCAGCAGCACGCGGCAGCGCTCGACGTGCCCCAGGAAGCGCGTGCCGAGCCCGGCGCCCTCGTGCGCGCCCTCGATCAGCCCCGGAATATCGGCCAGCACGAAGTCGAGCCCCGGCGTGCGCACCACGCCCAGGTTGGGGTGCAGCGTCGTGAACGGATAGTCGGCGATCTTCGGCTTGGCGGCGCTGACGGTGGCCAGGAAGGTGGACTTGCCGGCATTCGGCAGTCCGACGATGCCGGCATCCGCAATCAGCTTGAGCCGCAGCCAGATCGTCAGCTCCTCGCCGGGCAGACCCGGGTTGGCGTGACGTGGCGCCTGGTTGGTCGACGACTTGAAATGCGAGTTGCCGAAGCCGCCGTTGCCGCCCTTGGCCAGCCGCCTACGGTCACCCGGATTGAGCAGCTCGGCGAGCAGCGTCTCCTGGTCCTCGGCGAACACCTGCGTGCCCGGCGGCACGGCGATGACGACATCGTCTCCGCCCGGGCCGGATCGGTTCTTGCCCATGCCGGGCGTGCCGTTCTTGGCGTTGAAGTGCTGCTGATAGCGGTAGTCGATCAGGGTGTTGAGGTTGGCGACGCACGCCACCCAGACGTCGCCGCCCTTGCCGCCGTCGCCGCCGTCGGGGCCGCCGTACTCGATGAACTTCTCGCGGCGGAACGAGACCGCGCCTGCCCCGCCGTCGCCGGAGCGGATGTAGATCTTCGCCTGGTCGAGAAATTTCATGGTCTACTTTAGCACGCCGCGGGACGGGGAAGCGTATCCCTGCTGCGGATCAAGAGGTGGTGGCGCCGAGGCGCGTGAGCCAGGCGCGCCAGCGTTGATGCACCGGCGGACGGGCCGCCATGGCCGGCATGGCCAGCGTTGCACGCTTGCGGTCGAGCCAGAAGGTCAGCACCTGCACGTCGTGGCCGCGCGCGGCGCAGCCGATCCAGCCGCGGCTGGCCGGCTCGAACCCGAGCTTGGCCAGCACGCGCCCCGAGGCCGGGTTGTCGATGAAATGCGCCGACGTGAAGCCCGGCACGCGATGCGCCTTGAAGCCATGCTGCACCACGGCCCGGGCCGCCTCCGTGGTATAGCCGCGCCCCCACCAGTGGCGGCCGAGCCAGAAGCCGAGTTCCGCCGTGCCGGACGCGCGCCGGTAGAAGCCGACGCCGCCGATCAGCTGGCCCTCGCGCTCGATGGCAAAGCGCACCTCGCCGCGCACCGGCGTCAGCCAGCCCTGTGCCTGCCGTTCGGAGAAAGGGTAGGGGATGTCGCTGGTCATCGAGGCGACCGCCCAGTCGCCGGCCAGCCGGGCGAACTCGGCCGCATCGACGCGCCGCAGGGAGCGAAGGGTCAGGCGCTCGGTCTCGAGAGTTGCCATAACGCAAGCTGTGCCGAGGCCGGACGCCTCGTCAATCCCTCGTGTGCGAAAACAAAATGAGGAGATGGGTTCCATCTCCTCGGCATGCTGCATCAGCAGGCGAACGCTGCCTTACTCGGCAGCCAATTTTTCCGCCGCCGGCTTGACCGAGATATAGATGCGGCCGTCGCGCTTGGTGGCGAACTCGACGTGGCCTTCGGTGGTCGCGAACAGCGTGTGATCCGTGCCCATCCCGACGTTGCTGCCGGGGTGCCACTTGGTGCCGCGCTGGCGGGCCAGGATGTTGCCCGACAGCACGTGCTCGCCGCCGTACTTCTTGATGCCGAGGCGCCGTCCCGCTGTGTCGCGGCCGTTGCGCGAGGAGCCGCCTGCCTTCTTGTGTGCCATGTGCGTAGTCCTTGAAGCGTCGTAGCCGGCCGCCTTAGGCGCCGATGATTTCCTTGATGCGGACGGTGGTCAGGTCTTGCCGGTGGCCGCGCTTGCGCCGCGAGTTCTTGCGCCGGCGCTTCTTGAAGGCGATCACCTTCGGGCCGCGGCCCTGCAGGACGACCTCGGCGGTGACCTTGGCGCCCGACAGGAGCGGCATGCCCAGCTTCGGCTCGCCGCTGCCGGCCAGCATCAGCACCTCGGTGAACTCGACCGTGGAGCCAGCGTCGCCGGCGATCTTCTCGACCTTCAGGACGTCCTCGGCCGCCACACGATACTGCTTGCCGCCGGTCTTGATGACAGCGTACATCGTTGATTTCCTTAGTGAATTTTTCCTCGGCGCGGCTCCGAATAGCGGACACGCGCGCTGGCCGAGGTATGCGCCGCGCCCAGTTGCGCGGCAATATCCTCGACATGCGCCCCAAAGTCAACGCACTAGGCACGGATCCGGCCGTTTGGGCAAGGGCGTCCCCGCCAGCCGGGCCGCGACGGTCCAATCCATACCTTGGATCGAACCCGCAATATTGGACCGCAATATTGGACATGAGCCCGCAGCCTCGCTTGCGCCCCCAGGCAGCGATTGCTATCACCCCCGCGCCGACCGCACCCTCGCTGACTCCCACTCAGACGGCGACGGGCTGAGCAACGGGCCCTCGCACGCTATCCGAGAGCCCCGATTTCACCGGTCCGGAGAGGTGGTCGAGTGGTTGAAGGCACCGCACTCGAAATGCGGCATACTCGCAAGGGTATCGTGGGTTCG
>CAVTJY010000040.1:0-177962 GCA_963735125.1 uncultured Alphaproteobacteria bacterium | reverse complement strand
ATCACGCCGGCAAGGGCTGGCTGGGCGAGGTGGGCTTCGGCTACGACCGCCGGGTCACCGACCGGATCGTGGCCGGCGTGCTGTTCAACTACGACTTCTCCGACCTGAAGGGCAGGACCAGCGATGCGGTGTTCACGACCGCCGACACCCGCAACGACCACACTTGGTTCGTCGGCGCCCGCGTCGGCTGGCTGATGACGCCGGAGGTCCTCAACTACTGGAGCGTCGGCTACACGCGGACGCACTTCACGGGCGGGAACCTGCGCAACAGCTTCACCGGCGCGGAGCTGCCCAATGCGCATCTGGCAAGCACCGAAGCCGGCGGCTGGTTCCTTGGCGGCGGCCTGGAAGTGGCCATGCACAAGGGCTGGTTCTGGCGCAGCGAGGTGCGCTATGCCGACTACAGCAAGGAGGCGCGCGCCGAAACCGGCATCTCGCCCGTCTTCCAGCTGAACTTCGACCCCGTGGTCATGACCGCGACCAGCCAGCTGGTCTACAAGTTTGATTGGGGCGTTGATCACAGGGTATTGAGGAGTGCAAGGGGAACGCGTCTCCGCCGCCTCAACTTACCGGTGTGCCGGCGCCATCGCGCGCCTCTGCGGGACGTCGCCCCTCGGCTCACTAGGAGCGCCTGTATGCGATCATACTGGGCATGCGTGCCGATCCAGAACCATTGGAAGCGATCCTCGCCCTTAACGGCGACCGCGCGATACTTGCGGCCAACGCGCACCGACCACAAGTCTCCACGGATACACTTGAAGTGCAGAGAAGGATGTTTCGGATCGCTCTTCAGCAGAGCGAAGTTCCTGTTCGCGACCGCACGAACATCGGCAGGGAGGGCATCGAACAGCGGCTGGAACCTCGGGTCCTTGATGTGCCGCATGCCGGGGCCGCTTAAAACTCTTCGCCGCGGCCCGCCTTGAGGTTGGCTCTTGCCTCGTCGGCCAGCTTGTCGAGCTTGCCCGCCTTCGCGTCGCGCTCGATCTTCTCGTCGAACAGGCGCGCGTCGAGCTCTTCGAGCCAGTCGCGCAACTCGGCGATCTCCCGAGCCGAGAGCGTCTCGATGCTGGACTGAATTTGCTCAAGCTTTGTCATGGGCTGACTATATAGCACGGGCCGCCGCTAGTGCTACTCCGCCGCCTGCCGCTTGCTCTTTTCTTGCGCGCCTCCGGCACGACGCCCGGCATTTGCACGCCGGCCCAGCAGCTCCTTTAGGTACTGCCCCGTATAGCTCTCCTTCACCTTGGCCACGTCCTCGGGCGTGCCCTCGGCGACGATGCGGCCGCCGCCGTCGCCGCCTTCGGGGCCCATGTCGATCACCCAGTCGGCGGTCTTGATGACTTCCAGGTTGTGCTCGATCACCACCACCGTGTTGCCGGCGTCGGCCAGCTCGTGCAGCACGTCGAGCAGCTTGGCCACGTCGTGGAAGTGCAGGCCGGTGGTCGGCTCGTCCAGGATGTAGAGCGTGCGGCCGGTGGCGCGGCGCGACAGCTCCTTGGCGAGCTTGATGCGCTGCGCCTCGCCGCCCGACAGCGTGGTGGCCTGCTGGCCGATGTGGATGTAGCCGAGGCCGACGCGCGCCAGCGTCTCCAGCTTGTCGCGGATCGACGGCACCGCCTTGAAGAAGTCGGCGCCCTCCTCCACCGTCATGTCGAGCACGTCGGCGATCGACTTGTCCTTGAACTTGACTTCCAGCGTCTCGCGGTTGTAGCGCTTGCCCTTGCAGACATCGCAGGTGACGTACACGTCGGGCAGGAAGTGCATCTCGATCTTGATGACGCCGTCGCCCTGGCAGGCCTCGCAGCGCCCGCCCTTGACGTTGAACGAGAAGCGGCCGGGCTCGTAGCCGCGCGCCTTGGCCTCCGGCAGGCCGGCGAACCACTCGCGGATCGGCGTGAAGGCGCCGGTGTAGGTGGCGGGGTTGGAGCGCGGCGTGCGGCCGATCGGGCTCTGGTCGATGTCGATGACCTTGTCGAGGTGCTCCAGCCCCTCGATGCGATCGTGGGCGCCCGGATGCTCGCGCGCGTTGTTGAGGCGGCGCGCCACCGCCTTGTAGAGCGTATCGATCAGCAGGGTGGACTTGCCGCCGCCGGACACGCCGGTGATGGCCGTGAACAGTCCCAGCGGGACCTCGGCCGTGACGTTCTTCAGGTTGTTCTCGCGCGCGTTGACGACCTTGAGCGATTTGCCGTTCCTCTGCCGCCGCTTCTTCGGCATCGGGATCTGGCGCACGCCGGTAAGGAACTGGCCGGTGATGCTGTCGGCACTCGCCATGATGTCGTCGGGTGTGCCCTGCGCGATGATGTTGCCGCCGTGGATGCCGGCGCCGGGGCCGATGTCCACCACGTGGTCGGCCTGCAGGATGGCGTCCTCGTCGTGCTCCACCACGATCACGGTGTTGCCGATGTCGCGCAGGTGCCTGAGCGTTACCAGTAGCCGCGCGTTGTCGCGCTGGTGCAGGCCGATGGACGGCTCGTCCAGCACGTACAGCACGCCGGTGAGGCCGGAGCCGATCTGCGAGGCGAGGCGGATGCGCTGGCTCTCGCCGCCCGACAGGGTGCCGGCGGCGCGGGACAGGGTGAGATAGTCGAGGCCTACATCCACCAGGAACTGCAGCCGCTCGCGGATCTCCTTGAGGATGCGGGTGGCGATCTCGTTCTGCTTCTTGCTGAGCTTCTTCGGCAGCTCGGCGAACCAGTCGTTGGCGATGCGGATCGACATGTCCGTCACCTGGCCGATGTGCAGGGCGTCGATCTTGACCGCCTGCGCCTGCGGCTTGAGGCGATAGCCGCTGCAGGCGTCGCAGGGGTGCGCATCCTGATAGCGCGACAGCTCCTCGCGCACCCAGTCGCTGTCGGTCTCGCGGAAGCGGCGCTCGATGTTACCGATCACGCCTTCGAACGATTTGCTGTTGGTGTACTTGCGTACGCCGTCCTCGTAGACGAACGCCACCTCCTCGTCGCCGGTGCCGTACAGGATGGCGTCCTGCACCTTCTTGGGCAGCTTCTCCCACGGCGTCGTCATCGACACCTTGAAGTGCTTGGCCAGCGCATCGAGCGTCTGCTCGTAGTAGGGCGACGTGCTGCCGGTCTTGGCCCAGGGGTAGACCGCGCCTTTCTTCAGGCTGAGCGTGTGATCCGGCACCACCAGGTCAGCCTCGAAACGCATCTCGGTGCCGAGGCCGTCGCACTTGGGGCAGGCGCCGGCCGGGGCGTTGAAGGAGAACAGCCGCGGCTCGATCTCCTCGATGGTGAAGCCCGATACCGGGCAGGCAAAGCGGGCAGAGAACGTGATGCGCTCGTGCGTCTCGTTCTTGTTCTGGAGGACAGCGCGCTCGGGGTCAGACCCCTTGCCGCCGCGCTCTGCTTCTTCGCCAGCGCCTTTGCCAAGGGGTCTGACCCCTTTCGCCACACCGCCCTTCAGCGGCTTGTCGGCAAACTCGGCGAGGGCGATGCCGTCGGCGAGGTCGAGCGCGGTCTCGAAGCTGTCGGCGAGGCGCGTGGCCACATCCTTGCGCGCTCGTTCATCGCCTGCCTTCGGCAGGACCAGCCGGTCCACCACCACGTCGATGTCGTGCTTGTATTTCTTGTCGAGCTTGGGCGCGTCGCTGATCTCGTAGAACTGGCCGTTGACCTTGACGCGCTGGAAGCCCTTCTTCTGCAGCTCGGCCAGCTCCTTGCGGTACTCGCCCTTGCGCGCCCGCACGATCGGGGCGAGCAGGTAGAGCCGCGTGGCCTCGGGCAGCGTCAGCACCCGATCAACCATCTGCTGCACGGTCTGGCTCTCGATCGGCAGACCGGTAGCCGGCGAATAGGGCACGCCGACGCGCGCGAACAGCAGGCGCAGGTAGTCGTAGATCTCGGTGACGGTGCCGACCGTGGAGCGCGGGTTCTTGGAGGTGGTCTTCTGCTCGATGGAGATGGCCGGCGACAGCCCGTCGATGTGGTCGACGTCGGGCTTCTGCATCATCTCCAGGAACTGGCGCGCGTAGGCCGACAGGCTCTCGACGTAGCGCCGCTGCCCCTCGGCATAGATGGTATCGAAGGCGAGCGACGACTTGCCCGAGCCCGACAGCCCCGTGAACACGATCAACGCGTCGCGCGGGATCTCGAGGTCGATATTCTTCAGGTTGTGCTCGCGGGCCCCGCGGACGTGAATGGTGCGGTGGGCCTCGCCCACAGTACCGGCCGCGCGGGGAGCGGGCTTGCCGGCCTTGCTCATGTCGGGACGGGATGTAGCGCAAACAGGCTGAGGCGGCAATGCAGGTAGGGCCGCACCAGCGACAGGACTAGTGGGCAATTTTGTATGCTATGCTGTTGTTACAGCTGGAGCTTGCAGCAATGAGCCTACCTGAACCGCTGATCACGATCTCGCCGGACTACCTTGGCGGGCAGCCCGTATTTTCGGGCACGCGCGTGCCCGTGCAGACCCTGTTCGATTATATCGAGGGTGGTGACCCTCTGGACGAATTCCTGAAGGATTTCCCGGACGTATCGCGCGAGCACGCCATCGCCGTGCTGGAGCGTGAAGTGGTGGGTGCACATTAAGTCGTCGGCCACGTTTGGGCGTTAAGGTCGCATATTGAATTGCGGACTGACTTCGGCTCGGGAGACCCTTGATGTTCGAGCGCATTCGTCGTGGTTGGGGCATCGCCAAGGCCAGCTGGTCGGTCCTGAAGCTGCATCCCAAGCTGCTCGTCTTCCCCATCATTTCAGGAGTGACGCTGATCGCCCTGGTCGGGGCGATCGGAGTTTCCATGTATGTGGAACGCTCGCACATGGCGGCGCTGCTGGACTTCCTGCACCATGTCAATCCGCACGACCCGATCGTGTACGCGGCGGCGTTCGTGTTCTACTTCGTGTGCTCCTTCATCGTCATCTTCTTCAATGCGGCGCTGGTCTTCTGCGCCATGCAGGCGTTCGCGGGCGGGACGCCGTCGCTGCGCGCGGGGCTGTCCACCGCGGCCGGCAGGCTGCCGCAGATCCTGGGCTGGACCCTGGTGGCCGCCACCGTCGGCGTGCTGCTCAATGCGCTGCAGAATACGTTGCGGGACAGGCTGGGCTTCCTCGGTGCCCTGCTCGGCGGGCTGCTCGAGTTCAGCTGGGCGGTGACGACCTTCTTCGTGGTGCCGGTGCTGGTGGTCGACGGCCTCGGCCCGATCGCGGCGCTGAAGCGGTCGGCGGCGATCCTGAAGCGCACCTGGGGAGAGTCACTCGGCGGCGAGGGCGGCCTCGGTCTGATTGCTTTTGCCGCCTCCGTGCCGGCCTTCATTGTGCTCGCCCTGGTGGGGGCCATCGCCGGCAAAGGCGCAGCGGCGGCGATGATCGTGGTGGCAGCGCTCTATCTGATTGCCGTGTCCATCGTGTTCGCCGCGCTCGGAGCCATCTTCCGGACCGGTGCCTACATCTACGCCACCACCGGCCAGGCGCCGTCCTCGATGGATCCCCAGCTGCTGCAGGCGAGCTTCCGCAAGAAGGACTGACCTCCCAGCCGCCGCCCGCGAGCCGGAAGTTGTTTCTTGTTTCTCAATGCGTTGCGTCCCTCGGCATTGGCTGCAGGGGAACCTTGGCCTTGGGCGGGTGGTTCTCCATGCCAAGCAGTCGCAACCATCGCGAGGGTCGAAGGCATGAACGTGGTACTGCCCTGGCACGAATTCGCGGCGCCGAGCCCGCAGCGGAATGGCAATGGCGAATTTGTGGATTCCGTCCTGATCCGCAAGCTTCGGGAATTTTGGTCCGCTTTCGGAGCAGGAGAAGCAGGTCCTGAGCGGCCTGATCGTCGACACGCAGGATGTGCCGGCACGCGAGGACATGGTGCGCGAAGGCGACCGTCCCACGCATTCCTGCGTGCTGCTGGACGGCTTCGCCTGCCGCTACAAAATGACGTCGGACGGACAGCGGCAGATCCTGTCGTTCCAGTTCCCGGGCGACATCTCGGACCTCTACAGCTTCGTCCTCAAGGTGATGGACCACAGCATCGGCGCCCTGACCGACTGCGAGATCGGCATCATTCCGCATGCCAAGCTGCAGGACATCATGTCCAACCAGCCGCACCTCACACGGCTGCTGTGGCGCGATACGCTGGCCGACAGCTCGAAGTTCCGCGAGTGGATGGTGGGCATCGGCCGGCGCTCGGCGCGCTCCCGCGTCGCCCATCTGCTGTGCGAGATGCTGATCCGCTGCAAGGCGATCGGGCTGTGCGAAGGCTATAGCTACGAATTGCCGGTCACCCAGTCCGACCTTGCCGACTGCCTCGGCATGTCGCTGGTGCACATCAACCGCATCCTGCAAGGGCTGCGGGCGGATGGCCTGATCACGCTGGCCGGCGGTACGGTGACGATCCAGGACTGGCCAAGGCTGAGCGAGGTTGCCGGCTTCGACGCCTCATACCTGCACTTCGGCAACCGCCACCTGTTCGCGTAGCAGCCGAACTCAAGTGTTGTCGGTGGTGGCGACGAACTCCTGGTCCTCCTGGGCGCGCCGCTCGAAGGAGAGGAAGTCGTAGTAGCCGCAACGGCCGCCCGGATAGCTGCGGCACACGGACGGGCGCGCCTCGTAGATCGTGCAGCAGCGCTTCTCGGTGTCGAAGAAGGTGCAGGTGCGGCCGAAGTGCTGGTCGGCCTTGCGCCGCATCGAATACTTGCGGCCGTGCCGCTCGGCCGTGAACTTGGCCTTGGCCTGCTCGAAGGTCAGGTCGAAATGCTTGGCCAGCCGCTCCACGTCCCGCTTATCGAGGGCGATCAGCGGGTAGGAGCAGCAGTAGCCGGGGCACTTCTTACAGTTATACATCGCTCGCGATCATCGGATTGCTATCCCGATAGCACGGATTCGCGGGTTGTACACCGCACGAAGGCCTCGGCAATAGCCGGCCGGAGTGATGAGTAGGCAGGCGCGATCAGTTGTCGGCCGACTGCAGGATGGAGAGTGCCTCGTTCTTGGCCGCGCGGCGACGCCCGTCGTACTTGGTGATTACGCCGCGGGCCTGCTCGACCACGGCGTCGGCAATGGCGGCCTGGCCCTCGGCGGTCGGGTGGAAGGCGCCCGAGTAGATGCTGGCCAGCAGCAGCTGCACCCAGGAGAAGGTCTGCGTCTTCAGCACGCTCTGCAGCAGCGACTGCGAGACGTGGAAGTGGCCGGTCATGAACGCGTCATTGGGGGTCCGGAACCAGCGCTGCCGGGGCGCGTAGGCGCGCCAGTCGGCGGGGTTGTACGGCTGCCATTGTCCGCCGAGCCTTGCGCGGCATGCGCATCTCGTCGGCCATGCGCCACGGTGCATCGCTGAAGCTCGCGCAGATGCCACGGCCGAGGAACGCCTTGCGGTGCGCGTTCACGAAGGTCCAGTTGTATTGGCGGGCACTGTCGCGCATGACGTCGTTGAGACGCTCGGCCAGCACGCCGCCTTCGCGCACCTTGGCCTCGCTCAGTGCGAAATCAGGCAGCACATCCATGCCGCCACGCCCGTCCGGGCAAACCGACTTGCCGTCGCCCAGCATAGCCATGGGCGGGTAGCCGATCAGCACGATGCGGTCGGACTCCGGCCACGGCACGTGCAGGATGTTGCGCAGGGCCCGGTTGACCGACTTGATGCGATCCTCGAGCAAGTCGAGTTGGCTGCTCGCCTCGGCAAAGCCGTGCACCTGGCCGAACCAGCCGCTCAGGCTGCGCAGCATGGACGTGTCGGACAGAACGGCATTGGCGACCAGCCTGGAGAAGCCGACGTCGTTGCCGCCAATCGACAGGAAGAGCAGATCGATCTTGCGGGCCTTGTCGGCGTCGCATTTCTTGAGGACCAGGCCTCCCTCGAGCTCCGGCACCTTGCCGTTGATGTGATAGGCCTCGGGCAGGTCGTAGTCGGGCGCGGCCCGACCCGCGCATTGCGCCTCGGCCAGCGCAGAAATCTGCGATAGCTCCGGCGGGTTCGGCACCCATTCGTGGCCCCTGTAGCGCAGGAACAGGCCGAACACGGTCTCAGCGCCCGAGCAGGCCACACCGACGTAGGTGACGGCGCGATGCGGATCCTCGATGGCAAGTTGCAGCGCGGCCCGCAGCTGATGCGAGTAGAGCGAGCGGTGGCACGCCTGGTCCTGCCAGCGCGCATTCTCCTCGATGAACGGCTTGTCGCCGATCGCACGCCAGTCGCCGATGCGCGCCGGGTAGCCGGACAGGGTGGCGTCGTAGTTGGCCGCGCGATCGGTCGAGAAGCGCACCGGCACATCCGGGTTGCCTTCTCCAGAGGCAAAGCTGTCGCCCATGCCGACGATGAATAGATCGGTGATCTGCACGAGGATCTCGGCGATCTGCCGGCCGCCGATGTGGACCGATACCCAGGCGCCATCCGGATAGGCGATCTCGAGTTGCAGCGGCGTATCGCAGGGCAGCGTGACAGGCTCGACACGCGCACCCCGGCCGGTCGGCTTGGCGTGCCAGGTGCAATCGACGGTCTGCGCGTCGTCGAGCCCTTCCATATGCGCCAGGATGGTGTGGTTCTTGGGTTTCAGATAGTCGGTGCGCTCGCGGCACGCGTACCTGTTGCGCTCGCGGTCCCAGCAGGTCTTGGCGAACATGGTGGCGCTCCACCCGTCGGCGTGGCGCTCCGACAGCAGCCGCTCGGCCGCCAGCACCGGGCTCTTGCGCTCGGCGTCCGTCAGGCTCATCCAGGTGGCGCGATGCACCTCGGTGTCGGCGGGATCGAGGAAGAAGCGGAACGAGTTCTCGACCTTCCAGGCGATGCGCGGCTCGGCATGCGCGGCCGCACCCCACAGCACCAGCACAAGCAGTGCCAGCGCCATGCCCAACACCGTGCAGCGAGCGGCATCGATGCACTTCAGGATCTTGCCTCCTGACACCTGCGTCAGCCCCGTCGTTGGCCCATATCCGTACGACTTTCCTAGCCTTCGGCTTACATGCGGCCCAGCCAATGCGCGCGGGCGATGGCCCAGATGCGTCGCAGCGGCGCGATCTCGGCGACCTCCCGCAACGAGTTGCGCCCAGGCCGTTCGAGCGCCCGCAGATAGGGCCGGACCAAGGCCAAAGGAAGGTATGCGACCCGCAGCGGGCGCGGCATATTTGCCACGTGTTGCCGCGCTGCCTCGAAATTGCGCAGAACCTCGGCGTGCAGCCCCCGCGTCAAGGCGGCGACTTTGGCCGGATCCGTCTCGCCCGCAAGGTCGGCAATGCCGGCCCGCTCCAGGAGACCGTGGGGCAGTGGCAGACGGCCCTGGGAGAGCGTCTGCGGCAATGCGAGCAGCAGGCGCACGAGGCCATAGGCGCGTCCTGCGGCCTGACTGGCCGCATCAAGCTCGGACGTAGCAGCGCCGCCAAGCGCGCGCACCGCCAGCGCGAACTGGGCACCTTCGCTGGCGGCGAGATAGGTGTCGAGCGCAGCCTGGGTCGGGAACGGCTCGGGCTCGAGATCACTGGCATGCGCATCGATCATGCCGAGCAGCAGCGGCATCGGCAGATCATGCCGGGAGGCGGCCTCGCGCAGGGCATCGGCGACCGGGTTGCCGGTGCGCATCCCCGCCTCGGCCGGCTCTAGTGCGTCGCGCCACCATTGCAGGCGGATCTCTCCCATGATCGGCTCGCGCGTGACCAGCTGGCCGACGCGGCCGAGTTCGCTCGAGAATGCCGCCAGTGCCAGCAGGCCGTCACGCGCCGACGGCGGAGCCAGCAGGGCGGCGAGGTAGCGGTCGGGCTCGCCGGCCCGGGCAGAGGCGGCAACGGTATCGGCTGTCGAGCCGCCGTTCACGTCAGTAGAGATGCGCCGCCGCCACCATGGCCAATGTGACGGGAACGGCGAGAATGAGATTGAGACGGGCGAACAGGACCACCTTGTCGCGCGCCCGGACCTTGGCCTCGGCATCGCCGACGCGCAGGCCGATCATCACCTGCACGTTCGGCCAGATGTACATGTGCACGAACATCCACATGGCGAGCCCGCCCAGCACGCCGGCCCACAGCAGCGCGGCGCGCACCGGTGGCGTGCCGACCTCCGTCGCATAGGCTAGGCTCGGCAGAACGTAGCCCGACGTCACCAGCAGGATGGCGCCGGTCGCCACGGCCAGCGTCGAGGCGTGCCGGTACCAGGCCGCCACCTGCGGGATGACCGACTTGGCAAAGAAGCCGCGCACCTGATCGTCGGCGCCCTGCAGGGCGATCAGCTGCACGAAGTTGACGAACACGATCAGGCCGACCCACACCATGGCGGCCAGCACGTGCAGCAGGCGCACCAGGAAGGCGAACACCTCGACGCTGTCGGCCGCAACCAGCCGCGCGATCAGCAGCACGACGGCCAGCGCGCATCCCGCGAGCAGGCTCGCCTTGGGCGTGTCGATGATCTGGCGCACGTTGTCCCCCTCAGTCGACCGCGATCAGCGCGGCGCCGAGCGGCCGGCCCTCCGCGAGCAGAACGTTATATGTGCGGGCGGCCGCACCCGTGTCCATCGCTTCCAGCGCGATATTCACGTCCATGAAGGCGCGCCGCAACACGGCGCCCGGCATCACCTGGCGGCGTCCGGTGCCAAGTAGAAGGACACCGAGCTGGTCCTTTTCGGCGAATACCGGCGCGAAGGCGGTTGCGTCCAATTCCCCGGCGTCGGTGACGGGCCACGCGTAGATGCCGCTCGGCAGGCACAAAATGGAGCCGCGGTGGCTCATGTCCGCGAACCGGAACCCGCCATTGCCGTAAGCATCGATCGGCGCCCGCCCGGGATAGCGCGCCGATGCTTGTGTGATGATCGAGAAATTCGCCGGAGTTTCGGCATGGTGTGAGCGAATTTCTCGATCTGAATCACACAAGAAATCTATGTTTCTAGTGTCCCTTATGATTGCGAAGTTCGCTCCCGAACCCAGCCTCCAACACTGGCGAACTTCGCAATCGGGACACTAGGCTCATTTAGGGCCACGTTGGCCGCGCCCTGCGGCTTGGCGGCGGCGGCGGCCTTGGAGGACTTGGCGACCTGACCGCCGGTCCACTCGCGCTTGACGCCGAGGAAGCCGAGCAGCGGCGCGGCGATGAAGACCGACGAGTAGGTGCCGATCAGCACGCCCAGCAGCATGGCAAGGTTGAAGTTGCGGATCACCTCGCCGCCGAAGATGTAGAGCGAGATCAGCACCACGATGGCCGTGACGCCGGTCAGGATGGTGCGCGACAGCGTCTCGTTGATCGAGGTGTTGAGCAGCTCGTCCAGCTCCATGCGCTTGTACTTGCGCAGGTTCTCGCGGATGCGGTCGGAGACCACCACGGAATCGTTGACGGAGTAGCCGAGGATGGTCAGCAGCGCCGCCACGATCGACAGGTCGAACTCGAACTGGAACAGCGAGAAGATGCCGGCCACCAGCAGCACGTCGTGCAGCAGCGATACCACCACGCCGACCGCGAACTGCCATTCGAAGCGGAACCACACGTAGGCACTGATGGCCAGCAGGCCGACGAACACGGCAATGATGCCGGTCATCCTGAGCTCGCTCGACACGGCCGGTCCCACCACCTCGACGCGCCGCTGCACGTAGCTGTTGCCGAGCGCTTCGACCACCTTCTGCAGCGCCACCTGTTGCGCGCCCTCGGGGCCGGGCTGCTGCTCGACCCGGATCAGCACGTCGGTGGGCGCGCCGAACTGCTGGATCTGCACGGCGCCGAGGCCGAGCCTGCCGAGCTTGTCGCGCAGCTGGGCGATGTCGGCTGGGCCGGTGGTCGACTGCACCTCGACCATGGAGCCGCCCTTGAAGTCGACGCCGTAGTTGAAGCCCATGGTGAAGAACAACAGAAACGACAGCGCCATGGCGACGACCGAAGCTATCAGCGCCGCGCCCTTGTAGCGCATGAAGGGCAGCCGCAGATCGTGCGGGAAGAAGTCGTAGCCTTTGAAATTGGGAATGAGCTTCATGGCTACACCGGCACCTCGATGACTCGGCGGGTCTTGGTCTCCGAGCGCAGCCAGAAGGAGATCAGCAGGCGCACCACCGTGACGGATGCGAAGATCGACGTGCAGATGCCGATCGACAGCGTCACGGCGAAGCCGCGGATCGGTCCCGACCCCAGCCAGAACATCACGGCGGCGCACGCCAGCGTGGTGAGCTGGGAGTCGGCGATGGTGATGAAGGCGCGCGTGAAGCCCGCGTCGATGGCCGCGATCGCCGTCTTGCCGGCGCGCAGCTCCTCGCGGATGCGCTCGTAGATCAGCACGTTGGCGTCGACCGCCATGGCGATGCCGAGCACCAGGCCGGCGATGCCGGGCAGCGTCAGGGCCGAGCCCAGGACCGTCATCAGGGCGACCGTGAGCAGGCCGTGCACGATCAGGCCCACGCAGGCGAAGATGCCGAAGGTGCCGTAGGCCAGTACGGTCAGAACGATGGTGGCGATGCCGCCGATGATGCCGGCGAGCTTGCCGGCCTCGATCGAGTCGGCGCCGAGCGAGGGACCGACGGTGCGCTCCTCGACGATGGTCAGCTTGGCCGGCAGGGCGCCGGAGCGCAGCTGGATGGCGAGCTTGTTGGCGGTCTCGACCGTGAAGCTGCCGCTGATCTGGCCGGAGCCGCCCAGGATCTGGTCGCGGATCACGGGGGCCGAGATCACCTTGTCGTCGAGCACGATGGCGAACGGCCGGCCGACGTTGGCCCGGGTGAACGTGCCGAACTTGCGGGCGCCCGAGTTGTTGAAGCGGAAGCTGATGATCGGCTCGTTGGTCTGCTGGTCGAAGGCCGGCTGCGAATCGACCAGCTCGTCGCCGCGCACCACCGGGGTCTCGCGCAGCAGCTGCGCGCCTTCGTCCGATGCGCCGCTCTCGTAGATCTTGAAGCCGGCCGGCACCCTGGTCTGCTTGGCCTCCTCGGCCGACATGCTGCCGTGCACCTCGTGGAAGCTCAGGCGCGCCGTCTCGCCCAGCAGCTTCTTGAGCTCGGAGGTATCCTGCAGGCCCGGCACCTGCACGAGGATGCGGCTGGTGCCCTGCCGGACGATGTTGGCCTCGGCCGTGCCCATCGCGTCGACGCGGCGGCGCACGGTCTCGATGGCGGCGCTGACCGCATTGCTGATGCGCTGCTGCAGGCCTGGCTCGGTCGGCGTTATGGTGATGACGCCGCCTTCACCCTTCTGGATGTCGATATCGTTGGAGCTGGTGCCGATCAGGGCGCTGCCGATCGGCTGCACCATGCCGCGCAGCTCCTTCATGGCGGCGTCGGCGTCCTCGGGCTTGGCGAGGCGCACCTGCACGGCCCGGTTGGCGATGCCCAGGCCGCTGGTGACGATCTTGACGTTGCGCAGCCGGTTGCGGGCGTCATCGCGCAGGGTCTCGAGCCAATCCTTGCGGACGTCCTCGGTCTCCATCGACAGCAGGAGATGCGCGCCGCCCCTGAGGTCGAGGCCGAGATTGAGCTGCTGGTGCGGCACCCATGCCGGCCAGCTCTGCACCGTCTCCTTGGAGAAGAAGTTGGGCAACGTGAACAGCACGCCGGCGAGACACGTCAAAAGCGTGGCTATGATCTTCCAGCGGCTGAAATGCAGCATTCGGCTCAACTCTCAGGTTGCAGGTGCGGCGGCCAGATGCGCCGCCCGCCCTGCTATGCGCTCTCTTTGACCGGCTCGCCCTTGACGCGGACCTCGGTGACCGTGCCCTTGAGCACGCGCACGCGCGTGTTCTCGGCGATCTCGACTTCGATCTCGTTGTCGTCGCGCACCTTGGTAACCTTGCCGACGATGCCGCCGCCGGTGACGACCGTATCGCCGCGGCGAATGTTGGCGACCATCTCCCGGTGCTGCTTGACCCGCTGCTGCTGCGGACGCAGCAGCAGGAAATAGAAGATCACGAACATCAGCAGGATCGGCACCAGCTGAAGCATGAAATCGCTCCCGCCCCCAGGGCTCTGGGCATAAGCAGGGGAGATGAACATGGGTCGGTTCCTCGGGCTCGGACGGAAGACAAGGCTAACGAGAGCGGCTTCGGCCCTCGGCCCCGCTCCCTCGATTTTGAGGCGGAATATAGTGTCATGGCCCCCGTTTGCAACAGATTAGGCGGTCGGTGACGCGGGGCCCGCAGTCGTCTATAGAACCCGGGCTAAATGGCCCTCCCCCACTCCCGAGACCCTCTGCGACAATGAGTAACGAGAAGGACATCCTGGCCCGCCTGGACAGGCTCGCCGCCGCCCTGGAGCGGATCGCTCCGCCGGCTGCCGCCAAGCTCGATTTCGCGGCTGCGGAAGCGTTCGTGTGGCAGGCCAAGCCGGAGGCGTTCCTGGCGGTGCCCCACATCAACCGCCAGCCGCTCAGCCTGCTGAAAGGCATCGACCGGGCGGCCGAGCAGCTGTTGGAGAACACGCGTCGCTTCGCGCGCGGCCTGCCGGCCAACAACGCCCTGCTGTGGGGCGCGCGCGGCATGGGCAAGTCCTCCCTCGTCAAGGCGGCGCATGCCGAGGTGTGCGGCGAGGCCGCCAAGGACAAAGGCCGCCCGCAGGTAAAGCTGGTCGAGATCCACCGCGAGGACATTGCCTCGCTGCCGGCCTGCCTCGCGCACATGCGCGCCAGCGGCGCCTGCTTCATCGTGTTCTGCGACGACCTCTCCTTCGACAAGGACGACACCTCCTACAAGTCGCTGAAGGCGGTGCTGGAAGGCGGCATCGAGGGCCGGCCGGAGAACGTGCTGTTCTACGCCACCTCCAACCGCCGCCACCTGATGCCGCGCGACATGATGGAGAACGAGCGCTCGACCGCCATCAATCCGTCCGAGGCGGTCGAGGAGAAGGTGTCGCTGTCGGACCGCTTCGGCCTCTGGCTCGGCTTCCACAACGCCACCCAGGACGACTACCTCGCCATGGTGCGCAGCTATGCGGCCCACCACGGCCTGAAGATCAAGGACGAGGCGCTGGTGCGTGACGCGCTGGAATGGTCGATGACGCGCGGCGCGCGCTCGGGCCGCGTCGCCTGGCAGTTCATCCAGGACCTGGCCGGCCGGCTGGGCCAGCAGCTGAAGAGCTGAACGACCATCCCTGAGAGGGGGTTGGACCAATGAGATTTGCCGCAATCGCGGACGTGCACGGAAATTCTCTCGCACTCGAGGCAGTGCTCGAGGACATCGCCGCCCAGGGTATTACGGAAGTCGTCAACCTCGGTGATCACCTCAGCGGCCCACTCGAGGCTTCGCGCACGGCGGACCTGCTCATCGAGCACAATTTTCCATCCGTTCTAGGGGATCAGGACCGACGTCTCGTCGAACTTTATCAGGCGGGTGGCTCGTCTCGCGGTGACTACCTTCAGCTCAAGCGCGAGCACTTTGACTGGCTTGCCGGCATGCCGCCGACACTTGTCTATCGCAACGAAGTGTTCCTCTGTCATGCGACGCCGGGGGACGATGCAGCGTTCTGGCTCGATTACGTTGCCACCGACGGCTCCGTGCGTCCGAGCCCAATCGACGCCATCGAGGCCCAGGTCGGCAGCATCGACGCCTCGCTCATTCTCTGCGGGCACACGCACATTCCGCGAGTGGTGCGACTTCGGGATGGCCGGATGATCGTCAACCCCGGCAGCGTCGGCTTGCCCGGCTACGATGGGCAGTCGCCGATTCCCTATAAGGTGGAGGTCGGCACGCCTGATGCGTGCTACGCCATACTGGAGCGTAACGCGCGCCGTTTGGTCCGCGGCAATCCGCTACGTGCCGTACGACCATGCAGCCGCTGCCGAGATGGCGCGGAGCAGGGGCATGCCCGTCTGGGCGAGCGCGCTCGCTACCGGTTGGATCGCATAAGCCCAGTGCGGCAATACACTGCCAGCGATCCGGTCGGCCGGCTCGGCCAGCAGCTCAAAGCCACCTGTAGAACGGCTGAACGCAAAGCTGAACATTCTGGCAGCAACCGGACTTGGGGTCGCCAGGATTTGCCGCTAACGTGGGCCCGCCTCGTATTGCCATGGGGAGGGTTTCATGCTGCGCGCTGCCGCCCTGTTGTTTTGCTTGCTGGCGATTTCCAACCCGGCCTTCGCTGCCAGCGACGCCGACCGCCGCGATTGCTCGGGAGAAAGCTCGCCCGACCGCAAGATTGCCGCCTGCACGCGCGTGCTGGAGGATGCGAAATCGTCTTCCGCCTAGCGCGTCGTCGCCTACCGCAACCGCGGCATCACCTACAATAAGAAGGCCCTGCACGAGCTCGCCACCTTCGATTTCGACGAGGCGCTCAAGCTCGATCCGAAGGACCTCGCGACGCTGGGCGCGCGCGGCAACGCCTACGCGCAGCGCGGCCTGTACGATCCGGCCGTCGCCGACCTGACGGAAATACTGCGCCTCAACCCCCGCTCCGGCAAAGCCTTCAACGATCGCGGCCTCATCCAGCTGCGCAAGGGCGACCTCGACGCAGCGGCGAGCGACTTCGAGGCGGCCCTGCAGATCAATCCGCGCAGCGCGCACGCATTGAACAATCGCGCGCTGGTGTCTGCGCGCCGCGGCCAGCTGGATGACGCGATCGCCGGCTTCAGCGCGACGCTGCGCGCCGACCCGCAGTACCTGCTTGCCTATACCAACCGGGCTCGCGCCTACGAGGAGAAGGGCGAGCTGGCGCTGGCGCTGGCCGACCTGAAGGCGGCCGCGCAGGGCGTGCCGCGTGCCAACTTCGACGAGGATGGGCGCGCCAAGGCCAACGGCGCGCGCGGCGTTGCCCGCCTGACGCAGATCATCGCGGACCGCGGGGCAGGAGCGAAGGCGCAGCCCGAGCGGCGCGTCGCCCTGGTGGTCGGCAACGGCCGGTATGCGCATGCGCCGGCGCTGCGCAATCCGGCGAGCGACGCCAAGCTGCTCGCCGCAATCGCTGCGCGAGAGCGGCTTCAACGACGTGCGCGAGCTGTACGACGCCGACCTGTCCACGCTCGGCAGGGCCTTGAAGGAGTTCGGCGACCTCGCCGTCGGCTCGGACTGGGCGGTGATCTACTTTGCCGGCCACGGCATCGAGGTGGGCGGCGCCAACTACCTCATTCCGGTCGACGCCAAGCTCGAGCAGCAGGCGCACGTGGAGGACGAAGCCGTGCCGCTGTCGCGGGTGATGAGCAAGGTCACCAGCGCCAGCAAGCTGCAGCTCGTCATCCTGGACGCCTGCCGCAACAATCCGTTCGTGCCGCGCATGCGCGGCACCGGCCGCACGCGCTCGGTCGGCAGCGGCCTGACCGCCATCGAGCCGGAGACCGGCGTGCTGGTCGCCTATGCCGCGCGCGACGGCACCACGGCACTCGATGGCGAAGGCGGCAGTCCCAACAGCCCCTACGCCGACGCGCTGGCGCGCCACATGCGCGAGCAGGGCCTGGAGATCAGCCTGCTGTTCCGCAAGGTGCGCGACGACGTGCTGACCACGACCGCCAAGCAGCAGGAGCCCTACACCTACGGCTCGCTGCCCGCCCAGCCGTTCTATTTCCGGCGGTAGGCGCAGCCGCTAGGTTTGCACTCCCCGACGCCTGAGTGAGAGCGCACGCGTTGGCCGCTGATCCATGCTCGTCGGCGGCAGACGTTCACGTTCAAGGGCGGACCTGTTGCGCAACCTGGCCCAGGCTCCCGCGGCTGATCCCGCGTAGCGTTCAATACGTCGGCGATTCAGGGTCGGCAGCACCGCCGATGAGCTTCAGTCCGTTGCGGATCAGCGACCATGCGACCGTCGTCGCGGACTCCGTGTTTCCGGCACACGTAGGACCTCGACCAGGCCTGATGCCAACGGTTGCGAAAGATGTGTCCAGGGCGAGGTGCGGTCGATGTACCGCGCGCATGACGTGCCACGGCATCGCCCACCAGCAGCAACTCGAAGCCGGCTTCCCGCAGCCGCAAACAGAGATCGTCGTCCTCGTAGAAAAGGAAAATCCGCTCGTCGAATCCGCCCACAGAAAGAAAGGCACTGCGCTTCACCAGGAAGCAAGCACCCGAAACGAACGGGACGAGCTGGTGATCATCAGGCATATCCTCCGCCTGAGCATGGGTCGACGCCGCATCCGACAGCACAGACTTGCTGTGCACGAAGTGGCGGCCGTCCGGCTCTACCAGGCGAGGAGCGAGAACCGCCGCATTGGGATGCTGCCTGGCGGCTTCCAGCAGGATGGACAGGCAGTCCCTGTCCACGACGGCATCAGGGTTTATGACCAAACACCACTCGGCCATCTTGGCTGCTCGAACGCCCTGGTTGTTCGCCCTGCCGTAACCTTCGTTCTGAGTATTGAGGATGACGTGAGCGCCAGCCCTTTGCGCGCAAGCCACGGAACCGTCGCTGGACCCATTGTCTACGACCACAACGGGCACGTCGCGAACCAAGGCTGCGATGCACCGAGGCAGCCATTTTGCGCTGTCGTGGGCCACCACAACGGCCACGACACTTGCTTTTTCCAACTCCATCCACACCCCAACTCACCGCTCTATGCGAGAGGCAATTGATCAACTGTGCATGACCCGTCAATGACGACGGGCTCGGCATCGCTAAGGCTGGGCCAAGAGACACAAAGGAATTTCTGGAACCAACAGCAAGAATTTGGCGCGAATGCGGGCGGCTCGATCATCACGCGAGCGAAGCAAGCACCTGTGGCGACGCCGACACCCAGCCGAAGATGCCGCCTTGCGCCGTGATCATGGCCAGGCCCGCTTCATGAAAGTGCGGGAAGTAGGAGGCGCAGCTGTCGGAGAGCACGACACAGCGGTAGCCGCGGTCGTTGGCCTCGCGCACGGTGGTGTTGACGCACACCTCGGTGATGACGCCGCACGCGAAGAGGTTATCGACGCCGCAGCGCAAGGCGCGGCAATCCCGGCGCTGAGGCGGGCTCAGGCCGGGATGCCATGCCAGTATGGCAGATGCGAGCGCTCAGTTGCGCTCCATGTAGGGCAGCGGATCGACCGGCTTGGCGCCCTGGCGCAGCTCGAAATGCACCTGCGGCTGATCGACGGTGCCGGTTTTGCCGGCGCGCGCGATCACCTGGCCCTTGCGCACCACGTCGTCGCGCTTGACCAGCAGCTCGTCGCCGTGTGCGTAGGCCGTGACCCAGCCGTTGTCGTGGCGGATCAGGACCAGGTTGCCGTAGCCCTTCAGCTCGTTGCCGGCATATGCGACCCGGCCGCCGTCGGCAGCGCGCACCTCGGTGCCGAGCGGTACGGCGAGGTTGATGCCGTCGTTGTGGGTGCCGTCGGGCCGCTTGCCGAAGTTGCCGACCATGCGTCCGCCGGTGACCGGCCAGCGGAACTTGGCCGTGCCGTGTCGGTTCCGTCCGGGGGATGCGTCGGTCGCGGTGTCGCCGCGCGAGGCGATCCGTGCGGGTTCGCTCGCCGCGCCGCTGCCGGTCCGTGCCTGGCCGCTGGCCGCGTCCGGGAGCTGGATGACGCGCGGTCCCTGATTGGTCTGCGCCGGCGTGCGCGACGGGGCGGGCTCGGGCGTGCGCTCGGCGAGCGGCCCGCTGCCGCCCGGAGTGCCGTTGCCCGGCACCTGCAGAACCGTGCCGGCGCGCACCTTGGTCACGTCCGTGATGCGCGTTGACGCGCTGCAGGTCGGCCAGCGTGGTGCGATGCTGGCGGGCGATGTTGTAGAGCAAGTCGCCCGGCTGCAGGGTGTAGCGGCCGTCCCAGCCGGGCGTATCGATGGCGCCCGTTTGGATCGGCTGCTGGATCAGGCTGCGTCGCGGGTCGGCTGGCGACCGGCGTACGCGTCTCGGTGCGGGCCGGCGTTGCCCCCGCGGGCAGCACCAGACGCTGGCCCGGCTTGATGGACGTACCGTTCGCCATACCGTTCACCTCGATCAGCGTGCCGACCTGCACGCCGTGCCGCTTGGCGATCCCAAACAGGGTATCGCCCGGCTGCACCTCGATCGTGTCGCCGCTGGCGGACGGGCGCTGCGCCTCGTAGCGCCGCTCGGGCGCCGCTGCCCGCTCAGGTACACGGTCTGGCACACGGTCCGGCGTACGCCCGGCGTAACGCTCGGGCGAGCGCACGCTCCGGGATCGGCGGCAGCTCGGTCGCGCCGGTGGACGGCTGCCCGCGCGCGCCCTGATACGCCGTTGGCCCTGAGACGGATAGGGCTGCGTCGGCTGGTATCCGCCGACGCCTGCGCCACGCGGACCGTCATACGGACCGGGACCGCGCTGGGCGAGCGACGGCTCATAGCCGGCCCTCGGCAGCGACCCGGTCTGGGTATTGCTGCCACTCTCGGTAAGGTTAAAGGCTGGAAAATCGAAGCGCGTCACGTCGGCGCTGCAGCCGCCGAGCATGGCCAGCGCGGCGGCGAAAAAGCCTTGCGCCACATGGCGTGACGCCGGCGGTGGATGGGTCGTGCGATTACGCTGTACACTTGTCATTGGGCACACCTCGTACTCCCACGAATCATTAACGGTTAAATGGTTAAGGCTCCGTTAACGAACCTGGATCCCGCTCGTACTTGGCCCCGGCGAGGATGCCTTGCCTCGTTTTCCCGCTCCTGAGGATTAGTCGGCGATTGTGAGGGCTTCGCGGCGAAGGCTTGGCCGCACCGCGACTTGGGCGCATCGTGGTGTAGGTTGGGTTAGCGCGTTCAAGCGCGTAACCCCGAACACGCTCGCTCGCAGCAATTCGACGCGGCCGACGCGGCTGTCGTGTTCGCTTCCGTCGAAATCTCTTGCTATCTCTTGTCCCTGCTCTGCGCTGCTGCGGCCTGAGCAAGGATGCCGCGAACTACGGGGCTCCATTGCTCCTGTTCCTGCTGGATGAACCGGGCGAGTTCGGTGGTCGACATGCTGGCAGGATAATTGCCCAGATCGATCAATCGCTGCCTGACATCGGGCTTGTCGAAGATCCTGCGCACGTCGGCATTGATCTTCTGCACAATTGCATCGGATACACCGGCAGGCGCGGAGAGGGCTGCCCAGCCGATGGCAACGAACCCGGGCAGCGTCTCGCCGACCGTCGGCACATCCGGGAAATTCGGCAGGCGGTCTTTGGACGAGAACGCCAGCAGGACAAGGTCTCCCGATTGAATTGTTCCGGCCAGGGTCACATAGTTCTCGACGATCGCATTGATCTGGCCGGACAGAACACCCGCCAACGCGTCGGCGGTGCCGCGATAGGGGACGAACGTCAGGGACGCGCCGGCACGCGATTTGAAATGTTCGCCGGCCATGTGCGGCAAGGTGCCCGTGGCATTGGCGGCATAGAAGATCTTCTCGGGTTCCCGCTTCGACAGCTCGATCAATTCCTTGACTGATCTCACGCCCAGCTTGGCGCTGACCGCGTAGGCCATTGGCAGCTCGCCGAGGAAGGCGATCGGCTTCAGGTCGCGACCAACCACCGTGGGCGCATGTTCATGCCGGATCGGCAGCACCGTAAAGGCGGACGCCGACGCCAGTAGCAGCGTGTAGCCGTCCGGCGCCGCAGCGGCCGCCTGTTGTGCCGCTACGAGGCCGCCTCCTGTGCCGTTGTTTTCGACGACGACCTGCTGACCCCAGTCGCGGGAAAGCTGCTCGGCGATGATGCGCACCACCACGTCGGGGCTGGTGCCGGTTCCGGCAGTCGTGATGATGCGAACATGGCGAGAGGGATAGGGCTCCTGCCCGGTCGCAGGGATACAGTCCAGATGCAATCGCTGCCGCCAGTGACAAGAGACCGAAACAGGCCTGAGTCATCCAAAGATGACGCATCGCTCTCCAGTTCCCTCGTGGTCTGTCGCCAACAGATGCTACCCGGTGTCATCCTCGGGCTTGCCTGCCCTCGGCGCAGGCCGTGGGTCCCGAGGATCCACCTTCCAGCGCACTCCGGAGCCAGCTGATGGCTGGATGGTCGGGACAAGCCCGACCATGACAACCCGCGGTATCAACCGAAAGCGTCGCACCACTCGTCCTCTAAGCCCTACTTCGTCCCGATGGCCGCCGCCAGCTGCTCGAACGTACCGGCGTAATAGGTGACGTTGTGCCAGGGCCTTTCGCGCAACGCGTCCGCCAGCTTGCGCGCTTGCGCGCCATCTGTGCCGAACAGCACGATGCGCCGGTTGAAATCGTCTTCCGGCAGCGGCGCCAGCTTCAACCCACCCGATGCCAGCTTGTCAGCCGGCACATTGTGAGCACCTGCAATGCTTCCCTTCGCGTAATCGTCGGCAGAGCGGGCGTCGAAGTAGACAGCAGTCTGGTCGGCCTTGAAGATGCGCACGATGCCGTCCAACTCGATCTCGGTCGGCCCACCCAGTGCCCGCCAGACGGGGATGCCTAGCTGATACCGTCGCACATTGGTGAACCCGGCGGCCACCAATTGTTCGGCCAAACGGCGGCTGGCCTGGCAATACGGGCCATTGCAGTAGAGCAGCAGGGCCTTGCTTTTTTCCCCGCTCACCAGCCGCTCCACGGCGGCCACATGCGCGGATGGTGGTGCGTCCAGGTTGTGCGCGCCGGGAATATGGCCGGCCACGAACTCGGCGCGCGAACGCGTGTCGAGGATGAGGGCGCTGCGGTCGGCCATGATGCGTCGCATTTGCTCCGTGCTGACCTCGGGCGTCTTGGCATCGGCTTCGGCGAGCGTTGCCTGATAGACGCTGACGCCTTCAGCCAACGCGGCGCCTGCGAACAGGGCCACTCCCAAAATCATTGCTGCGGACAACCCGATACAGGCAGGCTTGATCATCGGCATTTGCAAGGCTCCAGTGCATCGTTGGGCACAGCGCCTCGTGACCCGCGGCGCTCGCACCGGACATAGAGGAGATTTGGCCGCCGCCCGTCCAACATGATCGGCTGCGAGCAGCGCGCGGAAATTCCGCGCGCTCAGGCCGTACGCACCCACAGTGGATGGGCCAGGGGGCCAAGCGCGTCCGTCAGCCCCTTCAAGGATGACCGGATGGCGCCGGTCAAACCTGCCTCGTTGCGGAACGGGCCGCGCCGGTTCGAGGAGGCAACAAACAGCGTGCGCCTGATGGCCGGCATGGTGATCGGTCGTGCCTCCAGCTTGCCGGCGCGCACTTCCTCGATGACCGACGCGTAGGGCAGGATGCTTGCCGCAGCGCCCCGGATCACCAGGTTCTTCATGGCGGAAATGGAGCGCACCTCGTAGCCGATCTTCAATTCGAGCCCAAGCTCGCGTGCGGCGCGTGTCACCGCGCTGCGCACGGTGTCGCCTGGCTCCGGCATGGCAAGGCTTTCCTCGAGAGCATCGACGAACGCGACCGGCGCGCCTTTGCTTGGCCCCGGAAGCGTCACGAGCATGAGATCATCCTGCAGGAGGGCCGTGCGGGACAGGTGCGGCAGGTCTGGGACGTCATAGCAAAGGATGAAATCAAGTTCTCCTCGGGCCAACGTTTCGACGAGGACGTGGCTCATTTCCTCGACAAGGCTAAGCAACACCTGGGGGAGATGCTCGCGCACATGGACGATGAGATCGGGACCGACCATCAGCATGAGCGCCGGGGTCGTCCCGAGCCTTATCGTTTCGCTCTCCTCTCGATCAGCCGCCGACACCTCTTCGCGCAGTTCCTCGACCGACTTGAGCACCGCGAGTGCCCGGGCGTGCAGGATGGTTCCAGCCTTCGTTGGCTCCACGCCGCGTGAGTGGCGGGTAAGAAGCGCCACGCCCAGGTCCTCCTCCATCTGGCGGATCTGCATGCCGAGCGCCGTCTGTGCGACGTGAAGCTGCTCGGCGGCACGAGTCATGTTGCCAGCTTCCACAACGCTCACGAAATACTTGAGCTGCCGCAGGTTCACGTGCGTCTCCAAGCCAAGAAGGGAACGGAACGGAGTGTAGCGCCCTTCCGGTTCTGACGAAATCGCCGTGGGAGTTCACGTGTCATGGTCGGGCTTGGCCCGACCATCCATCATAACTTGCTCAGGTGCTTGTGGATGACTGGATCCTGGTACCCCGGAACGAGTCCGAGGGCAGGCAAGCCCGAGGATGACAGGTTTGCCGTGCATTCCGGTTCGACCAAATCCGGAAAGGGCCTAGCGGAATCAGTGGCGAATTGGGCGAAGATGAATCGGCTGGCTGGCGGCAATTCGTGCCTACTTGCCGCTAAGCGCCATCAGCCCAGCACGCAGGCGCGGCTCGGTCAGCGGCTTCTCCAGGAACGCAATCGGCGCAAGGGCCTGCGCACGGCCCCGCGTGACCGCATCGGTGTTGGCCGTCACGAAAATGCTGGGAATGGAAAAGCGCCGTTGGATCTCGGCCGCCGCATCGATGCCATCGCGGGCGCCGATCAGGCGAATATCCATCAGCACCAGATCGGGCCGCTCTTTCTCCGCCATGCGCACGGCCTCGTCCGCCGACACGGCAATCGCAACGACGGTGTGACCCAAGCCCTTGAGCAGCGCCTTGGTGTCGAGTGAGATGAAGAACTCGTCCTCGACGATGAGAATGCGCAGAGACCGTGCCTCGGTCTCTTCCGAGCCTTCGGCCGCTGCTCGGGCTCGTCACCTTGCGCGGCGGCGGCGGCCAGCCACAGCTTGGTGGGGTTGGTATAGGTCTGCAATTGCATCATGGCGTCGATATCTTCGTTTCAGGTTCAGAGATCACAAAACTCTTGGGAAAGTCCATCCGCCAGTGCACGCCGTCAGGCTCGAAATCGAGCTGCGCATTGCCTTCCAGCCCCTGCGCGACCAGCTTGGTGACCACCAGATACCCAAAACCGTGGCGCGAGGGTGTCTCGACCGCAGGCCCGCCACGCTCCTTCCAATCGAGATGGACGCGCCCGTCTGCATCCGGGCCATACCAAGTCACCCCGATGCTGCCACCCGGCGCAGAGATGGCACCGTGCTTGGACGCATTGGTGGCAAGCTCGTGCAGGGCGAAACCGATATTCTGCACCGCATCGGCGCTCAGGAACAGCTCGGGGCCTTTGATGTGGGCGCGCGCCACGGCGCCGAACAGGTCGAGGTGCGCGCGCACCAGATCGGCGAGCCACGCCCCCTGCCAGTTCTGGCGTAGCATGAGATCTTGCGATTCGGCGAGGCCTTGGATGCGCTGGCTGAACTGCGTCACGAATTGCTCGACGCTCACGCTTTGGCGCGCGGTCTGCTGCGCCATGCCTCTCACGACGGCAAGCTGGTTCTTGGCGCGATGCGCCAGCTCGCGCATCAGAAATTGCGCGTGCTCCCCGCGCAGTCGCAGCTCCTGTGCCGCCGCGCTCATCGCGTTTGTTACGGCGTTGGCCTCCTGCAACGGCGACTGCAGCGGCTCGACCATCTCGCCCTGACCGATGTTGGCCGCAGCGAGCCGTCGCGGCATCGAGCGGTCGCGCCATGAAGGCGCCGAACAGATAGGCAAGCGCCCCACCAAGCAACAGCGCGGTCGCAACCATCGCACCACCAAAGGCGCGCGCCTGGTCTCTTGTCGCGTTGGCGAGCGCGGCGGGCACGGTGGCCGACACCAGCCAGCCGGCGACCCGGGAGCGCACCGTTGCGCGCATGATCTCGACGCCGGCTACGTTGGTCGCCCGAAACACGCCCTTGGCGGCGCGGCTGGCGTCCAGCAGCTCCTTCGGCAACGGCTTGCCGACGAAGTCCTCATGGCGTTCCGACCTGGTCAGGATGATGCCCTTCCTGTCGGTGATGCCGGTGATCCAGCCTTCCTCCAGCTGCTGTTCCTTGAGCACCTGTTCGAAGCGGGTCGCGTCGAGCGCCATGATCAGCACATAGCGGACGGTCTCCCCTTTCCAGACCGGCACTTCGACGTTGATCACGGGCCGCCGCGACACCACGCCCACGAACACATCCGACACCTGGCGCTGCTTGGTCGCGAACACCCGGCGCGCGGTCTCAGGGTCGGAGGTGGGAGGCAACACGGGGCCGAACGGCGCTCGCGTGTTGAGCAGCTGCTGCATCGATGCGTCGACCAGGATTATGCCTGCCCTGTCGGGATTGATGGCCCGTGCAGCCTGCTCGTAGAAAGCTGCGTAGTCGCCTTGGGCCAGCAGCGGAGACGTCGCCAAGGTCTCCAGGCTGACCATGGCACGGTCAAGCTCACGGTCGATGTCACCGCCAAGATCGAGCGCGACCTGCTGCACGCGCCGCTCCAGCTCTTGCTCTTCCAGGTGGGTCATCTGACGGAAGGCGAGCAAGGCGATGGCGAGCAACGGCAGCGTAAGCGCGACCCCGAACAGGACGAGAAAAGTGCGAATGCGCTGGGGAGGAATTCTGTTGACGAACAGTCGCGCGGGCATGACCTGGCCGATGCTGATTGCTCGGGAGTAGTCGCGGCCTTGGCCAGACCTGTCAAGCCGAGGCAGTGACGCTTATCGGCTGGTTCCAGGTCATTGGTGAATGCGCCCAGCGCAGGCAAGCTCTGGCGTCGCCGCAGAGCACGCCACTCGCTACTCGCTACTCGCTACTGCTCCCAACGCGCGCTCGAGTTTCTCGCGCATGGCCTGGTACGTGAGGTCGAGGCACAGCGGCGTCACCGAGATGCGCCCCGAGTAGACCGCCCACAGGTCGGTGCCTTCCTGGGTGCTCGAGCGCCGCCGCTCGAAGGCCAGCCAGTAGTAGGGATTGCCCCAGGTGTCCTGCCGCTCGTCGATGGCCAGCAGGCCCGGATCGCGGCGGCCCTGCGTGGTCACCGACACGCCCGCCACTTCCGCGGGCTCGCGATCGGGAAAGTTGATGTTCATCACCGTCGACGGCGCCCACTCGACCGCCAGCAGCTTGCGGATCAGGCCCGGCCCGTGCGCGATCGCCGTCTGCCAGCGCAGGCTCTTGGCCGACTCGATGCCGTAGGCCTGCGACAGCGCCATCGAGGGGATGCCGAGGATGGTCCCCTCGAACGCGCCCGCGATCGTCCCCGAGTACGTCACATCCTCGGCCATGTTGGCGCCGCGGTTGACGCCCGACAGCACCAGGTTCGGCAGCTTGTCGCTGCAGCAAGTGGCGCACGCCCATGATGACGCTGTCGGTGGGCGTGCCGCGCACCGCATAGGCGCGCTCGTCGAGCTGGCGCATGCGCAGCGGCTCGTGCAGCGACAGCGAATGGCTGGCGCCCGACTGGTTGGTCTCGGGCGCCACCACCCAAACATCGTCGCTGAGCTCGCCCGCGATCTGGCGCAGCGCGTGCAGGCCGGGGGAATCGATGCCGTCGTCGTTGGTGAGGAGAATTCGCATGGCGTCACTCTATCGACCCGACCCCGTTATGCAATGTGCCCCATCGGCTTGCGTCCATCTCTGTCATCCCGGCCGTGAATGCGCAGCCCCCGCAGCACGCCGGGTCCCAGCCCCGCGCCCACGCCGAGCAGCCCAGCGGCAACGAATGCCCTTCTCGGCAGCGCCGCTGCGCCCATATCGCGTTTACGCTATTGTCCCCGCCCGCACTTGCGTTGCAGCTCCATGAAACCCGTCACCATCTACACCACCCCCTTCTGTCCCTACTGCATCATGGCCAAGCGCCTGCTGGCCAGGAAGGGCGCCGCGTTCGAGGAGATCGACGTCGGCGGCGACTGGGAGGCGCGCGACGCCCTGATGGAAAAGTCGGGTGGCCGCCGGACCGTGCCGCAGATCTGGATCGGCGACACCCACGTCGGCGGCAGCGACGACCTGCACGCCCTGGAGCGCGACGGCAAGCTCGACGCCCTGCTGGCGGATTGACCTTCCTGACCGGTCGAATGCCGGAGGCATGCTTCCAGCATGTACCGGAAGCCGAGGCGCCTGCGCCGAGACTGTCCGGGACCTCATCCGCAGTCGTCTCGAGGTCCCGGCTCTCGATGATCTCGCGCTATGCGCTCAAATCATCAAGGCCGGGATGACCTGTGCAGGCCCGCCTCAGGCGGTCTCCTTCGCCGTCAACGCGACGAATGCCAGGTTCACGGCGGACATGAGAGCGATGCCGCACGCGATCATGTACGCCATCAGGCTTTGGCTCATGAGCGGTGCACTTATCTGCACTTCGGCTCCCATGGGCACAAAGTACGTTGCGGCCATCGCCGTATAGTGCATCGAAGTGATGGCCAGCCCTTGCACGACCCCGCCCGCGACGGTCATCCAAACATTGCGCTTGTAGAAGGCGAACCACAGCGCCGCCGTTGACGCGACAATGGCAATTCCGATCGAGGCCGCGACCAGCTGGTGATCGTAGTCGAGACCGCAGCCCTGTATCGCGGTCATGCCGAGATAGTGCATGCCGGCGATGCCGAGGCCCATGAGAACACCGCCCAACGGAATGCTGAGCCACCCGAACGGGCGGCTGACGGCCAGGCAGAGGCCGATTCCAGTGGCGCCGATTGCGATGGCTATCGAACTGAATGTTTCGGCCGCGTTGTAGGTCACGATCACCGGGAAATCGACCGCCATCATCGCCACGAAATGCATCGACCAGATCGTGGCGCCCATGATCAGGCCACCGCTGACCAATGCGAAGGTCTGCTGCCCCGCAGTGGTCTTTTCGGTATTCGATAATGCGGTAAGCGCCAGCGCGGTGAGCGATCCCAGGATCGCCACGCCCACGGAGAGAAGCACCAAAATCGGCTGATAAGTGACTGTCATGGTAGATCGCCTGTTTCCAATGGCCGGACCAAGTAAACGATTTGCGTGGGAAGGCTCGCCTCTCGCGGCGCGCTCATAATCCTCTCGGCCGCATCACGTCTTCGGCCAGCGCGTCGCCAGTATCGACGTCGGGGCGGAAGGTCTTGGCCAGACCGTGGAAGGCGCCGTTGATATCGCCTGCCGGCGTCAGCTCCGGGAGCGACACCAAGCACTTCACAATAATCCCGCATCTGTCTCCTCGCGCACCAAGCGAAAAACTCTCGCTAGATGCCCCCGTCAGTTTGGAAGCGCTACCGCCCGCGGGCAGATGGCTTCCCCCCGTAAAATCTGATCGCCCGACTATAGTTAACAGCCCAAACGCTAACCTTCAACATCGGTTTGATATAGGATTTCTACCGAGCATCGGCTGAGCCGGTAGGGGGCAGGCCCGGTTGGTTCTGGCGAAACCCCACATTTTGGGGCCCCAGGCAGCTCGACGGCCTGCAGGTTGATTGACCGGGGCCTCGAGGCCGAGATTGCCTTAACTGGCGCGCTTGCGGTCCGCCGGATGCTGCAGCCGAAAGCCGATCGCCAGCCGGTTCCAGGCGTTGATCACCGAGATGCCGATCGAAAGTGCCAGCAGCTCGTCTTCCGAGAAGGCGCTCTGCGCGTTCTCGTAGTCGGCGTCCGGCGCGTGGCCTTCGGCAATGCGCGTCAGCGACTCGGCCCAGGCGAGCGCGGCCCGTTCCCGCTCCGTGTAGAGTTTGGACTCGCGCCAGGCGTCGAGCAGGAGCAGCCGGTCCTCGGTCTCGCCGCGCTTGATCGCCTCGTGCCGGTGCATATGCAGGCAATACGCGCAGCCGTTGATTTGCGACACCCGCACCTTGACGAGATCGAGCAGCTTCGGATCGAAGTTGCTCGCCAGCCAGCTCTCGACGGCGACAAGGCCCTCGATGCCGCCATTCTGCCGCGTGAGGTAGTTCAGACGCTTCGTCATGTCGGACTCCATACTGGTGCGTCGTCGATCAACAGGCTGAGCCGGTCGGGGCGACTGTTATGCCCGCATCAATCCATCAAATGCATGGCAATGCCGGCATCGGGTCAAACCCGCAAACAATAGCGAGCGACCCTGGATTCGAGCCACCGGTCAGGCGTGCGCCCCTCAAGGCGTCACAATTCGAGCGCCCGACAGACGCCGCCGCTATTTCCGGCTCTCGTTGAACTTGTAGGAGCCCTGCACCAGCAGATGCGCCTGCTCGGCCGCATAGCGCATGGGAACGATCACCTCACCACCGAAATTGACGTCGCCCTTGGTCGTCCGCATCGACCAGTAGCGGCCCCCCACACCGACGCTGAGCGCGTCCGTCACCGCATACGACAGCATCGCCTCGAGCTGCACACCGAACCCATCGCCGCTCTCGGGCGACACCAGCGACCGCAGCACATGATTGTCGGTGCCTGTGAATCTCACGTAGGGCAGATAGGCCGCCTCGCCCGACAGCGACAGGCGCGGCACGAGCTGCACATCGACGGCAAGTCCGAGCCGCAGCGCATGCCAGGTGTCATCCTCGGTGATGACGAGCACGCTGGTCGGGATGGCGGGATTGCAGTCGGAGAACGGGTTGGCGATCTGCGTGCAGCCGAGCCCTTTCATGTCCTGCCGGAGCTGGCTGTATCCGACGAACGGCGTCACCGTGTAGCTGGCCCCCCGCCGCCAGTTGTAGCCCACGTCCACCGTCCAGTACCTGATCCGGTCATCCACCGAGGAGATGGTGTTGGAATACGGAACGAACACCGCGAACGGCAGACCCCAGTCCTCGTCGTGCATGTGCCCGCCGCCTGAGGCGCCGCCCACCAGCCCCTTCAGCATCAGCCCGAACGAGGTGTCGATGCGCGCGAAGCCTTCCGCCCCGTTCATGTCGCTGCTCTCGTAGGTCAGCCGCGAGGCCGGCGAGGCCACCCCCATGCCGATGACGCCGAGGTCTTTCTGGAACTGCCCCCAGCCGTGTACGTAGCGCACGCCGGCCGTGTATTGCGTGCCGTTCGCCGCGCCCGCGTCCCGCGCCAGCTGGCGCGCCGGCTCCCGTGTGGGGGATCGGCCGTCGCCGAACGCGTAGTTCATGCCGATCTTGAACTGATGGATATCCTGCGAAAAGCTGGTGCCTGCAGCCGATGTGGGCGTCAGCAATTCTCCGGTCAGGCTCGCCGGCGCGGTCAAACTCTCGTTGCCGAAGCCGAGATAGGCGTATTCCGCCTTGACGGTCCAATTGGGCAGCATCGCCCGCTCCACACCGGCGCCGAGCGTCCAGCCCCGATGCCAGGCTCTCTCGCCGCCCCCCGGCAACCCGGCCCCGCCGCTCGGAATCGCGCCGGTCCCCGTGTGCGCCAGCGCCAGGCCGGCCTTGCCGTAGACGAGCGTTCGATCGTCGAACGGCAGCGTCCATCCGAGGCGTCCTGCAAGGGTGCCCATCGCGTCGGTCAAGGCACCGCAGTTCGAGCTGATGAAGTCTCCCGAATTGGCAAAACAGGTGTTGGTGCCGTACATCGCGGCCCAGCTGAGGTCCGCCTCCAGGCCGTAGACGACCTCGCCGCGCTGCCAGTTGTACCCGAGCTGGCCACCGACCAAGGCACCGGGAGCGCGCACCGTGTCGCCGTAGATCGAGGCACCATACGGGTCGTCGACATCGACGAGGCCGAGCGCACCGCCGACATGCAGTCCGACATAGCCCCCGCGCCAGTCGAACCGAGCCGGCCCCTCTGCGGCAGCCGGACGCAGCCGTCAGCCACGATGCAATTGCGAGCAAAATCAGAAAACGGAATCGCCCACCCATGATCGGCATCCCCCGCACGGATCGCCGTCGTCATCCCGCAATTCGAACTGGCCGGTCAAAACCGTACGCCGTCCGATATAAGGTACAGGGATCACCGCCCACGACGTCGCTTTCACACTGCCGACGAGCACCCAGAGCTCTGCGGCAGCATGGTCGCGTGCACGGAACAACGCCTATCGGCTCGCGTTACCCAATCGACAGCTCGACTACAAACGCCGAACTCGAGCGCAAACGCCCAGCCAAGGAGCATCCCATGAGCAAGCTGATCACGTCCCTCGCCGCCGCATCGTTCGTCGCACTCGGCGCCACCACCCTGATGGCCCAGACGCAGTCCGAGCCGCCCAAGGCGCCGACCCAGTCCGGTCCGTGAAGAACGAGAAGCCGACCGATCCGAACCAGAAGCAGCCGACCGAAGCCGAGAAGCTGCTGAAGGACGAGAAGGCCGGCAACAAGAGCACCGGCGGCTAAGCGTAGTTCTACCGCGTGGGATGCTCGCATGGGCATTCCACGCGCCCGCTCGAGAGGAACATCCCGCGGCGCCTGCGGTTGATGTTCCAGCAGCCAACAACACCGGAGTTCCGTCATGACCATTCCACGCGATCCCAACCAGATCGACCCGCGTCCCATCGATCCGCTCATCCAGGACCCGCCGATCATTCAGGACCCGATCGTCGGCGAGACGACGCACAGCACCGCGGAGCGCAACGAGATGCGTCGCGCGGAAAGCAGCTGGGGCATGCTGCCGGGCCTGGTCGGAATCGTGATCCTGGTCGCGCTCGGCTTCATGATCTTCGGCGGCGGCAACGAAACCAGCACGCCCACCCAAACCAAATCGACGGACGTGCAGACGCCCGCCACCACGCCGAAGACCACCCCGACCCAGCCGCAATAACCTCGGCGCTGCTCAGCAACACGGCCTCGCCTCGCGGCGGGGCCTTTTTCTTTGCCAGGCCCAAGGCGCGCGGAACCCGCACCGATCACGCCGCGTTTGCGGTTCGGTCAGCCGCCAGCCCTCACGGGCTGATCAGCAGGTGCTCGCGCTCGGGCAGCGTCTCGAGGATCGCCGCGCTGCCGCGGATCACGCAATGCATCGGCGTATCGGGCACGACGAACTTGGCGCCCGTGCGCTGCGCCAGCGCCACGTCGAGCCGGTCGAGCAGCGCGCCGCCCCCGGTCAGCATGATGCCCCACTTGGTCACCTGCTGCGCGGCATCCAGCGGCAGGTCCTCCAGCGCCCGCTGGATGAACTCGGCCATGTCGCCGATGCAGCCCGACAGCGCCTCCGCCATGTCCTGCGGGCCGAGCACCGCGCTCTTGGCTCGCCCCTCGCGCAGGTCGCGGCCCTTGATGTGGATCTCCACCTCGCGCCCGTTCGGCTGCGCCAGCGCCGTGCCCGCCTCGATCTTGATGCGCTCCGCGTTGGCCTCGCCGATCACCAGGTGATGCCGGCGGCGCACGTAGCGCATGATGGCCTCGTCCATGGCGTTGCCCGCCACCCTCAGCGAGCGCGCCTGGATGACCCTGCCCCGCGCCAGCACGGCGATGTCGGTGGTGCCGCCGCCGATGTCGACCACCATGAACGCGCTCGGCGCATCGATCGGCAGGCCCGCGCCCAGCGAGGCCGCCACCGGCTCCTCGATCATGTAGACCTTGCGCGCGCCGGCCTGCACCGCCGTCTCGTACACCGCGCGCCGTTCCACCGGCGTGGCGCCGGCCGGCACGCAGATCAGGATGCGCGGCCGGCGGAAGCCCAGCATGGTCTTGGCGCGCTGGATGAACTGGCGCAGCATCTCCTCGGTGGCGATGAAATCGGCGATCACGCCGTCGCGCATCGGGCGGATCAGCTCGATCGGCTCGGGCGTGCGCCCGAGCATGGTCTTGGCCTTCAGGCCGACCGCCAGCATCACCCGCTCGCCGCCGCGCACCTGCACGGCCACCACCGACGGCTCGTCGATGATGATGCCGCGCCCCACCACGTGCACCAGCGTGTTGGCCGTGCCGAGGTCGATGGCGATATCATCGGAGAAGGCTCGCGAGACGCCCGAAAGCATTCATCCCACCATGCAGTCCGCCCGCCCGGCGCCGGCGGAGCCCAAGTCGGGCCGCCCAAATGGCGACACCCCCTTCTCCGCAATGCGCGCCGATTCACCTTGCACAAAACATAGTCGATCGACCGGCGTTCTCCAAACCATTGCAGCGCCAGAGTTTCTGTCACCCGAGTTCCCTGTCATCCCGGAATTCGCGCCAGCGAATATCCGGGACCCAGTATTTCTGTACCTGCGGTCCCGGCTCGAGCTGCGCTCAGGCCGGGATGACGAGCACTGTCACGTGCTACCGCCGAGCATCTGCCGGCGCTTGGCCCAGCGGCGCGCGATCTCGGCCGCGATCGCCGAGGCCGAGTCGAGCGGCGCATAGCTCCAGGTCTCCAGCCGCTCGAACCGGGCCGGCAGCGGGCGCGTGGCGCCATGCCGGCGCAGGGTATCGTGGAAGCGCGCGAACTTGGGCGAGCCGCCCTCCGGCTCGAACACGTAGATCGGCTTGCCCGTCGCGCAGGGCTCCCCCGTCATGTTGATGGAATCGGCCGGCACGATGAAGGCATCGGCCTGCGCCAGGAACTGCGCATAGGGGTTCTCGCCCTCGCCATCCCAGAACAGGTGCGGCTGCCAGGCCGTCTGCTCGCGCAGGAAGGCAACCACATCGGTCGGCGTGCGCCGCGAGGCCGTGATCATCAGCCCCGCCCCCAAGGCTCCCAGCGACTGCAGGGCGGACACCAGGTGCGCCACCCGCGGCGGCGTATAGCGATAGTCCCCGTTGGGCCCCCCGAGCAGCACGGCCACGCGCGGGCTCGGCAGCGCCGCGATCTCCGCCGGCACCTGGCCGCGCAGCTCGGCCAGGCGGCTGGCGGAGAAGGTATGCGGCGCCGTCAGCGTGGTGATGACATTGGGCCCGCGCCGCTTGTCGTGCTCGGGCACCCAGAACAGGTCGGCGGTCGCTGGGCGACACCTTCGGGTCGAGCAGGATCACCGTGTAGGTCGCCAGCCCCGCCATCAGCTTCAGGCGGCGGATGTAGGGAATGGTCAGCCGCCCGATCGCGAACGCGAAATCGGGCCAGGGCGGACGAAACGGGCTCGCCGCGCTGCCGAATCGCTCCGACGGCGCCACCGGCCCCCACGGCGACAGCCAGCTCCACGGAGTTGCAGGCGCGACCCGCTTGATCTCGACGGCCAGGCCCAGCGCCTCGGCGACGCCGCGCGCCTGCGCCTCATGGCCCGCCTTGCCGTCGCTGATGATCCAGCCGCGTCGACCGGCGACAGCCTGCAGCGCGTCCGCCATCGTTTCCTTCCCTAGCGTGCGACGCCATCAATTTTCTGTCGCCCGCGCGAAACAAAGTTGCTCGAAATTTCGCGCCGTTCGCCAGACGTCTGCGACCTCTGCTTCCCCTGGAGTTTCTACCCCCATGCGCGCCCGCCTCGATGCTACCGATTGGCGCATTCTCAAGGAGCTGCAGGCCAACGGCCGCATCACCAACGTGGAGCTGGCCGAGAAGGTCGGCATCTCGCCGCCGCCCTGCCTGCGCCGCGTGCGCGCACTCGAGCAGGCCGGCATGATCGCCGGCTACTTCGCCCAGCTCGACGAGAAGATGGTCGGCTTCGAGGTGATCGCCTTCGCCATGGTCGGCCTGCACAGCCAGTCGGAGGCCGACCTGCGCGCCTTCGAGAACCGGGTGCTGGCCTGGCCGCTGGTGCGCGAGTGCTACATGCTGTCGGGCGAGACCGACTTCCTGCTGAAGTGCGTGGCGCCCGACCTGACCGCCTTCCAGGACTTCGTGATCGAGGAGCTGACCGCGGCCGCCAACGTGGCGAGCGTCAAGACCACCCTCATCATCCGCCGCGTCAAGTTCGAGCCCGGCGTGCCGATCGGCGTCGCCCAGGTGCGCCGCTCCCGCACCGAAGCGTAGCCGTCATCCCGCAGTGGCATCACTTCTGCATCTTGGCCTGCACGAGCGCCGCAACCTCGCCATCTTGCGACGCCGCGTCGCGCTCGGCCAGCCCGCGCACCACGCCGTCGCGGTCGCGCATATCGCGGTTCTGGCTCATCTTCATCTTGCCTTCGAGCCGCGTGACCGCGAGCGTCAGGCCGACGATGCCGCGCGCCTGCCGGTCGAGATAATCGGCGGGCGCATCGGCCATCGACCAGCGCTCGGCATAGGGCGCCTCCTGCTGGTCGCTCAGCTCGCCGACGTGGGCCAGCAGCCACTCCCTGTCCTCGATCACCTGCAGCCGGCCGTAGGCATGCACGACCGCGTAGTTCCAGGTCGGCACCGCCTTGCCGTGCTGCGGCCTTGGAGGGATACCAGCCGGGCCGGATGTAGGCCTCCGCACCCTGGAAGATCACCAGCGCCTCCGTATCGGGCGCGAACGTCTTCCACTGCGGGTTGGGCCGCGCCAGATGGCACTCGATGCGCCCGAGCGGGTTCGCCTCATCCACCTTCAGCACGGTCGGCAGATGCGTCGCCACCACGCCCATCGCGCCGTGCGTGACGAGAATGGCAAACGGATGCGCGCGCATCAGCGCATGCGCCTCGCGCCGCCTCCTCGACCTTGAATTGCACCGGCGTGTACATGGCGCTCTCCATCTCCGCGCTCCTGGGTCCCGGGTCAGGCGCTGCGGCGCAGCCACGGGATGACAGCGCGAGTTATCTGCCCATCACCGGAACCCTCTCCGCAGAAGAGCGGAAATATCCGGGACCCAGAGCGTCAAGTCGCGGCGTCGAGGCGCTTCAGGCGGCCTGCAGCTTGGCGATCATCGCCTCGAAATCGGCCTTGCGCTCGCGGTTCTCCTCGACCACCTCGGGCGGCGCCTTGGCGACGAAGCTCTCATTCGCCAGCTTGGCGTCGACCTTGCCGATCTCGCTGCGGCACTTGTCGACCTCGCGCTCCAGGCGCGCGCGCTCGGCCCCCATGTCGATCACGCCGGCCAGCGGCAGCGCGGCCACCGTCTCGCCCAGCACGATCTGCGCCGAGCCCTTCGGCGCCGCCTTGGCAAACGAGATGTCGTCGAGCCGGGCCAGCCGCTCGATGGTCTCCTCGTGACGATCAACACGCGCGCGCAGGGCCTTGCCCGCGCCCACCAGCACCAGCGGCACCTTGGCGCCCGCCGGCACGTTCATCTCCGAACGCACCGAGCGCACCTCGCTGATCAGCCCGACCAGCCAGCCGATCTCCTCGTCGGCGTCGGCATCGGCGAGGCCCTCGAACACCGGCCAGGTCGACAGGCACAGCAGGTTCTCGCGCTGCACGCCCACCTCGACCAGCCGCGCCCACAGCTCCTCGGTGATGAACGGCATGAACGGGTGCAGCAGCTTGAGGACCTGGTCCAGCACCCAGGCCGTGGTGGCGCGCGTCTCGGCCTTGGCCGCCTCGTCCTCGCCGTTCAGCACCGGCTTGCTCAGCTCGAGGTACCAGTCGCAGAACGTGCCCCAGGTGAAATCGTAGATGGCGCCGGCCGCCTCGTTGAACTTGTAGGCCTCGATGCCGGCCGTGACGGCCTTGGCCGTGCGCTCCACCTCGCCGGCGATCCAGCGGTTGACGGTCTCCTCGACGGCCTTGGGATCGAAATCCTTCTGGCGCACGCACTCGTTCATCTCGGCGAAGCGCGCCGCGTTCCACAGCTTGGTCGCGAAGTTGCGATAGCCCTCGACGCGGCGAGGTCGACATCTTCACGTCGCGGCCCTGCGCGGCCATCGCCGCCATCGTGAACCGCAGCGCGTCGGCGCCGTACTCGTCGATCAGCGCCAAGGGGTCCATGACGTTGCCCTTGGTCTTCGACATCTTCTGCCCCTTCTCGTCGCGCACCAGGGCATGGATGTAGACGTCGCGGAACGGCACCTCCTTCATGAAGTAGAGGCCCATCATCATCATGCGCGCGACCCAGAAGAAGATGATGTCGAAGCCGGTCACCAGCGCGCTGGTCGGATAGAAGCGCTTCAGCTCCTTGGTCTGCTCCGGCCATCCCAGCGTCGAGAACGCCCACAGCCCCGACGAGAACCACGTGTCGAGCACGTCCTCGTCGCGCTTGAGTCCTCGACACCTCACTATCGGTTGTGAGTCTCGCGCCAACCTTCGGGCGAAGCTTGCTTGGCGGCCGCGCCTGCCTCGTCGATGGCGCAACGAAGAGCCTTGCCGATCCGGCCCGTACCACGCCGGGATCTGGTGGCCCCACCAGAGCTGGCGCGAGATGGTCCACGGCTGGATGTTGCGCATCCACTCGAAGTAGGTCTTCTCCCAGTTCTGCGGCACGAAGCGCGTGCTGCCGTCCTCGACCTTGGCGATCGCCTGCTTGGCCAGCTCCGCCGCGTTCACGTACCACTGGTCGGTCAGCCAATACTCGATCAGCGCATTGCCGCGCTGCGCATGCGGCACGGCATGCGTGGTCGGCTCGATCCTCTCGAGCAGGCCCGCCGCCTCCATGTCGGCGATCACCAGCTTGCGCGCCGCGAAGCGATCCATGCCGCGATACTTGGCCGGCACCGCATCGTTCAGCTCCGCCTTGGCGGTGAAGATGTTGATCAGCTCCAGCTTGTGCCGCTTGCCGACCTCGAAGTCGTTCAGGTCGTGCGCCGGCGTGATCTTCACCGCGCCCGAGCCCTTCTCGGGATCGGAATAACCGTCGGCGACGATCGGAATCTCGCGCCCGACCAGCGGCAGCGCACCTTGGCGCCGGCCTTCACCAGCGCCGCATAGCGCTCGTCCTCGGGATGCACCGCCACCGCCGTATCGCCCAGCATCGTCTCCGGCCGCGTGGTGGCGACGACGATGTAGTCCTTGGCGTAGCCCGGCACCTTGGCGACCAGCGGATAGCGGAAATGATACAGGTGCCCCGCCGGATTGCGGTCGAGCACCTTGCCCAGCGCCTTGGCGTCGAACGGCTTCTCCGGATCGCCCGCCGTCCAGGCAAACGACCCGCGCGCCTCCACCATGTCGACCTCGAGGTCGGAGATGGCGCTCTGGAACTCCGGGTCCCAGTTGACGAGCCGCTTGTCCTTGTAGATCAGCCCGTCGTTGTACATATCGACGAACGCCTTGATGACGGCGCGCACCATCTGGTCGTCGGGCGAGCCGTCCTTGCCCATCGTGAAGCGCTCGCGGCTCCAGTCGCACGACGCCCCCAGCCGCTTCAGCTGGTTGACGATGGTGCCGCCGCTCTCGGCCTTCCAGGCCCACACCTTCTCGAGAAACTTCTCGCGGCCGATCGTGCGGCGGTGCTCCTGCCGCTCCATCAGCTGCCGCTCGACCACCAGCTGCGTGGCGATGCCGGCGTGGTCCGTGCCCGGCTGCCACAGCACGTCCTTGCCGCGCATGCGCTCGAAGCGGCACAGCACGTCCTGCAGCGTATTGTTGAGCGCATGCCCCATGTGCAGCGAGCCCGTCACGTTCGGCGGCGGGATGACGATGCAGTAGGGCTCGGCCTTGGCGCGCTCCGGCCGGCCGGCCTTGAAGGCCTCCGCCTTCATCCACTCGTCGTGGATGCGCGCTTCGATGTCGGCTGGCTGGTAGGTCTTCTCGAGCATGGGGGTATCAGGTCACAGGCAGGAAACAGCGCCGCTCGGCCCAACGCGGCAATTCGGGAAGGGCCGGCTGCTCGGCGTCGCGGCCGAGAGCAGAATGGCTCAAATCTTCAGCTCACCACGCGGTCTCTTGAACTGCCGCTCCATCTCCGCGCGGATGGCCGCTTCCACCATGCCCGGCAGGTTGCTGTCGAGCCATTGCTGGATCACCGGCTCGAGCAGTCGACCGATCATCTCCTGCAACGCCTGGGTCTGCGGATTTACTGGCTCCTCCGCCGCGGCCTCGACCCTCCGGGGTTCTGGCCGCATCGGCTCGGGCATCAGCGGTTCAGGCAGCGGAAGCTCCGACCACACGTCAGGGACGGGCTCCGCCCTGAACGGAACGCTCGGTTCGGACGCCGGGATCTCGCGCATCCGTGGGACCTCGCGCGGCAGTGGGACCGCGGCAACCTTCGCCGGCGGCTCCGGCAGCACGACAGGTTTTACCACGGCAGGGGCCACCGGCTCGGCGGGCCGCGCCTTCGCCTCGACCGGTGCGGCAGGCTTGGGAGCCTCGGCCACCGGCTCGCGCTGGGATTTCGGCGTCAACAGCATGTCGGACGGACGCGACGGCGCCGCCTTGGCCGGCTCGCCCGACTTCGCCCCGAACGGTATGTCGGCCCCACGCGGCGGCAGCGCCTCGCCAGCTCCGAACAGCGGCGGGAACGACCGTCGCACCGTCTCGGGCCGCGTCAGCGTGATCTCCTCGGGCGCGGCGGGCAAGGGCGGCTCGAGCTCAACGCTGGGTGCGGCAGGTTTGGCCTCGGCTTCGCTCGGCTGCGGACCGCGCGACAGGAACCACGGCACGTCGTCGTCTCGTCGCCGACTTGGGGCTTGGACGCCTCCGTCTGGCTCGGCGCGTCGGAAGCTAGCAGGGCCGTCAGGTCCGCCTGGGTATGGCGGTTGCCGCCGCCGCCCAGGGCGTCAACCAACCTGTCCGGCAGCGCATCCGCGCCGTTGACACTATGACCGTTGACGCCTGCCGCCCCGTTGTCCTGGGCCGCCGGCGGCAGATTATCCAGCTTGGAGAGGCCATCCTCGGGCCGATCATCGGTCAGCGTCTTGCGGATCGACGCCAGGATCTCTTCCAGGCTGTTGCCCGGCAAATCGGGCTTACTCATACCGCACCTCACTCAAACGCCGCCGCACATCCGGGATCGGCGGGCCCGACCCCAACAAGCGCGCAGATTGTAGCATCGGTAGGGCGTCTCTATAGCGGACGGGCGCGCCGTTCAACAGAGCGATTTCGCCGCCTTGCCGCCCGTGAGGCGGCCGACGCGCCGCAATCAAGCCAACCCAGCGGCTATTTCGCCGGCCGGGGCGGCTCCTGCTCCGGAGCGGCCTGGAAAGTTTCGCGGCGCCCGTCGCCATGCGTGATGTTGATGTCGGTCCACTTGCGGCGGACCTCCAGGTAGTGCGCCTCGGGGTCGTACACGATGCCCGCCACGCCGAGCTCCTGGGCATTGAGCCGCCCGATCGCCGACAGCACGGCGTAGGACGCCACCACCAGATTGCGCTTGGTGGTGACCAGGTTGACCTCGGAGTTGAGCAGCTCCTGCTCGGCGTTCAGAACGTCCAGCAGCGTGCGCTGGCCGACCCGCTCTTCCTCGCGGACGCCGGCCAGCGCGATGCGGTTGGCGTCGACGCTCGCCTGATCGGATTCGAGCTGCGCCCGCGCGGCGGCCAGCTGAGACCATGCGGCCACCACCCGTGCCTGCACCTCGGTACGGGCCTGCTCGATCTCCTGCAGGCGGCTGACGTGGGTATGCTTGGCCTGGCGCACGCGCGCCTCCACCTCGCCGCCCGTATAGAACGGGACCGTCAGGCGGCCGGTTACGGTGGTAGCCTCCGTCGAACTCGGTCGAGCTGGACGGGTCGAACCGGCGGCCGTAGCTCGCCTCGAGGTTGACCTCTGGCAGCAACTCGCCCCGGATGCGGTCGATCGCGTGGCGCGCGGCCTGCTCAAGGTATAGCGCGGCGACCACGGGCGGGCTCTCGCGTGCCGAGATCTCGATGCTGCCGTTCAAGGTCCCAGGCACCAGGCGGGTGGCCTGCGGTTCGATCAGATTGCTGGGCGGATGGCCGATCTCGCGCTCGTAGGCGGCGCGGCTGGTCTTCAGGTTGGCGCGGGCAAGGTCGAGCGCCGATACGGCTCCGGCGCGGCGGGCTTGCGCCTGCGCCACGTCGGTGCGCGTCACCTCGCCGACGTTGAAGCGGTCCTGGGTGGCCTTGAGATCGCGCGTCAGCACGGTGACGTTGTTCTCGCGCAGGCGAACGATGGCCTGGTCGCGCACCACGTCGACGTAGGCGGCCACGGAATCGAGCAGCACGACGCCTTCCGTGGTCCGCAGCGATTCCCGCTGCGCCCTGACGGTGGCCTCGGCCTCGCGCACGGTGTTGACCACGCGAAAGCCCTTGAAGAGCGGCTGCTGCATGTCGACCGAATAGCCGCGCGGGTTGTTCTCGTTCTTGCCGGGCGTGGACGGCCGCGAGGTTTGCAGCTGGTAGCCGGTATCGGCGTTGCCGACCACCACCGGGCGGAAGCCCGACATGGCGCGCGGCACTTCCTCATCGGTCGCACGCAGCGTGGCCCTGGCCGCGTCGAGCTTCGGGTTGAACTTGTAGGCGGAGGACAGAGCCTGCGGCAGGGTTTCGGCGCGTGCGCCGCTCGCCAACGATGCACCCCGCAAACGCGCAAAGCGCGGCCAGTACAAGGCCGCACGCCCGAAGGCGCCCTTGCGCAGCTTGCCATCTTCCCACGAGCCGCCCCCGTTACCGGTTCTAGCCGCCAGACCTGCGTCTTCTGGCGACTGCCAGTCAGGTACTCCTGATCCCCCGCGGCGCAGACCGCTGACTGATATCGAGTACCTAACAGATTCGATCGCTCCCAAGGCACAGATAATGCCTTCGCGGCGCTGCGGTAGCTGCATAAGCTCGTGATCACGCAGATTGTTTTGGATGCGTGGCCCACAGCCCACACCTACCCAGCGACAACAGGATGTCCACAGGTTCTCAACAGGGTCGGGTGAAACTAACAGCGGCGCTCAGAACACGAATCCGGGTTCGCGGGCAAACCCCGGCAGCGCATCGGCGGCCGCATCGAACGCGGTCAAATTGCCGAACGAGCGCCCGGTACGGCGCCACACCTGCACCCGCCCATAGCCGCTCGACGCCACGATCGCCACCAGCCGCCCGCCATCCTTGAGCTGGTCCAGGAGAGCCTGCGGCACCTCCGGAACGGCGCCATTGAGCAGAATGGCATCGAACGGGGCCTCGTCCGGCGACCCCGGCCGCGAGCGGACCCTGCACCACCTTGGCGCCAGCCACGTCGAGCTTGCGCAAGGCTGCACGGGCGCGCTCGGCGAGATCGCGCATCGGCCTCCAGCGCCACCACCTTGCCGGCAAGCTTGCCGAGCAGGGCCGTCGAGTAGCCCGTCGCGCACCCCACATCCAGCACGGTGCAATCCGGCTCGACGGCGGCCAGCTGCAGCATCTTGGCCAGCACGCGCGGCGCCAGCAGCGTGCGGGCAGGCCCGGCAGCGCCAGCCTTCGTCACCGGCAACGCCTGATCCATGTAGGCGATCGCATGCATGTCCGCCGGCGCGAACGCCTCGCGCGGCACCTCCAGCATGGCCCTGATGATGCGCCGGTCGGTGACGTCGCTCGGCCGCACCTGGCTGTCGACCATATTGATGCGCTGCTGGGTGGTGTCGGTCATCGCACTTTCATCGCGAGCTTGGCGGTTGGCGCTGGACCTTATCCAATCGGCGCCAGCGCTGCCAGCACCGGCGCGCGTCTCCACTGCAGCCAATCGCCGCAAATCCGGGCGCCCGGGGCGGCGTCCGGGCATTGCCACGCCGGAAGGCCGCGTGATACACGCTGGGCCGCGTAATCGAGGCCACGTGGCGGAGTGGTGACGCAGCAGACTGCAAATCTGCGCACCCCGGTTCGATTCCGGGCGTGGCCTCCAAATTACCCCGCCTTCCGAAGCGCCTGCGATGCCCATCTATTCCGCAGGGCCGCGGGCGCGGGTTTCCGGCACGAGGGCCTTGGCGCCGCCTCCGCCACTTGCTATGAGGCGCTGCGCGCTAAGGCGCATCGGCTGTTCCGCGGTAGCTCAGTGGTAGAGCAACCGGCTGTTAACCGGTTGGTCGTAGGTTCGAATCCTACCCGCGGAGCCAATTATTTCAAGCGCTTATGCCGCCTACAAGATTGATTTGGTTGAATGGAATTGTTTCGGGGCCACGTTTGGGGCCACATCCGGCAGATTTCGTTTCTGAACACGCTGCCAGTGCGTGACCCACCCCGAACCAGCGCACGTTGCGTTCGCGAGCTGAGCCGACAGGCTCGTGCAAGCAGCTGATCACGGTTGAGCGGGGACACGACATCAATCGAAATGCTAGGAGACCACCGGGGGATGGCGCAAGCGTCGCCGGCAATGAGTGGTGGCGCCCCTAGGTAGTGAGTGTCCTGCGTTTCACGCACTTTGGCGAGTTGGGGCACATGAACGCCGTCGAAATCGAAGAAGCCATTTCCGAGCTCGCGGAGCCGCCGTTCGACGCCGACGAGTTCCCGTTCGCCTTCCTGGAAGCCTTCGGCAACAAGGAGACCACGATCAAGCGGCTGCGGGAGACCGGGGCCGCTGACGAACAAGTCCGACCTCGGGGCGGTGTCCTTCAGCGCAACAACATCCATATCGCGGTCTGCCGCCGGGCGAGGTCACGAGACCCTCGCCGCGCTGAAGGCGAGCCCGGCGACCGCCAAGGGCCAAGGCGAAGTTCATCCTCGCCACCGACGGCGAGACTCGAGGCCGAGGACCTGGCCAGCGGCGAAGACCGTCGCCTGCGCCTATCACGGACTTCCCCGACCACTTCGGCTTCTTCCTGCCGCTGGCCGGCATCACCACCGTCAAGCAGATCCGCGAAAACGCCTTCGACATCCGGGCCACCAGCCGCCTCAACCGGCTCTACGTCGAGCTGCTGAAGGACAACCCCGACTGGGACACGGCGAGCGCCGCGCACGACATGAACCACTTCATGGCGCGGCTGATCTTCTGCTTCTTCGCCGAGGACACCGACATCTTCATCGGCGACCGGCCTGTTCACCGACACCGTCGAGCAGATGAGCGACGGCGACTCGTCCAACACCCACGAGGTGATCGGCGAGCTGTTCCGCGCCATGAACACGCAAGCACGCGACGAGACCGCGCGCAAGGCCGCGGGCATCCGGCCCTGGGCCGACGCCTTTCCCTACGTGAACGGCGGGCTCTTCTCCGGCAGCATGGACGTGCCGCGCTTCAGCAAGATCGCGCGCTCCTATCTTCTCCACATCGGCAAGCCTCGACTGGACGAAGATCAACCCGGACATCTTCGGCTCGATGATCCAGGCCGTCGCCGAGGACGAGGAGCGCGGCGCGCTCGGCATGCACTACACCAGCGTGCCGAACATCCTGAAGGTGCTCAACCCGCTCTTCCTCGACGACCTGCGCGCGCAGCTGGAGGAGGCGGGCGACAACGCGCCGCAAGCTGCTCAACCTGCGCAAGCGCATGGCGAGGATCCGCGTCTTCGACCCGGCCTGCGGCTCCGGCAACTTCCTTGTCATCGCCTATCGCCACATGCGCGGCACCGCGATTTAATTTCACGCCGAAGAACCCAGGCGTAGGTGCGCAAGACGGCTACGACTATGGCAACGGCGGATACCAGGATGGCAAGACGAATGTCGGCTTCAACGAGGAGACCGGGCAGTTCCACATCGAACTAAAGGGGCTCGTTGAGCCTGAAACGCCCGAAGCGGCGCGCATCTGTCAGGAGGATCTGAACGAAGTGATCACCGCCTTCGTGCAGGATAACCGTACGGTCGAGCGAGGCTTATTCGACGAGGAGATCGTACCCGAAGAGCTGACGCAAGTACGCATGGGCAGTATCGTCAAGGAGAAGTACCCGGACCTCAGCGAAATTGATCAGGAAGCAATCCGCCAGCGTGCAGTTGCGGCCCTCAATCTTGTTCAACAAGCTCGAGCCGCCGCAGGTGGCGGAACCTCCACAGCTGGCCCTGGGGAAGGTGGCGAGGCCGGCGAGCCGAGCAAGAACACCGCCTTTGTTGATGGTGTTCGCCGGTTCGTCAACGTGCGCGATTTGGATATCGACCTCATCGACCGCATCAATCCGTTCGATGCGGCCTACGCTATTCTTGCCAAGAGCATGAGCGAGAAGACGCTGAAACAGGTCCAGGAGGCGATTGCAGCGAAGCGCACGACCATTCCGGCCGAGGAAGCGCGTGACCTCGCGTTGCGCGCAGTGAAGTTCAAGAAGGAACGGGGTAGGCTGCCGGAGATTGCGTCCACTGATGCTTGGGAAAAGCGTTTGGCAGAGGGACGATTGGCATTCGGACGGCACAAAGCGGCGGGCGCCTATGAGTGACGATTTGGACGATCTCGACGAGCTAGCCCGAGAACTAGAACTCGACGATGAGAAGGCCGGCGCCGGCGGGCGGACACGCGAAGAGGCGCGGGTCATCGCCGGCTTCGAGGAAATCCTGAAGTTCGTCGACGAGCGCGGACAGCCGCCACAGCATGGCGCGGATCGCGACATCTTCGAACGTCTCTTCGCTGTCAGAACTCGACCGCTTGCGGACGCTCAACCGGTTCCGCCCCTTGCTGGAATCGCTCGACAAACATTCTTTGCTTGGCCCGACCCCTGACGACGACGAGGATGTTAAGGCCGTGTTAGATGATGATGCATTGCTCTCTGAACTGGAGATCGAGGCAGGCGAAGATGACGAGGAAGATATCTCGAAGCTGAAGCATGTGAAGCCACGCATCCAGATCCGGGCAGCCGAAGAAATCGGCGAGCGATCAAAATGCGAGGACTTTCGGCACTTCGAACCGCTGTTTCAGGCCATCCATGAAGACTTAAAGTCGGGCCTCCGCGGAACGCGGCGATACGCGAGGATGGCCGGCATAAAGCAGGGCGAGTTCTTCATCATCAACGGGCAAATCGCTTTCATTGCCGAGGTCGGAGACGAGTTCGAGACGCAGTACGATCGCCGCGACAATCGCTTGCGCGTCATCTACGACAACGGCACGGAAAGTGACATCCTATTGCGTTCACTTCAGCGCGCGCTCCACCGTGATGAGGCAGGGCGGCGGATAACCGATCCTCTTGCGGGCCCTCTTTTTGCTGAGGGAAGCGATGACAAATGAGACATCGGGGGAGAGCGGCACGATTTATGTGCTGAGGAGCAAGTCCGATCACCCTACTTTCGTTGAGCACCGCGAGCTGATCCATAAGATCGGTGTGACAGGGGGCGACGTGGCTACTCGAATCGCCAATTCTCGAGCAGACTCGACCTTCCTGTTTGCGGATGTCGAGGTTGTGGCGACCTATAAGTTATTCAACATCAACCGGGGCAAGCTCGAGAACCTGTTGCATCGCTTCTTCGCGCCAGCGCGGCTAGATCTCGAAATTCCCGACCGCTTTGGGCGGCCGATGAGACCTCGCGAGTGGTATCTGGTCCCCCTCCAAGTCATCGACGAAGTCGTCGGCCGCGTGAAGGATCAATCGATAACCGAGTACGCCTACGATCCGAAGATAGCAGCTCTCCGGAGATTCGGGCCAACTTGAAGGTACGTCGAGGTGAGTGACTTCGCGAGATTTCTGCCGACTATCAATCGCGAGGTGTGTGCTGACCCTTGATCCTCGCAACACACTCATGTTCATCGATATTGAGCAAGTGGAATAGCTGGCTAGATGCCATCTACCATCGCACTACTTGCTGCACCGCGATGACCGGCGCGGAACAAGCAAGCCCAGGCGGCGATCTCAGGCCCACAGCGCTTCGCCGGCTCAGGTCTGAACCATCCGCCCGCGGACGCCGTTGCGCCGCGCCGCTTTCTCATTGTCGGCGCGGCGCTTGGCATCCAGCGCCTTTCCGTTGATCCTCGGCGGCCTGCGCTGGGCTGCTTCACGAGCGAGAACCTCGTCGTAGTTCGGACCCTGCTGGAAGCCGAAGCTATCGAGCCCGGAGCCCGGCTGGACCAGTGACTTCGGTTTTGACATTTCGTATCTCCGTTGGTGTTGCAGTCAGGATTGTTGCGGCTCACGCTGCGTCGTCGTTAGCGACCGCGCCCTCGGTCAGAAGGCGAGTGGTTAGGTTCTCAATGCGCTTGCGGTCGAGCGCGTCGATCAACTTCTGCACGGCATCGCCTTCCATCGCCGCGGTCTGCTCGATCAATGCCGGGTCCGCCTCGATCAGCCGGCCCAGCGTCCTGGCGCCAATGCTGGTCTCAGCTGACACGTCCAGCGTGGCCACGCGGCTGACGCTCTCGATCGCGGCAACGGCCTGATCGATGTCAGCCATCTCAGCGCATTCGGTGGGATAGTGGACAGCCGCCGCTTTGGCATCGAGTTGGGCGTGGAGTTCGGCCGAGATCCCGGAGAAATCCGCCGGCATCTCGCGCGCGGCCTCGGCGTAGTGAGGGTCCGCGTTCGGTCCCATCAGCGTCGTCGCCCGCTCGGACGGCGTCATCCGCGCCAAGCGTGCTCGATATTCCTGCCGGCGCAGAAAGCCGACCGTGTCGCTTTTGTCGAACCCCTTGGGAATCATTGCAGCGCGCAACTTGTCTCGGCATGCGACCAGGCGGTCGACGGCATCGCGGGCGTAGCGCATTACCGGCACAGCTTTCCGGAGGACGTGCTTCTGGAGTTGGGCCCTGCGGCCCGCATCCGTGAACAGTTTCGACCCGGCGAGCTCCGACCGTTGAGCCGACACGACCTCGCCCACGCTGGCCAGGTCGTTGTAGGCTTTCTGTGCGTAGTTGAAGCGCTCGATATGGAGCCGCGCATGTGGCGCCGCCCAGTCCCGATAAACCTTGCCGCTCTTCGACAACTTGGTCTTCATCTGACTTCCTCCAATCTCGTCGTCCCATGACCCGGATGGCAAGCCCCAGGAGACATGGGCGCCCCAATTCGCCCAGGCCTGCGCATCCGGGTTGTCGTGTCAGTCTCGCGATGTCCGCATGTCGATCCATTTCCCTGAAAATGGGTCAAACCGCTCGTAGTAGCCGCCGCCGGCGTTGAAGCGTTCGTCGCGCATTCCCGGCGGCAAAACGTAATGTGCGCCATTCCACGAGATGCCGTCCGGAGCCCGGCTCCAGGTGCCAACCACTGCCGCGGGCGCCCGCCACGCCGGCCTCGCGGAACTTGCGATTCCAGGGGTTGCCGCGCTGCCGCTTCTTCGGGGGCTTCTTCGCCTGCCGCTTTGCAGCACGCTCGCGCCGCCGCCGCTCCCGCAGCAGGCGCAGCTCCCGCGCCGATGGCATAAGGCCGGCGAAGCGGAGCGCGCGGTTCAGCACGTTGCCCGTGGTGAGGTACAGCTGCAGGCGCTTCTTGCTCGGGCTGGTGACGGCGAACTCGGCGTCCATCCTCTCGCCAGCGCGACGTTCCCCTGGCAATTTTTCGCTCGATCGCCGCGCTGGGCATAAACCTCGGCATTACCACCACCGCGGAAGGCATAGAAACGCGCGAGCAGCTGGAGATCGTGCGGCGCGAAGGCTGCAAGGAGGTGCAGGGCTTCTTTTTCAGCCCGCCGGTCCAGGACAGTCGAAGTTATTGCCTGCATCAAGGCTTGTGCGCAGCGCGCTGCCCTGTATGACGGCAAGCCTTACGGCTCTGTACGAGTAGCCTAGGGCACCGCCGCGCCGCCCGCCACGCGAGCGGCCGATCGCAATCGCACGCACCGCGCGCAATCCCTGCACGTCACGAGTGTCATCCGTTGCACACAGCCCGCGCGCAATGCGCCGTCCCGAGTTGACCTCGGGCATTGCGTCGCGGATACCGCACGTGGCGGCGGCGATCTCGTCGAGCTAACGTCACGCGCGATTGCTACGCATTGGTAGTTCACTGGGGCTGTTTGGGGGAGTTGATACCATGATTGAGATGGCGTCTTCGTTTCGACCGCTGCACGTCGCCGTTCTGGCCACCGGGCTGATCACAGGCTTCACGATACCGCTCGCCGCTCCCGCCATGGCGCAGGAGGTCGACAAGGCGCTGGAGGCGCGCATGGACAAGGAAAAGGCCGAGCGTGTCGGCTGCAAGGTCGCCATCTGCGACGCCGCGCGCAACAAGAAGGCGGACGGCCCCGACATCGCCTGCGCGGTCGTCAAGACCTGGGCCGCGAACGATCTCAGGGACACCATTCTCAAGGGCAAGCTGGACTGGCCCTGGGGTCACGCCCAGTGCACGGCCGACATCAAGATCGAGCGCAAGATGCTGAACCAGGCACTCGCCGCCGGCACCCTGGACGCCAAGCTTGCCAAGCAAACCGTCAACTGCACGCTCGATCAGAAGGGCGGCAGCGAGAAATACTCGATCTCCTTCGTCCTCACCCCGACCGTGACCTTCTCGGGCGGCAAGGCCACCAAGGCCACGCTCAACTGGTCGGATATTCAGGGCTCCGCCCTGGCCAAGGGCGCCGTCTGGTCGGCCGCCACGCTCGACAACAATGTCGGCTTGTTCGAGGGGACGACGGTCGAGCAGATCAACGCGTTCTTCGGCCCGAAGTGCGACGAGGTCAAGGACCAGCTCGGCAAGTAGGTCTGCGAGGCGCAGCGGTGACTGTCTGCCGCCGCTGCGCCGCCATTCCGATCAGCCCTACACGGCCTCCTGCTGCAGCCGGAGGCGGCCGGTGCGCGTCTCGGCATCGTAGACGCCGCTGAAATGCGCGCCGCGGAAGTGCTCCGACTTCAGGTGCCCGCGCAGCGCAAAGCGCAGCCCGTCGAGGCCTTCCTCGTCGATCGCATCGATGTGCGCCTCGAGCGCCTCGCTCGGCCGTGTGAAACATCACGTGCAGGTGCTTGTCGGGATTGGCGACGGCCCGCAGCAGGTCATCCTTGCCCGGTCCGTTGCTGACGATGATCTCGTTGGCTGACATGGCCGCACCTCCTTGCCCGCCAGGACAACGCACGCCTGAGCTGAAGGTTGCACGCATCCCACGGCGACCTCTCCGGCGCCATTTCCCATGCAAATCAGCTATATGCTGGGCTTCGCCACAGCAGGGGGACGAGCCCATGTCCGACAAGACCACCCTCGTAATGCCGGGACAGAACGTGATCGTGCCGCGTATCGTCAAGCGCCTCGCGCAGGTCGCCGCGTCTTGCTTCATCACCGCCGCGGTCGCCTTCGTGATCGTGTGGGGCAGCGGCATGCTGCTGGCGCGCGGCAGCTCCTCGCGCGGCCTCGACATCTGGCTGAGCTTCATCCAGCGGCCCGACATCCAGGGCACGATGCTGCTGACCGCCATCGTCACCGTGCTGTACGTCTACTGGCACCGCGACCGCGAGCGCAGGTAGGCGCTCTCTCTACCGCATCGATCGGCTGCTTCCGCGCGCCGGGGCGTTCACGCTCCGGCGCCGTAGCTATTTGCGCAACTCACCGCACCCGCTTCGAGTTGCTCCGGCAGCTCGTGTTGCCCTTGCTTGGCCGTTCGAATCATGTAGCCAAGCAACAAGGCAAGCAAAAAGTGGGTGTCATGGACAGTTATTATGCCGGCCTCCTGATCGATGTCGCGCCGGGCCTCACCATCGTCTCCGTCGCGCTGCTGGCGGCGCTGCCGCCCTATCTCATCATGTACCAGTCGCGCCATGGCCGGGCGCGCGCCTCGATCGCCTACATCCTCGGCTTCTTCGCCGGCCTCGCGGCGACCGGGCTGATCATCGCAACGGCGGGGCCGCGCCTCCCCGACATGGGGGCGATCCTCTCGGCCGGCGTGCTGGCTGCCTTCTTCGCACCGTTCGGCGGCATGCTGCGCGCGCGCCTGCGCCGACCTGCGCGCCGGGCGCCTCGCGGCCACATTCTGCGCAGCGTAGGGCGGATTGGGCGGAGCCGTAATCCGCCGTACCCCACATCCGGTGTGCATCGCACACGTGTTGTTCCGCCGGCTGTTCGCGGCTAGGTTCGTCTCTGCCCACACCCTCGACGGAGCACCACCGATGGCCTCTCCCGCGCAACCGCCCGCCGGCTCGCCGACGCCCGACGTCGCCGCCTACCTCGACATGCCGCCCGAGCGGCGCGCCGCTGCCAAGGCGCACGCGGCCGTGCTGTCCGCCACCGCAGGCAAGGTCGCGCTGGAGCTGCCGCTTTCGGCCGATGTCGACGACTTCCGCCGCGTGCTGGTCGCGGAGGCCAAGCAGCCATGACCAACCTCGCCGAACTGTCCGCCCGCGGCCTCGCCAAGGCGATCCGCGACAAGAAGGTGTCGAGCGTCGAGGCGACGCAAGACCGCCATCGCCGAGCTGAAGGCCTGCCACGAGCTGACCAACTGCATCATCACGCTGGAGGCCGACGAGGCGCTGGCCGCGGCCAAGGCGGCCGATGCGGCGATCGCCGCCGGCACCGCCAAGGGCCCGCTCGCCGGCGTGCCGCTCGCCCACAAGGACATGTTCGACCGCAAGGGCAAGATCTCGAGCTGGGGCGCGCGCATCCGCGCCGAGCAGCCGGCCGCCGAGGACGCCACCGTCATCGCCCGCTTCAAGGCGCCGGCGCCCTGCAGATCGCGGCCCTGCATCTGACCGAGTTCGCCTTCGGGCCGACGGGGCACAACTACGTGCTGGGTCACGCGCGCAATCCCTGGGACCCGACGCGCATCACCGGCGGCTCCTCGGCCGGCACGGGATGCGCGGTCGCCTACGGCGCGATTGCCGCCGGCATGGGCTCCGACACCGGCGGCTCGCTGCGGCTGCCGGCCGCCGCCTGCGGCATCGCCTCGATCAAGCCGACCTGGGGTCGCGTCAGCCGCGCCGGCGCCATGCCGCTCGCCGCCGCGCTCGATACGATCGGCGTGCTCGCCCGGCATGTCGAGGATCTGGCCCTGACGCTCGGGTTCCTGGCCGGCCCCGATGCCGCGCGATCCGGCCGCCACCGGCCTGCCAGTTCCCGACTACGTCGCCCACCTCGGTGATCCCGTCGCCGGCCTGCGCGTCGGCGTCGACGAGGCGGTCGTCCGCGATGCGCATCCGCGACGTGCAGCGCATGCTGGAAGAGGTGCTGGCCATCCTCGGCAAGCTCGGCCTGCAGCGCGCGTCCTGCCGCTTCCCCGACTGGCAGACGCTCGATCAGCTCGTGCAGCTGGTGCAGATGCCGGACGCGGCCGCCGGCCACAACGCCCACATGCGCACCCGCGCCCAGGACTACGGCCCGCAGGTGCGCGCCCGCCTCGAGGTCGGCCATTTCATCCCGGCCGTCGACCACATGACGGCGCTCAGGGCGCGCGGCACCTACCTGCAGCGCACGCTCGACGAGCACCTTCAAGGGGCTCGACATCGCCATCCTGCCGATCCTCGCCGATCCGCTGCCGACCATCGCCGAGCTCGACGTCGCCGGCGGTCCGCAAGCTGCAGGCGGCGATGGGGCGGGTCGTGAAGTACACGCGCCCCGTCAACTACCTGGGCCTGCCGACGCTGGCGCTGCCGGTGCCGCGCCACGGCGGCCTGCCGAACGGCATCCAGCTGATCGGCCGGCCCTACGCCGAGGCGCAGCTGTTCGCCATCGGCCAGGCCTACCAGCGCGAGGTGCCGCCCGAGATCGCCCGGCCGATCGCCTAATTTGTCCATTCGCGAGTTGCGTTTTCGAGATGGGGTTCTCGATGCTTGCCCGCCTGTTCGATTGCTTCACCTTCTTCAACGAGCTGGACCTTCTGGAGCTTCGCCTCCTCGAACTCGACCCTTTGGTGCACCGCTTCGTTCTCGTCGAGGCGCCGCAGACCTTCACCGGCCTGCCCAAGCCGCTGCATTTCAAGCTGAACCGCGACCGCTTCGAGCGCTTCCTGCCGAAGATCGTGCATGTGGTGCTGGAGGAGTTTCCGGCCGGCATGGCATCCGCGTGGGACCGCGAGCACCACTCGCGACGGGGCATCATGCACGGACTGGCAGATGCCGCGCCCGACGATCTGGTGCTCATCTCGGACGTCGACGAGATCCCCAAGCCCGCCAATCTGGAGGCGGCGCTGCGCTCGCCCGGCTCCGCCCGTCGCCTCACCGTCTTCGAGAGCGAAGCGTATCTGCACTATCTCAATGCGAGGTCGCGCTTGCCGGGCATGGTGCAATCGCCGCGATTGCTGGCGCGGCGATATCTGCGCGATCCGCAGGCCGTGCGCTCGCTCAGGCCCCGCATCAGCAAGAATCCGACCTGGGGACCCGCCCTCGAGCTTGCCAGACCCCTGTTGGGCCGGCTGCGCTCGTGGTCGGAGCTTGGCTACCCGCTGCCCGTGCAAGATCGAGCACGGCGCGGCCTGGCACTTTGCGAGCCTCGGCGGGGTGGAGGCAATCAGGGACAAGCTGCTCGCCTACAGCCACACGGAGGTGGCGACACCCAGGAACCTTGATCCGGCCAGAATGGCCCGTGCCTTGGCCGAGGGACGCACCGTGCTCGGCGGAAAGGCCTTGCGCAAGGTCCCGCTCGATGGGCTACCCGTGGCGCTGCAGAGCGACCCGGAGCGGTGGCGCCGGCATCTCCTGTGACCGCCGGCGCAAGCTGGCTCAGGGCGCCAGCGTCTGCGACGGCGCCGGGCCCTCGCTCGGATCGCGGTCATGCCCGGCGATCAGGTCGCGCAGGCCGTCGCGGCTGTAGATGTCCGGGCGGAACACGACGCGACCGTCGGCGGCTCCGCCCAGGCCGTGATGTAGGCGAAGTACACCGGCACCGGACGCGTCAGCACGACGTCCACCGGCTGGCCGGCATCGACGATCTGCTGCGCGCGTCCCGGCTCATTCCAGCCCGGCTCGTAGCGCGCCACCCATTCGGCGAGCGTGAACACGTCCTGCACGCGCACGCAGCCGGCGCTGAAGGCGCGGCCGCGCTGCCCGAACAGCGGCTTCATCGGCGTATCGTGCATGTAGACGCCGTGCTCGTTCGGCATGTCGAGGCGCACCAGGCCCAGCGCGTTCTGCGGCCCGGGGTCCTGGCGGAACTTGATCTTGGCGACGTCCGCCTGCCGCCAGTCGATGCTGGCCGAGTCGATCAGCGGGCCGTTGAACGAGCCGGTCATGACGCGGATCTGCTCCTTCTGCAGGTAGTCCGGCTCCTTCTGCAGGCGCGGGATGAGGTCGAGCTTGGCGACGCTGTCGGGCACGCGCCAGTAGGGGAAGAAGTTGAGGGCGCGGATCTGGGCGCGCACGCTCGGCGTCTCGCGCTCGGGCTTGCCGGCGATGACGCGGTGCCTGAGCTCGACCTGGTGCCGCTCGACGGCCTCCAGCTGGAAGGCCGGCACGTTGACCAGCACGTAGCGGTCCTCGATCTTCTGGGCCATCAGGTCGCGCAGCCGCTGCAGGTTGGCGCGCAGCTGCTGCAGGCGCGCCTGGGCCGGCACGTTGAGCGCGGCCAGCGTCGGCTTGTCGACGCGGCCCGTCACGCGCAGGCCGTTGTTCTCCTGGTAGCGGCGGACCGCCTCCTCGAGATCGTCGTCGAAGCTGAAGCTGTTGCCCTTGGCGCGCGCCAGCTCGCCGCTCATCGCCAGCCGCTTGCGCAGCAGCGGCACGCGCTCGTCGTCGTCCTCGGGGCGCATCATGCGGTTGCCGGGGATGGCCGGCCAGCCGCCGTTGGCGATGATGTCCTGGTAGCGCGCGATCGCCCCCTCGAGCGCGCCGATCATGGCCTCGCTGCGGAACGGCGTCGCGTCGGGCGCGCAGGTCGTTCATGACCTCGGGCTTGCGGCGCTCCTCACTGGCCGTGCGGTAGGACGAGCCCTGCTTGCCGAAGCCCGGTATCGACTCCCACCATTGCGCCTCCTGGGCGCCGGCCCCGGCCGACCGGCGCCGCCGCCAGCAAAGCCGCCCAGCAGCACGCCTAGCCGCCCGACCCTGGTGATGCCGCCAATCATCTCGCAGAGCGCTCCCATCTCAAGTCCAATCCTTGTCCTTCCGCCGGCCATCGGGGATGCCAGCCCACACTGCGACGGAATGGAGACTTGCGACGCACCCCGCGTACTCCGCCGGCCTCATGTCGCTTTCGGAAATACGCGTCCCCTGAGCCGCGCCTTAATAGCTCGCGCCAGAGATATGGCCAAACAAAGACCGATCACCATCCGGTGAGTTATCGGGCGCAGGCGTGCCTCATCCACACCAATGTGGCCGACACGCCACGGCCAGCCGTCTATCATGGCCGTCAGCACGCGCCTGCCAGCCAAGCTGAGACGGAGCCCTCGACATGACCGACCAAGCCGTCCTCTGGAGCCTCGATTCGCGCGGCGTCGCCCGCGTCACGCTGAACCGGCCGGAGGTCGGCAACGCCTACAACGGCGATATGATCGCCGGCCTGCTGACGGCCATGGACGAACTCGGCAAGCAGCCCGGCCTGCGCGTCGTCGTGCTCAGCGGCAACGGCCGGCACTTCCAGGCCGGCGCCGACCTCAAGTGGATCAGGAGCGTCAGCGCCGCCTCGCCCGAGGACAACGTGGTCGCCAGCCGCGCCACGGCGGAAGCCGTCGACCGCCTCAACCGGCTGCCCGTGCCGACCGTCGCGCTGGTGCAGGGCGGCTGCTTCGGCGGCGGCACCGGCGTGATCGCCGCCTGCGACGTCGTGATCGCCGCCGACAACGCCACCTTCTCCATCTCCGAGGTGCGCTGGGGACTGACCGCGGCCATCATCCTGCCCCAGCTCAGCGACGCCATCGGCGCGCGCCAGGTGCGCCGCTATGCCCTGACCGGCGAGCGCTTCGGCGCCGAGGAGGCCGTGCGCATCGGCCTCGCCCACAAGATGGTGCCGCTCGCCGAGCTGGCAGCCGCGGGCGAGCAGATGGTGGCGCAGCTGCTCGAGAACGGCCCGGTCGCCATGGCCGAGACCAAGCAGATCGCCCTGCAGAGCGCCTGGGGCGGCTTCTCGCGCGGCACGTTCGAGGGCCTCGTCGAGAGCCACGCCGCCAAGCGCCGCTCGGAAGAGGCCGCCGAAGGCCTCGCCTCCTTCGCCGAAAAGCGCGCCGCGAAGTGGTGACCCGTCATCCCGGAATTCGCTCCAGCGAATATCCGGGATCTCCAGACGACCCTGTCATCGCTGCGAGGTCCCGGACATTTGCCTATGGGCAAATTCCGGGATGACGGGTGTGCTCACTCCGCCGGCTGCATCGTCCCGTGCGCCGGCACCTCGGCGCCGCGCGGCGCCAGCTTGGTGCCGGCCAGGCGCCGGATGACCACGTAGAACACCGGCGTGAAGATCAGCCCGAACAGCGTCACGCCGATCATGCCCCAGAACACCGCGGTGCCGAGCGCGATGCGCATCTCGGCGCCGGCGCCGACCGCGAGGTAGAGCGGCACGACGCCCAGCGTGAAGGCCAGCGACGTCATGATGATCGGCCGCAGCCGCAGCCGGCAGGCCTCGACGGCGGCCGAGATCGTATCCTTGCCCTGCTCCTCCAGCTGGCGCGCGAACTCCACGATCAGGATGGCGTTCTTGGCCGCCAGCGCGATCAGCACCACGAACCCGACCTGCGTCAGGATGTTGATCTCGCGCCCGTGCAGCCACACGCCGAACGAGGCGGAGAACAGGCACATCGGCACGATCAGCATGATGGCGAGCGGCAGCGACCAGCTCTCGTATTGCGCGGACAGCGCCAGGAACACGAAGATCACGCTCAGCACGAAGATGTAGTAGCCGGTGCGCCCGACCTTGGCCTCCTGGTAGGACAGGTCGGTCCATTCGAAGGCCACGCCCTGCGGCAGCTTGTCGGCCGCCAGCGTGCGCATGATCTGCAGCGCCTGGCCCGAGCTGATGCCGGCCGCCGCGGCGCCCTGCACCTCGGCCGACGGGAACAGGTTGTAGCGCGGCACGCGCTCGGGTCCGGCGATCTCGCGGAACGTCACCAGGCTGCCGAGCGGCACCATGGCGCCGTCGAGGCTGCGCACGCGGATCTTCGACACGCTCTCGGGGTCGAGGCGATAGTCGCCGTCGGCCTGCGCGGTGACGCGATAGGTGCGGCCGAACATGTTGAAGTCGTTGACGTAGGCCGAGCCCATGAACACCCGCATGGCCTCGAAGATGGCGGTCACCGGCACGCGCAGCATCTGCGCCTTGTCGCGGTCGACGTCGACGAACACCTGCGGCGTAGCGGCCTGGAAGGTCGTGAAGACGTTGGCGATGCCGGGCGTGCGGTTGGCCTCGGCCACGAACTCCTGCGTGATGCGCGCGAACTCGGACGGGTCCATGCCGACCGTGTCCTGCAGGCGCATCGAGAAGCCGGCCGCCGCGCCCATGCCGCGCACCGGCGGCGGGATGAACACCAGCGTCTGCGCCTCCTCGAGCTTGGCGAGGCTGCCGCGCAGCTCGGCCGCGATCTTGTCGATCGACTGGCCCTTCTTGTGCCGCTCCTCGAAGTCGTCGAGCACGAGGAACAGCAAGCCGGCGTTGGTGGCGCCCGTGAACGTCGCGCCGTTGCGACCGGCGAACGCATTCGAGTATTTGACGCCGGGCGTCTTCAAGGCGATGTCGGTCGCCTGCCGCACGACCGCGTCGGTGCGCCCCAGCGATGCGCCCGGGCGGCAGCTGGATCGAGATGATCAGGATGGCGCGGTCGAGCGCTCGGGATGAAGCCGGTCGGCAGGCGCGCCACGAACCAGCCCGCGAACACCAGCAGGCAGACGTAGAACACCAGCACCGGCACCCAGGCGCGCGACAAGCCGCGCACCAGCCGCGAATAGCCGTCGGCCAGCGCATCGAAGCCCCTGTCGAAGGCCCGGAAGAAGGCATGCACCGGCCGCATCAGCAGCGCGGACTTGGGCGCGTGACCCTCGTGATGGGGTTTGAACAGCAGCGCCGCCAGCGCCGGACTGAGCGTCAGCGACAGGAACAGCGAGATGGCCGTCGCCGTGGCGATCGTCACCGCGAACTGCCGATAGAACTGGCCGGTGATGCCGCTGATGAAGGTGGTGGGAATGAACACGGCCAGCAGCACCAGCGCGATCGCAACCAGCGCGGTGCCGACCTCGTCCATCGACACGCGCGCGGCCTCGAGCGGCGAGTAGCCGTCCTTCAATCTTCGCTCGACGTTCTCCACCACCACGATGGCATCGTCGACGACGATGCCGACCGCCAGCACCAGCCCGAACAGCGTCAGCATGTTGAGCGAGAAGCCGAACGCCTGCATGACCGCGCACGTGCCGATCAGCGACACGGGGATGGCGACCACCGGAATCAGCGTGGCGCGCCAGGTCTTGAGGAACAGCAGCACCACCAGCACGACCAGCGCCGTCGCCTCCAGGATGGTGATGTAGAGCTTCTTGATCGAGACCTCGACGAACTCCGTCGGGTTGTAGGTCATGCCGGTATTCCATGCCCTTGGGGAAGCTCTTGGCCGAGCTCGGCGATCTTGTCCTTGATGCCCTGGGTGGCCGCACCGCATTGGAGCCGGGCTGCCTGGTCGACCACGATGATCACCGCCGGAAACCGATCCGCGTAGCCGCGCTGCGCGTAGCTGAACGCGCCCAATTCCACGCGCGCGATGTCGTTGACGCGCACGACGCGGCCGTCGGTGCCGATCTTGACGATGATGTTCTCCGAACTCGTTGGCCGACCGCAAGCCGCCCCTTCATCTGCAGCGAGGTCTGGAAGGCGTTGCTGGCATCGATCGGCGGCTCGCCGAGCGCACCGCCCGCCACCTGCACGTTCTGCGCCCGCAACGCCTCGAGCACCTGCTCGGCCGTCAGGCCGCGCAAGGCGATGCGCTCGGGATCGAGCCAGACGCGCATCGAGTATTCGCGCACGCCGAACAGCGACACGTCGGCCACCCCGTACAGGCGCATCAGCTTGTCGCGCACGTTGAGCAGGCCGTAGTTGGACAGTAGACCTGGTCGTAGGTGCCGTCGGGCGAGATCAGGTGGATGGCGAGCAGCAGGTCCGGCGAACGCTTGCGCACGTTGAGGCCGTTGCGGCGCACCTCGTCGGGCAGGCGCCGCTCGGCCGCGCTGACGCGGTTCTGCACCAGCACCTGCGCCTTGTCGATATCGGTGCCGACATCGAAGGTCACCGTCACCGACAGGTCGCCGTCGGCGGTCGACTGCGAGGCCATGTAGATCATGCCCTCGACGCCGTTGATCTCCTGCTCGATCGGCGCGGCCACCGTGTCGGCGACCGTCTGCGCGCTGGCGCCGGGATAGCTGGTGCTGACCGTGATGGTCGGCGGCGTGATCTCGGGCAGCTGCGTGATGCCGAGGCCGGTGTAGCCGATGGCGCCGATGATGGTGATGACCATCGCCATCACGGCGGCGAAAATCGGCCGGTCGATGAAGAAGCGGCTGATGTTCAACGGAGCTGCCCTCCCGGCACCCGAGCTGCCACGCGATGCGCACGTTCACTCCGCCGCCTTGCTGTCGGGCGCCTTGACGGCCTCGGACATGGTCAGCGCCACGCGTGTTGGGTGCGACCTTGATGCCGGGCCGCGCCCGCTGCAGGCCCTTGGTGATCACCCACTCGTCCGGTTGCAGGCCTTCGCGCACCACTCGCAATCCTTCATGCAATGGCCCGAGCTTCACGGTCTTGCGCGCCACCGCGCCGTCCGCATCGACGACATAGACGAACTTGTTGGTCTGGTCGGACCCGATCGCCTCGTCGGGCAGCAGCACGGCGGCATATGGCGCGGCGCCGGTCACCCGCACGCGCGCGAACAGGCCCGGCGAGAACAGCCCGGACTTGTTGCTCACCACGGCGCGCGCCCGCAACGTGCCGGTGCTCTGGTCGAGACGGTTGTCCAGGAAGTCGAGCTTGCCCTTGTGGGGATAGCCGCGCTCGTCGGGCAGCGCGATTTCCACCGTCGCGCCCATATCGGCCGCGCCGGCACCTTCGCCGCGCTCGGCGAGGCGCTTGTACTTGATGTAGTTGTTCTCGCTGACGTCGAAGTAGATGTGGATCGGGTCCTGGCTGACGATGGTGGTCAGCAGCGTGCTGCTGGACGGTGCCGCCCGCGCTGACCCAGTTGCCGATGCTCGACCTGGTTGCGGCTGATGCGCCCGGTCAGCGGCGAGGTGATGCGCGTGAACGACAGGTCGAGCTCGGCCGTCTTCACCTTGGCCTCGCCCACCTTCACCTGGGCCTGCGCGTCGCGCACCAGGTTCTCGCGGTCGTCGAAGGACTTCTCGGAGATGATGCGCCGCTCCAGCAGCGGCTGGCCGCGCGTCACGTCGAGGCTGGCGTTCTTGACGCGCGTATTGGCCTGCTCCAGCTCGGCCTGCGCCTGCTCCAGCGTGCGCTCGAACGGCCGCGGATCGATGACGAACAGCAGGTCGCCCTGCTTGACCGTCTGGCCGTCCTTGAAGTGCACCTCGTTGAGGTAGCCCGAGACGCGGGCGCGGATCTCGACCGTCTCGATGGAGTCGAAGCGGCCGGTGTATTCGTCCCACTCGACCACTTGGCGCCGCAGCGGCGTGCTGACCGTCACCGACGGCAGTGCCGCCGGTGCCTTCGGCTGCTGTTGGGGGGTGGCTCCGGGCTGGTCGCAGCCGGCAGCCAGGGCGGACGCGGCCAGCGCCGCCACCAACAACAACCAGCGATTACCCATGCTCTGCACTCACAATTTTCGCAACGGCGCGCAACAAGGGCCGGCGACCGGACAGCCTGCCCGGTCGTTTCAGCCCAGCGTGTGGTCAGGCCAATTCTGGCCTGCAACGCGGCCGGGAGTGCAATACCTTAACACGCTATCGTGACGCTCTATCGCGTCAGAAGCCCCACACCGACCCGCCACCGTATGAATACGGGCGCGGAGCGCGCTGGCGGGCACTTGCCTGCTGATAGGAGCGGGCGGGCTTGCGCTTGGCCACCACCGGGTCGCTCGGCTGGCTGTGCACGATCACCTTGGTCGAGTACAGCCCGTGCTTGTGCACCAGGCCGTACAGCTTGGCGGCATTGCCCGGATGCAGCCGGATGCAGCCATGCGACGCTCGCCGGCCCAGCATGCCGGTGGCGCTGGTGGCATGGAACGCCGTGCCGCGGTTGAAGAACACGGAATGCGGCATGGGCGCCATGTCCCACTGCCGCGAATACCACATGCGCGCCGTCCATTGCGGCTGGAACGTGCCGGTCTGCGTGGAATAGCCGGGCCTGCCCGACGAGATCGGCCAGACGTACTTGACGGCGTCTCCCTCCATCACGGTCAGACGCTGCGTCTTCAGGTCCACATCCAGGGTCATCGTGATGGGCGGCGGCAGCGGCGGCGTGGCGATGTCCTGGGCAATCGCAACTGCCATCAGCAGCGTCGCGGAGCCTCCCGCCGTCACCTCGGCGGCAGGCTTGGCGACAGCGCCTTCGCTGGCCGGCGTGACAGCTGCATCCTTGGCCTCGGGCGCCGTGCTCGTCACCAGCGTGAGGTTGGCATCCAACGCCTCCTCGGCGCGGGCGCCGGTATGCACCGCCACCACCAGCACCGCCGCAATTCCGAGCACGACCCGCTTCATGCCAACGCCTCACTGACCCGAACACGACCCACGATTTGCTCGGGACTATGCGGGAGCGACACCTGCCGATTGCTTAAACCCGTCGTGCAAATTCGCGACGACAGCACACGAGCTTGATGATCGAGAAGTTCGCTCGGACAGGGACACCAGGTTGCAACGGCATCACGAGCCGCGCGGTTTCATGCCTGCGTGGAAAATCGCCAGTGCCCCAGCCAATGTCCGAGCCGGCGACCCGTGCCTAGAATTTGAACAGCAGGTCGAACAGGGTCTTCGGCTTGCGCCTGGACTCCGAATCTTGCCCCACGGATCGGTGGCGACCTTCTTGGGCGGCTCCTTGGCCTTCTGGCGCAACTCCAGCTCGTCGGTGGTGCCGTCCGCGCCCGTGACGACGAGCTTGCCCTCGTCCCATTGCCACTGCGCCTCGCTGCCGCCCTGCCGCTGCACCACCACGGCCACCACGCTGTTGCTTTGCAGATCGATGATGGCGGTGTTCTCGACCTGCTCGGCCCCCTTCGGCCCCTCCACCGAGCCGACGTCGAAGCGCAGCACGCCGATGCCGGCAAACGGCGGCTGCTTGACCTCCCAGTCGAGGATGCGCGGCTGGCCCTTGCCGACCATCTCCAGCGTGACCCGGATGCGCGGGAACTCGTCGCTGGTGGCCACGAAATCGCGGCCGTGGCGGCGCACCCGCCAGCGATCGTAGCCGGCGTTGGCCACTTCCGGCTCCTCGGCCACCGTGCTGATGCCCATGCGCTCCAGCGCGCGCATTGCCTCCTTCATCTGCGGGTTGAGCACCAGCGCCCGCTTCAGGTCGGCAATCGCCACCTCGGTGCGCCCCAGCGACTCGTAGATCTCGCCGCGCGCCCAGTGCGCCTCCGCGCTGTTGGCGTCCAGCTTGAAGGCCCGCTCCACGTCCTTGCAGCGCCAGCTCCGGCTGCTGCTGCTGCCGATACGTCCAGGCCCGGTAGGCGTACACCTTGGGCGAGCGCGGCTCGAGCTCGATGGCGCGCGCGAAATCGTTCAGCGCCTCGTCGAACGCGTCGGCCCGCGCGAACGCCAGCCCGCGCGCTGCCAGCGCCGTTGCCGAGCTGGGCGACAGCTCCACCGCCGTGCTGAAATCCTTGAGCGCCGACGGCGCGTTGCCGGACTCCAGGTACGCCTGCCCGCGCAGCGCAGAACAGATCGGCATTGCGCGGCTCGAAGGCGATGGCGCGGCTGAAGTCCTCGATCGCCTCGTCGTAGCGATCGATCGACAGCTTGGCCTCCGCGCGGCTGCGATAGCCCACGCCGAAGCGCGCATCGAGGCTGACCGCGCGCGTGAAATCGCGGATGGCGCCGTGCGGCCGGTTGGCCGCGAGCTGGGCCCGTCCGCGTCCGCTCAGCGCGGCCGGGCTGCTGGGGGTAAGCTGGATCGCCTTGGTGTAGCCGGCGATCGCCTGGTCGACCTGGCCGAGCTTCATGTAGGCGCCGGCCCGGTTGCTGTAGGCTGCCGCATAGCCAGGCGCCAGCAGCAGCGCGCGGTCGAAATCCTTGATCGCCTCGCGCACCGCACCGAGCCCCAGCAGCACGTTGCCGCGGTTGTTGTAGACGGCCGGATACTCGGGATAGAGCTGGATCGCCCGGTTGAAGTCGTCGATCGCCTCCTTGTAGTTCAGCCGCCGCGAGTAGGCGACGCCGCGATCGTTCAGGACGGTGGCGCGCCGGTCGTTGGGCAGGCTCTTGTCGTCGAGCGCCTCGCTATACAGCGTGATGGCGTGGTCGACGCTGCCGCGCTGCAAAGCCACGCTGGCGTCACGCAGCTTCAGGGGCAGCTGCGGCCGGCCGACTGTCCAGCCGACTGGCCGCCCGCGCCACCGAGGCTCGAATTCGGTCTGCGCGGCCGCTCCTGCCGCCCCCAGCGGGAGCAGGAGAAGTGCTGCTAACAGCCGTCGCCGCATGGGAACTCTCGTCATCCTGGTTGCACCGGCTGGCCTCGGCACCTGCACGGATGCTTATACCTCAATTCGGTTAACGCCAAAACGCCGGCGGGCTCCCCTCTCCCAGCTTGCGGGGAGAGGGAAATCAAACCCTCCCCACCAGTTCCACCATGGCGTCGCCCAGCTCGCGGCAGGTGGCCTTGCCGCCCATGTCGCGGGTGCGCACGTCGGTCTCGGCAAACAGCACCTCGATGGCCCGCACGATCGCCGCCGCCGCCTCGGCATGCCCCAGGTGCTCCAGCATCATGGCGCCCGACCAGATCTGCCCGATCGGATTGGCGATACCCTGCCCCGCGATGTCGGGCGCGCTGCCGTGCACCGGCTCGAACATGGAGGGGAACTCGCGCTCCGGGTTGATGTTGCCGCCGGGCGCAATGGCGATCGTGCCGGTGGTAGCAGGCCCCAGGTCCGACAGGATGTCGCCGAACAGGTTGGAGCCGACGATCACGTCGAACCAGTCGGGATTGCGCACCAGGTGCGCGGTCAGGATGTCGATGTGGAACTGGTTGGTCTTGGTGCCCGGGTATTCCTTGGAGATGGCCGCGAAGCGCTCGTCCCAGTAGGGCATCGAGATCGAGATGCCGTTCGACTTGGTGGCCGACGTCACGCTCTTGAGCCCGTGCTTCTTGGCCAGCTCGAAGGCATAGCGCATGACGCGGTCGCACCCCTTCTTGCTGAACACGGCCTGCTGGATGGCCGCCTCCATCTCGGTGCCCTCGTACATGCGCCCGCCGATCGAGGAATACTCGCCCTCGTTGTTCTCGCGCACGATCCAATAATTGATGTCGCCCGGCTTGCGGTCGGCCAGCGGGCTCTTCAGTCCCTGGAACAGCCGCACGGGCCGCAGGTTGATGTACTGCTGGAAGCCGCGCCGGATCGGGATCAGCAGCCCCCACAGCGACACGTGGTCGGGCACGCCGGGATAGCCGACGGCGCCCAGGTAGATGGCATCATGCTTGGCGATCTGCTCCAGCCCGTCGGCCGGCATCATGGCGCCGGTCTTGGCGAAGCGCTGGCAGGACCAGTCGAAGGTGTCCCAGCTGTAGCCGAGGTCGAAGCGGCGCCCGACCGCCTCCAGCACGCGGATGCCCTCCGGCACCACCTCGTTGCCGATGCCGTCGCCCGGCACCACCGCGATCTTCATGCGGTTGGCTGGATGTCTTCGTCGCTGCCGCCATGGTCCGCGCTGCTCCCGTTGAATTTGCGCGCATGCCATCACGCCCTGCCGTAGGGCGCAATAGGCGAAGCCGTATTGCGCCGATCATCCCGCGCGCCAGCGCCTGGCGTGTGCCGCCCGTCCTTCGACAAGCTCAGGACTAGGGTCACCCGACTCCTGCGCGCTGCTCTGCCCCATCCCGATGCTCACTCCTAGTGCTCGCGCCAACCCCGTGCTGAGCCTGTCGAAGCGACGTCTTGCATGCGCACGCTCCCAGCGCGCAGCAAACTGGCACGCGCCATCACCTCGCAGCGTCTCCGCTCGAGGGTGTTTGCGATTCCAAGGGCTGCGGGGCGGTGAGAACCCGCAAAAAGTGCTAGCGATGAAGCGGCTCCTAACCGCCCCGCGCAGGATTTTTGGCCTGAGCATCACACTTAACGATCACGTGCGACCGGGCATTGCAGCCCGGCTGTGATGCGGAGCCCCGTTCCGGCTAGGTGCGTTACCTCGCCGGCGGCCTGCAGCCCACCCTCGCCGTGAGACGCCTCTCGAGTGCGACGACCCCTGGAGTGGAGCGGGATGGCCCAAGTATGCGGCGACGCGACTGCGTGGGGATAAGGTTCGGCGCAAATGTCCGGCGCATGGTGAATTTCCCACTCACACCATACCCGTCATCCCGGAAGCCGAGCCCCGGCTCACGGCCGGGGCGAGACTATCCGGGACCTCATGCAGGCATCGCCAACCGATCCCGGATGACCGCCGCCTAAGGCGGCAGTCTCCGGGATGACGGGTGTGAGGGGAACAATGCCCCTACTTCACCCGCAACACCCCGCGCCCCGCATAACGCGCCGTATCGCCCAGCTCCTCCTCGATGCGGATCAGCTGGTTGTACTTGGCGGTGCGGTCCGAGCGCGACAGCGAGCCGGTCTTGATCTGCCCGGCGTTGGTGGCGACCGCGATGTCGGCGATGGTGGCATCCTCCGTCTCGCCCGAGCGGTGCGAGATCACCGCCGTGTAGGCCGCGCGCTGCGCCATGCTCACCGCATCCAGCGTCTCCGACAGCGAGCCGATCTGGTTGACCTTCACCAGGATCGAGTTGGCGATGCCCTCCTTGATGCCCTTGGCCGAGCCGCTCGGTGTTGGTGACGAACAGATCGTCGCCCACCAGCTGGCACTTGGCGCCCACCGCCTCGGTCAGCGCCTTCCAGCCCTCCCAGTCGTCCTCCGACATGCCGTCCTCGATCGACACCATCGGATAGCGCGCCACGAGACCGGCGAGGTACTTGGCCATGCCGCCGCTATCCAGCGACTTGCCCTCGCCCTTCATCTCGTACTTGCCGCCCTTGAAGAACTCGGTGGCCGCGCAATCCAGCGCCAGCACCACGTCCTCGCCCGGCTTGTAGCCGGCCTTCTCGATCGCCTGTCATGATGAAGCCGATCGCCTCCTCGGCCGACTTCAGGTTGGGCGCGAAGCCGCCCTCGTCGCCGACGTTGGTGGAGTGGCCCGCATCCTTCAGGCCCTTGCGCAGCGTGTGGAACACCTCCGAGCCGACCCGGATGGCGTCCGCGCAGGTCGGCGCGCCGACCGGCATGATCATGAACTCCTGGATGTCGATCGGATTGTCGGCGTGCGCGCCGCCGTTGATGATGTTCATCATCGGCACCGGCAGCACGTAGGCGCTGGCCCCGCCGATGTAGCGGTAGAGCGGCAGGTCGTGCGCATCCGCCGCCGCCTTGGCCACCGCCAGCGACACGCCGAGGATGGCGTTGGCGCCGAGCCGGGCCTTGTTGGGCGTGCCGTCGAGCGTGCGCAGCACCTCGTCGATGCGCCGCTGGTCCTCGGCATCCATGCCGCCGAGCGCGTCGAAGATCTCGCCGTTGACGGCGTCGACCGCCTTCAGCACGCCCTTGCCCTGGTAGCGCGCCTTGTCGCCGTCGCGCAGCTCGACCGCCTCGTGCGCGCCGGTCGATGCGCCCGACGGCACGCCGGCCCGCCCCTGCGCGCCATCCTCCAGCACCACGTCCACCTCGACGGTGGGATTGCCGCGGCTGTCCAGGATCTCCCGGCCGATGATGTCGACGATGGCGGTCATTTGCCTCTCCAGCTCTGGGTTGCGGCCCCCGGCGTCGCCGTGGGAAGGTGTACGGAAATTGCGCACCTTCTAGCCCACACCGGCGCCCCGGCAAAGCGGCAGATCGCGCCCCGGCAAGAGTATCGAACAACGCAATGCCCGACGGCTCCGCCCTCGTTCTGTTCTCCGGCGGCCAGGATTCCACCGTCTGCCTCGCCTGGGCGCTGCAGCGCTACGCCCGCGTCGAGACCATCGGCTTCGACTACGGCCAGCGCCACGCCATCGAGCTGGCCCAGCGCCCCGTCATCCTGCGCGAGTTCGCCCGCCGCTTCCCCGACTGGGCGTCCCGCCTCGGCGAGGACCGCGTGCTGCACCTCGCCACGCTCGGCCAGATCAGCGACACCGCGCTCACGCGCGAGACCGCCTTCGCCATGACCGAGGCCGGCCTGCCCAACACCTTCGTGCCCGGCCGCAACCTGGTGTTCTTCACCTACGCCGCCGCGCTCGGCTACCGGCGCGGCCTCGACACGCTGGTCGGCGGCATGTGCGAGACGGATTTCTCCGGCTACCCCGATTGCCGCAACGCCACCCTGCAGACGCTGGCCGAAGCCATCTCGCTCGGCATGGACAAGCCGTTCGCCATCCAGACGCCTCTCATGTGGATCGACAAGGCCGGCACCTGGGAGATGGCCGAGCAGCTCGGCGGGCCCGCGCTCATCGACCTGATCGTCGAGCACACCCACACCTGCTATACGCCCGACCGCAGCACCCGCCACGCCTGGGGCTTCGGCTGCGGCGGCTGCCCCGCCTGCACCTGCGCGCGAAAGGATGGGAGACATGGGCGAGCAGGCGCTGACCTCTACTCGACGCGAGCCGCCGAGAAATGGGCGTCGACGATCTCGATGCTCTCTTTGCCCTGCAGCAGGAGCTTGCGCAGGCATCGAGCCGGCCGGTCTCGGCGAGGTGATGGCAACGAGATCGCCATGGACCGCTCCGAGGCATCGCTCTATGCCTACGGCGCCGACGCCAAGGCCATGCTCACGCCGCCCTGCCGGTGATTGCCGATCGCCGTGACCGCGGGCGGCCAAGCCTATCTGCGCTACGGCGCCGCTACGACGATGCGGCACTGAGGAAGCTTTCGCAATCGCCGACCTGCGCGCGGCTCGCAACGCGTGAGTGGAGGGAACCAGTGCCAGCTCGCCAAGACCTGACCCGCGCCGTCGAACTCGCCATCGCCGGCGACTGGGACGGCGCCCACAAGATCGTGCAGGAGGACGAGGACGATCCCACCTCGTGCTGGATCCACGCCGTGCTGCACAAGATCGAGGGCGATGCCGGCAACAGCCGCTACTGGTATCGCCGCGCCGGCCAGTCCTACGAATCCTATCCCGACCCGCAGGCCGAGCTCTCCGCCATCAAGGCCGTGCTGACCTACTGATCGACGCTTGCCCCAGTCCTTAGCCCGAGCCGCCGACCCAGTGCTGAGCTTGTCGAAGCACGAATGGTGGACTCAATCGCCCTTCGACATGCTCAGGGCGGGGTGGAGCCCAGGCGACCTGTCATCGCGGCCAACGGCGAAGCCCGTGAGCCGGGACCAGACCCGCTAGTTGCCCGACTTGTCGATGCGCATGAAGGCGTGCACGCCTTTGGCCTCCACGTCGGCCATCGTCGCCGGCGGCTGCATGGTGGCGAGACGCTGCAGCATCTCCGCGCACAGCTGCTTCAGGGTGCGGCCGGCGGCGCCCGGATACTTCGCCCAATAGGAGCGCGCGCGCGGCGAGAAGTGCGCCGCCGTCTGGAAGGCATTGGCGCGCGGGATGGCCTGCTCGAAGCAGCGGTTGCCGCCATTGTGATGCAGCCAGCGCGCGAACCGCTCGTCCTCGGTGGAGTTGGCATCCTTCATGTTGATGATGACGCCGAGCGGCTCGGCGAACGCCATGTCGGTGTCGCGCTGCCGGAACTGGCGCAGGAACTGCAGGCCGTGCGTGGAGATGTAGTCGGGCTTGGTCGGCGCCAGGTAGAAGTCGCACTCGCGCAGCCAGCACTCCGTCAGCACCGACAGGCCCGGCGCGCTGTCGATCAGCACCAGGTCGTAGGCGGCGCCGATCTCGGCCAGCAACGCGCGCACCGCGTAGCGCATCGCCACCTCATGGTTGCTCTTGGATACCTCGCGCTCGAACAGCGTGAGGTGCCCGCCGCCGGCCATCAGATCGATCGACGTCGCATCGTCGACGTCGGAGACGCCGCCGGTCAGGAACGCGCGCCAGTTGGTGGCCGCCCCATGCAGCACGTTGGCGATCAGATAATCGACGATCGTGCGCCGCTGCTGCTGGATCGTCTCCAGCCAGTCCGGTGCCATCAGCATGTTGCTGATGCTGGCGTGCGCATCGGAATCGATCACCAGCACGCGCTTGCCGAAGTGGGCCGACATCGTCTCGGCAATGGTCAGCACGAGCGTCGATTTCCCGACACCCCCCTTGGCGTTCATCACAGAAATGGTGTTGCGCATGCTTCCCCGTCGCGCTTGACACCCGCAGCCGTCAGACAATGAGCCAACCTAGGAGAATTTGTGGCCGGTTGCAGCCCTTCCAGGCAAATTTTCTGGCCCTCCACGCCCGAGACAAAGGTCTGATGCATCGCCGTTCCGGAGCGCCCGGTTTCCGTTGACGTCAGGTCTCGACCTTGAACGGGTTGAAGTCCGTGTTGCGATCATAATAGTCCTCGTTCTCCGCCCGCTTCAGGAAGGCGACGATCCGATAGGTGATGGGCAGGAAAGCAACCTCAACGAGCGTCTTGACCACGAACTGGGTGTAGGCCAGCGTGATCACCAGCTCGTTGGGCATGATCCCCGAGTTGTAGAAGGCCAGCGGATAGAACAGCGCCGAGTTCGACCGCCTCGCCGGCAATCGTCGAGCCGACGAAGCGCGCGCCCTGGTAGCGCCCGTTGGTCGCCACCTTCATCTTGGCCAGCACATACGAGTTGACGAACTCGCCGCAGAAGTAGGCGAACATCGAGGCCAGCGCGATCCGCCAGGTATTGCCGAAGGCGATCTCGTAGGCCGCCTGGTTCGGCCAGTTGGGCGCATGCGGCAGCGCAACAATCACCGAGGCCATGACGGCCGCGAACAGCAGCGAGGCGAACCCGGCCCAGATCACTCGCCGCGCCCGCGAGTAGCCGTACACCTCCGTCAGGATGTCGCCGAACACATAGGAGATCGGGAAGAACAGCACGCCGGCCCCGAACGTCACCGGCCCCCACCACGGCAGCTGCACCTGGGCGGCCTTGGCCGGCCCGATCAGGTTGGAGCACACCAGCACCACCACGAACGCCACCATGACGAACTCGAAGTAGCGGAAACGCCGGACGGGCTCGGCTGGCATGATGGTAGCTCTCCTGCGGATGGGCCGGCCAAGACAACCCAGGTCTCCCCTGGTCTCCCCCTGGCCGGAAGCTCGCAAATCCCCTAAAGACCGCCTGCGATCAAGCCAATTCGCAAGCCAATTCTCGGGCCGCAAAGCATTTTCCGCTGCGGCGGCCGACCGGAGAGCACCATGGCCCGCAAGACCCCGGACGTGAAGCTGTTGGGCGCCAAGGCGGAAATACCTGCCAGCCCCGACCAGGCCATCCTCGACCGGGTGCCAAATCCGCACCCCGACACCCCCTACGTCGCCCGCTTCACGGCGCCCGAGTTCACCGCCCTGTGCCCGGTCACCGGCCAGCCCGACTTCGCGCTGCTGATGATCGACTACGTGCCCGACCGCTGGCTGGTGGAGTCCAAATCGCTCAAATTCTACCTCGCCTCCTTCCGCAACCACGGCGCCTTCCACGAGGACTGCACGGTGGCCATCGGCAAGCGCATCGTCGAGCTGCTCGAGCCCCATTACCTGCGCATCGGCGGCTACTGGTACCCGCGCGGCGGCATGCCGATCGACGTGTTCTGGCAGACCGGCTCGCTGCCCGGCCGGCGTCTGGCTGCCCGACCAGGGCGTGCCTTCCTACCGCGGCCGCGGCTGATCCGCCCGTGCGGCCAGCCTCGCGACCGACCGCGAGCCGTTCCAGGCAAAGCCACGCGCCACCTTGCGGCCGGGAAACAGCAGCGTCACCGGATTGATGTGGCCGCCGCCCCGCGTGCGCACCTCATAGTGCACGTGCGGACCCGTCGAGTGGCCCGTGCTGCCCAGCAGGCCGAGCTTCTGGCCCTGCTCCAGCATCGCCCCGACCCTTGTCGTGACGCTGCGCAGGTGCCCATAGAGATGCACGCGGCCCTGCGCGTCCTGGGCCATCACGGTATTGCCGTAGCCGCCCCTCCAGCCCGTGAAGGTCACGCGCTGCCGCCCGGTCGTGGCATGCACCGGCGTGCCGAGGGGGCCTGCCAGATCGATGGCCGGATGGGTGCGCCCCTGATTGAACAGGCTCGTCACCCGCCCGTTCTCGAACGGCATGATGAACTCCTGCACCAGCGGCGCGCGCTGCTCGGCGCCTTCGAGGTCGGGCATGGCGGCCAGCGGATCGGCCGCCCTCGACATCCAATTGGGGACAGGTATCCGCGACACTGGCACAGCGTCGGGTTCGCTGAGCCATTTTTTCGGCGGCGCGAGCCCACGCAGCTCGGCCATGCTGGCCGGCAGCTCGATGCTTCCGCCACCTTGGCCGCCGCGATCACCGGCTCGGCGTGCGACCACCTCGAGGCTGGATTTCGGGATGCCGCCTCGGCACGCCGTGCGAGGGAAAGGCCTTGCGCAAACTTCCGGAAGCTTCCCCGCCACCACGCACGACCGAAGGGCCATGCAGCGCCGCCAGCCCGTGCGCCGACCTCGGCCCCTCCGGATATCCCCGCCCCGCCGCCTCTTCGATCGTGCTGACCACGAACCCGATCGAGAAGAAAACCAACGCCACCCGTATGATCCGCATGCCTGCTCACGTAAAAGTTGCTGTTGCATTCGTTTGCGAATGCAAGAACGCCATCGAGCCCCCGATCGCCACGCGGCCGTCCGCCGCAGGCCCAAACACGCGCAGCCACCCGCACGATTCCAATGGGTTAGCCAAGGTCGAGCGGAGCAGCAGGCCCGCCGCGATGCGATCGCCCGATGCGATGCATCCGCCGGAAAGCCGCCATCGAGCCATTCGTGTCCGGCTCGATCGACGGCGACCAGCACGGTTCGGCTCCGAACGGTTCCCCACGTAACATCGTTCCCGGCACGGCTGCACCGGTCCATCCTGACCTGACGCGGGACGACAACATCGCCGTGGGGAGACTTCGTCATGCAGGATGCGATCGCCTGGGTGCGCGCCAACGCCATGCCGCTGGCGTCCGTCGAAGCCGGACACGGCTTTGCGGACCTGGAGCCGCTGCGCCATATCATCGGCGATAAACGCATCGTCTCGCTCGGCGAGGCGACGCACGGCACGCGCGAGTTCTTCCAGCTCAAGCACCGCCTGCTCGAATTCTGCGTGTCCGAGCTCGGCTTCACGATCTTCGGCATCGAGGCGAGCTACCCCGAGTGCCTGCGCATCAACGACTACGTGCTGGCCGGCACCGGCAATCCCGCCGAGGCGCTGGCCAGGCCAGCGCTTCTGGACCTGGGACACCGAGGAGGTGCTGGCGCTGATCGAATGGATGCGCGCCTGGAACCGCACGCACGCGCGCAAGGTCAAGTTCTACGGCTTCGACATGCAGTTCCCGACCGAAGCCGCGCTCACCGTGCTCGACTACCTGAAGCGCGTGGCGCCGGACCTCGCCGCCGCCAGCACCGCGCCCCTCTGGCCGCTCTGCGACGACATCTCGGCCGACCGCTTCCACCTCCTGCCCGACGCCACCCGCGATGCAGCGCTCGCCGCCATCGAGACCATCATCGACGCCTTCGGCCGCGAGGGCTTGGCCTGGGTCGGCGGCGAGCAGCGAGATCGACTGGCAGCTCGCCCGCATGAACGCCGTCGTGCTGCATCAAAGTGCCCGCCTGCAGCTTGCCCGGTCCGACGCCACCGCATCCGTATCGCGCGACGTCGCCATGGCCGAGAACGTGCGCGCGCTGCTCGAGCTGGAGGGCCCGAGGCCAAGGCCGTGCTGTGGGCCCACAACGGCCACGCCCGGAAGACCCCGTACGTGACCGACGACAAGACCGTCATCCCCACCATGGGCAGCCGCCTGCACGAGCTGTTCGGCCGCCAGCAGATGGTGGTCGGCTTCGCCTTCAACCAGGGCTCGTTCCAGGCCATCCAGGGCGGCGTGGGCCTCATCGACCACATCGCTGCCGCCCGCCCCCGAGGGCAGCCTCGACCGCGTCCTGGCCGCAGCCGACATGCCAGCCTATCTTCTCAACCTGGCAACCGCGCCGGCCACGGGAGCCGTCGCCGACTGGCTGACCGCGCAGCCGCTGTCACGCTCGATCGGCGCCGTCTATTCGTCCGAGGACGCGGAGAGGTTCCTGGAAGCCTGCGACCCACGCCCCCTCTACGACGTGCTCGCGTTCGTCGAAACCACCACCGCCGCGCGTCCCAACGCGGCCGGCCGGCGCACACGCTCGCCCGACCGCCAACCGGCATCGGCGGCAACCAACCTGGAGCTTGCCGGCAGCGGCGACGTTCCGGACGGATGGGACTGGTCGGCAGGTCAACAGGTACACGCGCACCGGCTCGTGCTGTCGGACGGGCCGTCACCCTCCGGCGGGCGCAGCCTGCGCATTGCACGGCGGTCCGCGCCGTGGCGCTGGGGCCAGGGCCGGCTGGAGCAGACCTTCTCCGCCGAGGCCTGGCGCGGCAAGCGGCTGCGCTTCAGCGCCGCCATGTGCGCCGAGGCGGAGGGCCCCGGCACCGCCGCCCACCTCTACATCGAGGTGCGCCCGAAGCAGCCCAAGGACATGCCGTGGACCATGCCGGCGTCGGCCCTGGCCATGACCCAGCCGCCGGTGCGCTGCACGCACTGGAAAACCTACGCCGTCGAGCTTCTCATTGCCGACGACGCCCACACCATCGTCATCGGCCTGGCGCTCGCCGGCACCGGCGCCGCCTGGTTCGCCGACCTCAAGCTGGAGGCCTGCTGAGGCAGGCCGCCTAACCACAGATCGCCGTGTGATAGCGAGCCGCGCAGGCTCCCCTCCCCCTTGCGGGGAGGGGTCGGGGGTGGTTGAACTTGGGTCGGCCTTGCGGGTTCACCCCACCCCTAGCCCCTCCCGCGAGTCGATGGAGGAGGGGAACAGGCGGTGCACGCTCGTTGGATCCCGCCCAGTCCAGCGCTAAGCCGCGCTTGCCGCTCGCCGCGTGCCCCCTGGCAGATCCGGCGGCGTCGCCTCATCCGCCAGCATGGCGATCGCGTCGGCGAGCGGCATCACCTTCTGCTCCTGCACGCCCATGCGCCGCACCGACACCGTGCCCTCCTCGGCCTCGCGCTTGCCGACCACCAGCAGCACCGGCACCTTGGCAAGCGAGTGCTCGCGCACCTTGTAGTTGATCTTCTCGTTGCGCAGGTCGACCTCGGCGCGCAGGCCGGCCCGCTTCAAGGCGGCAAGCGCCTCCTCGGCATAGGCGTCCGCATCCGAGACGATGGTGCACACCTTCACCTGCACCGGCGCGAGCCACAGCGGCAGATGCCCGGCGGTGCTCTCCAGCAGGATGCCGGCGAAGCGCTCCATCGAGCCGAACATGGCGCGGTGGATCATCACCGGCGTCTTCTTCTCGCCGTCGGCGTCGATGTAGAACGCACCCAGCCGCTCCGGCATGTTGAAGTCGACCTGCACGGTGCCGCATTGCCAGTCGCGGCCGATCGCATCGCGCAATACGTACTCGAACTTCGGGCCGTAGAAGGCACCCTCGCCCGGATTGATGCCGGTCTTGACCTTGCCGCCCGACTTGGCCGCGATCTGCTTCAGTACATCCGACATGGCGGCTTCCGCGCGATCCCACGCCGCTTCCGAGCCGACCCGCTTCTCGGGCCGGGTGGAGAGCTTGACCCCCACCTCCTCGAAGCCGAAGTCGCGATAGATCGACAGGATCAGGTCGTTCATCTTCAGGCATTCGTCGGCAAGCTGCGCCTCGGTGCAGAACACGTGCGCATCGTCCTGGGTGAAGCCGCGCACGCGCATCAGCCCGTGCAGGGCGCCCGACGGCTCGTAGCGATGCACGATGCCGAACTCGGCCACGCGATAAGGCAGCTCGCGATACGAGCGCAGCCCATGCTTGAAGATCTGCACGTGGCCCGGGCAGTTCATCGGCTTGATGGCGAACTCGCGCTCATCCTCGGTGACGGTGGTGAACATGTTCTCGCGGAAGGTCGCCCAGTGGCCCGACGCCTCCCACAGCGACTTGTCGAGGATCTGCGGCCCGTTCACCTCGCGGTAGCCGGCCGCGTTCTGCCGCCGCCGGATGTAATTGATGAGGCCCTGGAACAGCTCCCAGCCCTTCGGGTGCCAGAACACCACGCCCGGCCCCTCCTCCTGGAAGTGGAACAGGTCCATCTCGCGGCCGAGCTTGCGGTGGTCGCGCTTCTCGGCCTCCTCGATCATCTTGAGGTAGGCCGCCAGCTCCGGCTCGGTCGCCCAGGCGGTGCCGTAGACGCGCTGCAGCTGCGGCTTGTTGTGATCGCCGCGCCAGTAGGAGCCCGCGAACTTGGTGAGCTTGAAGGCCTTGCCGATCTGCCCGGTCGAGGTCATGTGCGGGCCGCGGCACAGATCGAGCCACTCGCCCTGCTTGTAGATCCTCAGGTCCTCGCCCGGCGGAATGGCATCCACCAGCTCGACCTTGAACATCTCGCCCTTGTCGCGGAAGAAGTGCTTGGCCTTGTCGCGGCTCCACAGCTCCTTGGTGAAGGGCGCGTCCCGCTTGATGATCTCGTGCATCTTGGCTTCGATCTTGGCGAGATCGTCGGGGTGGAACGGCTCCTGCTTGGCGAAGTCGTAGTAGAAGCCGTTCTCGATCACCGGGCCGATGGTCACCTGGGTGCCGGGCCACAGCGACTGCACCGCTTCAGCCATCACGTGCGCGGCGTCGTGCCGGATCAGCTCCAGCGCTTCCGGGTCGGTGCGGGTGATGATCTTGACGCTGGCGTCGGCCTCGATCGGGTCGGCCAGGTCCGCCAGTTTGCCGTCCAGCGAAATGGCCACCGCCTTCTTGGCCAGCGACTTGGAAATGCCCGCGGCCAGTTCGGAGCCGGTCAGCCCCTTCTTGTAGGATCGCTTGCTGCCGTCGGGAAAAGTCAGCGCAACTTCGCTCATGGCCATCTCCTCTCACTCGCTGCAAACCACGCAGGTAAGGTGGGGCTCGGGAGCCGATCGGCGCCCGGCGGCGCCTTTTGCATGGGCGGCGGTCGGGGTGTCAAGCAGGCGCCCTGGTGTCGCAAGCGGGACACTGGGACGATGCGGCGCATTGTGGCGCGCACGATCCGCGTTTCGCCTTATATGAGCAGTACAAACCATCCAACCGACGCAGCAGAAAGTCGGATTGCAGGTCGCCTGTGTTGCTAGTTTTGTCGGCGTGCGGATATTGTGGTGCCCAAGGGGGGGCCGGGGCCGCATGCCCGACGACCGCCGTTCACACAGGTGGTTTCGAGGGGAGAGAGAACGTGAAGGTGACCCCGTGGTTCGCCGCGATATTGCTCGTGGCGCTCGTAGCATTTGCCGGTAACGCGTCCGCCCAGCAGCTGGTGCCGGGCAAGGTTGGGGGGCCCGCGCAAGCGGCCACCGGGGCCAAGAAGGCGGCCCCACTGCCCGCTCAATCCGGCCGCCCGCCACGCTGCCCTGACCGAGCAGCTCAACCAGAACACGGTGACCGTCATGTCGGGCAATCCGAACGGCACCTATCTCTATCTCGCCTACGACATGTCGGCCGTGCTCGACGACAGCAACGACCTGCGCGTGCTGCCCATCATCGGCAAGGGCGGCTACCAGAACGTCATCGATACCCTGCACCTGCGTGGCGTCGACCTCTGCATCACGCAGGCCAACATCATGAGCTATCTCAAGAAGACCGGCGAGTTCGGCACCAGCATCGACCAGCGGCTCGCCTACATCGCCCGGCTTTACAACGAGGAGATGCACATCCTCGCCGGGCCCGGCATCACTCGTGTGCAGGACCTCAACGGCAAGAAGGTCAACTTCAGCGACGTCGGCAGCGGCACGCAATTCTCGACCCGCCTGATCTTCGAGCTCCTCAAGATCAGGGTCCAGGAGGTCAACGTCGGGCAGGCCGACGGCTATGAGAAGGTCAAGTCCGGCGAGATCGCCGCCACCATCCTGATTGCCGGCAAGCCGACCGGCGCATTCGGCAAGTTCAAGATGGAGCCCGGCATGACGCTGCTGCCGGTGCCGTACACGGAGGCGCTGGAGCAGGACTATCTGCCCGCCAAGCTGACGAGCGAGGACTACCCGAACCTGATCCCGAAGGGCAGCTCGGTCGACACGGTGGCGATCCCCTCCGTGCTCGCCGTTTACAATTGGGGGCGCGACACCGACCGCTACCGCCGCGTGTCTCAGTTCATCGACGCGTTCTTCACGAAGTTCCCCGAATTCCAGAAGGCGCCTCGCCACGTCAAGTGGAAGGAGACCAACCTGAGCGCCACCTTGCGCGGCTGGAAACGGTTCCCGGCCGCGGAGGAATGGCTGGCCAAGTCGGCGCAGCAGGCCCACGGCCTCCGTCGCCATCGATCCGACCATCGTGCGCGCGCAGGCGGCCAAGGCCGCGCCCAACGATCCAGCCGAGCAGGAGCGTCTCTTCATGCAGTTCATGGAGTGGAGCCGGGCCCAACAAAAAAGGTAGAGCCGCGCTACCCGGCTCGGTGGCCGGTCTGTGGGGAGGTGTGAAGCGTCGTGACATGGGGAGGGCCACGGTGGAGGGCCGGGGCAGCTCGTTCTGCGCCGGATGGCGCTCGGGCTTGCCGCTGCCGGGTTGGCTGTCCTGTCGGCCGCGCCCGAGCCGGCGCAGGCCCAGCAGGCCACCATCAGCGTGGCGGCGAGACTGGCCACCGAGCCGGGTATCCGCACCCCGCTTGGCATCCGGATCGGTCCTGCGGCCGCTCTGCCGCGTAGCAGCTTCCTGCGTATCCGCGGCCTGCCGCCGATGGCCTCGCTGTCCGATGGACATGCGATCGCGCCGGGCTCTTGGGCCATCCCCATCACCGCGCTCGACAATCTGAGCGTCACGATGGCGCCCGACGCTCCCGCGCGATCCGACATTGTCGTCACGCTGGTTTCCGTCGAAGGCGCGGTGCTGGCCGAAGCCCGGAGCACGCTCACGGTTGCCGCCGCAGGCTCGCCCGTCCGCGGCGCGCAACGGGAGCCGGACGCCAAGGCGCCATCCACCGCCACCATTCTGCGCGCGGGACCCGAGCCGCCGAACGAGGCGCGCCCCACATTCGGTGGCCCCGGACTGCGCTCGGGTCCAGTCCATGACGCGGGAAGATCGCGACCGCGCCATCCGCCTCATGCAGAAGGGCGACGAGCACCTGGCCGACGGCAACGTTTCCGCGGCGCGCCTGATGTTCGAGCGCGCCGCCGACGTCGGCCTCGCGCAGGCGGCCATGGCGCTGGCCGCCACGTTCGATGCGGACGAACTCGCGCGCCTCAGCGTGCGCGGAGGCATCCAGCCCGACTCCAAGGAGGCTCGTCGCTGGTATGAGCGCGCGCTGCAGCTCGGTGCCGCGGACGCGGAGCCGCGACTGCGCCGGCTCGGCTCGAACTGAAGCCCGAACTAAAGATCGACAACCTAAAGTTGAAAAAGTGAGCACGCTCCCGCCTGCTCGCCTGAAGAATTCCTCAATCTGGCCCTAAAGTAGCTTCGTCAAGGAAGCGACGAATGTCCTTGCGAATGCGGCGGTGCGTGCGGGCGCGCAATCAGTTTCAGGTCCATCCATTTCCGAACGAGCAGCACAGATAGCCAAGCGGCATCCGGACTCTGACCGGTAGCTGCAGGGCAAACTGTAATGGTTCTGTCGGCGAGTACCCCTACGGTGCTCGTGAGGATGGCGTGTGGCCGATGCACTCCCGCAACGGGTGTGCCGGCGTCGTGTAGTTGGCGGTGGAAGGGGAGATTACGATGAGCATTTGGGTCGGCAGAGGCGCGCTCCTCGCTGCCGCGATCTGCATGACAGCGGCGACGGCAACGGCGCAGCAACTAACCCCGGCCGACACTCGGCCCACCCAGCTGGCGCAGGCCCAGACCCAGGCCCGTGCGCCGACCGCGGCATCGAGCGGGGAAAGCAACAGGTCGCCAAGGTCAACAACTGGACGGTTGGCCTCGCCGGCGGCCTGCCTGAAGGCACCTTCCTGCGCTTTGGCGCCGAGATCTCGCGCAACCTGAATTTCAGCGACGATCTGCGCGTGCTCACCATCGTCACGCCGGGCGCCACCGACAACGTCAAGGACCTGCTCTACCTCAAGGGCATCGACATCGCCATCACGCACGCCGACGTGTTCGAGCACTTCCGCAACGTCGAGAAGATCCCCAACATCGAAAAGCGGGTGAACTTCATATCCGAGATGTACATCTCCGAGCTGCATGTGCTGGTGCGCCCGGAAATCAATTCGTTCAAGGACTTGAACGGCAAGAAGGTCAGCTTCCACACGCCTGGCGCCGGCCCCTCGGTGACCGGACCGATCCTGTTCCAGCGCCTCGGCATCAAGGTCGAGCCGGTCTACGTCAACAATGCCATCGCCTACGAGAAGATGAAGACGGGCGAGATCGCCGCCCTCATCCACACGGTCGGCAAGCCCAACGACCTGTTCACCAAGAACAAGAACGAGCACGGCTTCAAGTTCCTGGCCGTGCCGTTCGACAAGTTCGAGGACTTCTACGTGCCCTCGGTGTTCACCGCCGAGGACTATCCGGGCTACGTCAAGCCCGGCGAGAAGGTGGAGACGCTGGGCGTGCAGGCCGTGCTGGCCGTCTACAACTGGCCGCGCGAAAGCGATCGCTTCCGCCGCGTCTCACGCTTCATCGACTACTACTTCGACCGCTTCAAGAACTTCCACGCCGCCCCGTATCACCCGAAATGGAAGAGCATCAACCTGGCCGCCAAGGTTCCGGGCTGGACCCGCTACTGGGTCGCGGAGGAGAAGCTGAAGCAGATGGCGGCGCAGGTGGCTACGCAGAGCACGCGTGACGTCGCCGTCGACACGCAGCTGGTGCGCCAGCAGGCCGCGCGGGCTGCCCCCAACAATGCGGCCGAGCAGGAGCGCCTGTTCCAGCAGTTCCTGGAGTGGACCAAGTCGCAAGGCAAGCAGTGATGCCCGCAGGCCATCACAGCGAGGCGAAAGCGTGCGGCAAACGCCGCGCGCATCTCGCCGTGCTGGCAATAGGGCACGACTCACGGGATGCCGGCGACCATGTGCGGCAACCTTCGCAACACTAGGGGCGATGACCATGCCGGTCCGATGGCAGCTGGCACCAGCAACGCGCGGGGGGATCGCAACTGCCATGAGAGGAAAGGGCCTTGCACTTGCCGCGCTGGCGGCACTGACCGCCACCGTCGCGTTCGCCGCCGAGGGTCGCACGCAGCGCCCAGAGGCCCGCATCGTCGTGGCCCAGACCATCGTCGCCGAAGCCCCCTCGCAGACCGCCGTGCAGATCCAGACCGGCCCCTCCGAGGCGATCCCTGCCAATAGTTTCATACGCTTGCGCGGCCTGCCCGCCAGCGTCTCGTTGTCGGACGGCTATGCCATCGGGCCGGGCTCCTGGGCCATCCCGCTGCAGAGCCTGCCGGCGCTGAGGGCGATCATCCCGGCCGGCGTCTCGGGCCGCTCCGAGCTGACCATCAGCCTGGTCAGCGTCGACGGACCCTGCTGGCCGAAGTGAATATCGCGTTCGTGGTCGGCCCGTCCGCCATGATGGCGCCCGCCGAAACCCAGAGGCCGTCGACCACGCTGCTCGCGCCGCGGCCTTCGCCGGCCCGTCCGCTGCTGCCGCGCGCGCCCGAGCTGCCGCCCGACGAGAAGGAGCGCGCCGAGAAATTGGTCGCTCAGGGCGAGCGTTTCCTGTCGCAGGGCAATGTCGCCGTCGCCCGCCAGTTCTTCCAGCGCGCGGCCGATGCGGGCTTCGCCCCGGCCGCCGTGCGGCTGGCCTCCACCTACGATCCGGGCGAGCTCAGCCGGTTGCAGGTGCAGGGCGTAGTGCCCGATCGGGCCGAGGCCAAGAAATGGTACGAGCGCGCCCGCGATCTCGGCGCCCCCGAAGCCGAGGAGCGGCTCGCCAAACTGGGCGGCAGCTGAGCCTGCTGTCAGTCCCGGAATGGCGCAGTGCCATATCCGGGCCGCAGGCCATGCATCGGGCCGCTGCACGAGCACTGGGATCCCGGATAGCCTCGACGCGCTTGCGGGCTGCACTCCACTCGCGTCCCGACGCAGTCGGTCAGATGCGCGCCCGCCAGCGCCCGTAGCGCCACGGCGCCAGCGGATGGTGCGCCGACCTGATGTCCGGCACCGGGTCGTACCCGTGCGTCCCCCACGGCTGGCAGCGGCAGATGCGCGACAGCGCCAGCCAGCTGCCGCGCCACGCCCCGTTGCGGTCGATCGCTTCCAGCGCATACTCCGAGCAGGTCGGCAGGTGCCGGCACTCCCAGCCGACCAGCGGCTTCAGCGTCCAGCGGTAGGCATGCACCGGCGCCTTGGCCATCGCGCGGGTCAGCCGTTCGAGTGGGTGGGCCATCACCGCTACCGTTCAGGCCCGCGCCGGCTCGGCCGCCGCCGGCCGCTGCTTGGCTTCCGCCTGCGCCAGCGCCGCCTCCACCGCATCGAACACCAGCAGCGTCGAGGCGTGCCGCCCCTTCACGTCCTTGACCGGCTCCAGGACGGCCAGATCCGCCCATTTGCCGGCCGGCGGACTGCCGCCCTCCTTCAGCATCCGCCGCATGGCGGCTGCCACCTCGCGCAGCTCGCGGGCGCTGCTGCCGATGATGTGATGGCTCATGACGGAGGACGCCGCCTGGCCCAGCAGGCAGGCCTTCACGGTCTGGCCGTAGGCCGACACCCGGTCTCCCGCCATCTTCAGGTCGACCGTGACGGTCGAGCCGCACAGCTTGGAATGGGCCGTTGCCGTGCCGTCCGGATCGGCAAGCCGCTCCACCAGGCCGATATTGGCCGACAGTTCCAGGATGCGCGTGCTGTAGATGTCGTCGAGCTGCGTCATGCGATCGGCTGATCCTCTTGCCTGCTGCCTGTTCCTTGCCCAGTCCAGCCGCGCCATACTATATGGCCATGATATCGTGGCGCCGCCGAAAGCCAAAACAGGCCGCTTGGCATATCGCGTGCGCAGTGGGGGATTTCAACGCCGCCACGCCGACAGGACAGGCTTGCCAAAGCCGCACGGCTGCCGCGAGCCCTTGAGCAATCGAGCCTAGCGACCCAGGATACGCCAGGACCCATGAACGACATCGCCTCGAGGAAGCCAGCTGCGTCCCTGACGCGCATCACCCCTCCGAAGCGCCCGACCCGGGCGGAAGCCGAGGCCGCGGTGCGCACCCTGATCGCCTGGACCGGCGACGACCCGACCCGCGAGGGACTGCGCGATACGCCGCGGCGCGTCACCGACGCCTTCACCGAATACTTCTCGGGCTACGGCCAGGACCCGGCCGACGTGCTGGCCCGCCAGTTCGAGGAGGCCGGCGGCTATGACGATCTCGTGATGCTGCGCGACATCCGCGTCGAGAGCCACTGCGAGCACCACATGGCGCCGTTCCTCGGCGTGGCGCACGTCGCCTACCTGCCGAACGGGCGCATCGTCGGCATCTCCAAGATCGCCCGCGTGGTCGAGATCTTCGCCAAGCGCCTGCAGACCCAGGAGACCCTGACCGCCCAGATCGCCGGAGCGCTCGAGGGCGAGTTGCGCCCGCGCGGCGTCGCCGTGCTGATCGAGGCCGAGCATCAGTGCATGTCGACGCGCGGCGTCCGGCAGCCGGGCGTCAAGACCATCACCACGCGGTTCACGGGCGAGCTGGAATCGAGCGCAAGCTACCGCGACCGCTTCCTGCAGATGGTGCACGGCCCGCGCATCTGAATCCGGGGCTTTGCCGACCAGGTGCTGACATCCGAGATCAGCAGCCGCTACCAGTACTGAGCCTTCGAGTACGGCGTGGCTCGACCGTCATCCGCCCTTCGACAAGCGCAGGGGCTAAGGGGATGGACGGATGGCCTGGATCGACAAGACCCTAGGCCTTGACAGCACGGAGTGAGCAACCGCCATGGCCGCCAACCCCTCAGCACCGTTCGCCGCGCGCGGCACGCCGGGCGAGATCGAGACCGGCACGCAGTTCCAGCCCAAGTTCGACGCCGACGGCCTGATCCCGGCCATCGTCACCGACGCAGCCTCGGGCGAGGTGCTGATGTTCGCCTGGATGAACGCCGAGGCGCTCGCCCTCACGTTGCAGACGCAGCTCGGCCACTTCTGGAGCCGCTCGCGCAACAAGCTCTGGAAGAAGGGCGAGGAGAGCGGCAACCTGCTGCGTATCATCGAGATACGCACCGACTGCGATCAGGACGTCGTTTGGCTCAAAGCGAGCGTCGCCGGCGACGGCCGCGCCTGCCACACCGGCGAGCGCTCCTGCTTCTACCGCTCGCTCCCCCTCGGCGAGCCGGCCTCTCCCGATCTGCGCCTGCAGCGCAGCAAGCCGTAGCTGTCCGAACCACCCGTCATCCCCGAAGCCGAGGCGCCAGCGCCGAGGCTACGGGACCTACGGCTGTTGCCGCATGAGGTCCCGGATAGCCTCGAGCCGAGGCCTCGGCTTCCGGGATGACGGGTATTGGCAATGCGGTGCGCATGCACCCCACGCGACACGCGTCTCAGCCTGCCGTTAACGCCTGCGTAGCGGTCACTTAATCCCTGGCCGGTAAGGTTTACGCAAGGACCGCTCCAGCGAGCGGTCTGCTTCTTGCGTCGCGAGCCGCAACACAAGAGCGCGCCGACGAGGGACCGGCATGAATAACTGCAGGATTGGTTTGGCGCTTGGCGCGGGCTGTGCCCGCGGCTGGGCGCACATCGGCGTATTGCGGGCGCTCAACGAAGCCGGCATCTATCCCGACATCGTGGTCGGCACCTCGATCGGCGCGGTGGTCGGCGGTTGCTACGTCACCGGCGAGCTCGACGCTGTGGAGCGCTTCGCGCGCGACCTGACCCGGCGCAAGGTGCTGGGCTTCCTCGACTTCAATTTCTCGGGCTCCGGGCTGATCACCGGCCAGCGCCTGCGCAACGCTCTCGAAGACGAGCATGAAGGACGCCACCATCGAGTCGCTGCCCAAGCGGTTTGTTGCGGTCGCCACCGAGATCGGCACCGGCCACGAGGTGTGGCTGTCGCGCGGCCGCATCGTCGATGCCATGCGCGCCTCCTATGCGCTGCCCGGCATTTTCCGGCCCGTGGCCATCGAAGGGCGCTGGCTGTTCGACGGCGCGCTCGTCAATCCGATCCCGGTCTCGGTGTGCCGGGCGCTCGGCGCGCGCTACGTGATCGCCGTCAGCGTCAACTCGGATATGAGCGGCCGCGGCACGGTCGTCCCGCAGTTCGAGGCATTGCCGCCACCACCTCCGCCACCCGAACCCGAGCCTGCCCGTGACGAGGGCCTGTTCGCCCGCAACGGCCGCGCCGTCAAGAAGCTGCTGCAGCGCCAGCTGTTCGGCCGCACCGACAACAGCCCCGGCATTTCGCGCGTGATGGTGGAGGCCTTCAACATCGTGCAGGACCGCATCTCGCGCTCGCGCCTGGCCGGCGACCCGCCCGACATCATCATCCAGCCGCGCATGCCCGACTGCGGGCTGTTCGACTTCCATCGCGCCGACGAATTCATCCAGTCCGGCGTCAATGCCGTCCGGCGCGACATCGACGACATCAAGCGCGAGATCGCCGCCCGCGCCGCCACGCCGGCCCTGCTCGCCCGATCGGCCTAGCTCAGCCCTGCAACGCCCGCTCGCCTCAGGTGTGGGCGATGTAGTCGCGCATGGCGGTGGCCTCCATCTCCACCTCCGCCACGTGGTGCTTGACCACGTCGCCGATGGAAATGATGCCGACCAGGGCGCCGTCCGTGACCACCGGCAGATGCCGGAACCGCCGCGCGGTCATCATGGCCATCAGTTCGTCGAGCGTGTCGGTCTCCTGGCAGGTCACGACCTGCCGCGTCATGCTCTCCGATACCGGCTTCTTCAGGCAGTCCGGCCCCAGCTCCGACAGCGAGCGCACGAGATCGCGCTCGGAGATGATGCCCGACACCTCGCCGCGCGCGCCGACGATCACGATTGCGCCGATGCGCTTGCTGGCCAGCTTGCTGACCACGTCCAGCAGCGTCGTGCTCGGGCTTGCGGTCGTCACCGCCCTGCCCTTCTGCTTGAGAATTGCAGCAACGTTCATTTCGCTCACTCCCATCCGCTTGCTCGGAAGGGTTGCGACCGCGCGGAGCCTAATTCGCCCCTCTGTACCTCGCGTCGCAATCCGCCAGCCGAGGCAATACCGTCTGGCCCACTATGTGCGACAAATTGTGTTCGACTTTCGTCTATGATGCAAGCCTGCAGTGCGATGATCGAGAAGTCCGTTACGCCGCGCCTGCAGCATCATCATCGGTTGTCGGTCGCACCGGCAGGCGCTCGAAGAACCCATACGTCAGTAGACCTGCGATAAACCCGCCGAGATGCGCCTCCCAGGCGATGCTCCCAGCGTCGGTCAGGCTTGCAGCCGCACCCCAGCCGACCAGCACGTTGAGGATCACCCATCCCGCCACCGCCATCGTGATGCGCCGGTCGCGCAAGGTATCCGCGAGGCTCATGAGCGGCGCCCGATGTGCGCCACGGGCCAAGTGCGGCACGCCATCCTCGTCCCTGCCGAAGATGAAGCGGAACGCCGCCCCCATCAGGCCCGAGATGGCGCCGGATGCTCCAATCAGCATGGTCAGCTCAAATCCGTGCACCGCCGTGAAGAACAGCGCGCCCGCAGCCCCCGTCATCACAAAGAACAGCAGGAAGCGCGGCGTATCGAGCCGCCGTGCGATCGGCGTGCCGAAGGCCAGCAGCCAGGCCGAATTGACCAGCAGGTGCACGATGTCCCCGTGCACGAACAGGTAGGTGCCAAACGAGGTGAAGATGGCCGGATCGCCGCCCGGCAGGTCGCCGGCGAGGCCCCCGAGCCGGGCCGGAATGAACGCCAGCAGGCGTGGTAAACCACAGGCTGTCCGGCAGGTAGGGTGCGGCCCAGCTCTGCCACAAGCTGCCGAACATCACGTCCATCACGCCGTGCGACCCGTTCTGAAATTCGGGGAGCAGCTTGCGAACGATGTGCACCGCGAAGAACGCCGCCAGCAGCCAAACCACGACGCGCGGCACGTTGAAGATGGGTTCGCGGTGGCTCAAATGGGGCGGCTTTCCCGTCACGCAGGTTGGCTTAGCTGCCGCCCGCTTACACCCGGGCCACAGCCTCTGACAACCATAACGCACGAAACGTCGCGGCGTTGTGGCGCCGGCAGCCTCTGGCCCCGCTGCATGGCACGCTTGCTGCTCCGGTCTTCCGCAAAACACGTCATCCTTGAACCGGTGTGCCGTTTTGGGACAGCGGCGCGGGCGGTCCTGGGACGCATCCGAAAGCGAAGTGCAAGCCGCATGAAGCAGACGACCATACAGACCCTGTTCGCCTACTGGGACGGCAAGCGCGCCGGGCGCATCGCGCCGCGCCGCCTCGAGATCGAGCCGGCACGCATCGCCGCGATCCTGTCGGAGACGTTCATGCTGGAGTGCGCCGGCGGCGACTACCGCTATCGCCTGGCCGGCAGCCGGCTGTGCGAGCTGTTCGGCTACGAGCTGCGCGGCACCAACTTTCTCGCCGGCTGGTCGGATGGCGACCTGGCCCTCATCGAGCGGCTGATGTCGGCGGTCTGCGGCGAGGGTGCCGTCGCCCACCTCGCGATCGAGGCCGGCATCGATGCCCGCCATCGCATCGAGCTGGAGGTGCTGCTGCTGCCTCTCCTGCACGTCGGCGACACCATCGGCCGCGTGATCGGTGCCATGAGCGCCACCTCGCAACCGCACTGGCTGGACAAGGGACGGCTCTCCAGCCGCCGCCTGCTGCGCCATGAGCTGGTGCGGCCCGAGCGTCTCGCCGAGGACGGCATGGCCGCGAACGGCGATCGGGCGGCCAAGCCTCTGCCGGCTCTCGGCGACCTGCGCATCGTGCACAGCGAGCGGCGGCAGTTCCGGGTGCTCGAGGGCGGCCTGTCCAGCGGCAAGTACAGCAAGTCCTGAACGCCTCCCCGGCTCGATCTTCAGCGCACGGGGTAAACGCCCAAGTCACCGGCTCGGCGACAGCTCCGACCGCGCCACAAATCCCTGTGCCGCGCCGCTCCCAAATGGGGCACGCGTTATCGGTTCTTTAAGCTCGATTTGCCAGATTGCACTGACCGCCCGTTAACCCCGGCGCGCGTTCACTTCCCCAACCGGTTCGACCGCTCGTCCGTCCCGCCGCAGGTTCAGATGTCTGGCAACCAGCAGTCTTCTCTTGCTCGTCGGGTCCATGGTGTGCTCTCGCGCATCGTGCCCGACCGCCGGCGCCACAAGCGGGTGGCGGTGACGCATGCTCGGCCGCTTCATGCGCGAGAACAAGCAGGAGTATCCCTGCCACCTCCAGGACATCTCCGTCGGCGGCGCCGCCATCATGGCCCCCGTCACCCTCGAGATCGGTGAGCGCGTGGTTGCCTATTTCGATCATATCGGCGGCATCGAGGGCTTCGTGGTGCGCGAGTTCGACGGCGGCTTCGCCTTCAAGATCCAGGCAACGCAGCACAAGCGCGAGAAGCTTGCCGCGCAGCTGACCTGGCTTGCCAACCGCAACGAGCTCGGCGACATCGAAGAGCGCGTCCACGAGCGCTTGGCGCCTGCCAAGCAACCTGTCTTCCGTGCAGCTCGCCGAAGGCATCGTCCTCAACTGCCGTGTGCTGGACGTGTCCATCTCCGGCGCCTCGGTTGCAACGCCGGCCCGGCCCGACATCGGCACCGAGGTGATCCTCGGCAAGCTGCGCGCGCGCGTCGTGCGCCACCATGCCGAAGGGTTCGGCGTACGCTTCCTCGACATCCAGAACCCCGCCGCGCTGCGGCGCACCTTCGGCCGCACCGAGCCAGCCCCTCCCAAGACCTAGGCGTGCAAGCAAGTCAACGGGAACTTCGATCTTTGCGCGTGGTTAGTAGACGGTGTCCGAACGGACCGCAATTTGAGGCAAGACCGTGCAAAAATTGCCGAGAAATGCGGCCCGGCCGCTCAGCAAAGTTCAGTCAGTGTTCGCTAGCATGAGCGTGGTTGAGTGAGGGCGAGCATGAGAGTGGCACGTGTAACGATCTGGGCCGGCCTGCTGGCGGCGCTGGCCATGCCTTTGCCGGCCTTGGGCGACCCCGCGCCCGGCCGGGCGCCAGAACGACCGCGCCTCGCCCTACATGCGCGTGTTCGGCGTCAGCCAGCCTCCCTACGGCTTCGTCAAGTTCTGCGACCGCGACCCCGACGAGTGCCGCCAGGGCGCGCCCGAGGAGCAGCGCTTCTCGGCCAAGCCCGAGCGCCTGAGCGAGCTCGACGCCGTCAACCGCGCCGTCAACCGCGAGATCGAGCCGGCGACCGACCTCGAGATCTACGGCCAGACCGAATACTGGACCCTGCCGACCACCCGCGGCGACTGCGAGGACTACGCGCTGCTGAAGCGCAAGCGCCTGATCGCGCGCGGCTGGCCGGTCAGCTCGCTGCTGATGACGGTGGTGCGCGACGAGAAGGGCGAAGGCCACGCCGTGCTCACGGCCCGCACCGTGCAGGGCGACTTCATCCTCGACAACAAGATCGACGAGGTGAAGGTGTGGAACCGGACGCCCTACGAGTTCGTGATGCGCCAGTCCTATCTCAACACCGCGCATCTGGATGTCGCTCGACGCCGAAAGAGGCCAGCTCCAGCCTTGCCCCTGGCCGGCGTGCGCAGCAATCCCGCCCGCTGAGCCGGACGCCTACGCCTGCGCGCTTCAGTCTTGGCCGCATAGCGCTGCCAGCGCTTGACGTAGGACTGCGCGGCGCCGCCGCAGCGCGCCGCTGTCCTGCTCCGTCACCTGGCGGACGATCTTGCCGGGCGAGCCCATCACCACCGAGCCGTCGCGGGATCTCCTTGCCCTCGGGGATCAGCGCATGGGCGCCGATCAGGCAGTTGGCGCCGATCCTGGCGCCGTTGAGGACGATCGAGCCGATGCCGATCAGGCTGCCGCGTGCCGATCGTGCAGCCGTGCAGCATGACCATGTGGCCGATCGTGCAGTCGTCCTCGACGGTGAGCGGAAAGCCCGGATCGGTGTGGCAGCACGCAGCCGTCCTGCACGTTGGAGCGCGCGCCGATCGCGATCGGCTCGTTGTCGCCGCGCAGCACGCTGCCGAACCAGACGCTGGCATCCTCTCGCAGGATCACCTTGCCGATCAGGGTGGCGTTGTCTGCCACCCAGTAGCGGCCGTTCGCCGGCGTCTCGACGCGCACGCCGTCCAGCTCGTAAAGCGCCATGATCATCCGACGATCAGTCTCTCGAGATCGAGCTCGAGGATCGCCATCTGGAACTGATAGCAGACCTCGCCGTCCTCGTTGTCGACGGTCAGCGTGCCGACGAATCCTCGCCGACGTACACCTCGGCCGAGTCCTTGTTCTTCGGGCGCGGCGCGCACCGACAGCGTCTTGGCGCCGAACATCTTGCGCAGATAAGTCTGCACCCGAACCATTTCCTGCGGATTCACGTGATCCGGTCCTTTCGCTGCTCTGAGGAACGGTCGCGAGCCGCTTGCTCGCCATGCCCTTGATCTAGCCGCAGCCGCAGTCGTCGGGCAGCAGCCGCTGGTCCATGGCGCGGGCGGGCTCGGGCAGCCGGCCGGGCCCACCACCTTGGCCGGCACGCCGGCGACCGTCGTCTCCGGCGGCACCTCCTTCAGCACCACGCTGCCGGAGGCGACGCGCGAGCAATTGCCGACCGTGATGTTGCCCAGCACCTTGGCGCCGGCGCCGATCATCACGTTGTCGCCGATCTTGGGATGGCGGTCGCCGTCTCCTTGCCGGTGCCGCCGAGCGTCACGCCCTGCAGCAGCGAGCAGTTGTCGCCGATGCGTCGCCGTCTCGCCGATGACGATGCCGGTGCCGTGGTCGAGCATGATGCCCTTGCCGATCTTGGCCGCCGGATTGATGTCGACGGCGAAGATGCGCGAGCTCTGGCTCTGCAGGTAGAGCGCGAAATCGCGCCGCCCGTCCTTCAGCAGCTCGTGCGCGAAGCGGTAGCGTCACCAGGGCGTGGAAGCCCTTGAAGTAGAGCAGCGGCTCGATGTAGCGGCTGCAGGCCGGATCGCGGTCGTAGACGGCGGCGAGATCGGCGCGGAATGCCGTGCCCAGCTCCGGATGATCGGCCAGCACCTGGCCGAAGGTCTGGCTGATCAGCCCGGCATCGACGTCGGAATGGTTGAGGCGCTGCGCCAGGCGATGGCAGACCGCGTCCTCCAGCCGTGGCTGGTTCAGGATGGTCGCGTACATGAACCCGCCGAGCGCCGGCTCGTTGCGCGCAACCTCCTCGGCCTCTTCCCTCAGCGCCGTCCAGATCGGATCGACGGAGGCGACGCCGGCACGCTGTGTCTGTCGCGATTTCGCAGCCATGTCTCTCTCCTCCGGCCGTGCGGCCGTTTGCGAGGCTTGGCCTCAAGCAGGTAATGAGGCCGAAAGCTCAAGTCAATGCAGTCGAGGTCGGCGCGGCAGCGCTGACCGGCCACGAATTCAGCCAATCGCAGCAGATCCGCGCGCTGCACCGCCTCGCAGGTTGCCTGTCGGACTTGCCAGAACGTGGGCCAGCCAGCCATGCGCCCGCGTCGGGTGAGACCTGCGCACCCGTCAGCAAGTCATCGTGCACCTGCACAGACGGCGAAGCTTAGCCGCCTCGCCCACGCGGACGTTCGGCTGCTATTTTTTGCCTTCCTGCTCGATCTGGTTGATGGCCTTGGCCAGGAAATCCACGATCGCCAGCCGCACCTCGGTGTCGGTGACCTGCACGCCCTTCTCGTCGAAGTCCTTGCGCACCTTACGGAAAACGTCCTCGTCCCCCTTCTCGGCCAGATCCGCCTTGCGCACGGCCCGCACGTAGTCGTCGAGCGCCTGCCCGCTCAGCCCGAGCTTAGCCGCCCGCCCATTCGGCCAGCAGCTTGTTGCGGCGTGACTCGGCCTTGAACCTAAGGTCTTGATCCATCGCAAATTTCTTTTCGAACGACTTTTCGCGTTCGTCAAACGTGGTCATCGACAAAACCCTCCTTCGGAGCCTTGTGTTCCTGGCGTGTTCCAGCCGGCGTCACGGTTGCATGAACGCCCTGCCTGCAGGTTCCGGTGAGCCATAGCCCGACCGGCGCCCCGAAATCAACCAAACCCGGAGCAGCCCTGCTGCACCTGTTCAGATAGGGCCGATCCGATTGTTTCCAACAGGGGGTTCAGCTAGTGTCCGACCCGAAGGCTCCCCGATGGAAGCCGATCGGCCGGCTCCATGGGTGCAGCGCACAAAGAGGCTGAACATACCCGGCAGCCCTGGTCCGGATCTTTTGAATCAAGTCCGCAGAAGCTCGATCCGAGGACGACAAGAAAATGAACAGGCGGCGTCGCGTGTACGAGGGTAAAGCCAAGGTGCTTTACGAAGGCCCCGAGCCAGGCACGCTCATTCAGCACTTCAAGGACGATGCCACCGCCTTCAACAACAAGAAGCACGCGCTCATCGAGGGCAAGGGCGTGCTCAACAACCGCATCTCCGAATACGTCTTCACGAAGCTCAACGAGATCGGCGTGCCGACGCACTTCATGCGTCGCATCAACATGCGCGAGCAGCTGATCCGCGAGGTCGAGATCATCCCCCTCGAGGTGGTGGTGCGCAACGTCGCGGCGGGCTCGCTGTCGACACGGCTTGGCCTGGAGGAAGGCAAGGCGCTGCCGCGCTCGATCATCGAATTCTACTACAAGAACGATGCGCTCGGCGACCCGATGGTCTCCGAGGAGCACATCACCGCGTTCGGCTGGGCCAACCCCCAGGAGATCGACGAGGTGATGGCGCTGGCGCTGCGCATCAACGACTTCCTGGTCGGCCTGTTCCTCGGCATCGGCATCCGCCTGGTCGACTTCAAGGTCGAGTTCGGCCGCCTGTGGGACAACGAGACGATGCGCATCGTGCTGGCCGACGAGATCAGCCCCGACTGCTGCCGCCTGTGGGATGCGGCCAACGGCGACAAGCTCGACAAGGACCGCTTCCGCCGCGACCTCGGCGGCGTGCTGGAGGCCTACCAGGAGGTGGCCCGCCGGCTCGGCGTGCTGACCGAGAACCCCCGCCCCAAGGGCAGCGGCCCCGTGCTCGTGAGTTCCAAGCCGAATTGAGAAAGGGAGTAGGGAATGGGGAGTAGGGAATAGGGATTGAGCAGCCTTGCTGGCCTACTCCCTACTCCCTACTCCCTACTCCCTCACACGATGAAAGCACGCATCAAGATCACCCTGAAGAACGGCGTCCTGGACCCGCAGGGCAAGGCCATCCAGCACGCTCTGGCGAGCCTCGGCTTCACCGGCGTCAACGACGTCCGGCAGGGCAAGTACATCGAGGTCGACCTGGCCGAGACCAGCGAGGCGACCGCCCGCGAGCAGGTCGAGAAGATCTGCAAGGACCTGCTCGCCAATACCGTGATCGAGAACTACGCCTACGAACTGGTACGGTGATGTCTAGTCGTTCAAGCACCCCCTCGCGCACATCCAAGGTTCTGTGGGTCGCCGGCCTCGGCGCCCTGGCCCTGTTCGCGGCGTCCGCCACCAGCCAGACGGCCGTCACCACCAAGGGCTTCGAGAACCCCGAGTACCGCTACAGCGTGGCGCTGCCGACCGGCTGCCGCCATGAGGAGGGCCCCGGCACGCTGGAGGCCATCTGCTCGGTCGAGCTCGACCCCGACAAGAGCGCCGAGGCCAGTGCCGCCTCGTCGCTCGTCATGGAGGTGGTGGCCGAGACGGTGCCCGACGACGCCGGCAAGGCCCCGTCGGCACTCGCGCAGAAATTCGGCGAGGGCGAGTTCCGCCAGGAGCTTCTCGAGACGGTGTGCGGCGAGAGCGACGACAGCCGCGTCAAGATCGACAACCTCGCCCAGGCTGTCGAAGAAACGCGAGTCGTATACACTGCCAGCGTCACCTGTCCCGGCGTGAAGTTCCTGGCGATCGGCGAGCGGCGCGCAACCGCCCGCTACCTGATCACGCCCGGCCTGCGCTATCGGCTGATGGCGCGCGCGCTGACCGAGGACTACGAGCAGCGCAAGGACGACATCGAGGCGTTCTTCTCGAGTTTCAAAGTGCTGGCGCAGGACAAGCGCAACTAACTAGGGCGCAACTCCGCGCACAACAATGAGGGCGTCGCGATGAAAGCCTGCGTCGTCGTCTTCCCCGGCTCCAACTGTGATCGCGACATCAAGGTCGCGCTGGAAGCCGTGTCCGGCAAGCCGGTGCACATGGTCTGGCATGGCGACAGCAGCGTGCCGGCCTGCGACCTGATCGTGCTGCCGGGCGGCTTCGCCTATGGCGACTACCTGCGCTGCGGCGCCATGGCCGCCCATTCCCCGGTCATGCGCGACGTGGTGGCCAAGGCCAAGGCCGGCACCATGGTGCTCGGCATCTGCAACGGCTTCCAGGTGCTCACCGAAGCCGGCCTGCTGCCGGGCGTGCTGATGCGCAACGCCTCGCTCAAGTTCGTCTGCAAGGACGTGCACCTCAAGGTCGAGCAGGTCGAGACGCCCTTCACGCGGCGCTACACCAGGAACGAGATCATCCGCGTTCCCGTCGCGCACGGCGACGGCAACTACTTCGCCGACCAGGCCACGCTCGATGCGCTCGAGGGCGAAGGCCGCGTCGTGTTCCGCTACGTCGACAAGGCCGGCAACGCCACGGCCGAAGCCAATCCGAATGGCGCCCTGCGCAACATCGCCGGCATCTGCGACGCGCGCCGCCGCGTGCTCGGCATGATGCCGCATCCCGAGCGCCTGTTCGAGCCGATGCTGGGCGGCGTCGACGGACGCCGGCTGCTGGAAAGCGTCGTCGAAAACCTCGCGGCGTAGTCGAGCGTGACCTTCCTACCCGACCCGCCGGTTCTGATCGCCTATTCGCTGGCCTGTCTCGTGCTGTTCATCACGCCGGGGCCGGACATGAGCCTGTTCCTGGCCAAGACGGTCTCTGGAGGCCGCCGAGCCGGCATAGCAGCCTTCACCGGCGCTTCGCTCGGCTGTGTCGTGCACTCGGCGCTGGCGGCCTTCGGCTTGTCGGCGCTGATCGCGGCCTCGCCTTCGGCGTTCCTCGCCCTCAAGATTATCGGCGCGACCTATCTGCTCTGGCTCGCGCTCGACGCCGTTCGGCGCGGTTCGTCGTTGCATGTCAGAGACGGCAATCCGAGCACGGTAGCTTTTTGGCGCACGCTCGCGCTCGGCTTCAGCGTCAACATGACCAACCCCAAGGTCGTGCTGTTCTTCATTACCTTCCTGCCGCAGTTCGTGCAGGCCGACGATCCCCACGCCAGCGCCAAGTTGCTCTTCCTTGGCATCTATCTCGTTGCCGTCTGCTTCCCGCTGGGCGTCGCCATGATCCTCGGCGCCGAGCGCGTCGTGAACGGCCTCAAGGCGCGTCCGCGCCTGTTGCGCGGCATCGACTGGCTGTTCGCCGGCGTCTTCGGCGCCTTTGCCGTCAAGATCCTGGCGACCCAGGCTCGCTGACTCTCTCGCTGATCCCTTGTGCCGTCGCTCTCGTGCGCGATAGCCGCCACAGTGCTGCCTTGTGCGTCGCCGACTAGACCCACACCATGCAGAAAGCCATCCCGCCGCCCGAGCCGCGCAAGGCCGCGCTCGCCTTCATCTTCAGCATCGTCCTGCTCGACGTCATCGCGCTCGGCATCATCATTCCGGTGCTGCCCAAGCTCGTCGAGAGCATGCTGGGCGGAGACACACCGCGCGCCGCCGAGCTCTATGGCCTGTTCGGCACCGCCTGGGCGCTGATGCAGTTCGTGTTCTCGCCGCTGCTGGGTGCCCTGTCGGACCGCTTCGGCCGCCGCCCCGTGCTGCTCGTCTCCATGCTCGGCCTCGGGCTCGACTACATCCTGATGGCGCTCGCCCCGACGCTCGCCTGGCTGTTCGTCGGCCGCATCATCTCCGGCATCACCTCGGCCAGCTTCTCGACCGCCTACGCCTACATCACCGACATCACGCCGTCCGAGAAGCGCGCCGGCGCGTTCGGGCTGGTGGGCGCCGCCTTCGGCGTCGGCTTCGTGCTGGGACCGGCGATCGGCGGACTGCTGGGCGCGGTCGATCCGCGCCTGCCGTTCTGGTTTGCCGGGGCCTTCTGTCTTGCCAACGCCGTCGGCGGCTATTTCCTGCTGCCGGAGTCGCTGCCCTCGGAGCGGCGCATGGCGTTCCAGTGGGCGCGCGCCAACCCGGTCGGCTCGCTGCGTCTGCTGCGCACGCATCATCAGCTGATAGGACTGGCGGGCGTAGCCTTCCTCGCCAACCTGGCGCACGCCGTCCTGCCGTCGGTCGCCGTCCTCTACGCCAGCTACCGCTACGGCTGGAGCGACCAGGTCATGGGGCTGACGCTCGCCGCGGCGGGCGTGGGATCGGGCATCGTGCAGGGCTTTCTCATCCGGCCGGCGATCGCGTGGCTCGGGGAGCGAACCGCACTCGCCGTCGGCCTTCTGTTCGGCACCGCGGGATTTACCGTCTATGGACTGGCGGAAACCAGCGCGTGGTTCTGGTCGGGCCTTCCGCTGATGGCATTGTGGGGCCTGGCGACCCCAGCCTTGATGGGCATCATGACCCGCCTCGTCAGTGGAACGGAGCAGGGCCAGCTGCAAGGCGCCAACGCCAGCCTGATGGCGGTGGCCAACCTGATTGGCCCCACCCTGTTCGGCTTCATATTCGCATGGGCGATCACGCCTGACGCGGCGCTGCACCAGCCCGGCGCACCGTTCCTGCTGGCCGCGGCCTTGCTGTTCGCCGGCGCCGCTCTGGCGTGGCAGGTCACGCGCCCCGCGCTCGCGCCGGCGTAGCTTTGCGACCGGCTCCGTCCGTGCAGGTCGCGCACTCGATCTGCACCGTCACGTGATCGACGCCGAAGCGCTCGCGCAACCGCGCTCCGATCGCCAGCGTGACCCGCTCGCTGTCGCTGAGATCGGCGATGCGCGCGTGCAAGGTCAACATCGGCTTGTCCTGCGTCAGCGACCAGGCATGCACGTGATGCACGTTCTCGACGCCCGGAATGGCCGTCTCCAGATCGGCGCGGATCTTGTCGATGTCGAGATGGTCCGGCGCACCTTCGAGGAGAATGTGCCCCAACTCGCGCACCAGGAACCACGCGCTGCGCAGGATGATGCAGGCCACCAGCACCGACAGCAGCGGATCGATCGGCGTCCATCCGGTCCACAGGATGACGATAGCCGCCACCATCGCCGCCACCGAGCCCAGCATATCGCCCACCACGTGCAGGATCGCGCCCCGCACGTTCAGGTCCTTGCTCTCCGCGCCATGCAGCACGAAGAACGCCACGATGTTCACCAGCAGCCCGAGGATCGCCACCACCAGCATCGGCCCGCCCAGCACCTCGGTCGGCTCGCGCAGGCGATGCACGGCCTCCCAGGTGATGGCGGCGGCGATGAAGAACAGCGTCAGCCCGTTGCTGTAGGCAGCCAGCACCTGGAACCGGTGCGACCCATACGTGCGCCGCTGGTCGGGCGGCTTGCGCGACATCCAGATCGCCAGCCATGCCAGTGCCAGGGACGCGGAATCGGCCAGCATGTGGCCCGCATCGGCAATCAGCGCCAGCGAGCCCGAGATGACGCCGGCAATCGCCTCCGCCACCATGAACCCGCAGGTCAGCAGCGCCGCCCATCCGAGGCTGCGCGCATTCAGGTTCCCGGAACCGCCCCCGCTGCCATGCGCGTGGCCGCCCGGGTGCGTGTGTCCGTGACCCTGATGCTGGCTGTGATCGTGGTTCATGCCGCTGCTGCCGTTCTGCCCAGTATGTGTGCGCAATCAAGCATATAGGTGCATGCCTACCGAATAGTCATAGGCGGGCCACTTCTGTCGTGGGTTGCGGCGCGGCGAGGCCGGGACTCACCCGCCATTGGCGGCTATAAGCAGCCCTGAAAAATGTGCATCCGAACGGCCCGAGTTGCCTCCCGAGCATGGACGCCAAAGCCAAACCCGCCATCACGCCCGCGATCGTCGCCGAGCACGGCCTCAAGCCCGACGAATACCAGCGGCTGCTCGGCATCCTCGGCCGCGAGCCCTCGCTGACCGAGCTCGGCATCTTCTCGGTGATGTGGAGCGAGCACTGCTCCTACAAATCCAGCCGCGTCTGGCTCAAGACGCTGCCCACCAAGGGCCCGCAGGTGATCCAGGGCCCCGGCGAGAACGCCGGCGTCGTCGATCTCGGCGACGGCGACTGCGTCGTCTTCAAGATGGAGAGCCACAACCACCCCTCCTACATCGAGCCCTACCAGGGCGCCGCCACCGGCGTCGGCGGCATCATGCGCGACGTGTTCACCATGGGCGCGCGGCCCGGTCGCCAACCTGAACGCGCTGCGCTTCGGCGATCCCTCGCACGCCAAGACGCGCCATCTCGTCTCGGGCGTCGTTGCCGGCATCGGCGGCTACGGCAACTGCACCGGCGTGCCGACCATCGGCGGCGAGACCAACTTCGACCCCGGCTACAACGGCAACATCCTGGTCAACGCCATGTGCGTCGGCCTCGCCAGGACCGACAAGATCTTCTACTCGGCCGCCAAGGGCGTCGGCCTGCCGGTCGTCTACGTCGGCTCCAAGACCGGCCGCGACGGCATCCACGGCGCCACCATGGCCTCGGCCGAGTTCGACGACAAATCCGACGAGAAGCGCCCGACCGTGCAGGTCGGCGATCCCTTCACCGAGAAGCTGCTGATCGAAGCCTGCCTCGAGCTGATGGCCACCGACATGATCGTCGCCATCCAGGACATGGGCGCCGCCGGCCTCACCTCGTCCACCTCCGAGATGGCCGACAAGGGCGGCGTCGGCATCGACCTCGACCTCGACCACGTGCCGCAGCGCGAGCCCGGCATGACCGCCTACGAGATGATGCTCTCCGAGATCCAGGAGCGCATGCTGATGATCCTCAAGCCCGGCCGCGAAGCCGAGGCCGAGGCGATCTTCAAGAAATGGGGCCTCGACTTCGCCGTGATCGGCAAGACCACCGACACCGGCCGCATGATCGTCACCCACAAGGGCAAGGTCGAAGCCGACCTGCCGGTCGACAAGCTCGCCAACTCGGCGCCCCTCTACGAGCGGCCCTGGGTGCCGACCGTGCCGCCCAAGCTGATCCTGCCCGAGTGGGTGGCCGCGCCGAACAGCATCCTCGGCACGCTCAAGACCATGATGGGCACGCACCATCTGGCCTCGCGCCGCTGGATCTGGGAGCAGTACGACCACATGGTGATGGGCGACACCGTGCAGCGCCCCGGCGGCGATGCCGGCGTGGTGCGCGTGCACGGCACGCAAGAAGGCGCATCGCCGTGACCTGCGACGTCACCCCGCGCTACGTCGCCGCCGATCCCGTGATGGGCACCAAGCAGGCCGTGGTCGAGACCTGGCGCAACCTGATCGCCGTCGGCGCCGACCCGCTCGCCATCACCGACAACATGAACTTCGGCAACCCCGAGCGGCCCGAGGTGATGGGCCAGTTCGTCGGCGTCGGTGCAGGGCATGAAGGAGGCCTGCGAGGTCCTCAAGTACCCGGTCGTGTCCGGCAACGTCTCGCTCTACAACGAGACCAACGGCGCGGCCATCCCACCCACGCCGGCGATCGGCGGCGTCGGCCTGATCCCGGACGTCGCGCACATGGCCCACCTCGCGCTCCGCTCGGAAGGCGACCTGCTGGTCGTGGTCGGACGCGAAGCCGGCCACCTCGGCCAGTCCCTCTATCAGCAGATCGTCACCGGCAAGCTGGAAGGCGCTCCCCCGCAGGTCGACCTCGCCGACGAGATCAAGGCCGGCAACCTCGTGCGCACGCTGATCCGCGAAGGCAAGGTCGCCGCCGTGCACGACGTCAGCGACGGCGGCCTGCTGGTGGCCATTGCCGAGATGGCGCTGGCGGGCGAGCATCGGCGTGCAGCTCTTCCCCTACGAGGGCAAGCTGCCGGCGCACGCAGCGTGGTTCGGCGAGGACCAGGGCCGCTACGTGCTGGAAGCCTCGCCCGCGCTGGCCGAGGAGATCATCGAGCGGGCTCGCCTGCTGGCCCTGCCCGCCCGGGTGGTCGGCCGCGTCGGCGGCGATGTCCTGGCCCTGAAGGGCGAAAGCGCCCTCGCGCTTTCCGATTTGCGGACGGCGAACGAAGCCTGGCTGTCCGGCCTATATGGCGCAGCTGCGTCGCCGGCGGCCTGAGCGCGGCGTCGATCGCGCTAGGTCGCATAGCTATCCGCCATGCCATACTTGCATTTCAGATATGTCGGTTGATCCTGTACAGGATCAGCGGGTAAACTATTGCTCGCGCCGCGAGCTGTCCGGATAGGCTGCGCGCGTTATTTCATGAGTGGGAGAGTATACATGCGACGGGAGGGGCTTCGTGTGACGCGCTGATTTTCAGTGTGCAGTGGCCCATTGGCGGCACAAACGCAAAAAGCAACTTTGCGTGCGGGGCAATGAAGCACAGACTGAGCCTCGGTTGGTCCGGCACCCTGCACCGGATCTACCCAAAGAGCGGAAGGACCGACCCTCATTCCATAGCCTTTTGGTCGGTCCTCCTGCTCCAGCTCTCCTGCCTCTGCGCAGCGCGATTTCGTGGGCATCCTGCTTGATCATTCACGAGAACCAGCTGGTCGAACGCGGCTCGGTGAGCAGGTCCCCCATTAGCGCATTCGCAAGGTGAAGGTGGCGGTCCGCGTGTGCGTCGGACTATGATCCGCGACAATTCACGCACCCTGGCGGAGACCCCACTCAGATGCCCATGGACTCCAAGGAGATTGCGCGCCTGATCAAGGCCCGCTTTCCCGAAGCCGAAGTCACCATCAAGGACTTGGCCGGCGACGGCGACCATTTCGCCGCGCACGTGGTCGCCAAGGAGTTCGCCGGCAAGACCCGCGTCCAGCAGCACAAGATGGTCTACGAGGCCCTGGAGGGTCGCATGGGCGGCGTGTCTGCACGCCCTGGCCCTGACCACCGCGGCCCCCAAAAGTTGACTTTGCCGGCGCCCTAGCCCACATCTTCGGCATGAGGCCCGACGGCTGGATGCAACGGCTGTCGTTCGCGATCCGTCGCGGAAAGGAAGCAGCATGAGCGAGCAGGCCGTACACGATTGGATTCGCAAGGCGATCGCCAACAACGACGTCGTCGTGTTCATGAAGGGCACCAAGACCTTCCCGCAATGCGGCTTCTCCAGCCAGGTGGCGCAGATCCTCGGCCACATGGGCGTCGACTACAAGGACGTCAACGTCCTGGAAGACATGGGAATTCGCGACGGCATCAAGAGCTTCTCCGACTGGCCGACCATCCCGCAGCTGTACGTCAAGGGCGAGTTCGTGGGCGGCTGCGACATCGTCCGCGAGATGTTCCAGCAGGGCGAGTTGCAGCAGCTGTTCGATGACAAGGGCGTCAACTACGACCGGGCCAAGATGACGGCCTGAGCGGCCTCAGGCTCAGCGCCGACATATTGCCGCCGCCTCTCCTCGACATAGCTAGCCCTGGCGTTGCAGTTCCGGGAAAGCGCTCCGCGCATGACGCTCGGCGGCCGTCGGTTTCTGTTGAGCCTGGCCATTGTCGCCGCCAGCGTTTGCCTGGCGCTCGGCGTCAGCCTGCCCATCATCAAGCTCACCAAGTTCGTGTTCTTCACCTACGAGCACTCGCTGATCTCGACGGTGAACGCGCTGATCCGCTCCGGGCAGACCTTCCTCGGCGTCACGGTGCTGATCTTCTCCATCGTCCTGCCCGTCCTGAAGCTGCTCTACCTGCTGCTGCTCTCGACGCTGCCGCAGACGCGAGCTGCGCCGCCTGTCCCGCCACCTGCGCGCGCTGGAGTGGCTCGGCAAATGGTCGATGCACGACGTGCTGGTGCTGTCGCTGTCGATCTTCTTCATCAAGTCGCAGGGCGTGTACGACGCCAAGAGCCTCAACGGCGTCTACTTCTTCACCGCCGCCGTGATGTTCATGATCCTCGCCTACGCCTGGCTCGGCAGCGACGTCACCGCCGCGGAAAAGCTGACACCGCGCCGGCCAAACCCGCGCAGCCGGCCTCGACGCTGCGCAACTTCGCCTTCAGCTTCCTCATCATCCTGGCGACCGTGTTCTTCGCGCTCGGCGTCATGCTGCCGGCCATCCGCTTCACCACCGTGTTCGTGTGGACCAACCAGCATTCGATCGCGACCATCATCTGGGCGCTCTACAAGAACGAGGAGTTCTTCCTCTGCTTCGTCATCTTCATGTTCTCGATCTTCTTTCCCTTCCTGAAGCTGTTCTACCTGCTGACGCTGGTCACCTCGCCCGACATGCCGAGCGAGTTCCGCGACAAGTCGATCTCGGCCATGGAATGGCTGGGACGCTATTCGATGACCGACGTGATGGTGCTGGCCCTGATGATCTTCTACATAAACGCGTCGGGTTACACGGAAGCCTCGGTGCTGCCCGGCGTCTACTTCTTCGCGGCCTCGACCCTGATGACCATGTTCGCCTACGGCTGGGCGAATTCGATCAACCCGGGCACCGCGCCCGCCACGCCAGCCTGCAGGCGCGCCTGGCCAGCATCGGCCCAGCAAACGGGCGCGAACCTCGCCACGAGCGTGCCATTTGAGCCACGCTCAACCAGTCACTTGGAGCGGTTTCTCCACAGCGCGAGGCAACCATATGCCACTTTGTTGCTGGGTGCAGTCGGCTCCGTCGGGCGCAAAATGCCTTGCGCTTCGGCTGCCGCTGTCCTGCGGGAAAGGACGCCTACATGAGCCTGCGCCGCTCACGCCTGTCTTGCACCGCTGCTGGCAGTTTCGCTGGCGGTGCTGCTGAGCGCGTGCGCCACTCCAGGCGCCGAAGCGCCGGGCGCCGTCCTGAGCGATCCCGCATTGGCCGCCAAGCCGTCCACGGCCGGCGCGGCGAACGAGACCCAGGCCCAACCTGCCAAGCCCGCAACGCGGGCCGAACTCCCCAAGGTCGCCGCGCCGGCAGCCTGCCAACGCTGCCGCCCGCCCTAGCCGCCCAAGGCCACGCCCTGCCAAGACGCCCGCCGGAGCCTCCGAAACCGGCCGCGCGCCAGGAGCCGGAAAGACGCTGCAGCAAACCGGCAGAAACGTCCGCGTGCGCCGAAGGCGAACGATTGCGTGGCGCAGCTGAAGCGGATGGTGGACGGCACCAACCGTACCTGGGTCGGCCGCGCCGAGCCGCCGCAGCAGTTTGCCGAAGGCACCCGCCTGTTCGCCTACCGCGCGCTGCGTCCGAAGCTCAACTGCCGAGAACTGGGATTGGCGCTGACCGAAATCGACTCCTGGCCAGCAAGCGGCTGCTAGATCCGGCCTCCGCCGTCAGCGCCGAGCGCGCGGAGCGCGTGACCGCGCTCGCCGCAGACGTCGCCGGCGAACTCACCGAGCGAACGGCGAGCCGCTGCTCGTCGGCTACCGGCACCCGCACCTCGGCCAGCCGGCGCACGACTCCCGGCAGCGCTACGCGGTAGCGCAAAAGCAAATCCGCCCCGGATTGCAACCGGAGCGGCTCTTGCATATTCCCTGATGTCGGCGCTGAGGCGCCTCAGCGGCTGTAGAACTCGACCACCAGGTTGGGCTCCATGTGCACCGGGAAGGGCACATCGGACAGCGCCGGGATGCGCGTCAGCTTGGCCGTCATCTTGTTGTGGTCGGCCTCGACGTAGTCCGGCACGTCGCGCTCGGCGCTCTTGATGGCTTCCAGCACCAGCGCCAGCTGCTTGGCCTTGCCCTGCACCTCGACCACGTCGCCGACGCGGCAGCGGTAGCTCGCGACGTTCACGCGGCGGCCGTTGACCGTCACATGGCCGTGGCTCACAATCTGGCGCGCGGCGAACACGGTCGGCACGAACTTGGCGCGATAGACGACGGCATCGAGGCGGCGCTCCAGCAGGCCGATCAGATGCTCGGAGGTCGAGCCCTTGAGGCGGGCGGCCTCCTTGTAGACGCGGCTGAACTGGCGCTCGCCGATGTTGCCGTAGTAGCCCTTCAGCTTCTGCTTGGCGCGCAGCTGCTGGCCGTAGTCGGACAGCTTGCTGCTGCGCCGCTCGCCGTGCTGGCCGGGGCGCGTCTCGCGCTTGTTGATGGGGCTCTTGGGCCGGCCCCAGATGTTCTGGCCGAGGCGGCGGTCGATCTTGTGCTTGGCGCGGATGCGCTTGGTCATTCGTAGTACTCCAGTGGTCGCCGAAGGGCGATCGTTGCAGGTTGGAGCACCCCTTCCTCTGCTCGCAGCAGTATGCTGCAGGCCGACAGGCATCCATCGACGAAACGGATGCCGCAGGTGTGCGATGAATGCGGACCAGCTGACCCGCGACCGGGGTTATAGTGGAAAGTCGAGCCGCGTCAATGCGCTCGCGAGGGCGAGCCGCGCGCCGGCTACTTCGTCATCGTGCCGAAACCGGCTCGGCGCGCGTGCGCCGCAGGGTCGTCCTTGGCGGCCGGGAATGGCCGGAACCTCGTTGATATAGGCCAGTGATCGCGCGACTTGATCTCCTCGCGCAACCGTGTCCGTGCATGGCTCGGTCCACACCGGCCCCTTGGTGACGATCTCCGGTGCCTGCCTCGCCCTCGCCCTCGAATGGAACCTTCATGGTGCCGGTCAGGTAGGCGACCGTCGTCGCATGCAGCAGGGTGATGTACACCACCTGCTGCTTGGTCCACTCGCTCCGAGGCGAGCTCCCTGCGCATCATGCTCTGGAAGTTGGCGCCCTGCTCTTCCGGCAGGTCGCAGTACTGCGCCCTGGCCGAGCGGTCGGCGACCGTCACGATCTGCCTGGCCTTCTCCAGGGGCACCACGATCTCGTTCTTCTTGGTGCGATCGATGGTGATGACTTCGCCGTTCGGCTGCCGGAACTGTCGCGGGATGGTGTTCCAGGCAAACTCCATCAGCATGCGTGACGGCGCGGTCACTCTGCCCCTTGGCCTGCGCGTGCGCCGCCATCGGAGCGGCCATCGTCGCCGCCGACAAAAGCACCGCGACGCACGTCCTCGCGCGCCTGCACGTCATCTGGAAGCCCCTGTCGCGCCTGATCGCTTTTGGCGCCGTTGTTGGTTCACTCGGTCCGGCTGTCCCCCAACGCCGCCGAGCACCCATCGCTCGGGCCAAATCGCGGCATAACTAAGGCGGGTTCCGGCCGCCGCGCTTGGGCTGCACCAGCGCCTTGATCGATGCCCCGCAAGGTGCGGATTTCCTGCTGCGTTGCACCCATGCGGGTGAACATGGTGCGCATGTTCTGCACCATGCTCGGCCGCTTCTCGGGCGGGCTGAAGAAGCCGTTCTGCTCCAGCTCACGCTCGATGTGCTCGAAGAAGGCCAGCAGTTCCTCCTTGGAGGCGGGCGGCGAGCCGCGCGTGCGCGGCCCGGGTTGCAGCGGCTCCTCGTAGGTCGTCACCCGGCCGATCGAGCCCCGGCCGGACTGCTTCATCCACTCGTAGCTGACCAGCAGGACCGCCTGCGCCAGGTTGAGCGAGGCGAAGTGGCTGCTGACCGGCGCCATCACCACGGCGTCGGCGTTGGCCACCTCCTCGGTCTCCAGGCCGTTGCGCTCCGGCCCGAACATGATGCCGCAGCGCTGCCCCTCGGCAAGGCGCCGCGCGCATCTCGGCCACCGCCTGCTCCGGCGTCAGCACCGGCTTGGCGAGGTCGCGCTGGCGCGCGGTCGTCGCGCAGACCCAGTTGCAGCCCTGTAAGCGCGGCATCGAGCGTGGCGCAAGCCCGCGCGCCATCGATGATGAAGTTGGCACCGGAGGCGGCAATGCGCGCCTTCTCGTTCGGCCAGCCGTCGCGCGGAGCGACGAGGCGCAAGTCCTCCAGCCCGAAGTTGGCCATGGCGCGCGCCACCATGCCGATGTTGTCGGCGAGTTGCGGCCGCACCAGGATGACGACCGGCGCATCGCCGGCCTCCGTCTCCGGACCGCCGCTTTGGTCGGCGCGGCGGATGCCATGGCGCAGCTTGCGGATCACGCGGCGCGCCCAGAACCAGTACTCCTCGCCCGCCCACGTCTTGGCGAGATGCTCCAGGCTCGCGACCGAGCAGCGACTGCGTGCCCCGGCCCGAGCACGGCGAATGTCCGCGCTCAGCGACACGGATCTCGGCATGCCGGGCGACGAACTCATCGAGGGACTGGATGCCGAGCTTCTGCGTGCGCATCCGGCAGCCGGGACAGGTGGCATCGTCCGCCTCGCAGCGCCGCTCGGCACAATAGGTAAGGACCGGCTCGATCGTGGCGACGTCGAGGCCCGGGACAGCGAGCTCGGCCAATCCCGGACCGATCGTCTTCTCATGGCAGGCGTGCACCACCGCCGCTACGGGGATAGCCGTGCCGGCCAGCCGCGGCTCGCCTGCCTCAATGACGATGTTCGAACTCACTCCGCCATCCTTGCGTCCGCATGCGCGTCAGACCGAACGGGTCAGACCTCCGTCGACCCGCAGGTTCTGCCCGGTGATGTAGGCAGCGCCGGAGATGCCAGGAAGGCAATCGTGGCGGCGATCTCCTCGCTCGTGCCGTACCGCTGCATCGGCACCGAGCTGCGGCGCTCCTCCGTCGCGGGCAGGCTGTCGATCCACCCTGGAAGCACATTGTTCATGCGCACGTTGTCTGCCGCATACTGGTCGGCAAACACCTTCGTGAATGCGGCAAGTCCAGCTCGGAAGACGGCCGAAGTGGGAAACATCGGGCTTGGCTCGAAGGCCCAGGCGGTCGAGATGTTGATGATGGCGCCACCCTTCTGCTGCACCATGGTGGGCGCAACCAAACGGGTCGGCCGGATCACGTTCATCAGGTAGGTGTCCAGGCCGGCGTGCCACTGCTCATCGGTGATCTTCAGGATCTGCTCGCGCGGTCCATGCCCCGCGCTGTTCACGAGCACGTCGATCCGGCCCCACGCCGCCAGCACCTGATCCACGAGGCGCTTCAGATCGTCGTTGGATTGGTTGGAGCCCGTCACGCCAATGCCGCCGAGTTCCTTGGCGAGGGTCTCGCCCTTGCCCGAAGACGACAGGATCGCGACCTTGTAGCCATCCCTGGCGAGCCTGCGCGCGGCCGCGGCCCCCATGCCGCTTCCACCAGCCGTGACGATTGCAACTTGCATTGGCCGCCTCCGAAATCGCTTCTGTTGCACGGCCTACAGGAAATCCTTCAGCCGCGCGATCACCTCCTCGCCGCGCTGATGCACCACCCAGTGGTCGGCGCCCTCGATCTCGCGCACCACCACGGGATGGTCGCAGTAGTCCTGCAGCGTCTCCGGCGTCACCGGCAGCAACGCCGGATCCTGCATGCCCCAGATCAGCAGGTGCGGCATGCGCACCCTGAGCTGCGCCGGATCGAGCCTCGGCACCTTGGCCATGTCCACTGCCTCGCCGACCTTCGGCACCACCAGCGGGCTCGCCCGGTACCAGTTGAGCATGGCGGTCAGCGCGCCCGGCTCCGACCACGCCTGCAGATAGACGGCTCGCTTGTCCGGCGTCAGCCAGGCCAGATCGCCGAACCGCGCCATCATCCGCAGCAGCCCCGCATGCCCATCAGCCGACAGCGCTGCTCGGCATCGGCGGCGCGCAGCTCGTGCATGTACGAACTCGCCGCCCTGCTGCGCCTCATCCTCGATCAGCGCCCGCTGGAACGGCCCCGGATGCACCCCGTTGATGACGGCCAGCCTGCCCACCCGCCTCGGCGCCGCAATCGCCATGGCATAGGCCACCGAACCTCCCCAATCATGCCCGACCAGCGTCGAACGGCCGCTCCGGCGACAAGCTGGTCGGCCAGCGCCAGCATGTCGCGCACCAGGTGCTTGATGGCATAGGCCGCCACCCCCTCCGGCTTGCTCGAACGCCGCATACCCCCGCTGGTTGGGCGCCACCACATGCTAGCCGTCCGGCGAATGCCGGCATCACCTCGGCCCAGCTGTCCGCATGCTCCGGAAAGCCATGCAGGAACAGCAGCAGCGGCGCCCCGCATCGCCGGCCGCAGCGCACGTCGAGGTCGATGCCATTGGCCCGGATGGTCGTGCGCCGCATGGGTCGCCTCCGCAGCCGCCCGCCCGGCTTGAAGCGCGGCGGCGCCCGCCCAACCTGCCCAAAGCGCGGGCATCTGTCGAGGCATGCCCCGCTTGCGACCAGAGCATGACTTTGCGCCTCTGTGCGCCGATGCTATAGGGGCGCGGGCACAGCCTCCCCACCCGTTGCGAGGCGCGAAAAGCGAGGTCGATCCAGCCATGCAGAAGATCAAGGTCACCGGCACGGTCGTCGAGATGGACGGCGACGAGATGACACGCATCATCTGGAAGCTGATCAAGGACAAGCTGATCCACCCCTACCTCGACGTGAACCTCGAATACTACGACCTCGGCGTCGAGCACCGCGACACGACCAACGACCAGGTCACCGTCGACGCCGCCAACGCCACCAAGAAGTACGGCGTGGCCGTCAAGTGCGCCACCATCACCCCCGACGAGGGCCGCGTCAAAGAGTTCGGCCTCAAGGAGATGTGGCGCTCGCCCAACGGCACCATCCGCAACATCCTGGGCGGCGTCATCTTCCGCGAGCCCATCATCTGCAAGAACGTGCCGCGCCTGGTGCCCGGCTGGACGCAGCCCATCATCATCGGCCGCCACGCCTACGGCGACCAGTACCGCGCCACCGACTTCAAGTTCCCCGGCAAGGGCACCATCACCATCAAGTTCGCCGGCGAGGACGGCAAGGTGATCGAGCGGGAAGTGTTCAAGGCGCCGGGCAGCGGCGTCACCATGGCGATGTACAACCTCGACGACTTCGATCATCGAGTTCGCGCGCGCCTCCATGAACTACGCGCTGAACCGCGGCTACCCGCTCTACCTGTCCACCAAGAACACCATCCTGAAGCAGTACGACGGCCGCTTCATGGAGCTGTTCCAGCAGGTCTTCGACGCCGAGTTCAAGGACAAGTTCGCGGCCAAGAAGATCACCTACGAGCACCGCCTGATCGACGACATGGTGGCCGCCGCGATGAAGTGGTCCGGCGGCTACGTGTGGGCCTGCAAGAACTACGACGGCGACGTGCAGTCCGACACCGTGGCGCAGGGCTTCGGCTCGCTCGGCCTGATGACCAGCGTGCTGATGTCGCCCGACGGCAAGACCGTGGAGGCGGAGGCCGCGCACGGCACCGTCACGCGCCACTACCGCGAGCACCAGAAGGGCAAGGAGACGTCCACCAACTCCATCGCCTCGATCTTCGCCTGGACGCGCGGGCTCGCCCATCGCGCCAAGCTCGACAACAACCCCGAACTCGCCAAGTTCGCGGCCACCCTCGAGAAGGTGTGCGTCGACACGGTCGAAGCCGGCTACATGACCAAGGACCTCGCCCTGCTGGTCGGCGACCGAGCAGAAGTGGCTCTCCACCACCGGCTTCCTCGACAAGGTCGACGAGAACCTCAAGAAGGCGATGGCGGCCTAAGGTGTAGGTCGGGTCAAGCGAAGCGCAGACCCATCACTTGGCACATGCAGGGGCGTTGGGTCAGCGCTGACGCTCGGCGCTGTCCGACACCATTGCACGCCGTCCTGATGCCGCAATGAAGTCCCCGTATGCGCGCCTCACGAGGGAGGCGGCATGCGGCGGGCTCTCTGGATCGGTCTGGTGGTCGTTCTCTGCTTCTCGCGGCGTTCGCCTATCTCAACAACACGAACCTGCTCGCCACCGCCGGGCAGCGGCCGCCCGCTGCTGCTCGCCCATCGCGGCTTGGCGCAGACCTATCACCGCGAGGACCTGGATAACGCCACCTGCACGGCGACGCGCATCGACCCGCCGGAGCACCCCTATCTCGAGAACACGATCGCCTCCATGCAGGCCGCGTTCGCGCCGGCGCCGACATCGTCGAATTCGACGTGCATCCGACCACCGACGGCGCCTTCGCGGTGTTCCACGACTGGACCGTCGACTGCCGCACCGAGGGCAAGGGCGTCACGCGCCAGCACACGCTCGCGCAGCTCAAGGCCCTCGACATCGGCTACGGCTATACGGCAGACGGCGGCGCGACCTTTCCCTTTCGCGGCAAGGGCGTCGGCCTGATGCCCTCGCTCGACGAGGTGCTGGCAGGCGTTTCCCGGATCAGCGCTTCCTCATCAACGTGAAAAGCAACGACGCGAGCGAGGGCGAGCTGCTGGCGCAGCGCCTCGCCCGCTCTGACACCGATGCGCCTCGGCCGCCTGATGGTCTATGGCGGCGACGCTCCCATCGACGTCCTGCGCGCACGCCTGCCCGGCGTGCCGGCCATGTCGGGCAACTCGCTCAAGAGCTGCGCGCTGCGCTATCTGGCACTCGGCTGGTCCGGCTATGTGCCCGCAGCCTGCAGGCAGAGCCTCGTGCTGCTTGCCAGCCAACATCGCGCCGTACGCCTGGGGCTGGCCGCACCGCCTGGTCGAACGCATGCGGCTTGCTGGCACGAGCGTGTTCGTCACGGGAGCCTATGACGGCGGCACGGGCGCCAGCGGCATCGACAGCGGCGAGGAAGTCCGCCGGCTCCCCGCCGGATATTCCGGAGGCATCTGGACCAATCGCATCGATCGCATCGCGCCGATGACGCAGCGCTAAGCCGTGCTACGCTGGCGCTGCGCAACCCATCGACAGGATTGCTCCCGTGAGCGACACCCGCACGCCCTTGCACACCGGCGGCTGCCAGTGCGGCGCCGTCCGCTACGCTCTCTACGCCGAGCCGACCAATCCGCACGTGTGCCACTGCCGCATGTGCCAGAAGGCGTTCGGCAGCTACTTCGCGCCGCTGGCCGGCGTGCCGCTTAGCGACTTCGCCTGGACGCGAGGCGTGCCCGGCGTGTTCAACAGCTCGGAGGCCGTCGAGCGCGGCTTCTGCCGCGATTGCGGCACGCCGCTGTTCTTCCGCTACATCGACCGCGACCGCATTTCCCTCTCGCTCGGCAGCCTCGACGATCCGGCCCGCGTTGCACCGGCCAGGCAATTCGGCATCGAGAGCCGCCTGGCGTTCCTGGCAACGCTGACCAGCCTGCCCGGCACCCGCACCGAGGACGACGTTCCGCCTGCCGACATGGTGCGCCTCAAGAGCCGCCAGCACCCCGACCGGCCGGACTGACCGCCCTGGCACCGCCATTCACCCGCGGTTAGCCAAAAGCCCGCGTTTTCTGAATAATCCGTCATGCTGAAGAGACTGTTAGGCCAACAGCTCTAGGTATCCTTGCTGCGTGTGCGAGGAGCCAGAAATGCCGGAATCGGCGCGGGGAGGCCTGAGAGCCATACCTGTTCGCAAGTTGATCGGCCTGCTCGGCGCAGTCGTTGCCGTGGTGACGGCCGTTTGCCCGCCGGTCGCCTATGCCATCAACGGCTACTGGAAACAGCACACCTGGATGGCCTACCGCTCGGAGATGACCGCCGCGCGCGCCACCCGGTTCATTCGCGACGCACCCCGACGACTGGCAGACTGATACCAGAGCGCCTCGCCACGGCGCATCGGCATCGGCAACCAAAGCCCCCGGCCGCTCAGCCAGCGCCTGCTCGAGCCTCGACGGCGCTGTCGTCGCGGACAGGGGCGAAAGTACTGCCCTCGCCCGACCACGCGACCTCGTAGCTCCGGTCGTCGTCAACGGCTCGACCGTCGCATTCGTGGAGACCGCCGGCACCTTGCGGCCATTGCTGATCGAAACGGCGCTCCTGGGCCTCGCCAGCCTGGCGCTCGGCATCGCCGCCTATTTCGCCTTCACGGTCCTGCCGCTGCGCGCGCTCGATCGCTCGCTGGGCAAGCTCGAGAATGACCAATGCCAGGTTCAAGGCAGCAGAACCTCATCCTCGACACGGCCCTGACCAACATGCACCAGGGCCTGGCCATGTTCGACGCCGACGAGCGCCTGGTGTTCGCCAATGACCGGTGGGCCGCGCTGTACGGGATGACACCCGAGCGAGCTGAAACCCGGCACCAGCCTGCAGGCGATCATCGAGCACTGCATCGCCAAGGGCCTGTACGTCGACCTGACCGTCGCCGACATCATGAACAAGGTGCGGGGGCATGTCGCCGGCAAGGCTGTCAGCTACTTCCTGCGCAAGCTGACGGACGGCCGCACCGTCGCGATCACCGTCCGCCCCCGCAAGGAGGGCGGCTGGGTGACGACCTGCGAGGACGTCACCGAGCACGAGCGCCTCAACACGCGCCTCGGCGATCAGAACGGTCGCCTGCGCGATCAGGAAAAGGCGCTGAAGGCGCAGAACCTGATCCTCGACACGGCGCTCAAGACCATGTCGCAGGGCCTGTGCATGTTCGACGCCGAGCAGAAGGTCGTGACCTGCAATGCGCGCTACGCGCAAATGTACGGCTTCACCATGGATCAAGTGAAGCCGGGCACCCGTCTGCAAGAGATCATTCAGCTGCGCGTCGGCAACGGCCTCTATGCGGATCGCAAGCCCGAGGAGTACGCCAGCGACCACATCGCTCCCGGTGCTGGAGCCATCCAACACCATCCACGAGCTGAGCGATGGCCGCTCGATCGCCGTGGCGCGCCGGCCGATGCCGGGCGGCGGCTGGGTGACCACGCACGAGGACATCACCGAGCAGCGTCGCCGGGAAGCGCGCATCGCCCACATGGCCCACCACGACGCGCTGACCGACCTGCCCAACCGCGTGCTCATGAACGAGAGGCTGGAGCTGGCTCTCGCGCGCATGCGGCCGGGCGAGGTCGCCGCCTGCCACCTGCTCGACCTCGACGACTTCAAGACCATCAACGATACGCTGGGCCACCCTGCCGGCGACAAGCTGCTGCGCCAGATCGCCGACCGCTTGCGCACCGTGGTGCGCAGCACCGATACGATCGCCCGCATGGGCGGCGACGAGTTCGCCATCCTGCAGTGCGGCCTCACGCAACCGGCAGCCGCCACCGAGCTCGCCCAGCGCATCATCGAAGTGGTCAGCGAGCCGCGCGACATCGACGGCCACCAGGTGGTGATCGGCACCAGCATCGGCATCGCCATGGCTCCCCTCGACGGGACGACCCCCGATCAACTGATCCGCAACGCCGACCTGGCGCTCTACCGCGCCAAGGGCGAAGGCCGCGGCACCTATTCCTTCTTCGAGCCCGAGATGGACGGCTTGATGCAGGCCCGGCGCGCCATGGAGACCGACCTGCGCAAGGCCCACGTCGCCGGCGAGTTCGAGCTGCTTTACCAGCCGGTCGTGAACCTGGCGACCGACGAGATCAGCGGCCTGGAGGCCCTGATCCGCTGGCGCCACCCCGACAAGGGCATGATCCCGCCGTCCGATTTCATCACGCTTGGCCGAGGAGATGGGCCTCATCGAGCCGATCAGCGAGTGGGTGCTCAAGCAGGCCTGCACGCGCGCCGCGCAATGGCCGGCCGATCTGAAGATCGCCGTCAATCTGTCGCCCGCGCAGTTCCGCCGGCCGGGCCTCGTCGAGACGGTCGTCGGCGCGCTGGCCGCCTCCGGCCTGCCGGCCGACCGGCTCGAGCTCGAGATCACCGAGAGCAGCCTGCTGCAGAACAGCGAGGTGACGCTCGGCATGCTCTACCAGCTGCGCGAGCTCGGCGTGCGCATCGCCATGGACGACTTCGGCACGGGCTACTCCTCGCTCAGCTACCTGCAGAGCTTCCCGTTCGACAAGATCAAGATCGACCGCTCGTTCGTGAAGGACATCACCGACGGCGTCGGCTCCCTCAACATCGTGCGCGCCGTCACCGCCATGGCCAGGGGCCTCGGCATGACCACCACCGCCGAAGGCGTGGAGACGCCCGAGCAGCTCGAGATGGTCCGCGCCGAGGGCTGCACCGAGATGCAGGGCTATCCTGTTCAGCCGGCCCATTCCCGCCCGCGAGGTCGACGAGCTCCTCGAGAGGCACAGGCAGCGCAAGGCCGGCAACGCCGCGGCCGCCTGAGCACGATCGCGCAGAGCTCACCCTCCGGGCACCGGCTTTGGCCGCTTGCGCAGCGACGGCGGCGTAGCGGGAGTGATCGCATTCACCACCTGCATGCGGCGCGGCGGCATCATGCGCGGCGGAGCGGTGAAGCGCACGCAGAGTTCGTTGCCCCGCCGCGATACCACCTCGCAGGGCGCTTCGAGGCCGTCGATCTCGATGATCAGATCGAACGTGTCCGGCGCGGTCATCGAGCCTTCGATGCGCAGCCGGGCGCCCGCCGTCGGAGATATCGCGCACGGCGCACGGCAAAGTTACATGGCGGTCGTTGAATGCCACGACGCCGCCCTTCAGCACACGTCGCCGCGGTGACTGGCGCCGTTCGACCTGTGGTTTGTCGGCGCTCGTATCTGGGTCCATGAACCCGTATAACTCCGCAGGCAGGATGACGTTGCCAGGCAACGCCGTCGCCCTGGTCCTTGCGACTTCCCAAAGGTCGGCAGTCAGGCCTCAAGCACCAACCGCTGCACAAAGAACAATGTTCGCGTAGGGTTAAGGGTTCGTGACCAGCACGCCCTTTCGGCGCGATTCCGCCACCAAGCACACATAACAACGGCGCCGACACATCGGACCCGTCTGCGGCATGCGCGCCTGCTCGTTGTATCGCCAGCGCTCCCGCTCGTAGTCCGCGTGCTTCGGCATCGACCGAACCATCGATCGCAAGTCCCCCCTACGATCACAGAGCCAGGCCGGGAAAAACCTAACCCCGCAGGGCGTGTTCCCCCCGGAACAGCACGATGCCTCCGCCCGGCGTATCTGCGGCGCCGTTAACTAAAAACAAACGGAGATCATCATGAGCACTCTAACCATCGCGCTGGGGAACAGCGCGCCCAGCGCGGCCCCCTCGCCGACCTCGCCAGGGCTGTTTGCACGGCTGGTCCATCAGCGTGAGATGCGCGCCCGCCGGGAGGTCGCGTCCTACCTGATGTCGCAGAGCGACGAGCGCCTGGCTGGCCTCGGCTTCAGCGCCGACGACATCGGCGATCTGCGCGAGGGCAACCTGCGCCTTCCGGTGGCGCGCTGACCATCGCCCGCCGCCTCACAACTTCACACGTTCAAAACAAGGACTACGACCATGACCAGCAATGCCAAGGACTTCGCCGCCATCAACGGCCTGTACGACACCCTGCCTCTGGCCGAGCCGACGCCCGGACTGCTGCGCAGGACCGCCAGCGCCCTGATCGGCTTCGTACGCGCCTACCTCGAGGGTAGAACGCTTCGCTCGACCGTGCGCGTCCTGCAGGCGCATGGACGATCGCATGCTGGCCGACATCGGCATGACGCGCGGCGAGATCCACTCGATCGTCTACAGCGCGGGCAGCGACCCGACGCGCCGCACGTGGACCATCGCGTAATGATCGCCAACAGCCAACGACGCTGTCCGGCCACGGCTGGGCGGCGTCGTTCGATTTCTGCCTATTTCTGGGCGGTGGCGAACGCCTTCCAGCTGCCGAGCAGGCTGCTCAGGCTGCGCTCGCGGCGGGTATCGACCTTGACGCTTGCCGTCATGCCGGCCCGCAGCGGCGGCTCGCCCGGCTGCTGGATCAGCCGCAGCCGCACGGGCAGGCGCTGCACCACCTTGACCCAGTTGCCCGACGCGTTCTGCGGCGGCAGCAGCGCGAACTCGGCACCCGTCGCCGGGCTGATGCTGTCCACCTCCGCCTGCCACACCACGCCGGGATAGGTATCCAGCTCCACGGTGGCGGCGAGGCCCTTCCTCACGTGGGTGAGCTCGGTCTCCTTGAAGTTCGCCTCCACCCAGGGACGCGTATGCGTCACCAGCGCGAACAGCACCGTCGCAATCTTGATCTGCTCGCCCTTCTGCAGCCTGACGTTGACCGCCGTGCCATCGACCGGCGCGCGGATGATGGTGCGCGCCAGATCGAGCTCGGCACGCTCCCGCTCCGCCTGCTTCTCGCGCACCATCGGATGCTGGTCGATCGGCCGCTCCGGATTGCCGCCCAGCTGCGCCGCCATGCGCTCGATCTTCTTGCGCATCACGCCGGCGCGATCCTCGGCGGCGATGGCGTTGCTCTCGATCTCCTCGTATTTGCTGGAAGCGACGATGCCGCGCTCCTGCAAGGTCTTCTGACGCGCCAGCTGCGCGTTCCAGTAGGCCACCTTGCTGACGGCCTCCTGCAACTCGCTCTTGGCCTCGTGCCAGGTTGCAACCAGTGTGCTCACCTGGCGCGCGCGTGGCGTCCAGCTCGGCCTCGGCCTTGGCGTGAGCCACGCGAAACGGCTCCCGATCCAGCGTCAGCAGCACATCGCCCGCACGCACCTCGGCATGATCCTGCACCAGCACGTCGTTGACGCGGCCGGCGATCTCCGCCGAGATTTGCGCGATGTCGGCCTTCACGTAGGCATTCTCGGTCGTGACGTAGCGGCCGCCCCACAGCCACAGCATCAGCGCCGCCAGCACGACGACTGCCGGCAGGACCACCAGCAGCAACGGCCTCGTCCAGCGGCGTTGCAGGACTGCGGTCACGGCGCCTGCGCCTCCCTGTCCTCGTCGGTGTCGTCTGCGCTCAGCTGCGAGATGTTCGGTGCCGGATCGCGCTCGGCCAGTGCCTGCAGCTTGCTCTTCACGCGCGTCATCAGGCGCGTCAGGCGCCGCCGCTCCTCGGGCGACAGATCCCCCAGCGCATCGTCCACGGTTGTCTCGGCAATCGGCCAGACCGCGGCATGCAGCCGCTCGGCAGCCGGCGTCAGATGCAGCCGGTTGATGCGCCGGTCGCTGGCGTCTGCGCTGCGCGTCAGCCAGCCCTTCGCCTGCATGCGGTCGACCAGCCGCCCGGCGGACGCCTTCTCGATCTCCAGCAGGTCGGCCACCTCGGATTGGCTCAAGCCCGGCCGCCGATGCACGCGCGCGATCACCAGCCACTGCGCGCGCGTCAGGCCGACGGCGCGCACGCGCCGCTCGAACACCGTACGCATCAGGCGGGCGACGTCGGTAATCGTGTAGCCGATGTAGTGCTCGTCGTCGGGCGTCATCGATCCAATTGGGCATCTGGCGGCAACTAGTTGCCCAGGTTACTATATCCATGACTACCATTGTCAAGGGCAGGATCGGGCGGCAGTGAGCGACGAGCCCGTTTATCAACTCTCGTTTGCGCAGCGCATCATGGTGCTCATCACCGTGATGCTCGGCAACACCATCTATGCCGCCTCGGTCCTGATCTCATCGGCCCTGCTGCCGCAGCTGCAGGGCGCCATGTCCGCCACCCAGGACGAGGTGTCGTGGGTGATGACGTTCAACATCGTCGCCACCGCCGTCGCCACGCCCGCCACCGGCTGGCTCGCCGACCGCTTCAGCCAGCGCAGCATCATGATCTGGTCGGCGACCATCTTCACCGTCGCGACCTTCATGTGCGGAGCATCCAGGACGCTTGAGGAGTTGATCTTTTGGCGCATCGTACAGGGCGCAGCTGGCGCGCCGCTGGTGCCGCTCGGCCAGTCGTTCCTGCTCGACTCCTTCCCGCGACGCCAGCACGCCACCGTCATCTCGATCTTCGGCATGGCCAACATGATCGGCCCCTCGCTCGGCCCCATGTTCGCCGGCCAGATCTCCGAGAGCCTCGGGCTGGCAATGGGGGTTCTGGATGATCGTGCCGGTCGCCGTCGCGGCGGTGGTCAGGCAACATCCTGTTCCTGCCGCGCGGCCGCGCCAACGCCGGTGCGCGGCTCGATTGGCTCGGCTTCATCAGCCTCTCGGCCGGCATTGCCGCGGCCCAGCTGGTGTTCTCGCGCGGCCAGCGCCTCGACTGGTTCGAGAGCACCGAGATCATCGTCGCGACCCTGATTGCCGGCATCGCCATCTACATGTTCTGCGCGCACAGCCTCACCAGCGAGCAGCCGTTCGTGCGCCTCACGCTGCTGAAGGACCGCAACTACTCGGTCGGCCTGCTGCTGGTCACGCTGTTTGGCATGCTGAATTTCTCGGTGATCGTGCTGCTGCCGCCCCTGCTGCAGCAGCATGCCGGCTTTCCCGATTCCGCCATCGGCGAGATCGTCGGCGCGCGCGGCCTCGGCTCGGCGATCGGCTTCTTTGCCGCCATGCCGATGGCGCGCCTCGATCCGCGCATCAGCATGACCTTCGGCGCGCTCCTGCAGGCGGCAACCGGCGTCTGGCTGATGAGCCTCGACCTCAACGTCGACCTCACCACGCTCTTCCTGTGCAGCGGCCTGCAGGGCCTTTCGATCGGCGTGCTCTGGGTGCCGATGACCGTCGATCGCCTTTTCCACGCTGGCCGCCGAGCTGCGCGCCGAGGCCCTGTCGATCTTCCACCTGCTGCGCAATTTCGGCTCGAGCCTGTTCATCTCGATCGCGGTGGCCGAGATCGTGCGCACCCAGTCCGCCAACTACGCGCGCATGGTGGAGCACGTCTCGCCGTACAATCGCGTCATCGACACGCCCGCGAGCATGGGCGCATGGAACATCGAGACGGCGTCGGGCCTTGCCAAGCTGTCGAACGAGATCGCGCGGCAGTCGATCATGATCGGCTACATGAACGCGTGGCTGCTCTACATCATCGCCGCCGTGCTGGTGATACCGTTGGCCCTGCTCTCCAAGGCCCCGAAAGGCGGCTTCCGGTCGCGCTGACCGGACCACACCCGCATCACTACTTCTTCGGTCCTTCCGCGACCGCCTTGCGCAGGTCGTCGAGCTCCTCGCAGCCCGACGGGCACAGCTTCTCCAGGATGGCGAGGTGCTCGTTGGCCTTCGGCATGTTGCTCGTCATCACGTACAGCTCGCCCAGGTACTCGTGCGCGCCCTTGTGGTTGGGGTCGAAATCCAGCGCCTTGCCGTAGTAGGTGAACGCCTGCTTGTAGTCGCCGGTATTGCGCAGGCTGAACGCATACAGGTTGTAGGCGTCGGCGTTGTCGACCTTCACGATGATCGGCTTCAGCTCCTCGATGGCCGCCTTCCAGTCCTTGGCCTTCACCTTCTGGCGCACCGACGTGAGATCCACATCTCCGACATTGGTCTGCGTATCCACCGCGGCGGCCGCAGCGGCATGGCCGCCAGAACAGGACCAACGACAAACCGCAAGCCAGAGCAGACTTCCGCATGATGTGCCTCTCGAAACCGCCAATGTGCACTCGCAGTATACGACGGCGTAAGCCGGCTTTGTAACAGACAGATCACATAGCCTGACAGTCCCACCTACGCCTCGTCGGCCTCCGCGTCAGCCCCTGTCGCATTCTGCAACGAGCCGCCGAAGCTGCGCCGGTCCAGCGCGACGCTCTTCACCAGCGCATGCACGGGCATGCCCAGCGCAAGGCCCAGCCGCTCGACCGAGTAGCGCGTCAGGCGCGCAAACAGGGCGTCCCCCCCGCAATCGAGCCTGATGTCCACGATCGGCCCGTCGCCGGCACGGATATCCGCGACCACGCCCGGCAGAACATTGAGCGCGCTCACATCCGCCGGTGCCGACTTCGCCAGCATCACGTCGCGGGCGCGCACGCGCAGCCGCAGACGCGCACCGACATCTGCGCTCAGCCGCGGCAGCCTCCACACGCCGCCTGCCGAGCGCAGCTCCGTCAGCTCGAAGCGCTCGTCGTGGCGCTCGACCACCGCCTCCACGACGGCACCCGCCTCGTCCCGGCCGATCAGCGGCAACAGGTCGAGCCGGCCCATCACCTCGCCAATGGAACCCGCCGCCGCCACCTTGCCGTCCGCCAGCAGCACGATGCTCGAGGCCAGCCGCGTCACCTCGGCCATCGAATGGCTGACATACACGATCGGCACGCGGCTCTCTTCGCGCAGGCGCTCGATGTAGGGCAGGATCTCGGCCTTGCGCGCCTCGTCCAGAGAGGCGAGCGGCTCGTCCATCAGCAGCAGGCGCGGATTGGCGAGCAGGGCACGGCCGATGGCGACGCGCTGCTTCTCGCCTCCCGACAGCCGCCCCGGCCGGCGCTCCAGCAGCGCCTCGATGCCCAGCAGCTCGAGCACATGCTCGAGCCCGTCGCTGCGCTGCGCCGCCGGCGTGAACCAGTGGCCGTACAGCAGGTTCTGGCGCACCGTCAGGTGCGGGAACAGGCGGCCCTCCTGGAACACGTAGCCGATCCGGCGCCGGTGCGGCGGCACGAACACGCCGCGCGCGGTGTCGACCAGCGGCACGCCGTCGACCGCCACGCGGCCCTCGTCGGGGCGAATCAATCCGGCGATGACATTGACGATCGAGGTCTTGCCGGAGCCCGACCGCCCGAACAGCGCGACCAGCCCGCTGCCGGTCTCGAAGCGCGCATCGAGCAGGAAGCTCCCGAGCCGGTGCCGGATGTCGATCGCCAGCGTCATTCGACGTCGAGCCGCCGGCTGGCACTGCGCGCCATCAGCTCGGAGGCCAGCAGCGCCAGCATGGAGATGGCGACCGACACCAGCGTCAGCCGCAGCGCGCCGGCATCGCCGCCCGGCACCTGCGTGAAGGTGTAGATGGCAGACGGCAGCGTCTGCGTCTCGCCCGGTATGTTGGAGACGAACGTGATGGTGGCGCCGAACTCGCCCATCGCCTTGGCGAAGCACAGGATCATGCCGGCGATGATGCCGGGCGCGATCAGCGGCAGCGTCACGGTCAGGAACACCCAGGCGCGGTTGGCACCGAGCGTGCTGGCCGCCTGCTCGAGACGCGCATCGACCGACTCGATCGACAGGCGGATGGCCCGCACCAGCAGCGGGAAGCCCATCACGCCGCATGCCAGCGCCGCGCCCGTCCAGCGAAACGAGAAGACGATGCCGAAATGCTCGGCCAGGAAGCTCCCCACCGGTCCCTTGCGCCCGAACACGATCAGCAGCAGGTAGCCGGTCACCACCGGCGGCAGGATGAGCGGCATCAGCACCAGGCCGTTGAGAAGGGACACCCCCAGAAGCGCCCGCGCGCCAGGACCATCGCGATGGCGATGCCGAACGGCAGGCTGAACAGGGTCGCGACCACCGCCACGCGCAGGCTCAGCTTGACCGCCGTCCACTCCTCGGGGCTGAGGGCCATCCACTCCATCGCACTCAGCCGCACCTATTGTTCGCCCCGCACGCCGGCATCCAGCAGACCATAGTCGCGCGCTATGTTCCACCGAATATGTCGCCAAGCTCCCACCCGTCATCCCGGCCTCGATGATTTGAGCGCACAGCGCGAGATCATCGAGAGCCGGGACCTCCAGCGATTCAATGTAACGAGGTCCCGGATAGCCTCGGCGCGGACGCCTCGGCTTCCGGGTCATGCTGGAAGCATGCCTCCGGCATGACGGGTCAGTCGTTCGGGAAGACAGGTCAATCATTCTGCATGGTGGTATGATGCGCAGCCGCGACAAAGTTAACCTTTCATTTACCCGCATCAGCTAGCTGCGGTCGCCACCTTTCGCATCCATCAAAGAGGCTGGCCGATGCGCAAACAGATGGACCGGTTGGATGAGTTCGAGCCGGCTGCTGGACAAGGTGATGAGCCTGCCGCCCGGCCATCCCGATCGCCTGCGCTACTTGACCCTTGCCGAGCAGAGCCTCGAGGATCGGCCTTCTGCGCCTGCGATCCGCCGTCGCGGTACTCCCCCCGCCGCCCCTCATAGGGGCCCGCAAGCGCGCACGACACGCCGATCGTCAGCGTAGCTACCGAATCGAGCGTCACCGCAGCTGCTGCGCGCTCGCCTGCCCCAAGCTGAAAGGTGTCCGTCGCCCGTCCGGTGCATGAACGCCACCCCAACACGGCGTTCGACGCCGGTTCATGGCGCACCCTCTATCAATGGCTCCATCACCCCGATGGTGACAACAAAACGATGGAGCAATGACAATGATCAAAGTTGTGACCGGTACCCTCGTCGCGCTCGCCCTGATCGCCGGCCCGGCTCTCGCCCAGACGACGACCCCGACCACCAAGCCGACCACGGCGGCTGCGACCGGTGACGCCGCTGTCGCCGCGAAGTTCAAGGGCGCCGACAAGAACGGCAACGGCTCGCTGGATGGCGCCGAGCTCGACACCTACAAGGCCGACCTCGCCAAGATCGACACCGACAAGGACGGCAAGATCTCGCTCGCCGAGTTCTCGGCCGCCAACAAGTCCGGCGTCGTGAAGTAAGACGTCTATCGGTTTGAGGAACGGCCGCGCTGCTCTGCAGCGTGGCCGTTGCCTTTTTCGCTGAGCCGCTTGCAATCAGCGCTTCTCGGCGCTCAGCTTGGTCACGGCCTGCAGCGACTGCAGCGCGTTGACGAGGCCCGCGCCGAACTGGTCGTCGCGACCCTTGGGCCCCAGATCGTGCGAGCCGTTCGAGATCAGCTCGGCGATGGAGCCCGGCGCCAAGCCGGGATCGCGCTCCAGCAGCAGAGCAACGATGCCGCTGACATAGGCCGCCGCGAACGAAGTCCCCGAAAGATAGGAATGCTTGCCCTGCTCGACCGGCGCCAGGATGTCCACGCCGGGCGCGGCGACGAAGATGTAGCTGCCGCGATTGGCGTGCTGGTACAGCCGGTCACGCTCATCGAGCGCCGTGACGGCGATCACCTCTGGATAGGCTGCGGGATAGGCCGGCGCCGCCTTCGGTCCGCCGTTGCCGGCCGCGGCCACCGCAACCACACCACGCTGCGCCGCTGCCTGCAGTATCTGGTGCACGGCCGGGTCGCGCGGGCCGCTGAAACTGAGGTTCAGCACCTTGGCCTTGTTGGCAACGGCCCAGTCGATCGCTTTCAGCAGCACCCATGAGCTGGTCTGCGGCATCTCGCCGGGGCGGCTCGCCTGGAACGCGCGCACTGCGAGCAGCACCGATTCCGGCGCAACGCCCTCCAGCACGCCGCGCGCACGAATGATGCCGGCGATGGCGGTGCCATGGAAGTCGGGCGCCTTGTCGGCTCCACCCACCGCATCGAACGAGCCCACCACCGCCCCTTCGAGGTCGGGATGCTTCACGTCCACGGCGGAATCGATGACGGCCACCACCACATCGCGGCCTTGCGCCAGTTCATGCGCGCCCGGCAGCTCCACCTTCAGGTTGCCGTACTGCGGCAGGCGGCTGCTGGTCCCAGGACCAGCCTGACGGCGGTATCGATAATTGAGTTGCACCTCCCGCACCCGACCATCGCCCGTCATGGCGGCAATCACTTGCTGCTCCGGCCGCCGGTCCCTGATGCGGAACAGCGCGACGCGGGCAGCGAGCAGCGGAATCGCCTCGGTGCCGAGCTGGTCGAGCCCGTATTGGCCGGCGAGGTCGGCCTCGACGGAAGCCGGCTGATCCTGGTTGATCAACACGACGAGCTGGCGGGACACGGCCTGCTCCAGCGCAGGCAGCGGCCGAGGCGGGCCGCGCTCACTGCGACGCGGCACGCTCGTCAGGTAGCGCTCGCGTTCGGGTCCGGGTTCCGGAATGAAAACGCGCGGAGGTATGCGCGGCCGCTCCGGTTCGGCAATCTCGGGGCGGCGCCCATCGGGCCTGCCCGGGTCGGGGCGCGGACGCTCCGGCTTGCCGATCTCGGGACGCGGCTTGCCGGGCTTGTCGATATCTGGCCGGCCCGGCTTGCCGATTTCCGGAAGCGGCTTGCTGGGTTTGCCTGGCTTGCCCGTGTCCGGACGCGGCTTGTCCGGCGGATACGGTTTCGTCACGCGATCCGGTATCTTGGGCCCGACGGTGCCCGGCTTCTTCGGACCGACGAGGCTCGGTCCGGTTTTGGGTGGCGTCTTGTCCTTCGCCTTCTTCTTCTTGGGCACCGACAGCTGCGCGGGTTCGGAGGGACCCTTGCTGGTGGCAGCCAGCACATCGGCAAGCGGCAGCACCAGTAATGCTGCGCAGGCGGCGAGACAACCCTTCAGCGGCGCGTATCGCATGGCGGATCAGTCTCCAGCCGGCAGCACCGAGCGGACCACATCGCGGCGCTCGGCCAGCCGGCGCAGCAGCGCATCGCGAGCGGCGTCGGACCGATCGGACGGTGCGTATCCTGACCTTATATACCCCGCCCGGCTTCGGCCCATCGACAATCGTGGCGTCGAGGTCGGCCAGCAGGCGCGAGATGGCAGGCAGGCGCGCATCCTCGGCGAATACGACCAGCGCCGAGACGCCCTTGTCGTCGCTCTGGCCCGAGGCCGTCTGGTAGGTGGCGCCGCCGTCGCCGCGCACCAGCAGGGTCGTGATCACCGCCGCCTGCACCAGCAGCAGCAGCGCGGCAGCGACGGCCGCAAAGCGCACGCCGCGCACCGACGGCACGGCGAAGAAGTCCGCCACCGCCTGGTAAGCCGCACTTAACCCAAGGCGCTCGGCCAGGCTCGGCCGCCGCTGCGGCAGCGACGCCATCAGGCGGTCGAGAGCACCGGCCGATGGCGTCCGCAATGCCTCGTTGGCCGCAATCGCCTCCTGCCGCTCGGCGCCAATCAGGTCGAGCTGCAGGCGCAGGCTTGCGTCGCGGGCGAGATAGCGCTCGACCCGCGCACGATCGTCGGCATCGAGCCTGCCGCTGACGTACCAGGGGAGAAGCATCTCGATCTCCTCCCGCTCGGCAGCTTCTGTCGTGTCATCGCTCATGGCCAACCTCTGTCCACGCCGGCGGTCTTGAGAAGTTCGGAAAGCCGCTTGCGTGCGTAAAACATGCGCGTCTTGACGGTGTTCTCCGGGATGCCCACCACCTCGCTGACCTCCGCAATCGACATCTCGTGATAGTAGACGAGGTCGACGATCTCGCGGTGCTCGGGCGAGAGCTGCTCGCATTGCACGGCGCAGCAGCGCACCCTTGTCGGCCTTCTGCGCCAGCCACCTCCGGATCGTCGTCCGTATCGGCGATCTCGGCGGCCGTCTCTTCGTTCCAGGCTTCCTCGCGCCGCTTGCGCAGCGTGCTGACGGCGCGATGGTGCGCGATCGACAACAGCCAGGTCGAAGCCGAAGCCTTTCCTTCGAACGTGCCCGCATTGCGCCAGACCTCCAGAAAGACCTCGTTGGTCAACTCCTCCGCGATGGCGTCCCGCCGCACGAGCCGCAGTATGAACCGGAACACCCGGCCCTGGTGACGCCCATACAGCGCCCGCAGAGCGGTCTGGTCCCCGGCGGCAATGCGCCCGACAAGCTGGTGATCGTCCGCGGCTGCGTTCATTGCACTGCCGGTACGACCGACGTCATCCAAAGGGGTTTGTCGCAGCGTCATCCTGAAAGGTTCATTTACGAGGAATTTTCCATGGCCGCCGGCCGAGATCGAGTCCGCACCGCACGTTACGCCAAGGCATGGGGCCCGGCCAGATGCGCTAGGCGGCACGGACAACCAGTCCTTCCGCGCCCTGCCAAAAAAAGTTCTGAACCCGTTGAACCTGCCGGAGCCGCCGCCGCGACTACCCGTTCATGCGGCCGAGAAACTCGAAGGCCAGCAGGCAACCTCAAGGAGTAAATGCACCATGACCGCCTCCAAGATGACCTCCCTCAAGAAGTCCGCCCTCGTGCTGGGCGCCGCCGTCGTCGCCATGACCGGCGTGTTCGCCGCCCCCGCTCAGGCCAAGAAACCGCACGTTCACATCTATCTCGGCGGGGCCGGCGTCGGGCTCGGCTACGGGTACGGCTACGGATACGGCCATGGCTACGGCCCCTCGTGCTACTGGCTGAAGAAGAAGGCCATCCACACCGGCAGCGCCTACTGGTGGCACAAGTACAAGCAGTGCAAGTACAGCTGAGCCGGTTTGACCGCGAGAGGATTGGCTCCCCTCGGCTTCCTCGACAATCCTTTCGCTGATCAGCCCCGTTGCCGCCACCCTTGTCGCGGCAGCGGGGCCTTGCCTCTTCTCGGCGTGCGCACTGTCGCCGCGATTGTACTCGGAACGGTGCAAAACTTGCCGCCAGCGCTTGAGCAAGCCGGCGTGACCCCCATAGCTTGGGACAAGGGGCATCGGGGGAATCGAGGAAGGGGGAGGCATGAGAGGCAGAGGCGCTAGCAATGCCCACGACCCAATATCGCAATTACCGCATCTGGCATGATCGAACGCATCAGAAATGCTTTGCGGTCATTTGGCCGCCCGGACCGCCGGTCGCAGTACTCAAGATCATCAACGTAACGCCGCGCGAAGGCGAGCACGTGCTGTTGCGCCGGGTTCGCGCCTTCATAGATGTCGAGGAAGCCAGAGGTCGCCAGACCACTGCCAAGGCGAAAGCCTAATCTACTGCCGCGTGTGCCCGAAAGCAGTCATTGACGCTGCCTGCAATTCGGCTTTGCATCTCGAGCCATCGCATTGGCTTGGGGCAGCAGCATGACTTGGTCGATCATCGCCCGTGACGAGCGCTACCGGACGCGTCGGCATCATCGTGGCGACCCGCTTCTTTGCCGTGGGGGCGCTGGTCCCCCACATCCAAACCGGTGCCGGCGCCGTCGCCACCCAGGCCTTCATCAACCCGCACTACGGGTACGAGGGCCTCCGGCTGCTCGGCGCCGGGCGCAGTGCCGAGCAGACGATCGACCAACTCACCCAGGCGGATGAAGGCCGTCACAACCGCCAGCTGCACGTGATGGATCGTGCAGGCCGGTTTGCAGGCTACACCGGAGCCGCGTGCATCGACTGGTGCGGCCACCAGATGCGCGAGACGTTCTCCGTGGCCGGCAACATGCTGGCGGGGCCGGCCGTACTCGCCGAAACCATCCGGGTCTACGAGGCCGAGGCGGCCCTGCCGTTCCCGCGGCGCCTCATAGCGGCGATGCTGGCCGGCGAGGCCGCGGGCGGCGACAAGCGCGGCAAGCAGTCCGCCGCGCTTCTGATCCATGACGGCGAGGACTACCCCCTCTACGATCTGAGGGTGGACGACCACGCCGATCCATTGGGCGAGCTCGCCCGCCTGGAAGAGGTAGCCCGACAGCGCTGGGTGCACTTCCGGCGCCAGATGCCGCGCCGGGACCGGCCATCCGGCCTCGTCGACCGGGCGGAGATCGAGGAGCTGATCGCGGCATCGATACGGGAGGGCTACGAGTGACCGCCGCCCCCCTGCTGGCCGTCGACAACCTGCACGTGACCTTCGAAGGTGACAGCGGCCGCCTGACCGAGGCCGTCGCGGGCGTGAGCTTTTCGCTCATGCGCGGGCAGACGCTGGGCATCGTCGGCGAGTTCGGGTGCGGCAAGAGCGTCACGGCGCTGTCGATCATGCGCCTGCTGCCCAGGTCCGGCACGCGCGTGTCAGGGTCTGTCCTCTTCGAAGGACGCGAGCTGTCCGGCCTCCCCGAGCGCCAGATGCAGGATCTGCGCGGCAACCGCCTGGCCATGATCTTCCAGGAGCCGATGACCTCGCTCAATCCGAGCTTCACGGTCGGGGACCAGATTGCGGAAGCCCTGATGCGCCATCGCGGGCTGTCCGCCAAGGCCGCCCGGTCGGCCGTCATCGATATGCTGGCGCGCGTCCGGATCGCCTCGCCGCGAGAGCGCGTCGACGAGTATCCCCACAAGCTGTCGGGCGGCATGCGCCAGCGGGTCATGATCGCCATGGCGCTGGTCTGCGCCCCCGCACTGCTGATCGCCGACGAGCCGACCACGGCGCTGGACGTCACCATCCAGGCCCAGATCCTCGACCTGCTGGCGCAGCTGCGCGAGGAGACGGGCTCGGCCATCATGCTCATCACGCACGATCTCGGCGTCGTTGCCGAGGTGTGCGACGAGGTGGCGGTCATGTATGCGGGCCAGATTGTCGAGCAGGCGCCGGCGGCGCGCCTGTTCACCGCCCCCGAGCATCCCTACACGGTGGGCCTGCTGGGCTCGATCCCGTTGATCAGCACCAAGCGTGAGCGCCTTGCGACCATCTCCGGGACGGTGCCAAGCCTCGCCGGCGGCTTCACCGGATGCCGTTTCTCGGACCGCTGTCCCTTTGCCGACGAGACCTGCCGCCGCCGGCCGCCACCCATCGCGGAGGTCGCGACCGGGCATTTCTCGCGCTGCTGGAAGGCGCCGCTGGAGGCGCTGGTGGCATGAGCGCGCCGCTGCTCGCGCTCGAGGGAGTGACGAAGCATTTCGCGGTGCGCCGCTCGCTGCTTGGCGTGCCCACTGCCGTCGTGCGCGCCGTCGATGGTGTGTCGTTCACGGTGGCGGCCGGGGAGACGCTGGCTTTGGTCGGCGAGTTCGGGCTGCGGCAAGTCGACGGTGGGGCGGATGGCGCTGCGGCTGATCGAGCCGACCGGCGGAACGGTGCGCCTTGGCGGCCGCGATCTGGCGTCCCTGTCCGACGCGGAGCTGCGCCGGGCTCGTGCCGGGGCCCAGCTCATCTTCCAGGATCCCTACGGCTCCCTGAACCCGCGCATGACGGTCGGCGAGATGCTGGCCGAGCCGCTGCTGCTGCACACCGATCTCTCGCCCGCCGACCGGCGCGAACGCGTCGCGGACCTCCTGCGCGTGGTGGGCCTCAAGGTCGAGCACGCCCAACGCTACCCGCACGAGTTCTCCGGCGGCCAGCGCCAGCGCATCGCCATTGCCCGGGCGCTGGCCGTCGAACCCAAGCTGATCGTCTGCGACGAGCCGGTCTCGGCGCTCGACGTATCCATGCGCAGCCAGATCCTCAACCTGCTGAAGGACCTGCAGCAGCGCCTGGGCCTCGCCTACATCTTCATCAGCCACGACCTGGCCGTCGTCAAACACATCGCCACGCGTGTGGCCGTCATGTACCTCGGCCGCATCGTCGAGAGCGGCGTGTGCGACGACATCTTCAGCGAGCCGCGCCATCCCTACACGCAGGCCCTCCTGTCGGCGGTGCCCATCCCGACGCCCCGCGCGCGCCAAAGATTGCGCACGCTGCCGGGCGATCCGCCGAGCCCGGTCAGGCCACCCGCCGGTTGCCATCTGCACCCCCGCTGCGCACATGCTCAGGAAGTTTGCACTGCATCACGCCCCGAGCTGATCAGTGACACCAATGCGCACGCCACGGCTTGCCATCGCTGGCGCGACATTGTTTCCTCTCTGCCATCTGCTGGCCCTGCCGGGCCGGAATTCTCAGCCAGCCTGCAGCGCCTGATCGGCGCGTTCGAAGCCAGAGTTGAGGACTGACATGCGTCACGCGCACCAGCTCGGGGAGTGCACTATTATGAAGAGGCTCGCTATTGCCGTTGCCGCGGCTGGTCTGCTGCTCGGTTCGTCGGCCGCCTTTGCGCAGACGACCCTGCGCGTGGGCCTGGCCGAGGACCCCGATGTCCTCGATCCCTCGCTGGCGCGCACCTATGTCGGCCGCATCGTGTTCGCCTCGCTGTGCGACAAGCTGTTCGACATCGACGAGAACATCAACATCGTGCCGCAGCTGGCCCTCTCGCACGAGACCACCGAGGACGGCAAGACCGTCACCATCAAGCTGCGGCCCGGCGTCAAATTCCACGACGGCGAGGCCATGGACGCCGAGGCGGTGAAGGCAAGCCTCGAGCGGCACATGACCATGCAGGGCTCGTTCCGCAAACCCGAGCTGGCCGCGGTCGACAAGGTCGAGGTCGCCGATCCGCTCACCGTCCGGCTGCTGCTGAAATCGCCGTTCTCTCCCCTCATCGCCCAGCTCACCGACCGCGCCGGCATGATCGTATCGCCCAAGGCCGCAGCCGAGACGGGTGACAAGTTCGGCCTGAAGCCGGTCTGCGCTGGCCCGTTCAAGTTCGTCGAGCGCGTGCAGCAGGACCGCATCGTGCTCGAGAAGTTCCCGGGCTACTGGAATGCCGCTAACATCCACGTCGACCGGGTCGTGTTCCGTCCGATCGTCGAGTCCACGGTGCGCCTCGCCAATCTCAGGTCGGGCAGTCTCGAAATGATCGAGCGCGCATTGGCAACGGACCTGCCGGAGATCAAGGCGGACGCCAAGCTCAGGCTGGCAACGGTCCCCGAGCTCGGCTACCAGGGCATCACGGTCAACATCGGCAAGAGCGATGCCGGCAAGGCCGCCTTCGGCAAGGATGCGCGCGTCATCCAGGCGTTCAACCTTTCGCTCGACCGGGACGCCATCACCAAGGTCGCGTTCAACGGCGAATTCCTGCCCGGCAACCAATGGGTCAGCCCGAAGAATCCCTATTACCAGGAGCAAATTCCCGGTGCCCAAGCGCGACGTGGCCAAGGCCAAGGAGCTGCTGAAGGCCGCGGGCGTGAGCACGCCCCTGGCGATCGATTTCATGGTCCCCAACAACCCCGAGACGCGTCAGGTTGCAGAGATCGTCCAGGCGATGGCCGGCGAAGCCGGGTTCGACATCAAGATCCGGGTGACGGAATTTGCCACCTCCCTCAAGGAGGCCGAGGAGGGCCGCTACCAGGCCTACATGCTGGCGTGGTCGGGCCGGGTCGATCCCGACGGCAACGCCTACAGCTTCCACAAGACCAACGCGCCGCAGAACTATGGCGGCTACAGCAGCCCCGAGGTCGACCGCTGGCTCGACGAGGCCCGCTTGAAGGGGCCGCTTGCGGACCGCAAGGCGGTCTACGAGAAGATCACCGAGAAGCTGATGTCGGAGGGCTCGATCGTCTATCTCTATCACCGGCTCATGATCATCGCCCACACGGCCAGGCTCGACGGCTACAAGCAGATGCCCGACGGCCTCATTCGCCTGACGGGCGTGAAACTCAAGCCGTGAGCCGTGCTGAGACGGCAGCGACGCCGTAGGCGAGCCGAGGGACAGGCCTCATGCTGCTGTTCATCGGCAAGCGCCTGCTGCAGCTGATCCCGACGCTGTTCATCGTTTCGGTGATCATCTTCGGCCTGCAGCAGCTTCTACCGGGCGACCCGGCGCTCGCCATGGCCGGCGAGGAGCGCGATCCGCAGGTGCTGGAGCAGATTCGCAGGCAATATCGCCTCGATCAGCCCTTCTACATCCAATACCTGTACTGGATCGGCGGCGTGCTGACGGGCAACCTCGGCGAGTTGATGCGCCTGAAAGAGCCCGTGCTCACGCTGATCGCGCAGAAGTTTCCCGTCACGCTGCAGCTGGCCTTGATGGCCATCATCATCTCGTTGACGATCGGCATCACCGCCGGCGTCATCTCGGCCGTCAAGCGCGACACGCCAATCGACTATGCCGTGAACCTGATCGCGCTGTGGGGCATTTCCACCCCGAATTTCTGGCTCGGCATCATGCTGATCTTCCTGTTCGCGGTGCACCTGGGCTGGCTGCCCGCGTCGGGCTACGTCAGCCCGTTCGAGGATTTCTGGCTGTCGCTGCAAACCACCATCCTGCCGGCCTTCGTGCTCGGCAACTCGTTTGCCGCCGTGCTCATGCGCCACACCCGGAGCGCGATGCTGCAGGCCATGGGCAGCGACTACGTTCGCACCGCCCGCGCCAAGGGTCTGGCTGAGCGCGTCGTCGTCTTGAAGCACGCCATGCGCAACGCGTTGACGCCGATCGTCACGCTGGGCGCGCTGGAACTCGGCACCTTGCTTTCAGGCGCCGTGCTGACCGAGCAGGTGTTCTCGATCCCGGGCTTCGGCAAGCTGATCGTCGACAGCGTCTTCAACCGCGACTACGCGGTCGTGCAGGGCGTGACGCTGATCACCGCCACCACCTACATTCTGCTCAACCTGCTCGCCGACATCGCCTACGTCCTGATCAACCCGCGGCTCAGGAGCTAGCCATGGCCGTGGCACATGCACGGGTTGTCGAACTCGACCATGAAAGTCCGACCGCCCGCGCCTGGCGCCGCCTGCTGCGACGCAAGAGCGCCATGTTCGGTCTGGTCGTCATCACGCTGTTCGTGCTGATCGCCGTGTTCGCCCCGCTCATCGCGCCCTACGATCCGGCCCAGCAGAGCTGGACCTCCATCCGCAAGCCGCCGTCCATGCAGCACTGGCTCGGCACGGACGAATTGGGACGCGACCTCTTCTCGCGCGTGATTTTCGGCGCCCGCGCCTCCCTGCTGGCCGGGGTTGTTTCCATCTCGATCGCGTTGGGGCTCGGGGTTCCGATCGGGCTGCTCGCCGGCTACGGCGGCAGATGGACCGATGCCGTCATCAGCCGCATCACCGATGCCATGCTGGCGATCCCATTCCTTATCCTGGCCATCGCGCTGGCGGCCTTCCTTGGCCCGTCGCTGCAGAATGCGATGATCGCCATCGGGCTCACGGCGACGCCCATATTCGTGCGCCTGACGCGCGGGCAGGTGATGGTCGTCAAGGTGGAAGACTACGTCGAAGCCGCGCGGGCCGTCGGCAACCCGGCCAGGCGCATCGCCTTCAAGCATATCCTGCCCAACATCTTGCCGGCACTGATCGTGCAGGCGACCATCTCGATCGCCGCCGCCATCATTGCCGAGGCCAGCCTGTCCTTCCTCGGTCTCGGCCAGCAGCCTCCGGCGCCGTCGTGGGGATCGATGCTCAACACCGCGCAACGCTTTCTTACCAACGCGCCATGGATGGCGCTCTGGCCGGGCCTCGCGATTTTCCTGGCTGTCCTGTCGTTCAATATTCTGGGCGACGGCTTGCGCGACGCGCTCGACCCCAAGGAGCGCTGAGCCTGTCCCCAGCCTATCTGGCAAGCATACGGTTGCCTGCTGGTGCCGCGTTATCCACCGCGATCACAAGGTCACTCAGCGGCTCCCGGTACATTTCCGCGACAAGACCCGACCGGTAGTTGAGCACGGCAGCCTGATTGATCGAGCCTTTGTCGGTCATTTCGCCGGCATCGAGCGACGGTGGTTCCGCCAGAAGCAGCACCCGCTGCACGCGCATGGAACTCCCTGCCCCATCTACCGCGAACTCGTCCAACAAGGTGGCGAACTTGGCGCGAACGCGCGCGTCTCCACAAACGACCGCAAGTGGCGCATCCACGGCGCCGTCGCTCGAGTTTCCGGCAGGCCTCCAGCTCAGGGAAGACCAAGGCTGTGACGTAGTCGCGGTCGGCGCCTGCAATCACCACATCGCGCACATAAGGAGCGAAATGCTCGATGAAGCGCGCGCGCAATGGTCCGACACTTACCCAGGTGCCGGTCGTGAGCTTGAAGTCCTCCGCGATGCGACCATCGAACAGCAAACCCAGCTCCGGCCGTTGCGGGTCCACGAATTTCAGGGCATCGCCGAGCCGAAAGAAGCCTTCCTCGTCGAACGCCGCGCGCGTCTGCTCTGCTTGCCTCCAGTAGCCCGGCGTGATGTTGGGCCCGAGCACCCTGGCTTCCAGCTTGCCGTCCTTGGGCAAGAGTTTGAGCTTAACCCCGGGCGCCGGGACGCCGATGTTGCCGGGGCGGTCGAAATCGCGTGTGCAGGCAAGGGCGAGGGGCGCGGTTTCCGTCGATCCTAGACTCGATAGAAAGATCACGCGCTCGCCACACGTCTCCTGCGACAGCTGCTGCAGGGCATCCCAGGTCGGCCGGCTGAGACTGGCGCCAGCGTAGAACAGCACTTTCAGGCGGCTGAAGAAGGTCTCGCGCAATTGCCGATCCGCCCGCAAGTGCGCAAGCAGCGCGTCGTAGCCCTTGGGCACGTTGAAATAGATGGTCGGCGCAATCTCGCGCAGGTTGCGCACGGTCTTTGCCAGGCCTGCCGGCGTCGGGTTGCCATCGTCGATGTAGAGCGTGCCGCCATTGCAGAGCACCATGTAGAAGTTGTGGTTGCCACCGAATGTGTGGCTCCAGGGCAGCCAATCAACCACCGTCGGCGGCTCGTCTTCCAGAAAGCGAAACCCGGCCGACATCATTGCCTGGTTCGCACACAGCATTCGCTGCGTGTTGATGACGGCCTTGGGCGATCCGGTCGAACCTGACGTGAAGAGGAACTTGGCAATCGTGTCCGGACCGACTGCCGAGTGAGCCCGATCAACGGCTTGAGATCGTTCTGCGCTCAGTGCCGAGAACTGGGTGCAGCTGCGCGTCGGCACCGGGTTGCGTGCAACGACGACCTCCACATCTCCTGCAACCGCGGCGCTGACGGCACGCGCAAAGGCTGTGCCGTCATTGACGAAAACGAGGCCGGGGGTGAGCAGGCCGATAATGGCGCGCAGCTTGCCGAAGTCTGCCGACATGAGCGAATAGGCCGGCGAGATCGGCGCGTAGGCGACCCCAACGTACATCGCCGCCAGACCAACAAGCGCATGCTCGATATCGTTGCCGGACAGGATCGCGACCGGTCGCTCCGCCGACAGGTTGCGCGCAAGCAATGCCGCACCGATGCGCCGCACGGCATCAAGCACCGACGCGTAGGTCAACGTACGCCAAGCCCCATCCGCCTCGCGCTGCGCAAGGAAAACGCTGTCTGGCGTGACGCGAGCCCAGTGTTCCAACCAGGCGGAGACCTTGGCGGGATAGGGGCCAAGCTCCCCCTGCGGATGGACCAGCAAGACGCCATCCCGCCGGCGTTCGACCGTGACATCGAAGGCCCCTAGCCGTACCTCACGTACGTGCCCGCGGACTTCGACGCTCGGCATAACAGTCCTCCGAAGCAACCTGCCTCTCGCCAATCCTTGGTCGCGAGGCTCTTATTTGATGAGCGGACAGCCGCCGTCCTTGAGGGGCCGGAAGGCCTTGTCCGCCTCGATGGTGCCGACGATCTTGAAGACGTCCCACTCGCCTTTGGACTCGGCCGGCGTCTTGACTTGCAGCAGATGCATCGGATGCAGCTTTCGCCCATCCTCGCGGATCTTGCCGCGACCGAACAGGGGATCGTCCGTCTCCGCGGCTTTCATGGCCGCCACCACGGCCGCGCCGTCGCCAGGCGAGCCGACCTTGTCCACCCCTTTCAGGTAATGCAGCGTCGCGGCATACACGCCGGCATGCATATGGTTGGGCATCATCTTCTTGCCGTGCCGGTCCTGAAATCGCTTCGCCCAGGCTCGCGTGCCGTCATCCACATCCCAATAGAAGGCGTTGAGTGCCGTCAGGCCCTGGGCGGTGGCAAGACCTAGTGCAGGCACGCTCTGCAGATCGAAGATCAGGGCTACGATCTTCTGCTTCTCTCCCAGCTTGTACTCGGCAGCCTGCTTGATCGAGTTGACCGTGTCGCCACCCGCGTTGGCGAAGGCAATCACTTCGGCGCCTGACGCCTGTGCCTGCAGCAGGAAGGAGGAGAAATCGTTGTTGGCGATCGGATGGCGCACGGCGCCGAGCACCTTCCCGCCGCCGGCTACGATCTCCTCGGTAGCCTGTTTCTCGAGGTCATGCCCGAACGCATAGTCGGCCGTAATGAAAAACCAGGTCTTGCCGCCTTGCTGAAGCACACCGCGGGCCAGCCCGTGCCCCATCGCCCACGTGTCGTAGGTCCAATGCACCGTGTTGGGTGAGCAGCTGGCGCCGGTCAGGAGGGCCGTGCCTGCGCCCGATCCGATGACCACCTTGTTCTTCTCGCGCGCGATCCCCGCGACGGCCAGGGCGACGGCGGAATTGGGCAGATCGACAATCATGTCGACCCCTTCGGTATCGAACCAGCGCCGCGCAATGGCGCTGCCGACATCCGGCTTGTTCTGATGATCGGCCGACAGCACCTCGACCTTGCGTTTGGACTGCTTGGCGAAGTCTTCGACGGCGAGTTGAGCGGCGATGACGGAGCCGGGTCCCTGGAAATCGGCGTACACGCTCGACATGTCGTTGAGCACGCCGATGCGCAGGACGCCGTTCTGTTCGGCAGCGGCTGGAATGCAGGTGAGAACAAGCAACACGGCGCAAAGCCGGGCCAAGCGTACCATGCGAACCTCCCTAGCGGTCAGCGCGACGACGCTGTTCATTTTTTGGCGCTCGTGGCGCATTTTGGCGCTCATTGGCGCAGGCCAATGTTGTCATTGACAACAATAAGCGTCAAGCTGGCTTTCATGCAGCCGTCAGCGGGCTGCATGATCGAAAGACGGATGGAGCAGGAAATGTACAAGCCGGAGCCCATGGACGGTCTTGTCGAGGAACGGCTCGGCCTTGGACACCTCGACCAGCATCTCGGCTATTTCGTGCGCCGGCTGCAGCTCGTCATCTTCAAGGATTTCATCCGCGAGCTGGCTTCGATGAAGCTGCGGCCGGCGCAGTATTCGGTACTGCTTCTGATCGAGGCCAACCCGGGCAGCTCGCAGGCGGCGGTCGGGCGGACACTCGGCATAGAGCGAGCCCGGCTTGCCCGGCTTCTGCATGACCTGGAAAGCCGCGAATGGATCGAACGCCGCTCCGCCAATGGCGACGCACGCTCGCACGCCCTGTTTCTTGTTCCCGACGGCGCCAAGGCGCTCGCGCGCAGCAAGAAGCTGGCCGCACGCCACGAAGCCCACATGGCAAAGCTGCTTGGCGCCAAGCGCAAGTCTGCGCTCCTGGACTTGCTAAGGACCTCGGATGATGCGCCCGCCTGTTGCGCCATGGCGTGGGTCGCAACGCGCAGACACTCCGCCCGGAGACCCTCATGAAGATCGATGAGCTGATCGCAATCGACGTCCACACGCATGCCGAGGTGTCGTGCCGGCAACCGCACGATGAGGTCTGGCAGCCCTATGACGAGGCCGCCAGCAAATATTTCAAGGTCGGCAAGCGCCCGACCATCGCGGAGACCATCGCCTACTACCGTGAGCGCAAGATCGGCCTCGTCATGTTCACCGTCGATTCCGAGGCGCAGATCGGGGCTCGGCGCATCCCCAACGAAGAGGTGGCCGACGCGGCGCGCGAGAACGCCGACATCATGATCGCCTTCGCCAGCATCGATCCGCACAAGGGCAGGATGGGGGTGCGGGAAGCGCGCGCGCTAATCGCCGCAGGCGTGATCCGCGGCTTCAAGTTTCACCCGACCGTGCAGGGCTTCTTTCCCAACGACCGCATGGCCTATCCGCTCTACGAGGTGATCGCCGAGCACAAGCTTCCGGCCATTTTTCACAGCGGACATTCCGGCATCGGCACCGGCATGCGTGGCGGCGGCGGGCTGCGCCTGAAGTATTCCAGCCCGATGCATATCGATGACGTGGCGGTCGATTTCCCGGACATGACCATCATCATCGCCCATCCGTCCTGGCCATGGCAGGACGAAGCTCTTTCCGTGTGTCTGCACAAACCCAATGTCTACATCGACCTCTCGGGCTGGTCGCCGAAGTATTTCCCGCCGCAGCTGGTGCAATACGCAAATGGCCAGCTCCGCCACAAGATGCTGTTCGGCTCGGACTACCCCCTCATCACGCCGGATCGCTGGATCAAGGATTTCGCCGAGGCCGGCTTCAAGCCCGAAGTCCACGATCTCATCCTGAAACGGAACGCAGTCAAAGCGCTCAACTCGGAACTTCAACCTGATCCGGTCAGCGGCCCTTGCTGAACTGTTTGCACGAGCCGAGACGGCTGCGCTGCACCTCACGCCATTCCGACCGGCGGCTTGCTGCGGCGCAGGCTGAGCGCCGAGTGCAGAGCCAGCGCGGAAAGCACCACCACCCCGCCGGCGAGCGACAGCGGCGCCGGCACCTCGGCGAACGCCAGCCAGACCCAGATCGGCGCCAGGATCACCTCGAGCAGCGTGAGCAGGCCGACCTGGGCGGTGGTCAGGTGCGGGGCGCCTCGCATGAACAGGAACAGCCCGAGGCCCAGTTGCAGACAGCCCATCGCCGCCAGCAATCCAAAGTCCAACGCCGATGGCGCATCGAGCTTGGCCAGAGGCAGCGTGGCCAGCATGGCGAACACGCCGGCCAGCACCGTCGCCGGCACCAGATCGACGCCGCGCGCGGCCCGCACCACGACGATATTGGCGCCGAACAGGATGGCGACGCCCAGGGCCAGCGTGTTGCCGATCAGGTCGCCACCACCCAGCGCGCTGGCGAACATCAGGGCGACACCCGCAACCGCAACTGCAATGGCAACCAGCGTCGGCGCCGCCAACCGCTCTCCGAGGAAGATGCGGCCAAGCACGGCCGAAGCGAGCGGCGCCGCGCTCTGCAGGACGACCGCATTGGCGACGTTGGTGCGCGTAATCGCCAGAATGAACATGACGAATGACCCGGCCAGCAGCAGCCCTGAAGCGATCCCCGCCCAGCCCATCGCCCGATAGACGGCAAGCACCCTGAGCCCGTGGGCGGCCAACAACCAGCCGCCCACCGCCAGCGCCATGAAGGCGCAACGCCAGAAGGCGATGGTCCAGCCATCGAGATGGTTGCCGATCAGGCGCACGAACAGGCCGCCCAGGCTCCAGCAGAGCGCCGCTGAGCACACCAGCACTGCGCCGCGCAACCTCTCGGTGGACGTTTCCATGCCAAATCTTTCGCTGCTGACAGCATTGGGCGGCGGGATGCTATTGCGCGCCGTTCTTAGGTCGGCGAAGCGGTGCCGTCCACAGTCCGATGCACCGCTTCGTCGCCGCCAATCGGTACGGTTGGCAGTCTCGCCACGGACCGACTTTTCGCGCCGCACCATTTCTCGCGGATCAGGTTACCTCCACAGGCCACCCCATCGGCGCGAACCTTGAGCTGTCCGCCAAGGCCGCATAGGTTCAGCCACCAGGCACGCCAGCAGAAGAAATTCTCACACATCAGCGGGACCTCCCCATCGATGCGATCCATCGAGCAGCACCCCAACCGCCGGGGGCTGATCATCGTCACCACCTTGGCCGTTGCCTACGTAGCCAGCCATTTCTTCCGCGCGTCCAACGTCACCATCGGCCTGGACCTGATGCGCGATCTGTCCATCGGGCCGGAGGCGCTTGGCGGGCTGACAGGGGCCTTCTTCTTCGGCTTTGCCGCCATGCAAATACCCTGCGGCTTCCTGTTCGACCGCTACGGCCCGCGCCGTACCGTGGTCGGCATGCTCATCCTCGCCACCATCGGCGGCATCGTCTTCACGCTGGCATCGACCTGGCCGACGCTGCTGACCGGCCGTGTCCTGATGGGCGCAGGCTTCGGCGCCATGCTGATCGGCAGCATGGTGGTGATCTCCCGCTGGTTCCCGCCCGACCGCTTCTCCACCCTCACCGCCATGGTCCTGTCGATCGGACTGCTTGGCAACCTGGCCGCAACCACCCCGCTAGCCTGGGCCTCGCAGGCCATCGGCTGGCGCGCCGTGTTCATCGTTGCCGTCACTCTCACCGCTCTCGCCACCTTCGCCGTCTGGTCGGTGGTGCGTGACGCCCCGCCGGGCCACCCCTTCCTGGCGCGAACCCCCGAGCCGCCCCACCAGATGCTGCGGGGCCTGATGGAGGTGCTGCGCAACCCCTCCCTGAGGCCAATCCTGGCGCTCAGCTTTTGCAACTACGCCTGCACCTTCACCGTGCACGGCCTATGGGGTGGTCCGTTCTTGCGGGAAGTGCATGGGTTGAGCGCCATCGAGGCCGGCAACGTCTTGTTCGTCGCCGTCATCGCCTACCAGCTGGGCATACTTGCCTTCGGCCCGCTGGATCGCCTGCTGAACACGCGTAAGCGGATCGCCATCGGCGGAACCCTGGTGATCATTTCCCTCCTCGCCACCCTCGCTTTTGCGTCGCAACCGCCGAGCTGGGTGCCCATCGCTGCCATCGTCGGCATCGGCTTCTTCAGCGCCTCCAGCACCATGGTGATGACGCATGGCCGCGGCACCATCCCGGACCGGCTGATCGGTCGCGGCATGGCGACCATCAACACGTCCGTGATGCTCGGCGTCGCCTGCATGCAGACGGTGTCCGGCATCATCGTCGGCGCTTTCGAGCCGCTGGCCGACGGCGCCCGAACCGAAACCGCATACCGCACCCTGTTCGGGGTGCTCACCGTGGTCCTGATCGCAGCTGTCGCGATCTACATGCGCTCGCGGGACATCAAGCCCAGTGACGAGATGAGCCAATGACGGCAGTGACACGGGCCCATCCGCCGGCAAAAAAGCAGACGCACGGATATCGGCGTGGTTGGCTGTCTCGCTGCCGTATGATCTAGTCGCGGTGTTGCGATTTATGGGGTTGCGGGGTGTAAGGACCGTCGCGGCGGATCAGCTGCGAGCGGAAAACTGTGGTCGAACAAGCCACGGACAATCATCGATGACAATCATCGATCCTTGGGAGGATTCGGCATGAAGCAGATCATCGGGGCGGCTGCCGCCTTGGCGTTGATGCTGCCCGGCGCAGCGGTCGCGCAAGACACCATCAAGGTCGGCATTCTGGTTGCGACGGAGGGCGCCTTTGCGGCCGGCGGCGCGGACGGCATACGCAACGTCGAGCTGGCGCTCAAGCTGGCGGGCGGCACGGCCGGCGGCAAGAAGATCGAGACGATCGTTGCCGCCACCGACACCACGCCCGCCACGACGACGCGCATGGCGCGCAAGCTGATCGAGCAGGACAAGGTCGATATCATCCTGGGCCCGCTGTCGGGCTCGGAGGGCATCGCCATGCGCGACTACTCCAAGACCATTCCCGACAAGACCGTGATCAACGGCGTTTCCGGCGCGCTGGAGACCACCTGGGTCGAGCCGTCGCCGAACTTCTTCCGCTTCAATCCGGACGGCGCGCAGTGGGGCTCGGGCCTGGGCACCTATGTCGTGCAGAAGAAGGGCTGGAAGCGCGTGGCAGCGGTGTCAGCCGACTATTCATTCGGCTACACCAACTTCCTCGGCTTCGCGGTCGACTTCTGCAAGGCCGGCGGGGAAATCGCGGAGCGCCTGTGGGTTCCGCTCGGCTCGAGCGACTATGCCGGCGTGATCGCCAAGCTGCCCGACAACGTCGATGCCATCTACCTCGGCGTGGGCGGCACGGACGCCATCAACTTCCTCAACCAGTACCAGCAGGCCGGCGGCAAGGCCAACCTGATCGGCGGCACCATCATGGCCGACCCGACGGTGCTGAGCTCCAAGGGCAAGGCCAAGGACGCCCTGATCGGTACGCCGACCTCGGGTTGGCTAGCCACCGATAACCCCGCGCCGGAGTGGAAAGCCTACGTCAAGGCCTATCAGGATGCGTCCCCGGCCGACAAGAGGCTCCCCTCGCCATCCATTTTTGGCGTCGGCTACCATGTGGCAACGCTGGCCATGATCGCGGGATTGAACGAGGTCAAGGGCGACCTCGGTGACGGCCAAAAGAAGTTCCAAGCCGCGCTGTCCAAGCTGAAGCTGCAGACTCCGCTGGGCATCATCACGCTCAACGAGAACCGTCAGGCCACCGGCTCGATCTTCGTCAACGAAGTGGCCGAAGGCCCGGACGGCACGCTGACGAACAAGATGGTCGCTCGTGTCGACAACGTCACGCAGACGCTCGGCATGACGCCGGAAGCCTTCCGCGCCATGGGCCTGCCCTCGCGCACGACGCCGGACTGCAAGGCGCTTGGCGGGAAGTAGCCCTAGGCGGCTCGGCGCTCCTGACGAGCGCCGCGCCGTAGATCTGACAGCGAGCCCCGGGATTGAACCGCTTCTGGTTCTGCCCGGGGCCGCTTCCGTGCGCGCGATCCGGTCGCGCGGCCGTTAAACACGATTTGTGCGTCGCAACTGCGACTGCTTGTCACGCAAGAACAATCCAATATAGTTCTCCACAAAATCGCATCGGAAGAATGCGGATGGGAGGACGATGAGTGAAGCCGTTGCCGTGCTCCATGGCGCATTCGGCCGCGTCTGTCTTTACTGCATGGACCGCTCGATGGTGTCGCACGCGCATCGCGAAGGGCACCTGCTATTTCATATCCAGGGAAGTCCCAGCGAAGTCTATGTAGAGGGGCGCGGCATACCGCTAGGCCCGGGTCAGGCCGTTGCCGTCAATCCATGGCAGGCGCACCACTACCATCAACCTGTTCCGGGCGAGCAGACGCTGGCATTGGTGCTGTACATCCGGCCGGCGTGGTTCCGGAACGCGATCGGCGGCCGAGCGTCGGCGTTGCGGTTTGGGCGCGCGGCCATCGAGGTATCGGACGAACTTCGCCGGCTCATCGACATGGGCGCGATGCTCAATCGCGACCAGGATGATCCCGGCATCGACGATTGGCTGCTGGCCCTTACCGAATATTGCTTCGAGCAGTCCTGGCACGGCAGCGATGCCGTGGGGCGTCTCGCAGGCGTGCATGACTTCCGGCTGCGCAAGGCGATCCAGTTCCTGGAGCAGCAAGTGTGCGAGCCGGTCGACCTCGACAGCGTCGCACGCGAGGCAGGCCTGTCGCGACCGCACTTCTACAAGTTGTTCCACCAACAGGTTGGGATCACGCCGAACATCTATCTGAATTCGCTGCGCATGGAGCGGGCTATCGAACGGCTGACCGGAACCACCGAGGCCGTTTCGTCGATCGGGCTCGATCTGGGCTTTTCCAGTCAGGCGAGCTTCTCGCGCTTCTTCATCGCCAATGGCGTCGTCCCGCCCAGCACCTACCGGCGCAGCGCTCAGATCGCCTGCTCCCCATGAACCATAAGTCTGCTCTGTACGCGCACAAGTCGGTGAAATCATTAGACTGTCGGATACGACTGGCGCGGGCGGGAGCGATCATTCTGTCGAACAAGCATGTGGCATTCCCAGCTGCGTTCGGGATCAAGAGGTGGTCCCGCGGGCGCTGACGAACACTCCACAGGCGACACGTTTGGTTGTCGCCGAATTGCGGGAACTATCGGGGCAGGGCCCGTACCGTTGTCGGGTTTGACGGCGGTGCAACGGGTCGAAGGGTCGATCGGACGACACCTGTCGGCCGATCACGATTGCTGGCAGCATGGGCACCTTGCAGAACTTCAGCACGCGCCATCCGATCTGGACCTTCGTGGTCCTTGTGCTGGTCGTCGCTCTGGCATGGCTGATCATTGCGCCCTGGTCGCCGAGCTTCGAGCAGACGATGGGCCGCAAGCGGGTCTTTCTGAACGCGATCCTGTCCGGAATCACGCTCGGCGCGCTGTATTTCCTTGTCGCGTCGGGCTTCACGCTGGTGTTCGGCCTGATGCGCAACGTCAACCTCGCCCACGGCTCTCTGTACCTGCTGGGCGGCTACATCGGCTATGGGGTGGTCGAGGCCACCGGCTACTGGCTGCTTGCGTTCCCCGTGGTCTTCGTTGTCGTCGGCGCGCTTGGCCTGCTGCTGCAGCATCAGGTATTTCGGCGCATGGAGGGGGAGGAACTGCGTCAGACGCTGGTCACGATCGGCATATCGATCGTGCTGGCCGACCTGATGCTGTGGTATTGGGGCGGCCAGAGCTACCAGGTGCGTTCGCCGAACTGGCTGAGCGGCCCGATGACGTTGCCGCTCATCAGCTCGATCCGCGCCGACGGTGGAGCGGTGTACCTGTCCTATCCCCAGGTCCGGATCGCGATCCTGCTCGCCGCGATCGCGATCGGCCTGGCCATGTGGTTCGTGCTGAACCGCTCGCGGCTCGGCATGCTGATCCGCGCCGGTGTCGATGATCGCGACATCCTGGCGGCATCGGGCGTGCGCATCCAGTACGTGTTCCTGGCCGTGTTCGGTTTTGGCGCCGGCATGGCTGGCATGGCCGGCATTGTCGGCGGCACATTCCAGTCGCTGTCGCCGGGCGAAGACACGCGGTTCCTGCTCGCCTCCCTCGTGGTCGTCATCGTCGGAGGCATGGGCTCGATCCCCGGAGCCGCGCTCGGCGCCGTCATCATCGGCCTCGCCGAGCAGATCGGCATTGTCTATGCGCCCACCTACTCGGTCGTCTTTACGTTCCTGATCATGGCGGCCGTCCTTGCATTCCGCCCGCAAGGCCTGCTCGGGGGCCGGCGCTGACATGGCTGTCGTCCTGCCCACCGTCGCACCGAGAAGGTCCCTGCTGGTGTTGGAGCAAATTCCGGCACCGATCTGGGTGGTCGGCCTGCTGCTGCTGGCGATGCCGGCCTTCGCAAGCAACTTCGTGCTCTACCAGATCTTCGGCTGGAGCTTCATCCTCGGCATGATCGCCCTGTCGCTGATGGTGCTGGCCGGTTATGGCGGAATGGTCAGCCTGATCCAGATGTCGGTGGGGGCACTTGCCGGCTACGTGGTGGCGATCCTCGGCACCAGCGGCGTGCCGCAGATCAGCCTGGGCTGGCCGTGGTGGCTGCACATCCCGCTCGCGATCCTGATCGCGACCCTGTTCGGCACGCTGGTCGGTACGCTCGCGGTGCGCACCGAGGGCATCTACACGATCATGATCACGCTGGCGATCGCGGCGGCATTCTTCTACTTCACGCGCCAGAACTACGGCATCTTCAACGGCTACACCGGCTTCAACAACGTCGTCCCGCCGGCGCTGTTCGGCATCGACTGGCGCCAGGCGATACCCTTCTACTATCTGACGCTCGGCTGCGCGGCGCTGTCCTACCTGGCGGTCGTATGGATGGCGCGCACGCCGTTCGGGCTGGCGCTGCAGGGCGTGCGCGACAACCCGCGGCGCATGAGTGCGCTCGGCTTTTCGGTCACCACGCATCGCATTCTGGCCTACGCGTTCGCCAGCGTCATTGCGGCGGTCGGCGGCATCCTGCTCGTCTGGCAGAACGCCCAGGTCGTGCCCGGTACGGCCGGCATTCCGCAGGTGATCGATATTCTGGTGATCGCCGTCGTCGGCGGCCTGAAACGCCCGATCGGCCCGTTCATCGGGGCGCTCATATACGCGGTGCTCAGCGTGTTCTCGTCCGATATTCTGCATGCGTTCGGCATGTCGGGAGAGCGGTTCAAGCTGGTGGTCGGATTGGGCTTCCTCGCGATCGTCGCCTTCTCCCCTGATGGCGTGCTGGGCCTGTGGGACAAGTATCAGGCGCGACGGCAGGCCAACCGCCGATCCATTGCTCGGCGGGGGGCGCTAGACGATGGTGGAGCCGCGCCACTCGATCGAGAGCAGGGTTGACCGAAGCACGGCCGAGCTGGTTGCCTCGGCCAGCACCGGCAACGCGCTCGAGCTGCGCGGCGTGACCAAGCTGTTCGGCGCGCTGGCGGCCATCTCGGACGTGACGATTTCGGTGCGCCCCGGCGAGCGGCGCGCGGTGCTCGGATCCAACGGCGCAGGCAAGACCACGCTGTTCAACTGCGTAACCGGGGACTTCCTGCCAACGTCAGGGACGATCCGGCTGTTTGGCGAGGACCTGACCAATTTTCCCGCCCACGAGCGCATTCGTCGCGGCCTGCGCCGCACCTATCAGATCTCGCTGCTGTTCGGCGGCATGTCGGTGGCCGACAACGTCTATCTGGCGTGCCTCGGCGTTTCGCGCGGCCGCTTCTCGCTGCTCAGGCCGCGCTCGAGCGATGCGATCGTGGCGCGCGCGCGCGAATTGATCGAAGCCGTCCACCTGACCCGCGTGCGCGATACGCTGGTCTCGTCGCTGTCGCATGGCCAGCAGCGCCAGCTGGAGATCGCACTCGCACTGGCCGGCGCACCACGCTTCATCCTGTTCGACGAACCGGCCGCCGGCCTGTCGCCTGCGGAGCGGGCCGACCTGGTGGCGATCCTGTCGGGGCTGCCCGACCACATCGGCTACATCATCATCGAGCACGACATGGATGTTGCGCTGCGCGTCGCCGAAAGCGTGACGATGTTGCACAACGGCCGTGTCTTCAAGGAGGGCACGCCCGAGGAGATCGAGAACGACGCGGAAGTGCAGGAACTCTATCTCGGAGGCGGGCATGGCTGATCGCAGCCGCACGCCGGCTCTCGAGATCCGCGCGCTCAACGTGTACTACGGCGCATCGCATGCGCTGCAGGGCGTCGACCTCAGCCTCAAAGCCGGCGTCCTGTCCGTCGTCGGCCGCAACGGCATGGGCAAGACCACGCTGTGCAAGGCCATCATGGGCCTTGTGCCGGTCGCCTCCGGTTCGATCAACTTCGCCGGGCAGTCTCTCACAGGCCTCGCACCGGCCGACATCGCCCAGCTTGGCATCGGTTATGTGCCACAGGGCCGGCGGTTGTGGCCCTCGCTGACGGTCGACGAACACCTGCGGCTCGTGGATGGGCGGCGCAAGGGCGCGTGGACCATCGATCGGATCTACACGACGTTCCCGCGTCTGGCCGAGCGCAAATCGAACGGCGGCGGGCAGCTGTCCGGCGGCGAGCAGCAGATGCTGGCGATCTCGCGGGCGTTGCTGGCCAACCCGCGGCTGCTTGTCATGGACGAGCCGACGGAGGGACTGGCTCCCGTCATCGTCGCCCAGGTCGAGGAGATGCTCCAGCAGCTGGGCGAGGACGGCGACATGGACGTCCTCGTCATCGAGCAGAATATCGGCGTCGCCTGCGCGGTCGCCGACAACGTCGCGATCATGGTCAACGGCCGCATCAACCGCATCTCGGCCGCGCGCGAGCTTGCAGGCGACCGCGAACTGCAGCAACGGCTGCTGGGTGTCGGCCGGCACGGCCACGAGGATGCCGGGCCGGCGGCCACATCGACACCGGTATCGCCCGCCAGCGCGCGCTACCGGACCGGCCGCGGTCAAGATCTATAATTCAAATCCGGTGCTGCCGACACGGTGGTCGCAGCCCGTCCCTGTCCAGAGGCTCGAGCAACTGGCCCGCGTTGTCACGACCCGGCCGGTAGCGGGCGCCATGAGCAGCGTCGAGATCCGGCCGCTTGCAGCCACCGGCCGGCCGGTTGTGCTGGTTGCCGGGACACTGGACACCAAAGGCGACGAACTGCGCTACATGCGCGATCTGATCCAGTCGGCCGGTCTGCCGGTGCGGATGGTCGACCTGTCCACCACCGGCCGCCACTCCGGTGCGGAAATCAGCGCCAACCAGGTCGCCGCGTTCCACCCGCGCGGCGCAGCCGGCGTCTTCACCGGCGACCGCGGCCAGTCGGTGGCCGGCATGACCGAGGCGTTCCGGCGCTGGATCATGCGCCAGAGCGGCATTGCCGGCGTGCTTTCGGCTGGCGGCTCGGGCGGCACGGCCATGGTGGCGCCCGCCATGCGCGCCCTGCCGGTCGGCATCCCCAAGCTGATCGTGTCGACCGTGGCATCCGGCGAGGTCAAGAAATACGTCGGCCCCTCCGACATCATGCTGATGCCATCGGTCGCCGACGTGCAGGGCCTCAACGCAATTACCGAGGAGGTGCTCGCCAACGCCGCGCAGGCCATGATCGGCATGGTCGCCGCGCGCCAGTCCGCCAAGCCGCGCATCCTGACGAAACCGGCGATCGGGCTGACGATGTTCGGCGTCACGACGCCTTGCGTACAGCAGGTCACCAAACAGCTCACCTCGACCCATGATTGCCTCGTATTTCATGCGACGGGGGTCGGCGGACAGGCGATGGAAGCGCTCGTCGACGGCGGCAAGATCGTCGGCGTCCTCGACATCAGCACGACAGAGGTCTGCGATCTCCTGATGGGCGGCGTGTTCCCAGCCACCGAGGACCGTTTCGGCGCGATCATTCGCACCCGCATTCCCTATATCGGCTCGGTCGGCGCCCTGGACATGGTCAACTTCGGCGCGCCGGAAACCGTGCCCGCGCGCTACGCCGGGCGGCAGCTCTACCGGCACAATCCGCAGATCACCCTGATGCGCACGACGCCGGAAGAGTGCACGCGGATGGGGCGCTGGATCGGCGAGAGGCTCAATCGGATGGAAGGCCAGGTCCGCTTCTTCCTGCCGGAAGGCGGCGTCTCGGCGCTCGATGCCCCGGGCAAGCCCTTCCACGATCTGACCGCCCGTGCCGCCCTCTTCGCGGCACTCGTCGAGACGGTGCGGCAGACGGCGTCGCGCCAGTTGATCCAGGTGCCCCACCACATCAATGCACCCGAGTTCGCAGCCGTCCTCGTCGCCGCATTCCGCGACCTGCATGGCGATGGCCGTGCGCGAGCCCGCGTAGGGATGAAACGATGATCCCGCGTCAGAAGATCCTCGCAAAGCTGCGCGCCATGGTGGCCGAGGGCGTGCCGATCATCGGCGGCGGCGCCGGCACGGGGCTGTCGGCCAAGTGCGAGGAAGCCGGCGGCATCGATCTCATCGTGATCTACAATTCCGGCCGCTACCGCATGGCCGGACGCGGCTCGCTCGCCGGGCTTATTGGCCTACGGCGACGCGAACCAGATCGTCGTCGACATGGCGGCGGAAGTGCTGCCGGTCGTCCGCCACACGCCCGTGCTTGCCGGCGTCAACGGCACCGATCCGTTCCGCAAGATGGACGTGTTCCTCGACGAGTTGAAGCGGATCGGCTTTTCCGGCGTCCAGAACTTTCCCACGGTCGGGCTCATCGACGGCGTCTTTCGCGCCAATCTCGAGGAGACGGGCATGTCCTACGGGCTGGAAGTCGACATGATCGCCACCGCCCATGCCAAGGACATGCTGACCTCGCCCTACGTGTTCAACGAGGACGAGGCGGTGGCCATGACCCGGGCTGGCGCCGATATCATCGTCTGTCATCTCGGGCTTACGACGGGCGGCAGCATCGGTGCCGAGACCGCACGCAAGCTGCCGGAGTGCGCGGCCCTGGTCGAGGCATGGGCGGACGCGGCTCTCAAGGTCAATCCCCAGGCGATCGTGCTGGCCCATGGCGGCCCCGTCGCGATGCCCGAGGATGCCGAGTTCATCTTGAACAATACATCCAATTGCCACGGCTTTTACGGTGCGTCTTCGATGGAGCGTCTCCCGACAGAAATCGCGCTGACGGAACAAACCCGCATGTTCAAGCGCATTGTCCGCCGAGGTCGGCGCTGACGGGCCGCGATAGGGAGCGCAAGGAGGAAGTCATGTCCATATCAGGAGAAGTGATCGGCCAGCTGATCCTCTGGCTCATCATCGCGGTGGTGGTCATCGCCGTCGTCTTCTGGATCCTGCAGCGGCTCTATCGCCGCTCGACCAAGGAGGTCGCATTCGTCAGGACGGGGTTCCTCGGCGAAAAGGTCGTCATCGACGGCGGCGCGTTCGTCTGGCCGATGATCCACGAGATCACGCCCGTGAACATGAACACCTTGCCCCTCAAGGTGTCGCGCACCACCACCGAAGCGCTGATCACGAAGGATCGCATGCGCGTCGACGTCGAGGCCGAGTTCTACGTGCGCGTCCAGCCCGAGCGCCGCGCCGTGGCGATGGCCGCCTCCACGCTCGGGCGACGCACGCTGGAGCCCGAAAGCCTGCACGCGCTGCTCGCCGGCAAGTTCGAAAGTGCGATGCGCGGCGCCGCGGCGACCATGGACATGAGCGGCATGCACGAGAACCGCACGAACTATGTGGAGCGCGTGCGACACGCCGTGGAGGCCGACCTGTCGCGCAACGGGCTCGAGCTCGAGTCCGTCGCCATCCTCGACATCGACCAGACGAGCCTCGAGTTCTTCAATCCCTTCCAACCGGTTCGACGCCGAGGGCCTCACCGTCCTCATCAAGGACATCGAGGATCGGCGCAAGCTGCGCAACGACATCGAGCAGGACGCAACCATCCAGATCCGCACGCGCAACCTGGAAGCCGAGAAGCAATCGCTCGAAATCGAGCGGGCGAGCGAAGAGGCCCGGCTCGAGCAGGAACGCGACGTCGAGTTCCGCCGGGCGCAGCAGCGCGCGTTGCTGGCACAGGAGCGCGCCGAGCGCGAGACGCAGGCCGAGTCCGCTCAGATCCTCGCTCGCGAAACCATCGAGCGGGCGCGCATCGCCAATGAGCGCGCCATTGCGGAGGCACGCATTGCGTCCGACGTCGAAATCCGCCGGCGCGAGATCGCACGGACCGCAAACGGTCGAGTCGGAGGAAATCACCGCCCGCGAGCACGTCGAAACCGCTCGCATCCTGCAGGAGCGCGCCCTCAAGGAAGCGCGCATCATCAATGAGCAGGAAACGACTTCGCGCGAGATCGAGCGAACGCGACTGCTCGAGGCCGCCGAGATCGCAGCGCGTGAATCGACCGAGCGCGCGCGCATCCTGCAGGAAAAGGCTCTGGCAGAGGCGCGCATCCAGAAGGACCGCGAAACGCAGTCATTGGAAATCGATCGCCAGCGAGCCGTCGAGCAGGCCGAGATTGCCGCCCGCGAGGAAACCGAAAAGGCGCGCATGGCGCAGACATTGATCCTCACGCAGACCCGGATCCGGGGCGAAGAGGACGTGCGCCGGCGCGAGATTGCGCGTCAACAGGGCCTCGACGAGGCCGAGATCGCCGCGCGCGAGACCACCGAGCGCCTGCGCATCGTGCAGGCGGCCAAAATCTCCGAATTGCGCATTGGCGAGGATCTGCGCATCCGGGGGCTGGAGATCGAGCGGCAGCAGGCGGTGGAGGCGGCCGAGATCGCGGCCGGCCGGGCGATCGATGCGGCCCGCATCGCGCGCGAGAAGGGCATTGCGGCCGAGCGGATCGAAGCCGAGCTGGCCACCCGGTCCGAGGAGATCGCCCGCGACAAGGCGATCGAGGCCGCCGACATCGCGCGGCGCGAAAGCGTCGAGCGGGCCAGGATCGTCGCCGAACTGAAGCTGGAGGAGGAACGCATCGCGAGCCAGCAGAGCCGCGAAGTGATCGACATCCAGCGCAAGCGCGAGGTGGAGGCGGCCGAGGAAACCCGTATCGTCGACCTCGCACCGAAGAAGGCTGCACGCGCGGTCGCGGAGGCCGACGTCCGCCGCGCCCAGTTGACCGCACAGGCGTCGATCGAGACCGCGGAGGTCCAGCGCGAGAGTGCCGTCGAGGCAGCCAAGGTCGAACGCCGCCGGTCGCTCGAGCAGCTCGAGATCGCCCGCGTCCAGGCGCTGCGTGAAGCCGAAATCGAGAGCCGCGAGGATATCGAGCGCGCCCGCGTCGCCTCCGAGCGCGGGCTCGACGAGGTGCGCATCTCGCACGAGGCGGAGCGTCGCCGGCTCGAGGTCGAGCGCGAGAAGCTGGTCGAGACGGCCCAGATGGACAAGGCGATCACGCTCTACCGCAAGTCGCTCGAGGAATTGGCGGCCCGGCTCGAAGCGGACTCGGCGCGGGCCATTGCGGCCACCGCCGAGGAGCGGATCGCCACGGCGCGCGAAACCGAAGTCGCCCACCGGCGCAAGGCCATCGACGTGCTGCTGGCGGAAAAGGCTGCCGCCGAACGCACGATCGCGGCCGGCGCCGACAAGGTGCGGCTCACGGTCGAGGCCGAGGCCCAGCGCCTCATCAACGAGGCCGAGAACGTCCTCACCGACCCGGCGCGCGTCTCGCTGTTCCGCCGCAAGCTGCTGGAGCATGTCGAAGGCATCGTCGCTGCATCCGTGAAGCCGCTGGAGAAGATCCAGGACATCCGCATCGTGCAGCTCGACGGCGTGGGCGGCTCGGGTGGCGAAGGCCGTTCGGGCAGCCCGACCGACGAGGTGATCAATTCGGCGCTGCGCTATCGCGTGCAGGCGCCGCTGATCGACAGCCTGCTTGCCGACATCGGCATCGACGGCGCCAACCTGACCAAGCAGGGCGGCCTGATCCGCGAGGCCGCCGATATGCAGCGCATCGGCAACGAAGCGCGCAAGTCGCAGCCGGGCGGCGGGGACGGGGGCAAGTCGGGCACGTCGAGGCCGAACGGGCCGAAAACCAAATCGGGAGGCACCACCTAGATGCCCCGCGTCTACGCCTCCTCCGTGATCGATGCCCCGGCCGCCAAGGTCTGGGAGAAGGTGCGCGACTTCAACGCGCTGCCGCGCTGGCATCCGCGCATCCGGGAAAGCCGGATCGAGAACGGCGAGCCGTCCGACAAGGTCGGCTGCGTGCGCGACTTCCGCCTGCAGAACGGCGATCGGTTGCGCGAAAAGCTGCTCGGGCTGTCCGACTACGACATGTTCTGCACCTATGCGATCCTCGAGTCGCCGATGCCGCTCACCAACTACATGGCAACCCTGCGGCTGACACCCATCAGCGACGGCAACCGGACCTTCATCGAGTGGACGGCCGAATTCGACTGCGCCGCGGAGGCGGCGGCCGATCTCGTCGACGGCATCGGCGGCAACGTCTTCCAGGCCGGCTTCGACGCGCTGAAACGGCAGATGGCGGGCTGACATGGTGCGCATTGTCGAGAGCACGATCCTCGATGCCCCGGTCGAAGCGGTTTGGGCAGTCCTGCGCGACTTCAACGGGCACGATCAGTGGCATCCAGCCGTCGCCGACAGCATGATCGAGCGCAGCAGTCCGTCCGACCGGGTCGGCTGCGTGCGCCGCTTCCATCTGGCCGACGGGTCGGAACTGCGCGAGCAGCTGCTGACCCTTTCGGATGCCGACATGGCGTTCTCCTACTGTCTGCTGGAGACGCCGGTGCCGCTCCTCAACTACGTGGCGCACGTGCGCCTGGCGCCGGTGACCGACGGCGACCGCACGTTCTGGCATTGGCAGTGCCGGTTCGATACGCCGCCGGGCCGGGAGACGGAGCTGCGCGACATGGTGGCCGAGAACATCTACCGCGCGGGCTTCGCCGCGGTGCGCGAGCACATGGGCCTTCCGGTGCCGCCACAGGAGGGCACTCGATGATCCAGATCGTCGAAACGCATGCGACCCTGGCCGAGGCGCAGCGCGCCATGGGATCCGATGCCATTTTCATGGGCGGCGGCACCCTGGTCATGCGCGAGGTCAACGCCGGCGCGACAGCCACCCGCATCGTACGCAGCACCGACCCGGCGCTTGCCGACATCCGCCTTGTCCGGCGACGGCGTCGCGATCGGCGCGGGCGTTACCATGGCGACGGTCGCCGCGCATCGTGACCTGACGTTCCTGGCGCCCGTTGCCCGCGCGGTCGGCGGGCCGCAGATCCGCAACATGGCAACCGTCGGCGGCAATCTGTTTGCGCCCCATCCCTACGGCGACTTCGCGGTGGCGCTGCTGGCGCTCGGCGCCCGCGTGGCGTTTGCCGGCCAGAGCGGTGCGCCACGGCCGCTTGCCGATGTCCTGCGCGACCGCGGCCGGGTGGGTCTCGTCGCATCCATTCAGGTGCCGCGACCGCAAGCGCCCGCTGACTTCGGTTTCCTGAAGGCGAGCCGGATCAAGCCGAAGGGCGTCTCGGTGCTGTCGGTTGCGGCCTACCTGCCGCGCGCGGGCGGGCGCATCCGGGGCGCCAGGGTTGCCTTCGGTGCGATGGGGCCCATGCCGCTGCAGGCGACCGCCGTGGAACGCGTTCTGGAAGGCCAGAGCCTGGATGCGGCCACCATCGCGCGCGCCGCCCAGGTGGCTGTCGAAGGGCTCGATCCGCCGACCGACGCGCTTGCCACCGCGTGGTATCGGCGGGAAGTCGCAGGCGTGCACCTCAGACGCCTGCTCGAACGGATGGCGCGCGGCTGATGGCAAAAACACCCATCGTATTCGTCCTCAACGGATCGGAGCGGGCCTCCTTCGCCGAGCCAGGCCAGAACCTGCTCGAGTTCCTGCGCCGCGGCATTGGCGATCTCAGCCCCAAGTATGGCTGTGGCCAGGGCACCTGCGGATCGTGCACGGTCGCCATCGACGGCGCGACGCATCTCTCCTGCCTGACACTTGCCGAGAGCGTTGCCGGCCGGCGCGTCGAGACGGCGGCGGGGCTGGCGACCGGCGCGCAACTGCACCCGCTGCAGGACGCGTTCATGGAACACTTCGCGGCCCAGTGCGGCTACTGCACGCCCGGCATGCTGGTCTCGGCCAAGGCGCTGCTCGATCGCAATCCCGCCCCGACGCGCGAGGACGTGGTCGAGGCGATCTCGGGCAACATCTGCCGCTGCACGGGCTACGAGCCGATCATCGAGGCCGTCCTGGCGGCCGCACGAGGGAGGGCGCGCGCATGATCGAGTTTCGCAAGGAGTTCTTCGCCGACGAGCGCGACGACACGCTGAATGAAATCGGCAAGCCGACCCGGCGCCAGGACATCCTGGGCCACGTGACGGGCCGGTCGCCCTTCTTCGACGACCACCTGTTCGAGGGCCTGCTCCACGTGCGCTGCGTGCGCAGTCCTCACCATCATGCCCGCATCCGCCGCATCGACACGGCCGAAGCGCAAGCCATGCCCGGCGTCGTGCGGGTGCTGACGGGTCGCGACGTGCCGCGCAACCTCAACACGCTGCTGAGCCTGCTCGATTTCGGCATCGACGACGAGCCGCTGCTGGCGGAGACCAAGGTCGCCTACAAGGGCGAGCCGGTCGCCGCCATCATCGCCGAGACCGAGGCGCAAGCGCGCGCGGCCGTGGCGAAGGTCCGTGTCGACTGGGATGTACGCCCCCACGTCCTCGACGTCGAAGAGGCGATCCGGCCGGGCGCGCCCGTCGTGTGCGAGGTCTACCCGACCAACAAGTTCATCTATCACGGCAAATACGACCACCAGAAGCTGCGCTACGGCGATGTCGAGGCCGCCTTCGCGCGTGCCGACCACATCGTCGAGGGCCGCTATCAGATGTCGCCGATCGAGCAGGCGCCGATCGAGACCTGCGGCGCCATCGCCGCCCCCGAGGTCAACGACCGCTTCGTGTGCTACACGTCGACCCAGGCGCTGTTCTTCTCGCTCGGCACGGCCGCCAAGACGCTGACGATGCCGTCGAACCGCCTGCACTTCATCGGCGGCACGGTCGGCGGCGGCTTCGGCGGCAAGGTCGACAGCGTGCACGAGCCGATCGCGATCCTGGGCGCGATGCTGACCGGGCGGCCGTGCAAGTTCGCCTGGGACCGCGAGGAGGAGATGCAGGTCGGCGCACCGCGCGGGGCGGAGCGCTGGTACATCAAGGACGGCGTGTCCCGCGACGGCCGCATCCTCGCCCGCAAGTTCACCGGCTACTTCGACAGCGGCGCCTATACCCGGCTGTCGTCCTACGCGATCATCAAGGGCGTCGGCCACCTGCCCGGCCCCTACACGATCCCGAACGTGCACGCCGACGTCTACTGCGTCTACACCAACCGGACACCGGCCACCGCCATGCGCGGGTTCGGCATCACCGGCGTCGACTTCGCCATCGAAGCGCACATGGACAAGGTCGCGGAGGCTGTCGGGATGAACCCCATCGACCTGCGCATCCTCAACGCCTACCGCGACGGCGACATGAAGGCCCATCGCCGTGAGGCCAAGAACTGCGCGCTTGATCGAGTGCTGCCAGGTGGTGGCCGAGAAGGCCGGCGTTGCCCTGCAGGCCACGTCTCGCGCGGCCTCCTCGCTGCGCGACGGCGGCGGCGAGCGTGGCCGATTGCCAGCCCGCACCGCCCTCGACCAGCACGGCGTGGTGACCGGCATCGACACCGGTGGCTATGCCCGCAAGACCGGCAGCTGCGGGGCGACCGGCCCGGCAGGTCGAAATGCCGCGGTTACACGATGCCGGCCGCGGCCAGCGCGGGCGCGACCCCTGCGCAGTCGCCTGCCCGACCAGCGGCAGCGTCGAGCCGTTCTTCGCAGTCGCGCCGACACCGAGCCCCCGCGTCCCGCACCGGCCGAGGACCAACCGTCCGCGCCAGGGCGCCATGCGGTTCTCCTCGATTTCCGGCTTCAGGAGGCGCTGATGGGCCTGCACCGTGGCCGCGGGTTTGCGGCAATCAACTACCCGATCGGCATGAACCTCGGCGGCGATCCGTCCCAGGCGCTCGTCCACTCCAATCCCGACGGCAAGTTCACCGTCGCGTTGTCGTCGATCGATCTCGGCCAGGGCATGAAGTCCGTCACTCGCCAGATCGCGGCCGAGACCCTGGGCATCCCCGTGGCCGATGTCTACGTCGACACCGCCGACAGCGACACCGGCCCGCACTGCATGGGCTCGTTCGCATCGCGCGGCACGCACCGGGTCGGCAACGCGGTCATCCAGGCCGCGCAGGAAGCGCGCGCCGTGATGCTGGAAGCCGCCGCCGAGGAACTGGAAGTCGACGCCGCCGACCTCGTCACCGACGGCCGCGGCAACATCCACGTCAACGGTGCGCCGTCCCGATCGATCACCACCATGGCGGCCTGCCAGGCCGCCCAGTTCAAGCAGGGCCGCACGGTCTCGGGGCGCGGCATCTTCCTCATCCCGCTGTCGGAGGTGGATCCCGAAACCGGCGAAATGACGCCCGTGTCCTGTTTTGCCCATGCAGCCCTGCTCGTCGAGGTCGAGGTCGACGACGAGACCGGCGAAGTCGCGGTCCGCGACATGCAGTCGGCCTACGAGGTCGGCCGCGCGCTCAACCCGAAGCTCGTCGAGCAGCAGCTCGTCGGCGGCGCCTGGATGGGCATGAGCCACGCCCTGTGGGAGACGACCGAACCCTACTACCCCGACCGCAGTCACGGCCCCGTCGACTTCAATCACTACCTGATGCCGGGGCCCGGCGACATCGCCCCCCATCATATCTCGGTGCTGGAGCGCCCCGCCCCCGATGGCCCGTTCGGCGGCAAGGGTCCGGGCGAAATGTGCGCGAACCCGGTCCTGCCGGCGGTCGCGAATGCCGTCTACGACGCGGTCGGCGTGCGCATCGACGAACTGCCGATCACGCCGGAAAAGATCCTGCGCGGCATCCGTGCCAACGGCGGTGCCAAGCCCCGCCAGCGGCTGGCCGGAGGCGCCCGCTGAGCTCATGCCGGTGCGCCGCTCCATCCTCGGCATCGATGGTCCGCAGCCGCTGGCGCGCTCGCTGCGTGACGCCCAGTACATTGCCGACGAAGGCCTTGCCACGGCCGCCTATCTGGCGCTGGCGCTCGGCAAGCCGCTGCTGCTCGAGGGCTCTCCCGGCGTCGGCAAGACGGAAGCGGCCAAGGCGATCGCCTCGGTGCTGGGCCGCGAACTGGTCCGGCTCCAGTGCTACGAGGGGATCGACGCTTCGACCGCCATGTACGAGTGGAACTTCCCGCGCCAGATGCTGGCGATCCGGCAGGCTGGCTCCGAGTACGTCAATCTCTACGCCGACGAATACCTGGTGGCGCGGCCGATGCTGCTCGCGTTGCAGACCCCGCGTGACCGTATCCTGCTGATCGACGAGCTCGACCGGTCCGACCACGAGTTCGAGGCGTTCCTGCTCGAGTTCCTGTCCGACTTCTCGATCTCGATCCCCGAGCGCGGCACGATCCGGGCGAGCGAGCCGCCGGTCGTGATCGTGACCTCCAACCGGACCCGGGAGCTGCACGAGGCGCTGCGGCGGCGGTGTGTCTATCACTGGATCGGCTACCCGGACCCGGTGCTCGAGGCCGAGATCGTGATGATGCGGTCCAGCATCGTTGCGCGCGACACGGCCCAGCGCGTGGTGGCCGCTGTCGGCCGGCTGCGTGCCGAACCGCTCGCCAAGCCGCCAGGCGTCGCCGAGACCGTCGAGTGGGCCGAGGCCGCAACGATCCTGAACGAGCAGGGCGTGCCCTGGCCACGCGCGTTCGCCCGCGCCATCGGCGTGGTGCTGAAGGACCAGGACGACCTCACCTACGTGGCGCCGCGCATCGATGCGCTGATCATGGGGAGCGCCGCATGACGCTGCCGCGTCCCCTCGCCCCGTTTCTGAGTTTTGCGCAAGCGCTGCGGGCGGCCGGACACCTGGCCGCGCCCGAACAGACCCAGGCGTTCATTGCAGCCGTCGGGCTGATCGGGCCGAGAAGCCTCATGGACGTACGCCGGGCTGCGCACGCCACGTTCGGGCCGATGCCCGAGCGGCGCGAGGAGTTCGATGCGCTGTTCGATGAGATCTTTCTCGGTCGTGTCCTGACCGCCCCGGCGCTGGGCGAGCCCGAGGACATGCCGAACGCCTTCGATGCCGGCGCGTTCGAGCCGATTTTCGCGCCCGACGACGAAGAGCCCTCGGGCGCGGACGCGTCGGTCGCGGAGCGCCTGTTCGCGCGCCGCTTTGCCGATGACGAGGCCGCATCCCTGCGCGCGTTCGCAAAGAGCCTGCCGCACGCGCTGCCGCGCCGACGCGCCCGCCGCATGACGCCGTGGCAAAGGGCCGCATGGCCGATCCGCGCCGCACGTTCCGCCAGATGATGCGACGCGACGGCGAGGTCGGCAGCCTTCTGCGCCGGATGCGTAAACAGCGCCAGCGCCGCGTCCTGCTGCTGATCGACATCTCCGGCTCGATGAAATCGGGCACCGAGGGCGCGCTGCGGCTGGCGCACGCGCTCGTCCAGGCCGGCGAGCAGGTCGAGGTCTTCACGATCGGCACCCGGCTCACCCGCGTCACCCGCGCGCTCGCGCGGCGCAATCGCGAGCAGGCGCTGGAACTTGCCTCGGGCCTCGTTGCCGACTGGGACGGCGGCACACGCCTCGGCGAGGCGCTGCAGGTGTTCCTGTCGGTGCCACGCTTTGCAGGCTTTGCGCGGGGCGCCATGGTGGTCGTGCTTTCCGACGGACTGGAGCGCGGCGGTCCGCAGGCGCTGAGCCAGGCGATGACGCGCCTCCATGGGCTTGCCTGGTCCGTGCTGTGGCTCACGCCGCTCGCCGCCGACGCCCAGTTCCAGCCCAAGACCGAAGCACTGCGTGCGATCGCCCCGATGATCGACCGGCTCGGCAACGGCAGCAGCCCGCAGGCGATCGCCCACGAGGTCCTTCACTTTGCCAAGGGGCGCGCCGATGAGGGTGGTCGACGCCCACTTCCACATCTGGCGCCAGGCCGATCTGCCCTGGCTCGTCGGCCCGATGCAGCCGCGCATCTTCGGCCCCTACGAGGCGATCCGCCGCGACTACCCGATGTCGGAGTACCGCGCGGAAGCGTCGGCAGCCGGCGTCGAGAAGGCCGTCTATGTGCAGGCCAACTGGCCGGTTGACCGGGCCGAAGCCGAAGTCGCCTGGGTCGAGACGGTAGCGCACGAGACCGGCTGGCCGCACGCGATCGTCGGCTATGCGGACATGACGGTTGCCGACGTCCGGCCGGCTCTGGACCGCCTCGCGCGCTATCCCAGGGTGCGCGGCGTCCGCCAGCAGTTCCACTGGCACGAAAACCCTCTCTACCGCTTCGCCGCCGATCCCGACCTTTGCCGCGCGCCTGCTGTCCAGACCAATGTCGCCCGACTGGCCGACTATGGCTGGTCGTTCGACCTGCAGGTTTTTGCCGGCCAGATGCCGGGGGCTGCCGAACTCGCCCGCGCCTGTCCGCAAGTCTCGTTCGTCCTGCAGCACGCCGGGATGCTGACGGATACCTCCCCGGCCGGCTGGGCCACCTGGCGCGACGGCATCGCCATCCTGGCCAATGAGCCCAACGTCTACGCCAAGCTGTCGGGCTTCGGCACCTTCATCCATCGCAATGACGCAGACCACATCGCGCACCTGATCCGCGAGACGGTTGCCGCGTTCGGGCCGCAGCGCTGCCTGTGGGGCTCGAACTTTCCGATCGAAAAACTCTGGACGGACTACGCGAGCCTGATCGGCGCCCACCGGCGCGGGGTCGAGCGCGCTAGGCCCGGGCGCTGAAGCGGCAGGCCGTGCGATCTTTCACGACACGGCAAGCCGGGTTTACCGGCTGTGACACAGGGAGCCTGGGGATGGCGTTGGAAATCAAGCTGCTGGACTTTGGCGACATCGAGCTGGAATTCGAGCTTCCTCGTGCTCGGCCGCGGCTGCGGACGGACGAAGCGCGTGCATACCTATGGCTTCCTGATCCTTGGCGGGCAATACCCCGTCGTCGTCGATACCGGCTATCGCGACAACGCGATCATGGAAACGCTGGGCATGCGCGGATTGCAGCACCACGAGAACATGATCGAGAACCAGCTCGCCCGCCACGGGGTCAAGGTCGGCGATGTTCGCTACGTCTGCCACACCCATGCGCACATCGACCACGCCGGCAAGGACGACCACTTCCCGATGAACACCACCGTCGTCATGAACCGGCGGGAGCTGGAGTGCTCCGTCTCCGGGTTGATGCACCCGCAGTATCCCAAGCCCGACATCCAGCACCTGATCGAGCGGCTGCACACCCGCCACGCCCTGCGGCTGGAGGACCTGGAACTGTCCGGCCCGATCGAGTTGATCCCCGGGGTCGTCATGGAGGCGGCGAACGCCCACACCGAGGGATCGATGAACATCCACGTGGATACGGCCGAGGGGCTCGCCACCATCTGCGGCGACGTCATCTACGACTTCCAGGATCAGATCATCGAGCCCTACCACGTCATCTACTCCCACGAGGTGCAGGTGACGGGCAACCACGCCGGCTCGAAGCGCTCCGAGAAGGCCGCCATCAAGAAGCTGCTCAACTCGTCCAAGTTTCTGCTGCCGGTGCACGACAAGCCGGCGAAGGTCGAGCGCGGCCAGGTCGTCGGGCGGCTCGACATGGCGGTGCCAGGCCCGATCAGCCAGACCGTGCCATCGGCGCGACTGGTTCCCGGTCTGATTGCCCCGCCACTCCCGGCCGCGCATCGCGGCAAGCAAAGTTGAGGTTGCAGCCATGGCCCATGACGCGCTCGATCCCAGGTTCCGGCGTCTGATCGACGAGCACGCGCCGGTGCGACAGGTCGGCAGCGGGTTCACGTTCACCGAGGGGCCGATCTGGCACCCGGTCGACCAGTACCTGCTGTTCTCCGACATGCCCGCCGACGTGCGCCGCCGTCTCGACCGCAGTGGCGTGCGCGAGGTGCTGCGGCCGTCGAACAAGGCCAATGGGCTCACCTATGACGCCGACCTCAACCTGATCGCCTGCGAGCACGCCACGTCCTGCGTCGCCCGCTTCCGGCCGGACGGCACGCGCGAGGTCCTTGCAAGCCATTTCGAGGGGCGCGAGCTCAACAGCCCGAATGACCTGTGCGTGCATTCGAGCGGCGCGATCTATTTCTCCGATCCCTGGTATGGCCGGATGCCGCACTACGGGGTGGAGCGGCCGCGCGAGCTGGGCTGGCAGGGCGTGTTCCGGATCGCGCCGGGCAGCCGCGAGCCCAAGCTGCTGGTCGACCGCTACATGTTCTCCCAGCCCAACGGGCTGTGCTTCTGCCCCGATCGAATCCAAGCTCTACGTCAACGATACCGAACAGGCCAACATCCGCGTCTTCGATGTCCGCGCCGACGGCACGCTGGCGAATGCGCGCGTTTTCGCCAGCGGTATCCGCGATGCCATGCAGCCTGGCGTGCCCGACGGCATGAAATGTGATGCGCAGGGCAACATCTGGGTGACGGCGCCGGGCGGCCTGTGGGTCTACGCGCCGGACGGCCGCCACATCGGCAAGGTCGCAATCCCCGAGCTCAGCGCCAACCTGCACTGGGGCGGGCCGGATTGGCGCACGCTCTACATCTGCGCGACCACCTCGGTGTACGCAATCGACGTCAAGGTCGGCCCGCGCAACGAACCTTTCATGCGCGCCCGCGAATCGGCGGCCGCGGCCACCTCATCGAAGCCGGGGTCGGCCGCCGCACATCGGCGTCGTCCAGCGGACCCGCCGCATCCGGCGACCTCCAACTCGATGCCTCGCGCTGCGCACTCATCATCCAGGACATGCAGAACGACGTGGTGATGGAGGGGGGAGCGTTCGCCAGCTCCGGCTCGCCGATCCACTGCCGCGAGCAGAACGCGATCGACAACGTCCGGCGCCTTGCCGAGCACTGCCGGCGTCGCGGCGTGCCGGTCATTCACGTCTGGTTCTGCCGGCGCGCGGACGGCCGCAACATGACGCTCAACGCGCCGCTGTTCGAAGGTGCGATCGGATGCCAACGCGATGGTCGAAGGCACCTGGGGCGCCGAACCCGTGCCAGGGCTGGAGGCCCAGCCCGGTGACCACGTCATCCGCAAGACCCGGATGAGCGCCTGGGAGGGAACGAACCTGGAGACGATCCTGCGCGCCGAGGGCCGCGACATGATCATCGAGACCGGCGCCTGGACCAACATGTCCATCGAGCACACCGCGCGCACCGGCGCCGACAAGGGCTACGTGATGATCATCCCGGAGGACGGCTGCTCGACCATGAACGCCGACTGGCATCGCGCGTCGATCGACTATGCGATGCAGAACGTTGCCCTGGTGACGAAGGTCGATGCCGTGATCGCCGGACTGGGCTGAAGGTTCGTGATCATCTGATCGGATCGGTTCAAGACCAGACTGTGGTCTCTACGTCCATCATCTCGGCATCCGCTGGCCGGCGGCGAGATAGGCATGCTCGACCAGGCGCATGGTCTCGAGGTTGTCGGCGGGATCGGTTTCGAACGGCGCACCGGATTGCAGGCAGTCGACGAAGTGGGCGATCACCGCGTCGAAGCTCGCCTGATACCCCTCGGTCCCGTCAAACCGCTCATGGCGAGGGCTGTCGCCCAGCAGCCGCAGTTCGAAGTCGTCGAACACCAGGCTCGCCTTGCTGCCGATCAGCTCCAGCCGATCGGAGGCGCGCGGCGGGAACCCCGGTGCGGCCATCGTGCCCGTCACGTCCACGGGGCGCCCTGCAGTGGTTTCCAGGAAGATGGAGGCGCAGGTCTCCCCCTTTGCCACGTCCACCGTGTGCAGGGTGCGGGCTGCGACCACCCGCAGCGGCCCGCACAGGTAGCGCATGGTGTCGAGGTGGTGGATCAGCACCTCCGAGATCATCAGGCGGTGCTCGCCGGCCATGAACGGCTGGCGCACGAACGCCGGCCGCTGTCCGCTGGCATCGGGAAGCATGCCGGAGGTTATGAGCGTCATGCGCCCGAGCACCAGATCGCCCAGCGCGCCCTCCTCGATCCATTGCCGCGCGCGACGATACCAGGGACGAAACCGCCAGTTCTCATGCACCATCAGCCGGGCCTTACCAGCCACGGCCGCGACCAGGACATCCGCCTCGGCGAGCGTGGGGGTGAGCGGCTTCTGGCAGAGTATGGGGATGCCGCGCGCGGCCGCCGCTTCGACCCAGGCCGCATGCGTCTCGCGCGGCGAGGCGACATCGAGGGCGTCGATCGCCTGCTCGGCGAATAGTGTCCGTGCATCGGTGTAGGTGTGCGGGATATCGAACTCGTCGGCGCGTTGGCGCGCACGGGCAGCATCGGGATCGCAGACAGCGACAAGGCGGATGCGCTCGCCGAGCTTCTTCCAGCCAAGGAGATGATGCCAGCTGATCATGCCGGCGCCGGCTATCGCCACTCTGAGCGGCTTGGACTCACTCATGTCATCGATCCTCAAATCCGAACAGGCGGGCGGGTGTGCGCCACAGCACCTGATCGCGATCATCGCCGGAAGCAAGCCAGCGGTCGAGCGGCGCCATCGTATCGGCGTACGTCGGCCGGTGCGGCACCGCGATGAACGGCCAATCCGACCCCCACATCAGGTTGCCGGGACCCACCTCTCTCAGGAGCACTTCGACGATCGGATCGAGATCACGATACTGGGCGTTGCCGAGACCCGAAACGGAGCCGAGAGTTTGATGGCGGCAATACCATCGCGCGCGAGGCCAAGCACGGCCTGAAAACCGGACTGCCTGGTGCCAGCGGCAAGATTGCGGATACCGAAGTGATCCACCAGCAGCTTCACCCCGGTTTGCCGCGCGACCGCGGCGATATCAGGCCACTGATCGTCGTCGGCGAACACCTGGGCATACAGGCCGAACGCGCACAATCGCTGCAGCAGGCGCAGACTCTCCGGCCGGGCGAGCGCATCGCGGTCATAGCTGACCAGATTGAAGCGCACACCGACCAGCCCCGCGGCGACCAGGACCTCCAACTCCTTGTCCGAGATGGCGTCGTCAACAACACCGATGGCCCTGAACCGATGCGGATGGCGCTGCATGGCATCGACCAGGACCGAATTGTCCGTTCCGTAGCCGCTCAGCTGCACGAGCAAGGCGCCATGCACGCCATGCCGATCGAGAACGTCGACGTACTGCTCGCACGTGCCCGTCTCGTCGGCCTTCGGCTTGTAGCCGCGCTCGCCGGCAAGTGGAAAGCGCACCGGATCGATGATGTGCGCGTGGCAGTCGAGGATGCGGGCGGGTTGCATTGTCTTCCAGGTGGGCATAACGGCCCGATCATTCGACGTATCGGACGGTCGGCTGCTTCAACACGTCGTCGAGCCAGGCCGGATACTTGGCGCCGGAAGCGACGGCCGCTTCCATCTTGGCTTCCTTGTCCGCGATGGCTTCCAGCTCCTTGGCGATCAGGCTCGCATCGGCGCGCGGCACGACCACCACGCCATCGACGTCTCCGGCAATGATGTCGCCCGCCTGGATGACCACGCCACCCAGAGTGATGGGCAGGCCGACCTCGCCGGGCCCATCCTTGAACGGCGAATTGGGGCTGAGCGCACGCGCGAATGTCGGGATGCCGACCGCGTTGATCCCCGCGATATCTCGCACGGTGCCATCGGTGACCGCGGCGACGATGCCTGCATTCTTCGCCATGCCGAGCAAGATGTCGCCCAGCACCGAGGCGGTGTCGGAGCCGTCGACGGCGACCACGAGCACGTCGCCCGGCTTGGCGAACTTGAGGGCAGCGTATGGCGCAAGGTTGTCGACCGGCCGCGTGCGCACCGTGAGCGCCGTGCCGATGAACTTGGTCTTTTCCGATAACGGCCTGATCCAGTGAGGCAAGGCTCCGCGCCGGCCAAGGGCATCGACCAGCCATCCGGTCGGCGCATGCTCGAGCGCCTTGACCTGGCCGGCGGTGGGGCGCTGAAAGTCACGCCGTATGGTCAGCTTGGCGGGCTCAGCCATGACAGGCTCCTATGCTCTTGCTTTCGGGGCGAGCGCATCGCCCGCGGCGTCGAACAGATGAATGGCGGAAAGGTCCAGCGCCAGCGTGCACAGTGCGCCGACCTTCAGTTGCGACGTGGCGCCGACGCGCGCCATGACATCGCGCTCCACGCCCGGAATGCGGGCGGCCAGGATCGTTTCCGCCCCGAGCAGCTCCACCTGCACGATCTCGGCAGGTACGCTCGCAAATGTTCCGCCGTTGGCGCCCTGCTCGCTGACGGATTCCGGGCGGATGCCGACCGTTACCTCTGTTCCGGGTTGGAGAGGCACCCACCTGTCAGAAGGCAGCACGATGGTCGCCTCGCCGACCTTGACGGCCAAGCCGCCCTGCTCGCCCGTGGCACGGCCGGGCAGCAGGTTCATCGGCGGATTGCCCAGGAAGCCCGCAACAAAGGTATTGGCCGGACGCTGGTAGACATCCAGCGGCGCGCCGACCTGCACCACCTTGCCGCCATTCATGATGCAGATGCGGCTGCCCAGCGTCATCGCCTCCACCTGGTCGTGCGTGACGTAGATCATGGTGGCGCCCAGGCGGCGATGCAGCTTGGCGAGTTCGCCGCGCGTCGAAACACGCAGCGAGGCGTCGAGATTGGACAGCGGCTCGTCGAACAGGAAGACCTTCGGGTCGCGAACGATGGCCCGGCCGAGAGCTACGCGCTGGCGCTGGCCACCCGAGAGCGCATGCGGCTTGCGATCGAGCAGGCCCGACAGGCCAAGCGTATCGGCGACCGAGACAACGCGGCGTTCGATCTCGGCGCGTTCGATGGAGCGACGCTTGAGGCCGAAGGCAAGATTGTCCTTCACCGTCATGTGCGGGTAGAGCGCGTAGGACTGGAACACCATGGCGATGTCGCGATCCTTGGCCGGCACCTGATTGACCGTCCGTCCGTCGATCGAGAGCGTTCCGGCCGAGATCGACTCCAATCCGGCGATCATGCGCAGCGTAGTGGTCTTGCCGCAGCCGGAGGGCCCCAGCAGCACCATGAACTCGCCATGCTGCACGTCCAGCGACACGGCATCGGCCGCGGGCAGGTGCGCGCGGTCATAGATCTTGGTCAGCTTGTCGAGGGTTACGACGGCCATGACAGCAGTGCCTCACTTCACCGCGCCGGCGGTCATGCCTTGGATGAGCTTCTCGGAGAAGAACGCGTAGACGACGACGACCGGAATGATGGCGATCATCAGTCCCGTGGCGATCATGCCGACGTCCTCCTGGGAATTGCCGATGAACTGCTGGATGCCCAGCGGAAGCGTCCGGTTGGCTTCCTCGGTGATGAGCACCACGGCGTACAGGAACTCGTTCCACAGCAGGATGAAATTGAGGATCACCGTGGTCGAGATGGCCGGCAGCGCGATCGGAAAGCTGACCCGCCAGAAGATCTCCCAATCCGAGTATCCGTCGATGCGCGCGGCATCGAACAGATCCGAGGGGATGCGGGCGAAGAAGCTTTCCAGGATGTAGATCGTCAGCGGCAGCTGGATCGCCACGTAGACCAGCGTCAGCCCGATCTTGGAATTGTAGAGCCCGTACTGCACCAGGATCTGGAACAGCGAGATGATGGTGATCTGCGGGGGGAAGATGATGGTCGAGAACAGGATGAAATAGATCACGCGGTTCAGGCGGAAGCGATAGCGGGCCAGGCAGTGGGCGGCCATCGATCCAACCAGCGTCAGGATCAGCACGGCGCTGATCACGATCTGCGTGGAGTTGGCGAAGTAGACGCTGTAGTTGGAGTTGAACCAGGCCTGCGAAAACTTCTCCCAGTGCGCGGGATTGGGCAGCGCGAAATGGTTGCGGTGGATCTCGGTGGTGGTCCTGAGCGACAGCATCGCCGCCCACACGAACGGGCCGGCCGCAAAGCAGGTGTAGAAGGTCAGCAGCAGCAGCAGTATGGCGCGCTTGAGGGCCGGCATGGTGCGTCTCAGTACTCGAGCTTCTCGCGCAGGCGGAACACCCACGTGAGCGATGAGCACCGTCGCCAGCACGATGACGAACCACACGGCGGCGATGGTCGAGGGATAGCCGAGGTCGAAGGTGGTCCACTCGAAGGCGCGCTTGTAGACGTAGGTGGAGACCGTCTCGGTCGCCCAGAGCGGGTTGCCCTTGGTCGTGATCCACACCAGGTCGAAGATCTTCATCTTGCCGATGAAAGACAGCACGATCAGGTTGAGCAGGGTGGCGCGGATCAGCGGCAGGATCACGAACACCAGCTTGCCGCCCCACCCGCAATTGTCGAGTTCCGCCGCCTCGATCACTTCCTTGGGCAGTGAGTGCAGCGCGGCCAGCAGCACGACCATGTTGAAGCCCACCCACATCCAGCTCGTGACGAAGATGAGGGAGGGCAGCGCCGTCTTAGGATCGCCCAGCCAGGGCATTGCGAAGTAGCCGAGCCCGAGCGCGCGCAAGGCAACGTTTACCGGCCCCCAGTCGTAATTGTAGATCCACAGCCACAGGATGCCGACCACGATGTAGGACATGAGCACCGGCGTGAACCAGGCGACGCGGAAGAACCTGGCGCCCGGCACCTTGGCGTAGAGCGCGAGCGCCAGAACGAGCGCCACGGAGACCTCCGCCAGCGGCGACGTGCAGGACCACACGATGGTGTTGCGCACGGCCCGCCAGAAGATGTCGTCGCGCGCCAACTCGACATAGTTGGCAAGGCCCACCGCCTCCTCGCGGCGCGGCAGCACCTTGTGGAAGCTGTTCCAGAAGGTGCGCACGGCCGGATAGGCGGTGAAGGCGACGTAGATGGTGAGCGCCGGCAACAGGAAGGCGATAATCGTCCCCCACGGCTTTGCCAGCCCCTCCTCGCGCAAGGCCTTCTCGGCGCCGGCCGGCATCACGTCGCGTGGCATGTGCAGGCCTCCCCGGCGCCGAACTTCGCCGATCAGTAGGCGGCGTTCATCTGCTTGACCGCGTCGTCGACACTGATCGTGCCGGCCGGGAAGGCGTTGTTCATCACCTGGGTGAACACCTCCTTGGGCTTGCCGGTCATCACCTGGATCGGGATGCCGAAATAATATTTGGCACCCGCGTTGGCCTTCTCGATCATCTTGAAGTAGTCGGCGGCCAGCGGCCCGCTCAGCTTGGCCGGGTCGCTCTTGATGCCGGTCTGCACCTGCACGTTGTCGAGCCAGCGGTTGCCCATCTCGAACGACGCGAAGGTGTTGAGGAACGCCACCACCTCCTTGGGATGCTTGGTCGCGACGTTGCCGACGTAGCTGCCGCCGATGGCGATCGACCGGCATTCGCTGCACGTGGCGCCCGGTACCGCGGGGAACTTCATGATGCCGAGCGGGAAGTCCTTCGGCTGGCCGCCCTTGTCGGGCGGGTTGAAGGCGCGCGAGGTGTACCAGCTGCCGTTCAGGAAGGTCAGCGCGCCGGGATTGGTGTGGAAGTAGATGTGCGCCTCGGCGAGCTTCAGGGTGGTGAAGGTGTTCGGCAGCAGACCGGCTTCAGTCAGGCTGCGCACCCAGCGCAGGGTCTCCACCACGCGGGGATCTGTCCAGGTGAGCTTGCCCTTGAGTAGCTTGTCGTAGTCGGCGATGCCAAGCTTCTGCAGCAGGGCCTCGTGGGTGAGATGCGCGCCCGGATAGGGCCGGTCGCCGACGCCCAGCGCCATCGGCGTGATGCCCTTCGCCTTGGCCTTCCTGACCATGTCGACGAAGGCATCCGACGAAAGTTGCGTGCCGTCCTCGACCTTCACGCCGAGGTCGGCCATCATCTTCTTGTTGTAGTAGACCTCGGACGTCCATGCCTCGAGCGGCAGCCCGTACGGCTTGCCCTGATAGGTCCAGGCCTCTTTCGCCCACGGCTCGACGTCTTTCCAATTCAGGTCGGAGAGGTCGAGCAGGAACCCGTTCTCCATGTATTCGACCTGGTCGGGCTCGGCATAGAAGATGTCCGGCGCCTGGCCGGCCCTGAGCGCGGTCTTGAGGCCCGCATAGAGTGCGGTCTTCTCGTACCAGGTCTGCTTCAGCTTGATGCCGGGGTTCTTCGCCTCGAAGGCCTTGATGGCCTCCTCGACGAACGTGCGCTTGGGCATCTCGGCCGCCCAGTGGCTCCAGAAGGTCAGCTCCTTGACCTGCTGCGCGGCGGCGGGTCCAGCCAGACACGCGGCGGCCACGAAAGCCGCACCCAAGACTGATGGGATGTTCGTTCGCATGGATTTCCTCCCCTGGCTCGACCTGTGGTCGGCACTTGATTTGTCTGGCCGGAATCCCAGCCGACATTGTTTTGTGGTCAGGCTAGGCAGCCGGCGCTTCTCCGTCAACGCAATTATTGATAATCTGATCGGCGATCCGAGGCACCGTCCAAAGCAAGATGCGCCATACCGCGAATACGAAGAAGGCGGCACCTGCAGCCGAACCGGCCGAGCCCGCGGTGCAGGATCTCGTGCGCGCGCTCGAGTTCGACATCCTGTTCGGCAACCTGAAGCCGCGCGAGCGCCTCGTCGAAGACGTCCTGATGCAGCGCTTCTCCGCCAAGCGATACACCGTTCGCCAGGCGCTCGTGGACCTGGAGCGCATGGGCATCGTCACGCGCACGCCCAACCGCGGTGCGTCGGTGCGCGACTTCGCGGACGTGGAGGTGGAGGAGATCGCCGAGGTGCGTGCCACGCTGCATCGCCGCGCCGCACAGCGCATGAAGCTGCCGGCGGATGCTGCGCTGATCGCGCAACTGGAGACATTGCAGCGTCGTCACGACAAAGCTGTGGCCGGACGCGACCCGCGCGCCATAGACGCGGCGAACGAGGCGTTCCACAACGCCCTATTCGGCGCCTGCGGCAATCAGCACTTGGCGCAGGCCATCACCCATTATTTCTGCCTATCGCGTGCCACGCGCCTCTATCCGCTGGTCGATCGGGTGCTGCTGCAGCGCTTGCGCAGCGAGCACTGGGCCATGATCGAGGCGTTGAAGGTCGGTGATCGCAAGACGCTGGCGCGGCTGGTCGTCGACCACATCCAGCATTCCAAGAAGATCTACCTGCAGGTGCGCGGCTCGTTCATCGATACGGCCAGAAGCTGACCGTCTCATGAGCTGACCCCGACGCTCAGGTCCGGAAGTCCTCCGGTTGCAACTCGATGGGTGCCCCGTGCGGTGTTCGGTCGGCTGCTGCGTCCCAAGCTCTGTGATAGCGGGCGAGCACATCCGGCGTCGTTACCTTCTTTGCGGCGACCATCCTTTCGAGTGCCGCAAGCCAGTGCAGATAGTAGGTCTCGCCAGTGTCCGGGTCGCCAGCAGCTTGCGCCCGACTGATCTCGCTCGACAAAGCGGCAGCCCATTCGGGCCACGTAAAGAGACCCTTATCATACAGGGTGAGAACCAGCGCGAAGGCCTGCGCCTGCCACGGTGCGGAGAAGACCGGCTCTTTGCCGTCAAGCGGCATACCGGGCAGCGAAGGGGGCTCACGGAGGGGCGACGTCATCTCGGTTCCAGATAACTTTCCCAGGCATCGACCGACACTGTGCCTGTCGGATCCGCCGCCTCACCCCACAGCTCTCGCGCAGCGAAGCGTACCGTGTACAGCCACTGCGGGTTCTCGCCGCGGCCAGCGGCGTTGGTATCCGGAAGAACGTGGGCGCCGTGCACGTGTGTGACGGTTCCGACGCGCCCGCGCACATAGCGCGGAAGCCGGGTGTGGCCGGTGGGGTGGACATTGTGGGCGCGAACAAGCTGACCGACCTGAAAACGCTGCGGCGCTGCCGCAACTCGCTCCGTGGGCCCGCCGCTGGCAAGCACCGTCGGCACTCTCTCCGCCACGAGAACACGTGGAACGGCCTTTGGCTGGATGCAAAGACTTGCCCGCGTCAATCTCGTCCGAACCAACGAGCCCCCGCTCGGCCATCAACGTCTCGAGGCCGGCAATCCAAATCTCGTAGTACGACTTGGCAAGGTATTCGGCTGGATTCAGGCTCTCGCGCGCCGCACGACTTTGGTCGATGTTCCATCCACCAGGGGCACTCATGGCAAGGGTCAGTGCGAAGGCGCGCCGCTCCCAGGGCGCGTGGAATACCGGCTCGTCCTTTTCAGGATGGACAGGCCCGAAGCCCATCATGCCGCCCATGTCCTGCGCACCGTTCATGGGATCTCTCCCGGCGACTTGGCCAGTCCCGGTCCCGATCATGCTATCGCGGGTGACCAGAGCGGCCAGCTGCTCTTCGCCCCAGTCGTCGGCGCCGGCTGGGCGCTCAGGCAAGACGAGGTAGCGGATCTCCGCAGTCGAATCCCAAACCCTGATTTCCTTGTCGCCCGGCAACGCCACGCCGAAATCTCCGAGCACGGAGCGCGGATCGATGACGGCGCGCGAGCGGTACGGTGCGGACTTGTACCAAACCGGGGGCAATCCCAGCACGGGCCAGGGGTAGCAGGAGCACAAAGTGCAGACGACCAGATTGTGCACCTGATGGGTGTTCTCCACGACCACCATGTGCTCGCCTTGCCGCCCTGTGAACCCGAGTTCGGCAATGGCTGCGGTTGCGTCCTTAAGGAGCCGGGCCTTGTAGTCCGGATCCGTCCAAGCCTTGGCGACCACCTTGGCGCCGTTGCGCGGGCCGACCTTGGTTTCGTAGGTTTCGATCAGGACATCGAGCGCCTTCGGGTCCACGTAGCCTTTTTCAATCAGAATGGATTCGAGCGCTCGCACGCGCAGCTCCATGTCGGAGAGATGCGAGCCATGGTCGTGATCGTGGTCGTGCTCATGATCGTCGTGCATGGGACCCTACCATCAGCCGACTAGGGCGATGTTGACGAAGGTAACGACTGCAACCAAAGCCATGGCTGCCCCCGCCAGCCGCATGGCCATTGGTTCACTGAGATAGCCTCGCTCCGCGATCATGCGCACAGCAGTCCCGCTCGCCACGGCGATACAATATTGGATTGCCGCAAAGCCAACCATGTAGGCAGCCAATGGCGCCCTCTCGGCTCCAACGATGCTCTCTCCGTACGCATACCCATGAAAAACCCCTGCGACAGCGAACAGGCTCCCAAGGATGATGATCGGGATTCGCGCATGCGTTCCTACTATGACAGCTGCGACGACAATGGTGAGCGCGATAACCACCTCTGACCATGGGAGATCGTAGCCCTGGATATGCATGAAGCAACCCAGGACGGTCCCGACCACAAAAAGGAGCGGCAGCAGCGCAATCCGTCCAGCCAGGTGCGCCATGAGCCCGACGCCTATGATGAACGCCAAATGATCAATGCCGATGATCGGGTGCGCAAGGCCGGATAGCAGTCCCTGCCAACCCGTACTCGGTAGCGCACCATCCATGACATGGTGGGCGGATGCAGGGGATGCAAAAGGCAGGACAGCAACTGCGGCAGAAGCCGTTATCGTATTTTTCCAGTACGGCACGATCCTACTCCCTTGCGGCCCGCCCATGTTGAATCGACATGGTACTCGTGACCGAGGGCGTTCGACAACATGAGGGAAGCGCTTGTCAGACGCCGGCTAGATCAGCAGCAGATTGCCGTAGCCCTTTACGGGGGTGTTCACGCCGGACAGCCGCAGGCAACGCCACAGGCTGGCTTGGTTCGCCGACAGGACGGGCCGCCGCAAATCCTGCTCCAAGCCTTCGAGAAGTCCGACGCAACGCAGGCCGGTTCCGACCATCAGCACCCCGTCGGCTTCCGCCGGGCATTGCGCGCGCACCTGCCGATAGAGGTGCTCGACATCCTGCTCGAATGCCATGCCTTGCGGATACAGGTCGCGTGGAGCGACGTCCCGCCATTTGCGGCCGGGGTCGACGCGCATATGCCCGGCAGGTTGAAACCCGTGCTCGGCAAAGTAGGAGACGCCCTTCGGCAGAGCTTCGTCTGCGAACCATGCGGGGAATACCAAAAATGGTCGTTCGACCTTCATGGCTCGCAGCGCGGCTTGGCAGTCTCGACCGTTCGTGGTGACGGCCGTATCGGGGGCCACGACCTCGGATAGCCGCTTGATGACAGCATCGTCCCATCCCTGGCCGCCGGCGATGCTGCTCGAGCTATGGGCGATGACGACGGCCGATAGGCGCATCGTTGCAAACTGCTTGGCGGCCCGCTCCACATCAGCTTCGAGCTCGACGGTTTCCCGGTTGCTGGCCCAGCGCGCCCAGGGCGTCGGCGCTGTCACCCTGGCCGCGTGCACCGAAACGCCCGCGGGCATCATCGCCCACCATTCGGCCTCCGGCACCGGCTCATTGCTCACAATGAACATGCCGATCCGTGCCTTCCAACCCCAATTATCCGCCTTCGCCATAGGTGGACTTCCTCCTGCTCGCGGTTGGCGCGACTTGGCCTAAGGCTTGTCGTGGATCGAGGCAACGAGGACTTGGCCGGCCTGCACCATGACATCTGTCCCGGCATCAATGCGCACGCGCAGCGCGTGATCCTCAGCGAGCGTGTAGTCGCGTCCGTCGATTTCGACGTGCGCCGGGCCGACAGGCGCATACACGACGTGCCGGCCAGACCCGCAAAATACCCCTGCGCCTGCTTTGCCCACGCGCAGGTCGATATCGAAACGCGCGCGGTTGGCAATCAGGTTCACGACTTCCACCGGACCCTTCTCGAGCCGGGTGCGGATCGGCGTGCCGCCGTCGTAGCGCTGGGGATGCATGGGAAGGCGCAGGTCGATCTCGTGTTCGCGTGCAACGAGCACGAGGCCCACGCCCTTGGTCACAACCTGCAGCCGCTCATAGCCGGTATAGTCGGAGAATGGGCCTTCCTCGATGATGGCCGTGCGCCCGAAATGCCAGGCGACGCCCATGCCCTGCCAGCTTTCCCCGCCCTCGCTATCGATGACGACAAGCTCCCCGCGACCGTTCTTCCAGGCAATGCGCCGATAGCCTACGGGGACAAGGGGCTCGACGAGAGGCATGTGGTCCTGTCGCGAAAAAGCGGGAACGCCGGCATCGAGGGCGGGTAGCCTCAGACTGGCATGCAATGGAGGAGAGGTGCAAATGGAGGAGAGGTGCAGCCGCCCGGAGCACCTAGAAATGTCGGCACTGGATTGCCGCTGAGCGCCCCGCAGGATCTCATCCTGCTTCAGTCAATCCATTGATCTGATTGGTGGGTGTAGCAGGATTCGAACCTGCGACCCGCTGATTAAGAGTTCTTGCGAAAGCCTTGCGGATCAAATATGTTTCCCGTTTTCCCGCGTCCCCCCGACACACTGCAACATGCTGACATTGCTGCGGACCGGTACGGCCCTGGGAAACCTGCACGTGCTCGAAGCGGGCGTGGCAACCCGCGAAGCACACGAAAAGAAAAACGCCGCCGAGTCGAGGCACGGCTCAAGCGGCGTATCGCCTCCAAGCCAACGGCGGTGTGTACCGCATCTTCCTGCCAAGTTCAGCGTCAGGCGGCCGTCTCGACAGCTTGGAGGACGGCGATGCTAACGACGGGACCCGGACCCGCCGGGGCAGACGACCGTCCGCAGAGCGAGACCATTGATGAATTACCGACGCGAACGGGCGGACTCTATGGTCGGCTGCCCAATGATATCGTGACAGACCCGTCCCTTAGCGCCGAGGCGACGTGCTTGCTCGCTTACCGCAGCCTACACGCCGGCTCGGCCTGGGGTTGCTCGCTCACGCGCGTGGCAAAATCTGTACGCTCGGGCTTTTCGCGGCACGTCTTCCAGAGAGCCGTTAAGGAAGTGCGAGATGCAGGCCTCCTGGAGCGCGAGCAGGGGCGTCGGAAGAAACCGGGCCGGGGCCGGGGATGGGCTGTGGATCGGCTCACATTTTGCAGGCCAGTCCGGGCATACGTGATGGTCGAGCGCGACCTGTTTGACGGCACTCTCACACCCGTCGAGATCACCGTCCTTCTGTACCTTCGGGCCCGCGGCGACCGCTTCGCCAAACCGTGGCAGCTGATGAAGCGGCTCAACGTTACGCGCCCCACGGTCAGTGTGATAACGCGAGGCAAGCCCCAGCTCCGAGATGGGCTGGTCGACCGCGGGCTTGTGAAGAACTACGGCACCGAGGACAATCCTCTGTGGGGCCTGGCCACCCTTAAAAATCCGACCCTCAAGTCGGCGACCCTCAAGAAGACGACCCTTACACGTAAGACCTATCCTTCACACCAGATCAGTCCTGTACACGTAGACCTAGAAGAGCATTTGAGTGCTTTGCCCGTTGGTTTTGAGAACAGTCGGACTGACTGTGATAGTACCAAAGGAGTAGGACTATCAAGACCCGGCGCGCAAGAGGCAAGCAAGGCTGGCACCGTGACGGGAGCTCGTGGCGACCGACTGCCATTTTCACACGCCGTGCTGTCGCAGGTAGAGGCCCTTGGGGTAGCCACCAAGTCTTTGATCGATCGGTACCACGAATTCGCCGACAAGGCCGCAGCGAAGGGGCGGCCGATACTGGACCCAAACGCGTACTTATTGACGATGGCGCGGGATGCGGCATGCAAATCCCTCGGTGCCGGCGTCGACTCCCTCAAACAGGTCACATCCGTAAACCAGTGGTCCAGAGGTGCTGCGCTCGCCGGCGTGCTCGGCGTTGCGCCTGCCCTGCCACCCGACCGCCTCTGCGCCCGCATCGATGCTCGACTGGGAAAAGACGGCTTCGATCCCGCAGCGGTCAAAGCCGAGTGGCACCGAGCGCGAGCCGAGTGCAGGACCAAGGCTGACTACAGCACATTCGCCGATTCTAAACGCAATGGGGCGCGCCGCGACCTAGGGAAGTCAAAAGCGGCATCGAGCGAACACCCTGCAATGCCGGCGTCGCGCTCTGTCAACCTGTGAAGCAATTCGCGCGGCGCGGGGCGGTCGGCTCAGCCGCAGCGCCCGCCGAGGTGAACGGCCAACGCCCCTCTGATCATAGGATGCAAGCAGATCGATTTGGTCTCACAATCGGAAGAAAAAAATGAGCATCATGGAACGGGCTGTTGCTGGCTTTCAGGCTCACCTTTGAGAGAACCCCCAACGAGGATGATGCGCTGAAAGACATTCCGCGCATCAAGACCGGCTGGCCGTGCCAGCGAGATTTCGGAAAATGGCCAATGGCCGACATGGAAGAGTGGGTACTGCGCGCCAACGCTGGACTACATCTATGCTGGCCTTGCCGAGGAGCAGACGGGCGACCCCGATGCAGTAGATCGCGCATGGCGGAGCGTTTTCGAATACCTGAGGCACATTGGCGTCGATCTCGACAATCCCAGACTCCTCCGCGACTCCTCTACGAGAGATCTTGTGCTCAACCACTATCGCCGTAAAAACGGGTACGACTGCGAGCGCGTGGCGCTCGACTTTTTCACGTTCCCGCCCATCGCGAAGAGGATCCGCGAATTGGAAGCCCAGCAGCAGGAGCAAAATGATGCGAGGGCCAGACAGAAGCGAGAGAGCAAGGCGCGCAGGAAAGCTCGACGCGAGGAACTCGTAGTGTGCAACAGAGACGCGGGCAACTCTATCGCAAAAGATCCGGCGACTCGATTGCATAGAGGATTCAGGACTAGCCGTGCGCAGGCTTTCCGTCCGCAGGCCGGTGTGCGAGGGGCTGCTCTCCATCGACCTCGCTTGGTTACGCAAATATCCAGTGCTCAAAAAGGGCGAGCCCACGCGCATCGGCTGGAACCGCGATGGGGTCGCAGCGGTCGTGCTCGTGTGCGTTGCAGGACAGGGGCTTCAGATCGAGATAAACGGCATTTGCTACATGATTGGATGGAGATGGAGCGACACGCAGTTTGGAGGCAGTCGGCGTTGGTTCGCATGTCCCCGATGCGACCTGGGCTGCCGAGTTCTGTACATTAACGGCGGGCTCGCATGTCGCAAATGCCTTCGCCTTAGCTATGCATCCGACTCTGAGATTTCCCGCGGACAACGCGCTAAAGAGGGCGCGCCGCATCATCAAGAAACTCGGCGGACACGAGTTCGCATTGCCTATGCGCCTCCGCCCAAGCCGAAATTTATGCATTGGTCAACTTACTGGGCGCTCAAGGACCAGTGCGTACGATTGCAGCAGCAATGGATCAATCACTGCGCCGCTGAGATTAATAAAAATTCGGGCGCGCCGCCCATGTTAACGCCGCAGAACTTCACAGCTTTTTTCCCCAGCACCGCGAACCGTTGCAAATGGCGGAGCGGACTCCGATGGCGCCTCGAGCCGACTCCCAAAGGGACGTCACAGAAGACTAAAACCACAGTCGAAATAAGGGCCTAGCCTGGTGGGAGCCAGCTCACAAATCTTCCGACCCGACTCCAAGGCCGCTTCCGGAAAGCTTGCTTTCGGGCGGAATTCAAGTCCCCCGCGCTTGAGGGCTCTGGAGCCGACCGCTTGCTTCGGGAGCAAGGGGTCGGGAGTTGAATCCCCCCGCTCCGACCAATTATTTCAATGACATAGAGGCGACCCCGAAATCGACGCCTAGATACGCCCCAGAAACGGCAAGAGGTCGCCGACAGTAGGATGCGCGAAAATATGCCCTCCTGGCCGAAGGAAAGTGCGCATCTTCTCATGCCCGCTCTGGCCTCCGGGTCGACCACCACAGTGCCAGGGGACCGAACAGGCCGCCGACGGCCATTACAAGGAACGCTGCAAGCCAACCAGTGGACGTGTTCATGCCGCCGCCCGCATCGATCGCAACGCCAATGCCCCAGCCGCCTACCGCTGACAACCCGAACCCAACCGTGGAATGCAACGCCATGGTGGCACCCCGATAGTCCGGATGAGCGCTGGCGGACATTCCGGACGTCAGCGCGCCAGAGTCGGCCGGAATGGCGAGCGAATAGATCAGCATCAGGGCCAGCAGAAGAGCGGGCGATGCGTTTGTCGCAAGTCCGATCAAGGCCGCGACCAGCCCCGCCAATACACATGAACGCAGATGATGGCGCGGTGGCGACCAAAGCGTATCGCGGCCTCGTTGCCGATGATGCTGGCGGGCATGGCCAGCACCGCGGCAATCACGCTCACCGTGATCGGATCAAGAAGCGCCGAACCGTCATTGCGTGGCGGCTACATATGCCCAGAAGGCTACGATCCATGTGCGCAGCGCGTAGAGCTCGAAGCAGTGCGCGCCGTAGCCCAGGATGTAGCCGAGAGCCGTCCGGTTGCGAAACACGGGCTTGAAGTCGAGCAGCCGGCGGGACGAGGGCTTTGGCTTCACCGGGTGCCATGCCGAGGCCGGCGGCGATCATCGCCAGCGGCCCGAGCCCGGTTAGATAGAAGGCTGTGCGCCAGCCGAAGCTGATCGGCGGCGAGCTGCGCGACGAGGAACGACAGTCCGACACCGAAGGAGAAGCTCGCCGTGTAGAGCGTAACGCTGCGCGACATGTCGCCCGGCCCCAACCGGTCGGTTAGCGCCTTCAGGCCCGGCATGTAGGCACCGGCGAAGCCGATGCCCGGCCAGGCCCCAGATGAAGATCGCCGACGCAAGTCCGTCAGCGAACAGGCCGAAGGCGAGTGTGGCAAGGCCACTGACCGCAGAGCCGACCAGCAGAATTCTGCGGGCATCCATGCGATCCGTCAGGGCCGTGAGCACGGGTACGGCCAGCATGTAGCCAATGGCGAAGGCGCTCGCCATCAACCCTGCCTCGCCCGCGCTCAGCTGCCAAAGCGGGATCAGATGCTGGGCCATCACGGCCGGAACAACGACGTGCGGCAGCAAATTGCCGACCTGCCCGATGCACATAGCGACGACAAGCGACTTTCCGTTGAGCTGGCATCATTGTATCCAACGCTTGCGTGACCAGAAGCCGCCTGTAGCACGGACGTTACTATTTCTATGATACTGGAAATACGCGTTGACTCTGGGAACCCATGATGGTATTGGGCGCCATGAAGATCGATGAAGCAGCAAGGCGGCTCGAAGCGCTCGGCAATCCGACGCGGCTGAGGATTTACCGAACGCTGGTGCGTGCGGGTGATCCGGGGCTCGCCGTGGGCAAACTGCAGAGCCGGTTATCGATACCCGCGTCGACGCTGTCGCATCATCTGAAGTCATTGATCATTGTCGGGCTTATCACGCAGGAGCGCGATGCCACGACGTTGATCTGTCGAGCCAACTACGCGGTGATGCGGGGATTGGTCGATTTCCTGGTGGCGGAATGCTGCACGGAAGCCGACTGCGCCTCGATCCGGCAGCACAACGAAACCGCCGCCTGAAGGTTTGCCTAGAACTTCTATATATCCAGAAGGATGGGTGTCAATGTCGAACACGGCAAAGTCCGTAGCGATCATCGGTGCAGGGCCGACCGGACTAGCCGCAGCCGCACACGCATTGGAACGCGGCCTGCAGCCGATCGTGCTGGAGGCGGGCGACAGAGTCGGGCACGCCGTGCGCCAGTGGTCGCATGTGCGCATGTTCTCGCCCTGGGCTTACAACATCGACAAGGCGTCGGAACGGTTGCTGCGTGATACGGGCTGGAACAGCCCTGATCCCGATCAATATCCAACCGGCGGCGAACTCCTTGCGCAATATCTCGAGCCGCTGGCCACGCGCACCACGCTCAGCGAGCACATCCAAACCAATGCAAGAGTGATCTCGATTGCGAGAGCAGGGTTCGACAAGGTCAAGTCGGCCGGCCGCGAGAAGGCGCCATTCGAGATCCGCTATCAGAACGGCAAAGGCCCTTCGACGGTGCGCGCCGATGCGGTGATCGATGCCTCCGGAACCTGGGATGCGCCGAACCCGGCGGGCGTCAACGGCCTGCGACGCCATTGGTGAGACTGCAAACGCTGATCGCATCGCCTACGGCATGCCCGACGTCTTCGGTGCTGCGCGCGCCCGCTACGCCAACAAGGTGGTGGCCGTGCTCGGCGCCGGGCACTCGGCCGTCGGCACCATCCTTGACCTCGCGCGCCTAAAGCGGGCGGAGCCGGGAACACAGATCGTCTGGCTTCTGCGCGGCGACAACCCGGAGAAGTCATTCGGTGGCGGCGCCAACGACAAGCTGGCGGCGCGAGGAGAACTCGGCAAGATCTTTGCCGACCTTGTGCAAGGCGGCGGCGTTCGTGTCGAAGCGGGATTCAAGCTCACCCACATCGGGCGGCGACGGCGAGAAGCTGCGGCTTGGCGCGGGCTCCGCCTGCTGCGGCACGGCAGGTCGAAGCCGATGAGCTGATCGTCGCGACCGGATTCCGTCCGGATCTCTCATTCCTGCGCGAGCTGCGCATCTCGTCTGGACCCGGCTCTGGAATGTCCGCCCACCCTGGCACCGCTGATCGATCCCAATCTGCACAGTTGCGGCACGGTGCGGCCGCACGGCGCGCGGGAGCTGGCGCAGCCCGAGGCCGGCTTCTACTTCGCCGGCATGAAGTCCTACGGCCGGGCGCCGACCTTCCTGATGATGACCGGCTATGAGC
>CAVTJY010000039.1:0-78790 GCA_963735125.1 uncultured Alphaproteobacteria bacterium | reverse complement strand
ACGTGGGGGGTAACCACCGTTCCGTGCTATGCTTCGCGCGAAGCAAGGAGGCTCACATGGCATATGTAACCGGCGATGTCGTTGCAAACCCAGGTGGCGAAGACGGTCCGTTCAAGGTGGTCTTCAAGCAGGGCGAGACCATCATTGCGGAGTGGGGCGTGGACTCGCAAAAGGAGGGCGAGGAAGAGTTGGTGTCCTTCATCAAGGACGCATTTGAGAGCGAGGAAGACGACGATTGAGGGCGCCTATTTCATCCTATTGCCGCGCCAGTGGAGGTGTCAGACCCGTCCTGCCGGAGGCAGGCCGCACATGGGGGTCTGATACCATCTCGCCACCGTGCCACGGTGTCAGACCCAGAGGGTCTGACACCACCTCAGCGAGCGCAGCGAACTCGGCGCGCAAGCGCGCACGCCCTACTGTTCGCGGAAGGCACGGGACAGGCTGTCCAGCAGTGGCCTCAGGATGTAGTTGAAGAAGGTGCGCTCGCCGGTGCGGATGTAGACGTCGGCGGGCATGCCGGGCGTCGGCCGGAAGCCCTCGATCTTGCCGCGCAGGTCGGCGGGATCGAGCGACACGCGCGCCACATACGAGTGACGCCGCGACAGCGGCCGGGTCGGCGTTGCGCGCGTCCTGCTCGGCAACGGTGTCGGCCGATACGTAGACGACGCTCGCCTCGATCATCGGCGTGATGCGCTGGTTCAAGGCCGTCAGCCGCACCAGCGCGCTCTGGCCGGTGTGGACATGCGAGATGTCGCTCGGGTTGATGCGCGCCTCGATGATCAGCTCGTCGTTGACCGGCAGCAGCTCGAGCACGGTGGCCCCCGGCGCCACGACGGCTCCCTGCGTGTGGTGGTTGAGCCGGACGACGATGCCGCGCACGGGAGCGCGCATCTCGACCCGCTGCATGACATCGCTGGCGGCGCGGATCTGCTCGTGCACGTCGTCGAGCTCCGTCTCGGTGGCGCGCAGTTCCTCGGCCACCTTCTGGGCCGTCGTGGAGCGCAGCTGGGCGATCTGCTGCTCGGCGCGTGAGATGCGCTCCTTGGAGTCGGCCAGGCGTCCGAACAGGTCGCCCAGTTCGCCTGACAGTCCGGCTTCGGCGCGCTGGATGGCCATCACGTCGGTCTTGCGCGCCAGTTGCCGTTCCAGCAGCGTCCGCTTGTCCTTCAGCTCCTCGCTGAAAGAGGCCAGCCGCTGCTGCATGGTGGTTGCCTGCGCCTGGTAGCCGGCGATCCGCTCCTCGATGCCGGCGATCTCCTTGCGCAGCACCTGCTCCTCGTCGGCCTGCCGGGCGCGGCGCACCTGCAGCTCGATCGTCTGGCGCTGGAAGACGGCCTGCGATCTCCGGATCGGACTGCGTGCGTCGAGCGCTGCCGGCAGGCTGAACGTGTCGCGCGACTGCATCTCGGCCTCGAGACGCGCCTGCATGATCTCGAGCCGGTACTTGCGCAGCACGAGACGGCGCAGCTTGGTGCGGGCGGCCGTCTCATCCAGGCGCATCAGCGGCTGGCCCGCCTCGACCATCTCACCTTCGCGCACCAGCACCTCGCGCACGATGCCGCCCTCGAGATGCTGCACGAGCTTGTTCTGGCCGGTCGCCACGAACGATGCCCGAGGCGACGACGGCGCCGTCGAGCGGGGCGATGGCGGCCCACAGGCCGAAGCCGAGCGCCCCAGACCAACAGCATGCCGGCGCCCATCACGGTCGGCCAGCGCATCGCGCTGCGGCACGCTGCTGTGCCATTGGTCGATGGCGGGGCTGGCCGGCCAGCATCAGGTGCTCTCCCCGCTTGCTGGCGGACGCCGTTGCTGCGGCTAGCGCACGCTTCGGCCTTGGCCTTCGGCGGCCTCTTGGCCGCCGGCTTGCGCGGCTCGGCGCCGCTGCCGTTCGGCGGCTGACGGCGCAGGACCTGGTCCGGCGTGCCGAACGCCACGGCACGGCCCGCCTTCAGCACCAGCACCTTGTCGACGCTGGTCAGCAGCGCCGGCCGCTGCGTGATGACGACCACCGTGACGCGCTGCTCCTTGGCGCGCTGTCAGCGTGTCGGTCAGCGCCTGCTCGCCGGCGGCATCGAGATTGGAGTTGGGCTCGTCGAGCACGACCAGCGACGGTTCGCCGAAAAAGGCGCGCGCCAGCGCGATGCGCTGCTTCTCGCCGCCCGACAGCGGCGCCCCGGTGCCGTCGAGCACCGTCTCGTAGCCCTGCGGCAGGTGGCAGATCATGTCGTGCACGCCGGTCAGCACGGCAGCCCGGTGCACCTTGTCGTCGGGCAGGTCGTCGCGCATGCGGCAGACGTTCTGCCTGATGGTGCCGGGAAACAGCTCCACCTCCTGCGGCAGGTAGCCGGTGTATTCGCCGAACTGGCGGCGGTCCCAGTTGCGCAGCTCGGTGCCGTCGAGCCGCACCTTGCCGGCGGTCGGCATCAGGCATCCGACCAGGATGCGCGCCAGCGTCGACTTGCCGGAGCCCGACGGGCCGACGATGGCCAGCGACTCGCCCGGCTGCCAGCTCGAAGCTGACGCCGTTGAGCACCGGCTCCTTGCTGCCCGTGCGGCAGATACAGCAGCCGGTCGGCAGCCAGCCGGCCCTCGGGCGCGGCAGCAGCAGGCGCGGCTTCTCGCGCTGCAGCGCTTCCACGGCCGCCACGCACGCGCGCGTAGGACAGCGCGCGTCTGCACGATGCTGCGCCAGCCCTCGATCATGCCCTCCAGGGGCTGCAGCGCACGCGCGGCGATGATCGAGGCGGCGATCATCATGCCGGCGGTGAGCTTGCCTTCCAGCGCCAGGTAGGCGCCGAAGCCGAGCACGGCGATCTGCGTGATCAGCCGGAAATACTTGGACACGCCGCTGATCCAGAAATTGCGGTCGAGCGCCGCCGCCTGCAGGGTCAGCGCGCTGGCCTGCTCGCGGCCCCAATGCAGGATGCTCTCGTTCAGCATCCCCATGGCGTTGATGACCTGCGAGTTGCGCGCCAGCGCCTCGGCGTGCTGCGTCCGCCTTGATGGCGTGCGCGCCGGCGAGTGCCGAGATGCGCCGAGGTCGCCCGCTGGTTGAGCCAGGCGATGCCGACAGCACGATGCCGGCCGCCAGCACGATGAAGCCGAGCGTCGGGCTGATCAGAAATACGACCGCGAAGTAGAGCGGCGCCAGCGGCGTGTCGAACAGCAGCAGCATGGCCGGGCTGGAGATGAAGTTGCGCACCTGGTGCAGGCTGCGCAGCGGCTGGACGTTGCCGCTGCCGCGGTCGACGCCTGCTGATGATGCTGGCCAGCACCGGCGCGCCGAGGACGGTCTCCAGGCGCGTGGCGAGCGAGCCCAGCACCTGGCGGCGCAGCATGTCGATGCAGCGACAGCACGCGATCAGGAACACGAGCGCCAGCAGCGACAGCATGAGTCAGCGTGTCGAAGCTGCGGCTGGTCAGCACGCGATCGGAGATCTGGAACAGGTAGATCGGCAGCGTCAGCATCAGCAGGTTGACGAACACCGAGAACGCCGCAACCGTCATGAAGTGGCGACGCGCGTCGCGCCGCCAGGCCCGCAGCGGCTCTTCCTGGTCCGGTGACGATTCGGATTTGTCCCAGAGATTCCACCGCCGTCCGGACGCGAGCAGCGGCAGCGCCGAGGCCGGCCGCACCTCGGCGCGCGAGGTCGCGGGCCAGCGGAACGGCCCAGCCTGCCAAGTCACGGGCCGATGTCTGCGCCGCTTCTCCGAACAGCCACAGGCGCGCAAGATGCTCACCGCTCATTGCCGGCCCGCTCCGATCGTTCGTCCTCTACGTCAGAATGTCCAAGGGTCCGCGCAGCAGCAGTTCATCGATGGCCGACGGCAAGGCAAAGCTGGACGTTGCCGCGTCGTGACCACCGGCGTGATCGAGATTGCCGAGCGCCGGGATCAGCCCGCCGGCGAGGTCGCCGAAGTCCAAACCGATGCCTACTACGTCATGGCCGCTCGACACCGTTGCCACCGTGTCGCCCGTCTGCAGGGCGAGGTGGTAGTCGGTGTATTTGCCGCCCGAGAACAGCTCGTTGCCGCTGTCGTTGCTGCCCGATCCACCGAGAATGTCGATCAGGCCTGACGAGCCGAGCGTTGCGCCGAGCAAACCCGCGGTCAGCGAATTGACCGCGGAAGACACCACGGTGGTGAGGTCCGACACGACCGGCAGCACGGTCTCGCCGACGATGTTGTTAAAGCTGAGCACCGGGCTGCCAAGTACGCCGTCCAGCGTGTCGCCGATGGAAGTCAGGGAAAGGCCGACGTTCAGGTCCAAGCCGTCGCCGGTACCATCCGCCAGCGCGGAGCCGATCGCGGCATCGCCGTCCATCGAGGCTGCTGTGCCGCCGCCGCCCGACCCGCCACCGAATGCAGAGGCTGCGTCGACCCGGCCCCGAGCAAGGTTGAAGTCATCGGGCTGGCCGAGGTTGACCTCGGGAATCTGCGGCAATTGACCGGCCGCAGGCAGCTTGCCGACCGGATCGGCCGGCAGCCTGATCGGCCACTCGTTGTAGGCAGCGGGCTCGGGAGGCAGTTCCCGGGGCTGAGTATCCGCCAGCGACGCCGCCGAGGTGGCGCCATCGAGATCATCGGTCGCCTTCAGCCCCGCCGCCTCTGCCTGCATGCCCTTGAAGGCTTCCGACAGGAAGAACGCCCAGGTCAGGAAGCTGACCATCCCGCGCCGACGATCGGCGTCGCCGAACGCGTCGGAGGGCTTTGCCGGCCTGACGCCTGCATCTGTCGTTTGCGTGTCCATCATGTCCTCCCGCCTACCTGGCGCCATTGCGGTGCCACCCCGGCCCGCATTGCAGGCCGGGGTGGCTTGGCGCTTCGACTAGGCCTGGTCGCAGCCCAGGTCCAAGCTCGACAGGTCGAGCGACGACAGGTTCAGCAGACCGCCAAGACCGAGGTCCGGGATGCTGATCCCGGCACTGACGTCGGCGCCGGCATCGGTGGACCCGCCGCTGTCGCCGCATCCGCAGCCGGAGCCGAGCAGCCCGCCGAGGTCCACGTCCGCTGCCGCGTTGATCAGCGCGCCATCGAGGCCGCCACCGAGACCGATGTCGGCATCCACGGCGATGCCATCGCCGACGGCAACATGGCCGTCCACATCGATCGCATTGCCGCCGGCGCTCACATCGACATCCGCATCGATGCCGGCGAGGTCGTCAATACTGGCGCGACAGAACGTTGCCGTCCGCACCGCCCACCTGGACATCGGCATGGGTGTTGCCGAGCATCGCGTCTACATCGACCAGCGGGCCACTGGCTTGAACATCTTGCGCACGAAACATCGTCGTTACTCCTTTTTTCCGGCGGCTCTCCTTCCGCCGGTGGATTGCAGGTTTGCCGACCCTCGCACTCGATGGCGTGGGAATGCCCGCTGCGCGACCGCGTTCCGCGTGACCGGCCGTCATCCTTTCGAAATCACTTCATGCGATCCGGCAACTTTATCGATCGTGGCGCGCATCAGTGCCTCCGCCTGCCGCGCTGCGCAGCCGCAGGTCATGGGCGAGCTCGACTTTTGCTTCAATTGCCGGGCTTGCGGTTCAGACACCGCACACGCAGCGCCAGCTAGCGTTTTCGCTGGTCGCGGGAGTGGACCTCACGATGTTGGAATGTCTGTTGGAGCGGCTGGTAAGCAGTCCGCAGGGCATCAAGGAACGCACAGACGGCGTCGCCTTCCTCAAAGTCGCCAGATCGACCTATCCAATCTCGGCCATCTGCTATGTCGGCTTGAACATCCCTCTGCGCCCGCGCGAGGACCGCTTCGTGCAATGCACGCTGGCGGATCACTGGGTCAAGCATTGCGTAAGCAAGGAGCGCCTCAACCTCGAACGCATCGACGGACTCGGGCCCGCGTTCAAGGAGAGACTCGACTGGGCTCATCTGCCGGAGCCAGCGAATGTCGAGGCTCTATCTGAACTCGCGGGTGGCATCGTGGACGGCTGGCAGGTCTTGTCGTTTCCGCTACGCACGCTCGGCGGCGAATCGGCCCTGCTCTGCCTCGGCGCGGCGATGCAGGCGGATGCCTGGGCGCAGCACAAGCCCATGCTGGAGCGGGATTTCCAGATCCTGGGCAACTATTTCCACCAGCACATCATGCGCATCTACGGACACGATGCGTCCAAGGACATGCTGATCACGGCGCGCGAACTCGACTGCCTGAAGTGGATGGCGGCCGGCAAGACGGCGTGGGAGGCCAGCGTCATTCTCGGCATCAGCGAGCGGACGGTGCGTTTCCACCTCAATGCCGCGCGCGAGAAGCTCGATTGCCTGACGACGACGCAGGCGGTTGCGAAAGCCGTCTCGCAGCAGCTCATCTCACCGTGAGATTTCACCTACGCACCAGACGCGTCGCCTGCTGGGGCGGGTGAGTCCAACGCCGGCACGTCGAACAGATCGAGCGAGTTCGCCAGCACATCGAACGTGGCGTCGACACCGGCCAACTCAAGAGCGTCGAGCACCAGCGGCACGTGGCCGTCGTAGGCCTGGGCTTCAGCCTCCGGACCGCCGGCAGCATCGAGGCCAGCATTGCCCTCGGCCACAGCCAGATCGAGTTGGCTCGTTACCTCTTGAGCGACCAGGACCGCGCCGCCGTCGCTGTCCACCAACCACACCTCGTCCACACCCGCACCCTGTGTGGCGCTTGGTTGCTGTACGTCAGGCTTGGGCTTGCGTGACAATGCGATCACCTTTCATCGCAGCCGCCGGCTGATCCGTGTGTCCAATGACACTGCGCACCGAAGGTGGACGTTTCGTTTATCGGGTCCGTGCAATTGACCGGCCATCCCTAACGGAGCGTTAGCCGAACCGAGCCACGCAGCGGGCAACCCTGGCGCTTCCGACAGGTGCGCCGCCAATCTGCGCGGTGCTAGCTTGTGGGTGCCTAGCCCAACACTAGGCGAATGTGCCTCCCTCGATGGCCCCGGCGACCTCCTCTCCACCCAACTGCCGGGGCCACACCTCTCCCACCCATCCGATCAGCCGGCGGTCGTTGCATCGGACCTGTCGTTTCCGACAGTTCAGGAACCAACGGCTTGTGAGGGGCTTTCGGAAGTGTTGGCGGCAGATGGCCCGCCGCGCGAGACGCGAGCAGGCAAGCGACGAACTTCCCCCGGGAGAGCAAGATGAGCTACAGAAAAGCCCTCGAGAAGCAAGGTTTCCAGCCATCTTCAGATGGCTTTCCTGGTGCCCCCGATAGCGACGCGCCCAGCGCCAGCACCCCCGTTGCCGATGATAGCAGCGACAGTGTGCCGGTGCCGAGCTTCGTCAGTCTCGACCTGGACCTGGGCGATTGCCAGCCCTGCAGCGAGAGCGACAGCAGCGCGAGTAGCAGCACCAGCATCGATGTGGACATCGGTCTGGACACGATCGGCCTGGCGATTGCACCCCTGGGCCTTTGCCTGCCGGACGTCTCGGTTCTGTCTCTGCCTGCGCTGTCCGGTCTGCTCGCCGGCGGCGAATATGCCGGCGATCACGATGCGACCGGCAGCACTGGCGCTGACGGCCCCTCTGGATGCGAAGGCAGCGCCGACGGCGACGAAGCTTCCGCAGGTGCGCAGGCCGACATCAGCATCAACGTGGGCCTCAATCTTGGAGGAGACACGAGTGCCGATGCGCTCTCGTCGCTCTTGAGCGGCACCCCGCTGCTCGGCGATGCCGATCAATCCGATGGGCTGCTCGGCGGCGCCATTCTGGCGGGCTGCGGCGGCGCGGGTAGTAGCCCGGGGACGTCGGTCGATCCGGAGCCACTCCCCATCGATCGACGGAGTTCTGGAAGTTCTCGTTCCTTCGACCGATCCCTTGCACGTTCTTGACTGCAGTGACTGCGGATCATGATGCGGCTGCAGAATCCGCTCCGGATGCTGGGCCCAGACGCGATTCCGCAGTCAGTGACACCCCGCGTGCGTAACGAACCAACCGGCGAGTTGCTTCTCCAGCACCGGCCACGCCTTCAGAAAATCCGCGTGGGCCGCCATGCCCTCGCGGTATCGGCTGGCCAGCTCTCTCTCCACGGCGGGGAGATCGACTCCCGTCACCCTGCCGTCCTTGGCAACCGTTCGGCCCGCCACAACCACTTCGTCGATGTGGCCCATGTTGCCTCTGGCAAACAGCAGATCGAGCGGGTCCACCTCGACGATCGCATCGCCATCCAGGCGATCCAGATTGATGACGATGTAGTCGGCCGGTTCGCCGGCCGCGAGCTGCCCCCACCCGGGCGCACCTGTTGCGCGCCGGCCATTGCGCACGGCCTGCCCCAGGAACTCCCGCGGGGTCCAGGTGCGCTGGAAGCCGAGCCCGCCATGCATCATCTGCACGAGGCGAGCTTCGCGTAGCGCATCATCGTCCTCGTCCAGCGCCAGGCCATCCACGCCGACCGCGATCTGGCAGCCGCGCCGATGCGCATCCGCAATCGGCGCCAGGCCCGACCTGAGGTGCAAGTTCGAGCTGAAATTGGAGACGATGCGTGCGCCCGCTTCGGCAATCAGGTCGAGCTCGTCAGGCCGCGCCTGGGTGCAGTGGGCCAGGGTCAGCCGGTCCGACAGCAAACCGATATCCCGCAAGTATGGCACGATGCCGTTGGGAAACGTCTTGTCGGCCCAGGCGCGCTGGTAGACGGTCTCCAGCAGATGCATGTGGACCCGCCTGCCCGTCCGGCTGGAGGCTTCCGCAATCGTCTCCAGCAGAGCATGCGAGCACCACTGCACACCCGCCGGGCCGAATTGGACATCGACCATCGGGCCTCCGATCGCTGCCGCAATCTCCTCGACGGTCGCGATATAGTCCCTGGGCGATGCGGCCGGCCGTTCGAACAGGTTCCGCACCAGCTCCCGGTGCGCGGGAGACAGCTGCGCGAGCACCTCAGTGCTGTCTCCATATACGATCGGGTTCTGGTCGCGAACGGCGAGCGCAAACGCCAGCCGAATGCCGACGTCGCCAGCCGCCCGTGCAATGGCGCGCGCTTCCTCGACAATCGGCATGGTGCCGCTCGGTCTCGTGTAGTGCACCATCATGGCCGCGCAGCCCGCGCGGGCGGACCGGGCCAGCCCGCGTGCGGCGGTCAGGTATGGGTCCGGCGGCGTACCCAGGATGGAGCGCAGGATCCAGCTTTCGAGCGGCATCTGCATGGTGCCGAACGACGACGCGGACGGCCGGGCGTGATCATGTGCGTTGACGAGCGCCGGCATCACCAGCGTGCGCGCCGAATTGCTGGCGCTGGCCGCGCCCTCACGGATTTCGCGTGATCACTCCACCGTCGTGATGCAGCTCGGCCGGAATCAGCAGAGGCTGGTCAGGACCACGGTAGAGATAAGTTGCCGTGATCCTTGCCATTGGTGGGATCGCCGTTGTGCCGTGCCGCTTCGACCGTCAGTTGGCGGTGTAGACCAATTCCCGCTCCGGCCTCGGCGGCAGGAACTCGCGCGAGAACACGTCGCTGGCAGCCGGCGTGCGCTCGAGCTGATAGCCCTCCACCACGATGGCGATGGCGCGCGTCATGCGATCGTCCTTGATGTCGCCGATGCCGATCTCCTTCATCTCCGGCGAGACGATCAGAGTGTCGAAGGAATACTGCAGGCGGCGCTTCTCGACCGGCTCGTTGACGAGGTTGTCGAAATTGACGACCGCGACCATGCCGGCGTTCTGATCCTTGCCGATGGCGATCATCGCCTTGTTGACGGCACGCACAAGCCCGGCAACCGCCTTCGGGTTCGACTGGATCAGCTTGCGCGAGACCATCACGCCGTTCGAATAGAGATCGAGGCCGTACTGGCCGAACGTGAAGAACTTGAAGTCCTTGTCGGGATCCTGGCGGTTCAGCACGAGATTGAAATAGCTGGTGATGTTGAACACCAGGGCCGCATCGATCTCGCCCTTGATGAGCATCGGCTCCTGCAGGTTGGGCGCCATGTTCGATATCTTGATCTTCTCGCCGTCGAGGCCGTTCTTGCGCACGAACACGGGCAGCAGCCTGGTGGTCGGCGTGCCCTGCGCGCCGCCCAGCGTCTTGCCCTCGAAGTCCTTGATGGTGTTGATGCCGCTGCTCGTCTTGGTGACGATGGCGAACGGCGGCTGGTTCCACATCATGTAGACCATGACAGGAGCGTCCTGCGGCCGTGTCGAGGCGTTCTGGATGATGGCGTTGACGTCGCCGAAGCCGGCATCGTAGGCGCCCGACATGATGCGCGTCACCGTCGCGCCCGGAGCCCTCGCCCTGGTCGATCGTGACGTTGAGGCCCTCCTCTTTGAAGAAGCCCTTGTCGCGCGCATAGAAGAATGCAGCGTCGCTGCCCTGGGTCTTCCAGCCGAGCGTGAATTTGATCGGCGTCTCCTGTGCCGCGGCTGATCCGCAGGCGACGAACGCGCCGATGAGTGCTGCCGTCAGTCTGCCAAACATGTTGTCCTCCAAGGTATCGATGCGGGAATGCGGGTTGAGATCATGCGGCCGCCAGATCGTTCTTGCGGGTTGCCCAGCCCGTGACGCGGCCTTCGATGAAGGCGAAGATGGCGTAGAGGGCGACGCCGAGGCCGGCGAGAATGAACAGTCCGGCGAACACCATCGGCACGTTGAAGTTGGATGCGGCGGTCATCATCACATTGCCGATGCCGCGGTTGGACGCCACCGTCTCGGCCAGCACCGTGCCGACGAACGCGTAGGCGATCGCCACCTTCAGCGAGGCGAAGAAGAAGGGCATGGTGCGCGGCAGCCCGACGTTCCAGAGAATGTCCAGCTTGCTGGCGCCGAGCGCCTTCAGCACGTCCTCCAGCTCGGGCTCGGTGGTCGCGAGCCCCGTGGCGATGTTCACGACGATCGGAAAAAAGCAGATCGACAGCGAGGTCAGCACCGCCGGCACCGTGCCCGATCCGAACCACAGCACGAAGATCGGAACGACCGCGACTTTCGGTATCGACGCGAAGCCGATCAGCAGGGGGTAGGCGGTGTCATAGGCGACCCTCGATACGCCGATGATGGCGCCGAGCAGCACGCCGAGGGCAACGCCCAGCGCGAAGCCCACCATGGTGGTCGCCAAGGTCTGCAGGATATGCGGCAGCAGTACCGGAAATCGCGCGATGAGGGTGTCGACGACCTGCGACGGCCGCGGCAGCACCAGGTCGGACATGCCGCTGGCGATGCAGAACAGCTCCCAGCCGCAGAAGAACAGCACGATCAGGGCACCGGACGAAGCCTTCTGCAAGAGGTTGGGGGGCATGGTCAGGTGCTCCCGCCTTGCGGCATCGATCGCGCGTCCATGATCAGCTCGCGCAGCCGCTGGTTCAGCTCCACGAACCTCGGCTCGAATGTCATCGAGATCGTGCGCGGCCGTTCGAAGCCGACGGTGCTGTCGTCGATGATGCGGCCCGGACGAGCGCTCATGACGCAGATGCGGCTGGCGAGGAAGGCTGCCTCCCGCAAGTCGTGCGTAACCAGCAGCACGGTCGGCCGATGCGTCAGCCACAGACTCCTGCAGGATCGCCCACAGCTCCTCGCGCGTGAACTGATCCAGCGCTCCGAACGGCTCATCGAGCAGCAGCAGGCTCGGCTCGTGGATCAAGGCGCGGCACAGGTTGGCCCGCTGCAGCATGCCGCCCGAGAGTTGCCAGGGGTAGTGCGAGGCAAAGCCCCTCAAGCCGACCTGGTCCAGCAGGGCGTGCACCTTGTCGCGAAACACCGTGCGGCGCAGCTTGCGAAACTGCGAGCGGTACGGCTCTACGATCTTGAGCGGCAGAATGATGTTCTGCTCGATCGACAGCCAGGGCAGCAGCGTCGGATTCTGGAAGGCCATGCCGATGCGCAGCGCCTTGGCCGCAACTTCGCGGCCGCCAACGACTACGACGCCGGTGGTCGGCTTCACCAGCCCGCTGACGAGACGAAGGATGGTGGACTTGCCGCACCCTGACGGGCCGACCAAGGCGAGGAACTCGCCATCGGGAATGCGCAGCGTCGTTTCCGCCAGCGCCGGCACCACGCTCGCCCCGCGCCCAAACGTGACAGACGTCTTCGACAGCTCGACTGCAATCGATGTCCGCGCGGCAAATGCTCCCGCCTGCGGATCGAACAGCTGGCTGCACGAACCCGGACTCGAATGCCGACGCCATTTGCACGCCCGTCATGCCGATCGGCAAATGCAAGGCGGATGCCAGAGACATTTTCCGTTGCGCCGCTGGAATCCCGCCGGCTGACGCGGTCATCCAGCGCCAGATCCGTAGGCAGCCGCCACGCAAACTGCATACAATTCAGGCGCGCGCGGTGTGCAGGTTTGCGCTAGCATGCAACCGAGCAGACATGGCGTGATCATGAGCAGGACTGGCGGCAGCAGCAGGCAGCAGGCCACGGATCGGGTGGGCCTGATCTGCCGCGCCTTGCGACGCGCCATCATCGAGCAGGCTCTCGAGCCCGGCGCCAAGTTGCCGGAAGATAGCCTAGGCGAGCGCTTCGGCGTCAGCCGCACCATCGCACGTCAGGCTCTCGGGCAATTGGCGGCGGAAGGCCTGGTCGAGCTGCGCCGCAACCGTATCGCCGTGGTCGCCACGCCGAGCTGGCAGGAAGCGCGCGACGCCTTCGACATTCGCATCGAGCTGGAGCGCCTGGTCGTACGGCAGCTCGTTGGCCGCCTGTCACGGTCCCAGCTCTCCGAACTGCAGAGCGCACGTTGCCGAAGAGGAAGCTGCTCGCGAGGGGCCCGACGCCGTCTCCATCCGCTTGGCGACGGAGTTCCACATCCTGCTTGCGAGAATGACGAACAGCCCGATCCTCATTCGCTACATCAGCGAGATCGCCTACCGCTGCTGTCTGACGCTGTCGCTCTATAGCCGCCCCCACTCTTCCGAATGCGCGGTGAAGGAGCATCGCGCCATCATTGATGCGCTCGCTGAAGGCAATGCCGACAAGGTCACGGCACTGATGCACCACCACCTGGATTCAGTGGCAGGCCGCGCGCTCGTTGCGCCCGGCAAGCCGCGCGGCCGCGACTTGCTGGAGATTCTCGCGCCCTACGCCAGTGAAGACCGCGCCTCGGCGGTACGAAGGGCAGCGCCTGCCAAGCGGCCCTTGCTGCGCAAAGTCTCCGGCTAGGTCTTCGCCTGGCCTGCGCTGTCCATACGCGCGAGGAGTTGCTCGGCGCTGTCGTTCCAGACGTCCATGGCAACGATCAGTCCATCCTGGACCACAAATCGGTCGACGTAGCGGTTGCCTTCGAATGGCGTGCCATCCGGCCAGGCGCCATAGAGCGTGCCCACGCTGTACACCACGGTCTCGCCATCGCCTGGGCAGACATCGAAGCGGTCCATGCGCTTCTTCACCCATGCGTACCTGGAGGCGTTGAAGCCGGTAGGCCCGCGCGGATGATCGAAGACCCGCCCGCCGGTGAACGTGATGGTCGTGCCGGGCTTCATGAACTTCGCCGCGGCGTCAGGATCGGGCCGCATCGAGGCTTCGAGATACGCGCGCACGATGTCTGCATCCGATCGCGGTTCGGTTTCGCGCAGAGCAGTAAGCATGGCAATCAGGCTCCCTCTTTGCGTGCCATGATAGCGATCACTCCGCAAAAGTGCATGCACATTTAGTAGGCGTTTCGGTGGTGGATCTGCACACACTTTGGTGCTGCCGAGACTGCTCCTGGTCGCTAGGGTGTGTGGCTTTCGATCGCGTTCAGGCTCAGCATGAACTCCCAGACCGTCTTCGATCTTGTCGTGCGCAACGCCCGACTATGGCCGGGTGACCGCAACGCCGCCATCGGCATTCGAGACGGGAAGATCGTTGCAATCGAACCTGACCTCGCCACCGACGGACCCACCGTCGACATCGCGGGCAGGCTCGTAATCCCAGGCTTCGTCGATTCGCACGTGCACCTCGACAAGTCGTGCCTGCTCGATCGCTGCTCGCACGTAGGCAGTGTTGCGGAAGCGATCCGCACCGTTGCCACGCTCAAACGCGACTTCACTGTCGAAGATATCTATGCGCGCGGCGCCCGCACCTTGGAGAAGGCCATCGCCAAGGGCACAACCCGCATGCGCACGCACGTGGAGATCGATCCCAGGATCGGGCTGCGCGGCTTCGAAGCGATCAAGGCGCTGCGACAGACCTACGCCTGGGCGATCGACCTCAGCATCTGTGCCTTCCCTCAGGAAGGGTTGACCAACGATCCCGGCACCGAGGAGCTGCTGGTCGCCAGCCTGAAAAGCGGCGCCGATCTGCTCGGAGGCTGTCCCTACATGGACGCACAGCCCCAGGCGCAGATCAACAGGCTCTTCGAGCTGGCGCGTGACTTCGACGTCGATCTCGACTTGCATCTCGACTTCGACCTGGATCCTTCCTGGACCCATCTGGAGGAAGTCTGCCGCCAGACCGAGCGGCACCGGATGGGCGGCAGGGTGGCGATCGGCCACGTCTCCAAGCTCTCCGCCATGAGCCTCGAAGCTCTGGCCAAGGCGACACGCCTGCTCGCGGATGCTGGTGTGGCCGTTACCGTGCTGCCGGCCACCGACCTCTATCTCATGGGGCGGGAGGCGACGCACAACGTGCCGCGCGGTCTGGCGCCGGCGCACAAGCTCGTTGCACAAGGCGTGCTCTGTTCGGTGGCCACCAACAACGTCCTCAATCCGTTCACGCCGTTCGGCGACTGCTCGCTGCTGCGCATGGCGAACCTTTACGCCAATGCTGCCCAGGTCGGCCCTGAGGGCGTTTGCGACCTGCCTGGAGCTGGTGACCACGCTGCCGGCCCGTCTCATGGGCCTCAGCGACTACGGACTGGAGGTTGGCAATCCAGCCGACATGGTCGTACTCGACGCGTCGGGTCCAGGAACTGCGCTGGCAGAAATCGCCGAACCCATCCTGGCCATGAAGCGAGGCAGGATCTCGTTCGAGCGCAAGCCCGTGGCACTCAACCGTCCTGCATAGGCCGATAGCGGGGTTCAGAAGCCTGTCCAGAGCGCGTACTGGCCGATCGCCGCATGCCCGTTGATGGCGATGGCACGGCACGGGGCGAATTCGGTCAGCTGCGCCTGGATGATCTGCACGCCATAGCCGTTCAGCACCTGGCCCACCCTTTCGGTGAGGCCCGCATTGAAGGCCAAGCGGTTGGCCTGGATCTCTTCCAGCGTCCTCTCGCTCACCTCCGCCAGGATCGCACCTTGCGAGCGCTCCATGATGTCGGAAGGCAGATCGGCGATATGGGCGATCGCGGCCACGACATCGTTCACATAGTAGGTCACCAGGGCACCGACGGTGACGGTTCGCAAATCCTTGGTCATGACGACCTTGGATTGAATTCGTTGCGTCTGGCGCACGATCGCCGTGGTCTTGTAGACGGTCGCCACGGGCCAGTACCAGTGCAGCCCCGGCTTCCATTCCTTGATGCGATGGCCGCGCACGAATGCCACCCCGCCATGTGTTGCCGGTACGATCACCAGCCACGGCAGCAGCCTCAGGAGGGTCTGGAAGATCTCCCCAATCCAACCGAATGCCTTGTCCACCCGTCACTCCCGTATCTGGTCTGCGGTAAGCTCAGGCAGCAGATCGTCTCGCGCGACGTCGGCACCGAGCATTGCACATTCTGCAGCAAGTCTCGGCCAATCAGTCCACTTCCGTGTCCCCTGCCGTGGTCGCCACGGCGACACCATATCCCTGCAAGCTGACAGTTCCGTCAAACGGTTCCCGCACCACGCGGTTGCCGGTGCTTGCATCCAGCCTCAGGACCTCCCGGCAGCCCGCCAGGCTTTCGTCCCAATCGCCGGGCCGGACGATCCGCCGACCGGAAGTCGTATTGACGAACACGGCGCTCAGGCGCCCGGCGTTCGACGCGACGATGGCATCCACATCCGGCGCCCCGGCCGGTGCGGGAAAGCGGACGAGGTCGCCAAACCGGACGTGCTGGGCGAACATCTGCTTGGCGAGGCAGGCCGGGGTCGGCTCGCCGGCAATCGACATCAGGCCGTAGGCGTCGTCGCGCGCGCCCCAGTCCAGTTTCTTGGAGATCGCGGTCCAGCGCATCTCCAGGTCGGCACCGCCGCGGATCAGGTGGATGAGCGCAGAGGCATAGTACGCCGCCCCGAACGTGTTCTGGTTCAGGCCGAGCGTATAGGCGTGCTCGTGATGGGCCACGGTATTGAGTTCACCGCACACATTCAGGATGTCGCGGCCCTGCAGCAGGCGACCAACACCGCGCGCCCGAGCCTCGTATTGCGGCGTCTGCGCCATCGCCAGGGCTTCGAACAGCGCTCCATTCGGCGCATCCGGCGCGCCCCACAGCTTGGCGTCGCGTCCCCTCGCTCGGCACCGCTGGACGCCAATCGGCATACATGTGCCAGTTGACGAAGCCGAGCATGCGGTCGTCGAGGTCGGCCGCCATGTGGGCGATCCAATCCATCCAGAACGCGCGTTGGGTTCCGTCGATCGCCGGTCCGCCGAACCTTGCCTTGCTGCTGGCCCAGATGCGGCTCCAGCAGATCGAGGACGCCGGCTGCCACCGTCTCGTAGATGCGGCGGTATTGCGCATAGCTGACATCGCCGCCGATGTCGGGATTGTTCGGCTCGTTCCACACGCACCAATACCAATCCTTCACCTCCTCGCCACCCCACTGCTCCAGGCAGCCCCAGACGATGTCGCAGCAGCGCGAGGTGAAATCGCGAATGTTGGCCGGCTTGTCGAACGGAGGATGGAACTTGGCGAAGGTGATCATCGGCTTGGCGCCGGCGTCGAGCACGGCCTGCAGCACGGCGGCGAACCAATGCCATTCCTTGACCGGATCGGGCACCGGCTTGTCGAACGCGAACACGCGGACCACCTGGGTGCCCATCAGCTGCAGGCGGCGGCGGATCTTCTCGCGATGATCGCCGAGCGCGAACGCGGCCCAGCCGTCGATCTCGTTGAAGCCGTAGCGCAGCCTCATCGTTTGTGCCGGGGCTGAGCCATGCGGCCCAGGCTCATGCCGTGCAGTTCCACCGTCATGCCTCGATGTACGAAACGAGCTCACGCAGGCGCGCCTCGGGGCTGTGCCGAACGCGAAAATCCTCGCGGATCGCCATGACGATCTCGGCGTAGTGGTCGGGCCGCGCGAGCACGTCGGCGATCTTGTCGTGCACATGCTCGCCATCCAGCACCAGCTGGGTGGCGCGCTCGCCGAAAATCTCGGCGACGTAATCGCGGTCGAGCAGGAATAGCGGAATGGTGCCTGCCGCCGGCGTCTCGAAGGTCCGGCAGGTGACCATGCCGAGGCATTCGAACAGCGGCCGATACACGACGGGATTGAAGACGCCCTTGTTGATGGTGGCGGCCACCTTCTGAAACGGCACCGCCGGCAGGGCCTCGACGTCGATCTTCTTCAGATAGTCGCGATCGACGTAGTAGTTGGCTTTGATGTCGTCCCACTGCATGTAGTCCATGGGATACTGCCAGCCCTCGCCCACCAGGGCGACACGGCCGACGCGATCGCGTACCTTTTCGATGCCGCGCAGCACCTTCGACATGCCGCCCCAGCGGAACTTGGTGTGGCCGACATAGACCATGCTGAATTCCTTGTCGGGGAAGTCGAAGGGCGTCTCCCAGGTCGGATCGTAGATGTGGAACAGGAACGGGCCGGACGTTCTTCGCGCCGCGGACGCAAGGTCGGCTGGAAGATCTTGTCCGCAAGACTGTCGCAGACCTCCGTCCAGTAGGTGCTGGACGCCTCGCTGCGGTGATTGTAGTCGCCGTTGAACTCGATCGGATCATTGTAGGCGCCATCGCAGTCGATGACGACGCGGCGGCGACGCGGCACCGCTTCGATCAGCCGTGTCCAGTCCAACCGGTCGCCGTGTTGCAGCGAGGTCGTCCACTCGAAGACGAAAATGACGGCGTCGGCGTCGGCCAAGTCCTGCGAATAGTCGAGGGCGATTTTCGGATTGGGCGGGCCGTATACGATCATCTCGTGGCCCAGAGCCTTGGCGGCGCGCGCGTAGCCGCGCAGGTCCAGCATGCTGCCGGCGTTCTCGTAGCCCCAGTAGACGAACACCAGCTTCATGGCGCCATGGCTCCGTTCTTCCCGCTTGGCAGCCTCAATTGCCGACCGCCGCGATCAGTTCCTCGACGCGCTGGTCGTAGGAGTAGTGCGAGGCGAGATGGCGCCGGACCGTCCCGACGACATCCCGGTAATGATCGGGGCGATGCAGGGCATCGACAATCTTGCCGGCGACATTGCCCGTCAGCACCAGCTCGCGGCCGGCTGGACCGTAGACGGCCTCGGCATGATCGTGGTCGAGCATCAGCAGCGGGATCGTATCAGCGCAGAAGATCTCGAAATACTTGAGGGTGAGAAGCCGCAGGTGCCGCAAGACCGGCCGCTGCGTGAAGATGTTGATGCGCGCGCTGCTCATGGTCTGGATGACGTCGTGGTACATCACGGCCTGCGGAGTCTCGATACGCAAGCGGCGCAGCTCATCGGGATCGGACTGGAACGCCTCTTCGGGGCCTGCTGCCGGCCCCTCCGGCGGCGGCGCGTCCCACCACAGGCCGACGAACCCTATCCTGCCGATCTGCTCGCGAACCTGCTCGATGGCGGGCAGCAGCTCGGTCGACACCTCCCTCCAACGCCACCAGTTATGGCCGACGTGCAGGATGTCGTACGCCTTCGGCGGCACCGAGGCCGGATCGAGCTCGAGAGCCGGATTGTAGCCGAAGAACGTGAGGCGAGCCGGCCTTGGGATTCGGGAGGCCGCTCCAGGGTTGTCTGCACGATGGTGTCGCCGAGCGCCTCGATATAGTCGATCCATTGCGCCCGCTCGTGCTCGTTGCGATGGTTGAAGTCGTAGCCGTCGATGTGGACCAAGGGATTGTACATGCCGTCGGTGTCGACGATCAGCCGGTGCCGTCGCGGAAACTGGTCCAGCAGGACGGCGTCCTGCATGCGCTTGATGCGGTACAGCTCCAACTCGTACACGTAGACGACGCGGTCGAAGCTGCGGATGTCCATGGAGAACTGCAGCTCCGGCACGTACCAGACCGGATCGCCGTAGATGGAGACGGCGTGGCCATACTTCGGCGCGATGCGCATGTAGTTGGCAACCGCGTGCGTGCTGCCCGCATTGCCCCGATGCTTCATCACGAACAGGATTTTCAACGCGCCGCTCCCGGTGCCGGGCGCGCGGCCGCAAGCTTGCCGAGCTGCTCGAACCGCCGGGCATAGGAGTGGTGCTCGGCGAGATGGGCCCGGGTTTGAAGCACGGCCTCCCAATAGGCCTCCGGCGCATTCATGACGTCGGTCAGGTGCGCGGCGAGATCATCGCCCGGCACCAGCCGCAAAGCTGCAGCGCCATAGATCGACGATACGAAATCCCGCGGCAGCATCAGCACGGGAATGGTGTCGGCATAGAAGGTCTCGAACGTGCGGTTCGTCACGAAGCCCAGATGGCGGAACAGCGGGCGGTGCAGCACCGGCGCGAATTGGGCTTGGCCTAGCAGGTCGACGATGCCATCGAAGCGCACACCGTCGCGTACCTCGACTTCGAGCCGGGCGAGCAGATCCGGATCGGTATCGATGCCCATGATGCCCTTTTGCACGGCCCACTCCGGCCGGGCGCGCCAGTCCCAGCCGATCAGGCATGCGGGACCGACCTTGGCCCGCACCGACGCATGCGCTTCCAGGAAGGCGCGCACCTGCTCCCAGCGCTGCCAGTTGCTGCCGGCATACATGACGCCATAGGGCTTCTGCCTCCATGCAGCAGCCGCTTCGCGCGCCGAAGCGTAGGGCTTGGCGACCGAGCCGGCATCGAAGCCGTGGAACAGGAACGACTGCACGTCGGGCCGGCGCGGCGCAAGCGTCGGCTGCAGGATGGTGCCGGAGACGGCCCGAAAGGCGTCCTGCCATTCCCAGCCGAGGTGGCCGTCGAACTTCTCCAGATGATTGAAGTCGTGCTCGACACGGATGGTGTCGTCGTATCTCGCCCACATGTCGAGCACCATGCGGCGCTCGCGAGGTACGCCGTCGAGGAGGCGGGCGAGGTAGGGCATGTCGGGGAAATCGGGCGGCAGCTGCGCGACCAGCAGGGCGATGTCGACGTGCGTCGAGATCGGTCGTGAAGGTCAGCTTCGGCAGATCCGCATTGGGCGGACCGAAGATGACAACCTCATGCCCCAGCGCCCGTCCGGCCTCGACCCACTTGTGAATCGTCGCGACGTTGCGCGTCCAGGCATCGACCCAGGTAACGAGCAGGACCTTCATTGCCCACCCCGCCCCGCGGCCATTGCCGCACCGGCGCCCGCGAACTCCTCGCGCGCCCAGCCCACGGTCTTGGCGAGGCCTGCCTCGAATGAGGTGCGCGGCTGCCAGCCCAACACAGCTTTGGCTTGGCTGATATCGGCCCGGACGGTGCGCTGCTCGCCTGGCCGTCGCGGGTGCGCGGATCACCTTGTAGCCACCCGGCGGATGACCGAACGCGGCGATGGCCGCCTCGGCCAGCTGGTTGATGGATAGCGATCGGCCGCTGCCCAGGTTGAACACGCCCCCGGCTGCCTTGGGCGTATTCAGCGCCCGCACCCAGCCGTCGACGATGTCGTCGATGTAGATGAAGTCGCGCGTCTGCTGGCCATCGCCGAAAATGGTGATCGGCTCGCCGCGCAGCAGATTGCCCGAGAAGATGCCGAGCACGCCCTGATAGGGATTGCTGAACGACTGGCCCGGCCCATAGACCGAAAACATGCGCAGCGACGTGACACTAAAGTCGAAACCGAGATCGGGGCGCTCGGCCGTCGAGTGCACGTATCGCTCGGCCGCATGCTTGGTGATGCCGTAGTAGGAGTCGGGCCGGCAGGGCTCGATCTCGGGCGTCGGAATGGTCTCGCACTGGCCGTACAGCGTCATCGAGCTGGCGTAGATCAGGCGCGAGACCTTGTACTTGAGGCACAACTTGAGAACGTTCAGCGTGCCTTCGACGTTGGTGCGCAGATCCGCGACCGGATCGGAAAACGAGCGGATGATCGATACCTGCCCAGCGATGTGGCAGACCGCGTCCAAGCCTTCAGCAAACACCGGCTCGATGCTCGGCCGGCACGATGACGTCGCCACGGGTGTACTTGGCACCTGCCGGCACGCATTCCCTGCGTCCGTTCGATTCATTGTCGATGACCGAGACGCTATGCCCGTCCGCAAGCAGGCGCCGGCGTCAGGTGCGAGCCTATGAAGCCGGCACCGCCGGTTACCAGTATTCTCATGCGTACGCCTTCCAGGTGTCCGTCGATAGCTCGTCCGGGGCCGATACCGTATCGTCGCCACGGAGCGCCTTACAAGGGAGGGAGATCATGCGGTGAGCAAATGCAACGACCCCGTGTAGTGGTATTCTTCACTCCGTCCAATGGTCTTTTGATTAGACCCACCGCGCGGAGATTGTAACGCGCACTCCAGCTTCGTTCCGTTGCGCTGAGTGATATTGCTTCTCGCACGCCGCGCGACGCTACAACTGGCGCAACTTCTGCAAGGTTCCTCTCGCTTCCGAATCTGTCCCTCTTCGGCTGCGGCGCTCGGCATCAGCGGCGCCGTCTGCATGGAACCGGCCGGGTTCACCTCACGTTCAGGTCGCGCCTTTCAACACTTTCCGAGACGAATGTCAATCAACTGCGTCCGCATCTCGATCGCGCGGAAATGGAATTACCAGCAAAGGTCAAGCTTATGTCCACGAAGCGCGTACTGATTACCGGCGGCGGCGGATTTGTCGGATGCAACGCGGCCCGCTATTTCGGGGCGCGAAACTGGAATGTCACTGTGCTCGACAATCTTTCCCGAGCTGGGCGCCGACCAGAACCTGCTCTGGCTCAGCGACGGCACGACCTTCGATTTCGAGAAGGTTGATGTTCGCGACAAGGTTGCCGTCGACCGCGTCATCGCCGAGGGCAGCTTCGATGCCGTGATCCATCTGGCCGCGCAGGTGGCCGTGACGACATCGGTGGTCGACCCGCGCGCCGATTTCATGATCAACGCGCTGGGCACGTTCAATCTGCTGGATGCGGTGCGCCGCTACAGCCCGGAGGCGGTTTTCATCTTCGCCTCGACCAACAAGGTGTACGGCAAGATTGCCGGAGCCTCATCCGTACTGCGCGGCAACCGCTATGCCTATGTCGACCGGCCGCACGGCATCCCCGAGAGCGAGCCGCTCGATTTCCTGTCGCCCTACGGATGCTCGAAGGGCACGGCCGACCAATACACGCTGGATTTCGCGCGGATCTATAACATTCCCACGGTTTCGTTCCGGCAATCGTGCATCTACGGACCGCGCCAATTCGGCGTGGAGGACCAGGGCTGGGTGGCATGGTTCGCGATCGCCTCTTTGCTCGGACGCGACATCACCATCTACGGCGACGGCAAGCAGGTCCGCGACGTCCTGCATGTGCAGGATCTGGTGCGAGCCTATGAGGCTGCCATCCGTGCGCCAGAGAAGGTGGCTGGCCAGGCCTTCAACGTCGGCGGCGGGCCTGACCACACGCTCTCGTTGCTCGAGCTGGTCGAGTTGCTCGAGCGGCGGCTGCAGCGCAAGATCCCATTGCGCTGGGGCAGCTGGCGTCCGGGCGATCAGCAGGTCTACGTCAGCGACATTCGCAAGCTGCAGCAGGCGCTCGATTGGAAGCCGGAAGTTCCTGCCGCGCAGGGCATCTCGCAGCTGGTGGACTGGGTGCAGCAGAATTGCGCGGCGTTCTCGCCGTCGCAAGGGCGGGGGCGGGACAGTCTTCCCGGCACAGGATCATGTTCGCGAGCAGCCGGGCGGCGCTGCCCTGGCGCAGGAGTGATCACCAGCATCAGCTCTTGATCCAGTAGCCGCCGAACTGGTCGATCGGAATGATCGGGTCGGCTGATCGCGTGCGCGGCGCGGAACTCGTCGATGGCGTTGCGCTGCGACTCGAACAGGAAATAGTCATCGGCGATCACCGTGCCGCCGGGCGACACTTTCTGATAGAGATTGACCAGCCCGTCCATGGTGCTCGCATACATGTCGCCGTCCAGGCGCAAGAGGGCCAGCCGGTCGACTGGCGCGGACGGAAGGGTGTCCTTGAACAACCCTTCGACGAAGACCACCTGCCCGTCGAGCAGGCCGTAGCGCGCGAATGCCGCCTTCACCTCCGCCACCGACACCGCAAAATCCTTGTAGGTGTGGAAGTCGAACGCCGCATCGATGGCCACACCGTCAGTCGGCGCGGGGAACCCGGCAAACGAATCCGCCGCGATCACCCGCCGATCAGTGATGCCGTAAGCATGCAGCACGGCGCGCATCATGATGCAGGCCCCACCTCGCCAGACGCCGGTTTCCATGAAGTCGCCAGGCACACCCGCCTGCAGCACGCGCTCGCACTCGCAGCGCACATTGTTCATGCGCTTGGCGCCGATCATCGACGGCGCCTTTGACGGCCAATCCCAACCGTCCTCGCGATTCTCCGGCTTGTAGCCGTCGACCTTGCACGACTGCAGCGGCGGATCCTCGTTGAGCCGCCCGATCAGGCTGTCGCGCATCAGATCCAGGTAGGCCGCCCGAAGCCTGGCGGCTTCACAATCGAGTTCTCTCATCGCGGCCCGATCCTTCAGGTGCTGTCCATATCCCGAGCCTAGCCCACGATGAAGAGGCCGTTGTTGACGAAAAGCAGCGCTGCGAGGAGCGCAAGAAAAGCCACTTTCGCCCTCTCCGGCAGGTTTGTGGCAGCGAAAGGTATGGCCAACAGCAGCAGGTGAGCGAGGATCACGCTCGGGCTGAACAACATGTTCTCCTTTGAATTGAAGACAAAAAAGAACGCGGCGCGGACGAAGGCGTAGGCGACCAGCGCCAGCATGATGGCGGACGCGTTCGGTACGACGGCAATTTTTTTCCGAAGTGCGATGATCATGGCTAGCAGTTCAGCGAACAGCACGACCAGCGCGGTGGGCAATGGCGAGGCGACATAGTTGGCGAGCCCCGGAATGAAAATGCCTCCGAAATGGATAGAAGGCTCGGCCCAGTGATAGGCGTAACGCTCCGGCGCGGCGATGCTGAAGAACAGCCAAGAGGCAAGGTAGTAATAGACACTGTTGAAGGTGAACTGCGTCTGCGACGCATACCAGATCAACATACTGAAGTGGCTCGCCCCCTCCGGGTGGGTCCCCGCGACAGACGACCAGCCGTGCATGACAACTTCAAGGAGAGCCAGGGCAAAAACTGCCGCCATGGCATGCGCCGCGATCCACCAGCGTTGCAACGCCTCCCACCGCTCCTGCACGAGTACGTCGACCGCAGGGATCGCGACCAGGAAGGCCGCGACGATCTCGTTGAGGCACGCCATGAACAGTATCGCGGTCAGCAGCGCCGCTCCATGCAGCGTCCAGTTCTCCCGCATGCGCAGGTAGGTGGCGATATAGAGCGCTGAGAGCGTCGCGGTGACGATCTTGGATTCCTCGAGGCTGGAGAAATACCAGATGCCGAGCGAGCTGGCGTAGATGATGCCCCATAGCAGCGCATAGCGGCGCGGCAACAAGGCTGCGAATGCCCACAGGGACGCCCACACGCCCAGCGCCCCGATCGCCGCGAACATTGCCTTCAGGAGCTGAGCGGGCGTGAACCACGCGGTAAGCGGGCTCACGACCTTCATCCAGCCGGCGGCGAGGACCACGGTCACCGGGTGAAAGCGGAAGATGCGCGACAGCTGGCTATCCGGGAGGATGCGATCGAACAAATTCGGTTCGGAAAGTTCCGTATAGAGCCACGTATCGACATGGAAATGCTCCGTGCCGTCGCGGTCCACGAGAACGAACGAGGAGGCCCAGTAAACTGCGAACGCGACAAGCGCGACGAAGGCGAAAACGAGGTCGGTCGCCGGGCGACAGGCTCTCGGCGGCAGCAAGGCATTGCGCTTGGGGTCAGCCGTCGGCTCCAGCATTGTATCTTCACTACACGCACCCGCTTTCGCAGCCAAGGCCGCCTCGGCAACACCTGTCCGAGTTGAGGCGTAGGGTTCGCGCACTTTTCGGGAAGCCGGCGTCAAGAGCGGCTATGGTGACGTCACATCGACGTCCGCTCTGGAGACATAGGTCGAAGCGAGCCTGCAGCTCCGTTGTCGCCCACAAATCGGTCGAGGGTCCCGTTCCCCAGGCGAAGCCGCCACCCGCGTAGCGCGTCTCAGGGCTCTCGCGAATACCGGAGTCAGCGCTTGCCGGTCAGCGAAAGCGATTCCGGGGTTTCGCTCAGGAATTTCCCGCGTTCCTTGGACACGCGCTCGCATGTCGTTCGCCACTGATCCTTCGACATGTGGGTCGCGGTGTCCCAATCCTGCAGGCAGGTCTTCAGCCACATGGCAACGCGCTCGTTGACGGTCTGGCTGCTGATCTTTGCCTTTGTGCCAGCCTTGGCGTCTACCTTAGTATCTGCCTTCGCATCCGCCTTGACGTCCGTCTTGGCGCCAGCTTTTACGGCTGCCTTTGCCTCGGCCTTTGTGTCCGTCTTGGCCTCCGACGTGACGTCTGTCTTTGGGGCCACCTTTGCATCGACCTGGGCGTCCGCCGCCAGCACCAGCAGGCTAGTCGTTGCGACCGCGAAACCTGCAGCCAGCAGGCAGACAAAGCGCCACCCGAACATCGGTCACCCCATTGTTGCGCGAGGATCAAGTGGGGAGACAGTCGGGCCCGAGCGGATATGCCGCCATCCGGCAAACCCCTCAGACGGTCACGGACAACTACCTAACTGGCGTTCATGAATAAGACTTGCCCCACCTGACGGGGACCCCAGCCGCATCCGGCACCCTCAAGCCGTCTCCTCGAACAGCTCGCGGCCGATCAGCCAGCGGCGGATCTCGCTCGTCCCCGCGCCGATCTCGTACAGCTTGGCGTCGCGCAGCAGGCGGCCGGTCGGATAATCATTGATGTAGCCGTTGCCGCCCAGCAGCTGCATGGCATCGAGCGTGAGTTGCGTCGCCTTCTCGCCGGCGTAGAGGATGGCGCCCGCCGCATCCTTGCGCGCCGTCTCGCCGCGGTCGCAGGCCTTGGCCACGGCGTACACGTAGGCCTTGCACGCGTTCATGGTGGTGTACATGTCGGCGAGCTTGCCCTGCACCAGCTGGAACGAGCCGATCGGCTGGCCGAACTGCTTCCTCTGGTGCACGTAGGGGATCACCACGTCCATGGCCGCCTGCATGATGCCGAGCGGGCCGGCCGCCAGCACCGAGCGCTCGTAGTCGAGCCCGCTCATCAGCACGTTGACGCCCTTGCCGACCTCGCCCAGCACGTTCTCGGCCGGCACCTCGCAGTCCTCGAAGATCAGCTCGCCGGTGTCGGAGCCGCGCATGCCGAGCTTGTCGAGCTTCTGGGCGGTCGAAAAGCCCTTGAAGCCCTTCTCGATCAGGAAGGCGGTGATGCCGCGCGGGCCGGCCTTGGCGTCGGTCTTGGCGTAGACCACCAGCGTGTCGGCGCAGGGACCGTTGGTGATCCAGAACTTGGTGCCGTTCAGGACGTAGCGGTCGCCCTTCTTGTCGGCGCGCAGCGTCATGGACACGACATCCGAGCCGGCGCCGGACTCCGACATGGCCAGCGCGCCGACGTGCTCGCCGGAAATCAGCTTGGGCAGGTACTTGCGCTTCTGCGCCTCGCTGCCGTTGCGCCGGATCTGGTTGACGCACAGGTTGGAGTGCGCGCCATACGACAGGCCGATCGAGGCCGAGCCGCGGCTGATCTCCTCCATGGCGATGCAGTGCTCGAGATAGCCGAGGCCCGAGCCGCCGTACTCCTCCTCCACCGTGATGCCATGCAGGCCGAGCGCGCCGAGCTTCGGCCACAGCTGGCGCGGAAACTCGTTGGACTTGTCGATCTGGTCGGCGATCGGCGCGATCTCGTCGGCGGTCAGGCCGCGTACGCTGGCCCGCAGCTGGTCGGCGGTCTCGCCGAGGTCGAAGTTGAGCGCTGGGAAGTCGTTGGGGATCATTGCGTCGTTTCTCCCTGAACCTCCGTCCATCGCTAGCGCCGCCATCTCGGCTCGGCAAGGGCTTTGCGTCCTCGGCGTCGCCCGCGCATAGTGCCACGCGCAGGAGGAGCCGACATATGAGCACCGACGCAGCCAGCCGTCCCAGCGCCGTACCTTGGCCGCCCATCCTATTTGCTGGCGCGATCGCTGCGGCGCTGCTGCTGGCCCGCATGTTTCCGTTTCCCTGGCCCGGACTCGACGATACGGGCGCGCAAGTTGTGGGATATGCCTTCGGCTTGGCGGGGCTGGCGCTGACATGCTGGGGGCTCGTCACCTTGTATCGCGCCAGGACGAACATCCTGCCGCACAAGGGCGCGGACCGGCTCGTCACCGAAGGTGCCTTCCGCTTCCGCCGCAACCCCATCTACATGGGCGAGGCGTTGATCCTGCTCGGCCTCGCGCAAGTGACGCTCAACATCTGGCTGGCGATCATGGCGCCGATCTTCGCAGTTGCTATTCTGCTGCTCGCGATTCTTCCCGAGGAGCGCCATCTGGAGGCGCGCTTCGGCGAGGAGTATCTGGACTACAAGGCCCGCACGCGGCGCTGGTTCTGAGAGAGCGGTTTGGCATGGTGCGAGACGAACGCGAGGAAGAGCAGGAATTCCTGGCGGACCTGCAGGCCCGCACGGGCCGCAGCCTCGCGGACTGGATGGCGGCCATCACGGCGACAGGGCTTCGCCGACAAGAACGAGACCATCGACTGGCTGCGCCGCGAGGGGTTTCCCTTTGCGCGCGCGTCCTGGCTGGAACGCATCCACAGCAACGGCGGCCGTCCCATCTACGAGCACGCGATGCCGCGCAAGCCAGAGCGTGAGCCAGAGCCCGAGCCGCCGGTCGCCCCCGCCAAGCCTGTCCGCAAGGTCGAGGCCAAGGTCGAGGTCCAGAAGCCCCTCGGCACGGACGAGGCGGCCCTCTACGACAAGCTGCTGGCGGCCGGCAAGGGCTATCGCCCGCTCTATCTCATGCTCGAAGCCGAGATGCGCAAGGCGTTGCCCGGCCTGGTGATCCTGCCCAAGACGAGCTACCTGTCGGTTGGAGCGCCCAAGGAGTTCGCGGCCGTGACGCTGCACGCCACGGAGGTGCGCCTCGGCCTCGATCTGGGCGACCGCCCGTTCGATCCGCATGTGCAGAAATCCAAGCTGAAGGGCCCGGGGCCCGCCATCACCCACATGATTATTTTGAGCGACGCGCGTCAGGTGGATGGCGCCCTGCTCGCCCTGCTGGCGGCGGCCAACGCTCGGGTGAATGCCTAGCTTGTGCTGAAACCATGGAAATGCCCCAATCCAATCCCCATCTCATTGGCAGTTCAGGGAGGTGCGGGGTATGCGCAACATCGTCCACGGTTCGGTTTCCGTGCTGGCTCTGGGCCTTGCAGCGGGCGCATTGGCCGCCGCCGCCGTCGCGCAGACGACCAGCCGCGACGGCATCGGCGACCTGCTGAAGCGCGCGCCGGACGCCGCCACGCAGATGGCGCAGTCGCAAGCGGGCGGCCAGAAGGCAGCGCCCGGCACCTCCACGACCAAGCAGGCGACACCTGACAAGCCAACAGCGCCCGAGAAGCAAGCCGCGCCCGAGAAGGACGTGCGCGAGGGCGATCCGGGCTTCGAGCAGGCGCAGCGCCTGATGAAGGCCATCGACGCCATCCTGCAGGACACCGCCAAGAATCGCGGCGAGGCCAAGAAGCTGCCCTCCGAGGGCGACTTCCTCATGAAGCCGCTCTGGACGGAGACGCGCGAGGACCGCGAGAAGAAAATCCGCGACCTGCTCGATGCGGCCATGGGCATCGTCACCGACGTGCCCGTGGTCGACGTGCAGCGCAAGATCGAAGGCCTGCGCAAGAACATGCGCGAGCTCGACGACCGCATCGTCAAGCGTTGCGCGAGAAGCAGCTGACGGCGCCCAAGGACGGCGTGCTGCCCGGCTACATCACCGACACGGTCGACAGCCTGGCCAAGGACATCGAGGAGTCCAAGAAGCGCATCGAGGGCAACCGCGAGGAGATCGCCAAGGCCAAGACCGAAATCCACGCGGCGCTCAACAAGGCCGGCATCCAGCTGGCGCCCGAGCAGGTCGACCTGCTGCTCGACAGCGTGCTTTCCGGCGACCTGGTGCGGCTGGTGGCGGTATTCAATTCCGCCAAGCTGATCGACGGCCAGCTCGCCCGCCTGATGACCGTCTCGGGCGAGAACATCGGCGCGGCGCGCAAGTATTTCGCCATGCATGCGGCCCTGTTCGCCCTGCTCGTGCATGCCCAGGACATGCTGGTCGGCAAGATCGACAAGCAGTACCTGCCCAAGCTGTCCGCCATCGAGCAGGACATCCGCACCGCGCGCAACAAGACCGCCGAGCTGCTTCGCGCGGAGAACCGCGAGGACCAGAAGCGCGTGCTGGAGAGCAACCGCGAGAGCCAGAAGCTGGCCGACGATGCGGCCAAGGGCTACCGCCGCTATCTGCTGCAGCAGCGCGAGCAGATCGCCAAGGCGCGCCAGCGTGCCACGCATGATCTGCAAGATCGCCGACAACACGTTCGAGACGGTGGAGGCGAGCTTCCAGCTGCGCAACCTGATGAAGGACTTCGTCCTCGTCCTTCGAGGCGATCCAGAAGCTCGAGGCGCCGACCTTCGACCAGATCTTCAAGAACGAGGAGCTGCGGCGCGAGTTCGAGAACCTCACCCGCAAGCTGGACGGGCCCACCAGCTAACCACGCCTGTCATCCCGGCCTGAGCATCATGCTGGAGCATGCCTTCGGCATGAAGCTCGAGCCGGGACCCAGCGTCCAATTCCATCAATACTTCTGCAGGGGCTCGTTGGCGCGGGCCAGCTCGGCATCGATGTCGAGCGTCTTGCAGTTGCGCGTGGCGAGCTGGCGATTGTAGGCGTCGAGCTTGGCGCGCTCGCGCGACATCGTTGTCTGGCGATCGGCGGATGCCGTGGAGCCTTGGGTGATCAGCGGCATGGTCTTGTGTGCGGCCTCGGCAAGGCCGGAGCCGCCCTTGCGGCTCGCCGCATCCCGCAGCCGGTTGATGGTGATCTGCATCGAGCCGGTCATGCGCCGGCAGTCCATCGCCAGCTCGTCCTGGCTGATCTCGTACCTGCCGTCCTTCACCTCGCCGCTGCTCAGCGCCTTGCCGAGCTTCTTCTTGAGGTCGGAGGCCGCCTTGCGGTCGGCTGCCTTCTGGTCGGTTTCGTCCGCCGACCACACACTGGCGAGCGGCATCGCAACGACCAGCGCCGTCAGCACGAGGGCAGCGGGCGTGAGCGAAAGGCGTTTGTGCATCGGCACCACCCTGTTAGAATCAGCACAGACATTACCCATCCAAACGTGGCGAGGCGAGGGCTTCTGCCCGCCTGGCAGGAGGAGCCCATGCCGCAGAAGATCACGACCAGCTCCAAGTCCTTGGTCGACGCGGCCAAGCGGGAGATCGAGGAGATCGACCGCGGCCGATGCCGTCAAGCTCGCGGGCCGCGACGACGTCGTGCTGGTCGACATCCGCGACCCGCGCGAGCTGGAGCGCGACGGCAAGGTGCCGGGCGCCTTCCACATGACGCGCGGCATGCTGGAGTTCTGGATCGATCCCGAGAGCGTCTACTTCAAGCCCATCTTCGGCGAGGACAAGAAGTTCGTGTTCTTCTGCGCCGGCGGCATGCGCTCGGCGCTTGCCACCAAGACCGCGCAGGACATGGGGCTTGAAGCCCGTCGCCCACATCCTCGGCGGCTTCAAGGCCTGGAAGGAAGCCGGCGGGCCGGTCGAGCCGGTCGCAGGGAAAAAGTAACACACGGGCCTTACCGCCGAACTACCTCTTGGCGAGGCATGCAGGAGCTAGTCATGGCCACGAAGCAATATCCTGTCACTCACACCGAGGCGGAGTGGCGCAAGCTGCTCACGCCCGAGCAGTACGCGATCATGCGCGAGCACGGCACCGAGGCGCCGGGCAGCTGCGCGCTGAACTTCGAGAAGCGCGCCGGCACGTTCACGTGCGCCGGCTGCGACCAGCCGCTGTTCGTCTCCAAGATGAAATTCGAAAGCGGCACCGGCTGGCCGAGCTTCAACGATCCTGTTGCCGGCTCCGTCGAGACATCCGAGGACCGCAGCTACGGCATGCTCCGCACGGAGGCGCATTGCAGCCGCTGCGGCAGCCATCTGGGCCACGTATTCGATGACGGCCCGCCGCCGACCGGCCAGCGCTATTGCATCAACGGCGTGGCCATGAACTTCCAGCCGGACTGACCAGTCGGCAGTTGTCATCCCGGAATTTTGCGTTAAGCGGAAATCATCCGCGCGACCCAGAGCTAGAGGCGTCTACGCAACCTGCGCGGCTCTGCGCGCAGTCATGCCGGGCATGCTTCCGCTTGCGCGCTCCGGCCGGGATGACAGTGGACCGCGAGGACTGACGATGCCGAAAATCAAGACGTCCATTTCCGCCTCGTCCGACGAGTTCAAGGCCAACGCTGCGGCCATGCAGGCGCTGGTGGCCGACCTGGCGCACAAGCGCCTGAGAATCGCGGCTCGGGCGGTCCGGACAAGCTGCAAGGAGCGGCACGCCACGCGCGGCAAGCTGCTGCCGCGCGATCGCGTCCTGCGGCTGATCGATCCGGGCTCGCCGTTCCTCGAGCTGTCGCCGATGGCGGCCTACGGCCATGTACAGCAAGGACATCCACGGCGCCGGCATCATCACCGGCGTCGGGCGCGTCTCGGGGCGCGAGTGCGTGATCGTGTGCAACGACGCCACCATCAAGGGCGGCACCTACTTCCCGATGACGGTCAAGAAGCACGTGCGCGCCCAGGAGGTCGCGCGCGAGAACCGGCTGCCGTGCATCTACCTGGTCGACAGCGGCGGCGCCAACCTGCCGCAGCACACCGAGGTGTTTCCCGACCGCGAGCACTTCGGCCGCATCTTCTACAACCAGGCGACGCTGTCCTCGCTCGGCATTCCGCAGATCGCCTGCGTGATGGGCTCGTGCACCGCCGGCGGCGCCTACGTGCCGGCCATGTCGGACGAGATCGATCATCGTGCGCAAGCAGGGCACCATCTTCCTCGGCGGCCCGCCGCTGGTGAAGGCCGCCACCGGCGAGACGGTGAGCGCGGAGGAGCTGGGCGGCGCCGAGGTGCACACGCGCCAGTCGGGCGTGGCCGATCACTACGCGCTGAACGACGAGCACGCGCTGGAGATCGTGCGCAACATCGTCGCCAACCTGAACACCGTGAAGAAGGTCGACATCGCGCTGCGCGAGCCGCGGCCGCCGGCTTACGACCCGGCCGAGCTGGACGGCGTGGTGCCGGCCTCCCTGATGACGCAGTACGACACGCGCGAGATCATCGCCCGGCTGGTCGACGCCAGCGAGATGGACGAGTTCAAGGCCAACTACGCAACCACGCTGGTGACGGGCTTCGCCCACATCGAGGGCGTGCCCGTGGCGATCCTGGCCAACAACGGCATCCTCTATTCGGAGACGGCGCTGAAGGCCGCGCACTTCATCGAGTTGGCCTGCCAGCGCCGCATCCCGCTGCTGTTCCTGCAGAACATCACCGGCTTCATGGTCGGCAAGGCGGCGGAAGCCGGCGGCATCGCCAGGGACGGCGCCAAGATGGTGACGGCGGTGGCCTGCGCGCAGGTGCCGAAGATCACGGTCATCATCGGCGGCAGCTACGGCGCCGGCAACTACGCCATGTGCGGGCGCGCCTACTCGCCCGCGCTTCCTGTTCACCTGGCCCAACGCGCGCATCTCGGTGATGGGCGGCCCGCAGGCGGCCAGCGTGCTCGCCACCGTGCGCCGCGACAACATCGAGGCCGAGGGCAAGACCTGGAGCGCCGAGGAGGAGGCCGCCTTCAAGAAGCCGCTGCTGGAGAACTTCGAGCGCGAGGGCCACCCCTACTTCGCCACCGCCCGCCTCTGGGACGACGGCATCATCGCCCCCGGCGAGACGCGCCGCGTGGTGGCGCTGGCGCTGTCGGCCGCCCTCAATGCGCCGATCCCCGAGATGCGGTTTGGGGTGTTTCGGATGTGAACTGCCGCAATATCCGCTTTCGGTCGAACGAGCAGGAGCGGCCCGTGCCCACACAAAGAGAGATACGGGAATTTCAGAAACAGCGGAAATCAATGCTTTGCGCCGGGTGCAAGAAGCTCAGTTGGAAGACCCATGCACAGATAATGGCAGCAGACAGGTTTGTCTGCGACCACTGCGGCGAGCCGTTACCCTTCGACAAGGGGGCTTGGGAACACAAGCACCGCAAGCCACCTCAAAATCCCTCAATGATAAGATCAATGAACGAGGATGAAGAATGGTCCGGCACGAAAGAGAGGTGAGATCGCAGAGGCGTGTACACGGCAATCACGTTGTGTTTTGGCTGGCGCTCGACACAACTGTTCTGCGCTCACGCCCCTCCGCCACGGTGTCAGCTTTTTCGGAATGTGAGGTCTTACCCTATGTGTCGGCGTTCGTCGATTGCCCAGCTAGTTGTCCTGGCCTCCGTGCTTGCAGCACCCGCCCACGCCGACGACGCCCGCGATTGCGTGCAGGCGCGCGACGCGGCGACCTCCATCAAGGCCTGCACGGAGCTGATCCGCCAGCAGCCCGCGAACATCGTCGCCTACAACCACCGCGGCAACGGCCATCGCGCTGCCGGCAACTACGACGCTGCCGTCGCCGACTTCGGCAAGGCCATCCAGATCGATTCGGCGTTTGCGCCCGCCTACAACGGCCGCTGCGCTGCCTTCACGTTGAAGGGCGACTACGACGCGGCCATCGCCGACTGCAGCAAGGCCGTCGAGCTGAACCCCAAATACGCAGCCGCGTTCTTCAATCGCGGCATCGCCCACGGACGCAAGGGCGACTTCGAGCGCGCCGTTGCCGACCACAGCCAGGCCATCACCTTCAACGCCAAGTACGCCAAGGCCTACAACGGCCGGGCCTGGGCGCACCTGAAGTCCGGCAACAAGACGCAGGCCATGGCCGACGTGCAGCAGGCGTTGACGCTGACGGCCGACGATGCCGCCGCGCTCGACACGCGCGCGCATGTCTTCGAAGCGATGAACAAGCGCAACGAGGCGATCGCCGACTACCGCGCGGCGCTGCTGAAGGAGCCGACGCTGCAGTCGAGCCTCGATGGCCTGAAGCGCCTGAAAGCCAAGCCCTGATCGCGCTTCGCCAAGGTGTCAGACCATCTAGAGGGTCTGACACCAACCCTTAGCGAGCGCAGCGAGCTCGGCCGCGCGACCGCGCGGCCCGGCGCGCAGTTCCGCGCCGGCCATCCACAAGCACACGCGCAGTTTCTTCCTGACGCTCGCTCCGCGGCTGTCAGTTCAATAGAGAGAGGGCGCGGGGCTCAGACAGCCACCGGACCGAAACAAGAAATGCGCGGCTGCCTGAGCCTCGCCGTCGCGCTGGAATCCGGCTGGATGGTCCAAGTCCCCATCGGCCCGGATGCACGGGTTCGAACCGTGTCACCGTCGCGCGACCCCCGGCTCGTGCTGCTCTCAAGGTGACCCTCTCGAGTTGGGCACCCCTCGTTTGAGCCGAGGTGCGAGCATCTTCTCATGGCGCCGACTCGTGGGGATAAGTTCCGGCCCAGCTGTTTCGGGCATGGTGAAGTCCGCGCTCTCGCAACGCTTGCGTCGCTCTGATCCGAAATTGTCGGTGCGATTCATTTCTGGCTTGCTCCGCTTGACACGCCGCCCCATGCCGCGATACTTAACCACATGGTTTACATTCACAACGAACGGCTCGATCGCGCGTTTTCCGCGCTGGCGGACCCGACGCGGCGGGCCATTCTCGAGCAGCTGGCGGAGCGGGACGATCAGTCCGTCAGCGAGCTGGCGCAGCCGTTCCCGGTGTCGCTGCCCGCGGTCATGAAGCACCTCGACGTGCTGGCGCGGGCCGACTTGATCGAGCGTGCCAAGAGCGGCCGCACGGTGCGATGCCGCCTGAAGGCCGCTCCCATGGAAAGCGCCATGCAGTGGCTCGCCCGCTACGAACGCTTCTGGAACGACCGGCTCGATCGCCTCGCCGCATTTTTGGAGGAAGAGCAATGCTCACCAAACCAAGCCTCACCCTCAAGCGCCGCCTCAAAGCCCGGCCGGCGCAAGTCTTCAGCGCGTGGACGGACCCGGAAAAGCTGATCTGCTGGATCGGCCCGAGCGAGACCATTGCCGGCTCGGCGCGCGCCGAGATGGATGTGCGCGTGGGCGGCCGCTACCGCATCAGCTTCAAGACCGAGGACGGCGAGCATCACGAGGTCGGCGGCGTCTACCGCGAGGTGGTGCCGCCCAGCCGGCTGGTGTTCACCTGGGCCTGGCACTCCACGCCGGAGCGCGAGTCGCTTGTCACCCTCACAATGGCCGAGGACGGCGACGGCACCATGCTCACGCTGCATCACGCGCAGTTCTTCGACGAGAAGGCGCGCGACGGCCATCGCTACGGCTGGACCGGCACGCTGGAAAAGCTCGACCAGCTATCTCTCATAACCCTCAGAGGAAATCGTCATGGCACAGACGGCAACCGCACGCCGCCCCAAGCGAGATGAAACACCTGCGCCATCGCTATGGACGCACGGCACCTTCCATTGGAACGAGCTGCTCGCCCGCGACGTGGAGCGCGCCAAGCGCTTCTACCGCAACACCATCGGCTGGACCTTCCAATCCATGCCGACGCCGGATGGCCACACCTACTGGCTGGCGATGCTGGGCGAGCGGCCGGTGGCCGGCATCTATTCGATCGATGGGCCCGAGTTCGCCGGCATGCCCGAATGCTGGATGTCCTATCTGGCCGTCGACGACGTGGACAAGCGCGTCGCCAAGGCCGTCAAAGCCGGCGCCAAGCTCATGAAGCCGATCTTCGACGTTCCCGACGTCGGCCGCATCGCCATCCTCACCCAGCCGGGTGGCGCGGGCATCGGCTGGATGACGCCGTTCTGCAACGAAGCAGCCAAAAGCTGATCGAGCGTCGCGAGAGCCACGCAGCCTTTGACAAGCGCAGCTCGCGCGCGCCGCACATCCAAAAAGGAGCGCACCAGATGATCACGATCTCCGCCTTCAAATGGGTTCCGGACTTCGCTCAGGGTCAAGTGCGCGATCTGCGCGTGCGCTGGGCACTGGAGGAAGCTGGCCTCCCCTACAGGACGCGCCTCCTCGACCAGGGCGATCAGGACAAGCCGGACTATCGCGCCATGCAGCCCTTTGGCCAGGTGCCAATCCTCGAGGAAGACGGCTTTGTCCTCTTCGAAACGGGAGCCATTCACGCTCCACCTGGGCGAGCGCAGCGAAACGCTCCTGCCGAAGGATCCGAAAGCCCGTGCCCGAGCGACACAATGGCTGATCGCCGCGCTCAATTCCATCGAGCCGTTCGCCATGAATGTCGCCCTGATCGATATCTTCTACGCAGATCAGGAATGGGCCAAGCTGCGGCGCCCCGGCGCCGTGGCGTTCGTGCAGAGGCGCGTCACTGCCCTCTCCGATGCGCTTGGCGACAAGCCGTATCTCGATGGCGACCGCTTCACGGCGGGCGATCTGATGATGACCACGGTGCTCAGAATCCTCAACCACACCGACATCGTCACCGGCAACAAGCGCCTGGCTGCCTATGTCGAGCGTTGCACCGCAAGGCCAGCCTTCAAGCGCGCGTTCGACGCGCAAATAGGCGACTTCAAACTAGCTGCATGAACAGAGCGGGCGCAGCCATCGGCTGGATCGCTCCCATTAGCTCTCGAGTTGCGAAAGGATAATCGCCATGAAGCTCTACTACTTCGAGACCCTCAATCCGCGCAAAGCCTGCGCCGTGGCGAGGTACCTCGGCTCGCCCGTCGAGTTCGTGCGCATCGACCTTGCGAAGGGCGAGAACAGGACGCCCGAGTTCCTCGCCATCAATCCCAACGGCAAGGTTCCTGCCTTCACGCACGGCGATAAGCGGCTGTGGGAGGCGGACGCCATCATGGCCTACCTTGCCAAGGCCGAGAGGTCCGATCTGTTGCCGGGCGACGAGCGCCAGGTCGACGTCATGCGCTGGCTCAGCTGGAGCTCGCAGCATTTCACGCGGCATGCCGGCATGCTCTACTTCCAGCACATCATCAAGCCCGGCTTCTTCGACACGGCGCCTGACGCCAAGGAAGTCGACGAGGCGACCGGCTTCTTCAAGCAGTTTGCCGGGGTGTTGAACGACCACCTGCGCGGGCGCAAATACCTCGTGGGCGACGGCCTGACGATTGCCGACTTTGCCGTTGCAGTGACGCTGCCCTACGCGGAGAAGATCAAGCTCCCCCTCGGCAGCTTCCCCGAGATCGAGCGCTGGCACGCTCGCCTCAACGAGCTGCCCGCATGGCGCCAGCCATTCCCCGAAGCCAGGGCCGCAGCCGCCTGACAACACTCGACGGCCGCGGCGCGCAGCCGCCGGATCAACACTCAAGACAAGCGCATGGCACGCATCCCGCGACAGCGTCGCGGCGGCTCGGTGCCGGTGGGAGAACAGCACATGCAAAAGATCACCCCATTCCTGTGGTTCGACGGCAAGGCCGAGGAGGCCGCCAACTTCTATGTCTCCATCTTCAAGAACGCGAAGATCGTGAGCGCCTCAGGCATGAGCGCCACCTTCGAGATCGACGGGCGGGAGTTCATCGCCTTCAACGGCGGTCCGATGTTCAAGTTCACGGAGGCCATCTCGCTGTTCGTCAAATGCGACACGCAGGAGGAGATCGACCGCCTGTGGGACAAGCTCTCCGAGGGCGGCCAGAAGCAGAAGTGCGGCTGGCTGAAGGACAAGTACGGCGTGTCCTGGCAGATCATCCCGCCGGTGCTCGGCCAGATGCTGCAGGACAAGGACCCTGCGAAATCCAAGCGCGTCATGCAGGCGATGCTGCAGATGGACAAGATCGATATCGCCGCGCTCCAGCAGGCGTACGCATAGGGCGAGCGCGGACATGCCCAAGGTGATCCTGACCGGCTCGATCTGCCAGCACGTCGGCGGGCTCAGCTCCATCGACGTGTCCGGCGGCACGGCCAGAGACGTGATCACGACGCTGGAAGCATCCTATCCCGCGCTGCGGGGCTGGGTGGTCGACGAGCAGGGCGCTCTGCGGCGCCATGTGAAGCTGTTTCGCGGCGGCGAGGCCGTTTCGCTCGATGCGCCGATTGCGCCGGGCGACGAGCTGCACATCGTCGCTGCAATTTCAGGAGGATGAAGCCATGACCGAATTGCTGGTGGGTACGAAGAAAGGCCTGGTGGTCCTGCGCGGCTCGCGCGGCGGCGACATGGAGATCGCGACGCGCAGCTTTCCCGGCGAGGTGGTCGAGTACGCCATCCGCGATTCCCGCAGCGGTCGCTATTTCGCCAGCGTCACCCACGGCCAGTTCGGCCCGCACCTGTTCTACACCGATGATCCCACCGGCCAGTGGCAGCAGGCCGAGGGGCCGGCGTTTCCGTCCGGCGCCGGCGCGGCCGTCGAGCGCATCTGGGTGGTCGAGCCCGGCGTCGCCGACGGCGAGCTGTGGTGCGGCGTGGCGCCGGCCGCGCTGTTCCACAGCAGGGACGGCGGCAAGAGCTGGTCGCTGGTGCAGTCGTTGTGGGACGTGCCCGAGCGGGCCAAGTGGAACCCCGGCGCCGGCGGGCTTTGCCTGCACTCGATCTGCCCGTGGCCTGGCGACCCGCGCCGCCTGGCCATCGGCATATCCGCCGGTGGCGTCTGGCTCACCGAGGACGCCGGCAAGAGCTGGCGACGCTCGGTCAGCGGCCTGGTGCCGCGCTATCTGCCGGAGGAAGCGCGCCCGGACACGCACATGCACTGCGTGCACAACATGAAACGCGCGCCGCGCGAACCCGCCACGCTCTACCTGCAATTCCACGGCGGCGTGTACCGCTCGGACAACGCCGGCGAGAGCTGGACCGACATCGGCACCGGGACGCGGACTGCCCTCCGATTTCGGCTTTCCGCTGGCCATCGACCCGCACGACCCCAACCGCGCGTTCGTCATCCCGCTGGCCGCCGACGCCGATCGGGTGACGCCCGAGGGCAAGGTGCGCGTGTACGAGACGCGCGACCGCGGCGCCAGCTGGCAGGCGCTGGAGAAGGGCCTGCCGCAGTCGCAGGCCTATCTCACCGTGCTGCGGCAGGCCTTCTGCAGCGATGCCGGCAAGCCGCTCGGCCTCTATTTCGGGGCCCAGTCGGGCGAGGTGTTCGGATCGGTGGACGGCGGCCAGACCTGGTCGACGCTCGCGGCGCACCTGCCGCCGGTCACCTCGGTGCGCGCGGCGTAGGCGGCCGGTGCGACCGCGTCGAGATTGAGGTGTCGACGAGCGCTCGGAATCAATCAGCTAGATGTGGCGATAGAGTACTCGCTGAAAGGCTCGCTCCGCGCGACGCGCCCGCAGGTGTATGCGCCAAGAAATGTCTGGCGCTCGGCCCGGCCGCGTTCGAAGTCGGCCAGAAAGTCGATGCCGCAGAGGTGCTTCGGGTTCTTGTAGCCATACAGGGCGGGAGCAACGAGACGCACCGGTGCGCCATGCTCGATGGAGAGCGGCGCGCCATCCAGCCGGTCGGCAAGCAGCATGTCGGCATGCACGTCGCGACGATCGATGCACATGCGATAGCCATCCAAAGACGTGAAGGCGAGATATCGCGCCCTCGCCTGTGGGCGGCATCGAGGCAGCACGAGCTTCTCCAGCACGTCCGTCAGGCGATAGCCGCCCCATCTCAGACCGGTACGGTCCATGTGGTGACGCAGTGGAAGTCCGCCGTCATCTCGGCGCGCGGCAGAATGCCAAGCTCGCTCAGCACGAGCGTGAAGGGCGCCCCCACCAGGCCGCCAATCGTCGAGAGAGGGTCGATCCGGGACATTCGGCCAGCGCTCGGCATAGGCCGGAATGCCGAAGCGGGGAAAGAAATCGATGGCCCTTTGACCGCGCGGTAGACCAGCATTCGCCATGCGGCTCCACTATGCGAGATCGGCCTCAGCGTGTCGGCACCGGCTTCTCGCCGCGGTAGTCGTAGAAGCCGCGCTGCGTCTTGCGGCCGAGCCAGCCCGCCTCGACGTACTTCACCAGCAGCGGGCACGGGCGATACTTGGAGTCGGCCAGGCCCTCGTAGAGCACCTGCATGACCGACAGGCAGGTGTCGAGGCCGATGAAGTCGGCGAGCTCCAGCGGGCCCATCGGGTGATTGGCGCCGAGCCGCATGGCCTTGTCGATCGACTTCGACCGTGCCGACGCCCTCGTACAGGGTGTAGACCGCCTCGTTGATCATCGGCAGCAGGATGCGGTTGACGATGAAGGCCGGAAAATCCTCCGACACCGCGATATTCTTGCCGAGGCTCTCGATGAAGCTGCGGGCGGAGGCGAAGGTATCGTCCTCGGTGGCGATGCCGCGGATCAGCTCGACCAGCTGCATCATCGGCACCGGGTTCATGAAGTGCATGCCGATGAAGCGCTCGGGACGGTCCGTCACGGAGGCGAGGCGCGTGATGGAGATGGACGAGGTGTTGCTCGCCACCATCGCGTCCTTCTTCAGCTTGGGACAAAGGTCGGTGAAGATCTTGCGCTTGACCGCCTCGTCCTCGGTGGCGGCCTCGATGACCAGATCGGCCTCGCCGAGCGAGGCCATATCGGAAGCGTAGCCGATGCGCTTCAAGGCCTGGCTCATCTGGGCATCGGTGATGATGCCGCGCGAGACCTGGCGCGCCATGTTGCGCTCGATGGTGGCGCGGGCCTTGTCCACCGCCTCCTTCTTCAGGTCGTACATGGCGACGTCGTAGCCGGCCAGGGACACGACGTGCGCGATGCCGTTGCCCATCTGGCCGGCGCCGATGATGCCGACCGTCTTGATGGTGGAGACCGCGCCGGATTCGCCGCCTTTGCGGGCTCGCTCCACGGGACCGCCGGACTTCTTGGCTTTGACGCCTGCGTCCATGACGCCTTGCTCCTTCAACACCCCGGTTGAACCTTCCGCATTTTGTTGTTGTTCATGACTTGGCCTTTTCCAGCTCTGCTTTCATCTCGGGCAACACCTGGAACAGGTCGCCCACCAGACCGTAGTCGGCGACCTGGAAGATCGGCGCCTCGCCGTCCTTGTTGATGGCGACGATGATCTTGCTGTCCTTCATGCCGGCCAGATGCTGGATGGCGCCGGAGATGCCGACGGCGATGTAGACCTCGGGCGCCACCACCTTGCCGGTCTGGCCGACCTGGTAGTCGTTGGGCATGTAGCCCGCATCGACCGCCGCACGGCTGGCACCGACGGCGGCGCCAAGCTGATCGGCGACCGGCTCGATGTACTTCTTGAAGTTCTCGCCCGACTGCAGGCCGCGCCCGCCGGACACGACGATCTTCGCCGCCGTCAGCTCGGGCCGGTCGGACTTCTGGATCTCCGCCTTCTCGAAGCTGGACAGACCGGCCGCCGCCGGCACCGCAACCGTCTCGACCGGCGCCGAACCGCCGTTGCCGACCGCCGGGAAGGCCGTGGTGCGGACGGTGATGACCTTCTTCTTGTCGGTGCTCTGCACGGTCTGGATGGCGTTGCCGGCATAGATCGGCCGCTCGAAGGTGTCGGGCGAGACGACCTTGATGATGTCGGAGACCTGCATCACGTCGAGCAGCGCGGCGACGCGCGGCATGAAGTTCTTGCCGGACGCCGTGGAGGCCGAAACGACGGCGTCGTAGCCGCCCATCAGTCCGGTGATGAGCGCGGCCATCTCCTCGGCCAGGGCATGGCCGAGCTGGGGCGCATCGGCGAGCAGCACCTTGCTCGCGCCATCGAGCTTGGCGGCGGCCTCGGCGACGCCTTTGCAGTTGGCCGCCGGCGACCAGAACGTGGACGTCCTGGCCCAGCGCCTTGGCGGCACTCATGGCCTTGGCGTTGGAAGCGCCCAGCGCCGCATTGTCGTGCTCGGCAACGAGAAGAACGCTCATGACAGCGCCCCCACCTCTCTGAGCTTGGCGATCAGCTCGGCCGCGTTGGCGACCTTGACGCCGGCCTTGCGGCCCGGCGGCTCGACGGTTTTCACGACCTTGAGGCGCGGCGCCGGATCGACGCCGAGATCGGCCGGCTTCTTCACCTCGAGCGGCTTCTTCTTGGCCTTCATGATGTTGGGCAGCGACGGATAGCGCGGCTCGTTGAGGCGCAGGTCGGTGGTGATGATGGCCGGCAGCTTGATCTTCAACGTCTCGAGCCCGCCATCGACCTCGCGGGTCACGTGCGCTGCCTCGCCTTCGATGACGATCTTGGAGGCGAAGGTTGCCTGCGGCCAGCCGAGCAGCGCCGCCAGCATCTGGCCGGTCTGATTGCAGTCGTCGTCGATGGCCTGCTTGCCCAGGATGACGAAGGCAGGCTTCTCGGCTTCCACCACCGCCTTGAGCAGCTTGGCCACCGCGAGCGGCTCCACCACCTGGTTCTCCGCCGTCTCGACCAGGATGCCGCGATCCGCGCCCATCGACAGCGCCGTGCGGATCGTCTCCTGCGACTTGGTGGGGCCGACGGAGACGGCAACGATCTCCTGGACCTGGCCCTTCTCCTTGAGCCGCACCGCTTCCTCGACGGCGATCTCGTCGAAGGGGTTCATCGACATTTTGACATTGGCGAGCTCGACGCCTGAACCGTCGGACTTGACGCGGATCTTGACGTTGAAGTCCACCACCCGCTTTACAGCGACAAGTACCTTCATTCCCCTAAGGGCTCCATTTTATGCACGGGCTCCGCGCTCGCGGGATGTTGCCGTGCTGCACTGCGGTCGTCTTCCCACACCGTGCCAGTTTGTGTCTAGTTTGAGACGAATGTGGGCGATGTCTCGCAAGTGCGAAATGCAAAGGTAGGGCGATGACATTTGGGTGTCAATTGGGCAACGGGTCCGTGTTTTGGACAAAGCTTGGGCAGATTGCGCAACGGCCACAGAGCAGCGCTTCCCGTTAACCAGCCTGCGGCGATTGGTACGTTCATCGGGCCGGCAATCAGGCCGGCGACAACCGGCGATCGAACAGCGGCACGCCAGGACGGCGCATAAACAGGATCAGGATGGCGCCCGCGGCCATGCCGCCGATGTGGGCCCACCAGGCCACCTGGTCGGCCGGCTGGATCAGCACCATGATGAACTGGGTGAGCACCCAGAAGCCGAGCACCCACGCCGCCGAGATCCTCAGCGGGATGATGCGGAAGGCCAGCACCCAGACCAGCACGCGCGGATGCAGCAGCAGGTAGGCGGCAATCACGCCCGCCACCGCTCCGCTCGCACCGATCAGGGGGAGTTGCGAGGTGGGCAGCATCCAGGCATGCGCGAGGCCCGCCGCGATGCCGCACAGAAGATAGAACACCAGGAACTTCACGTGGCCCATGGCGTCCTCGACGTTGTCGCCGAACACCCAGAGGAAGATCATGTTGGAGGCGAGGTGGATGATGTCGCCGTGCAGGAACTGATAGGTGATCAACGTCAGGCCCTCGGGCACCTTCAGGAGCTCGTTGGGCATCGGCACGTAGCCGCCGATGACGCTGACATGGAAAAGCTGGGCCGGCACGACGGCGAAGCTCGCCGCCATCACCGCGCCGCCGGCGGAGACCTGCCAGAAGAACACGAGCGCGTTGGCCACGATCAGCGCGATCGTGACCCACTGGAATCCGATCGAGCGCAGGGGATTGTCGTCTGACAGGGGAATGAAAACCACGGGCGATATCCTTTGGCTGATAAGGCGCGAGCGCTGCTATCGGTTCTGGCCCGGCACCCAAAGCACGTCCTTGGCGCCGCGATCGTTGACGTAGCGGCTGGCGACGAACAGCAGGTCCGACAGGCGGTTCATGTATTTCAGGGCCGGCGCTCCGACAGGCTCGTCCGGCAGCGTGGCCAGCTCGACCATCAGGCGCTCGGCGCGCCGGCACACCGTGCGCGCGACGTGCAGCGCGGCGGCGCCGGCCGATCCTCCCGGCAGCACGAAGGAGCGTAGCGGCGTCAGCTCCGCATTCAGCGCATCGATCTCGTCCTCGAGGCGCTTGACCTGGGCGTCGCTGACGCGCAGGCGCTCTTTTCCTCCGCTGCCGCGCTCCGGGATCGTGAGGTCAGCCCCGACGTCGAACAGATCGTTCTGGGTGCGCACCAGGATGGCGTCGACCTCGGCGTAGTCCGCGCCGATATGGATGCGGGCCATGCCGATCGCGGCATTCGTCTCGTCGACGGTGCCGTAGGCGGCGATGCGCAGGGCGTGCTTGGGCACCCGCTCGCCGGTACCGAGCGAAGTCAGGCCGGCGTCGCCGCCGCGGGTATAGATCTTCGTGAGGACGACCATGGCTGCCAACTCTGCCCGCCCTGCGGCAAGCAACTTGCCTGTCTCGCCCGCAACGTAGCGGGAGCATTGTGGCGGTCAAGCCTAGTGCGATGATCGAGAAGTCCGCTGCCACGTGAACGGCTGGGTAGAGAGGCGGACTTCTCGATCTGAATCGCACTAGCACATTGGTTCAACTCGTGTCCTTCAGATCGCGAAATTCGTTCAACACCAGCCGCACGTGGCGACGAATTTCGCGATCAGGACACTAGGCTGTCTCAAGTGCGCCAAAAATACACCAGCAGCATGCCAATCACGATGGCCAGGAATTGCAGCCCGACGCGCCAACGCATCAGCTTCTGGCTCAGGTTCGGGCTGGTGCCGCGCATCATGTTCCACAGGCCAGCCAGCAGAACCAGGAAGACTGCCAGGGCAGCCAGCATGGTCAACACGCGAACCGTAGTTTCCATTGCCAGTGCCTGTCGTCGCGTACTAGAGGTTGCCTGCCCCTGCGGGACCTGAGACGGCCCTGTTCTTGCACACCTGTTCCGCTTATGAACAAGGCGTGCAACATGAGCGGGTTAAGGTCGGCAGCGCAACTCACCCATGCCACAATTGGTGTGATCTTTGATAGGGAATTCGGTGTAAAGCTGGCTTGCAGCCGCCGCGAATCGGCGGGATTGAAAGCGGGCAACTGCCGTCTCTTGCGGAAGAGGACCTAGCGGGACCTTGGCTGGCGCGCGGAAGATACTGATCGGCGCATGGGTTGCCGTAGCTGGCGCGATGGTAGCGGCAGGTCAGGCTGCCGCCCAGGGTGCGGCTGCACCTGACGAAACGCGCAAGCGCCTGGACGCGGACCGCACTCGCCTCGATGCCACGCAGCGCCGGTCCAAGGAGCTGCAGGCCGATGTGGACAAGCTCGGCGCCGAGCGGCAGCGCATCAACGAGAGGCTGGTCGACACCGCGCGCCTGATCCAGCAGAGCGAGGGCCAGCTCAACCTCATCGAATCCCGGCTCGGCGATCTCGATGCACAGGAGAAGCTGCTGCGCGGCTCGCTCGCGCAGCGACAGGGGTCGATCTCTTCCCTCCTCGCCGCCATGCAGCGCATGGGCCGCAATCCGCCGCCGGTGATGGTGACGAGGCGCGAGGATGCGCTGTCGATGGTGCGCAGCGCCATGCTGCTGGCCTCCGCCTTTCCCGAACTCAGGGACCAGGCCCTTTCCCTGGCCGAGCAGCTCAACGACCTCGTGCGCGTGATGACCGGTATCCGCACCGAAGGCGACAAGCTCAGGTCGGAGACGACGCGGCTCAATGAGGCGCGCACCCGTCTTGCCGGGCTGCAGGAGACCAAGCGTCAGTCATTGACCGATCGGCAGCAGGAGCTGGAAAGCGTCCGCCGGGCCGCGGCCGATATCTCCAAGAGCGTGTCGGACCTGAGCGACCTTATCTCCAAGCTCGACAAGGAGGTCGCGGACCGGACCGGCCTCGGCACCTACGAGGAGCAGCTCGCCGAACAGCGGCGGCTGACCGGAGCGGCTCCCGACAAGCCCGGCAGCACCGAGGATACTTCAATTGTGCTGGCACCCACCGAAGAGCGGGTCGCCATGCTCACGCCGGGCCGCATCAAGCCTGCCATGCCGTTCCTGCAGGCCAAGGGGCTGCTGCCGATGCCCGCCAACGGGCGCCGTGTCCTGAACTTTGGCGACAAGACCCAGTACGGCAGCCAATCCAAGGGCTTGGTGCTGGAGACCCGGCATGCGGCCCAGATCGTCTCGCCGACGGACGGCTGGATCGTCTACTCGGGCGAGTTCCGCAGCTACGGTCGCCTCTTGATCATTAACGCAGGTGGCGGCTATCATATTCTCTTGGCAGGATTATCTCAGATCGATGTGCAGCTGGGTCAGTTCGTTCTGGCCGGGGAACCCGTCGGCGTGATGACCGCGGCCCCCAAGACCGCGCAGAATACGCAGGACAACGCCCCGGTGCTCTATGTCGAGTTCCGCAAGGATCAACGTCCCATCGATCCTGACCCCTGGTGGATGTCTGACGCCTCTCGAAAGGTGCAAGGATGACGCGCAAATCTGACTACGCCTTCTGGACCTTCGTTATGCTCGCCTGCCTTGCGGGAGCGACGACCGTCCTGAACGTGACCCGCACCTATTCCGCGACCACGTCGAACTCCGAGATCTACAAGCAGCTGGATCTGTTCGGCGACGTGCTCGAGCGCGTACGCGCCGACTATGTCGAGAAGCCCGACGACGCCATGCTGATCGACTCGGCGATCAACGGCATGCTGACCGCGCTCGATCCGCACTCGGCCTACCTCAACCCGAAGAACTTCCGCGACATGCAGGTGCAGACGCGCGGCGAGTTCGGCGGGCTCGGCATCGAGGTGACGATGGAGAACGGCATCGTCAAGGTCGTCTCGCCGATCGACGATACGCCGGCGTCCAAGGCCGGCCTGCAGACCAACGACCTCATCACGCATCTCGACGGCGACCAGATCGTCGGCCTGACGCTGGAGCAGGCGGTCGAGAAGATGCGCGGTCCGGTCAACACGCCGATCTCGCTGACCGTGGTGCGCAAGGGCCGCGACGATCCCTTCGACGTCAAGATCGTGCGCGACGTGATCCGCATCAATGCGATCAAGGTGCGCCAGGAAGGCGACGTCATCTACATCAAGGTGTCGACCTTCAACGAGCAGACGCACGCCAACCTGGTCAAGCAGGTCGAGGCCCTGAAGAAGACGATGGGCAAGAACGTCAAGGGCTTTGTCATCGATCTGCGTGGCAACCCGGGCGGTCTGCTCGACCAGGCGATCCAGGTGTCGGACGACTTCCTGGAAAAGGGTGCGATCGTGCTGACCAAGGGCCGCGGCCTGGAGGAGACGCAGCGCGCCAATGCCCGTCCGGGTGACATCACCGACGGCAAGCAGGTGGTCGTGCTGATCAACGGCGGCTCGGCCTCGGCTTCCGAGATCGTGGCCGGCGCCCTGCAGGATCACAAGCGGGCGATCGTGATCGGCACGCGCTCGTTCGGCAAGGGCTCGGTGCAGACCATCATTCCGCTGGGAGCCAACGGCGCCATCCGTCTGACGACGGCGCGCTACTACACGCCGTCGGGCCGATCGATCCAGGCCAAGGGCATCGATCCCGACGTCGTGGTCGAGCAGGAACTGCCGCCCGAGCTGCAGACCAAGCAGACCGGCCGGTCGCCGAGCGAGGCGAGCCTCCGAGGTCACCTGAAGAGCGAGACCGGCAAGGAAAGCTCGGGCTCGTCCAGCTACGTGCCCAAGGAGGCGGAGAAGGATACGCAGCTGCAGTATGCGCTGAAGGTGCTGCGTGGCGAGATCGCCATCGATCCGCAGCTCAAGAAGGCGGAAGTGCCCGCGACCGAGCCGAAGGCGGCCACCAAGCAGAAGTAAGCGCTTGCCGCTGTTGTAGCGAAAAAGCTTGGGGCGCCGAACGGGCGCCCTTTGCGTTTCGGACGCAGCCTGCTTGCAGGGCAGGCGGTCAAGGGAGCATCGGCCAAGGAGAGCATCGGCATGGATGTCAGCGGCCTACCCTACCGCCCCTGCGTGGGCATCATGGTGCTGAACCGGACGGGCCAGGTGTGGATCGGACGCCGGCCCGATGCGCCGGGCGAGCCGGAAGGGCCGGGATCCTGGTGGCAGATGCCGCAGGGCGGCATCGACGAGGGCGAGGACCCGGCGCAGGCCGCCATCCGCGAGCTCTACGAGGAAACCGGCATCCGCTCGGTCGAGGTGATCGCCGAAAGCCCCCGCTGGTACACCTATGACCTGCCGCCGACGCTGGCGCTCAAAGCCTGGGGCGGGCGCTATCGCGGCCAGAAGCAGAAATGGTTCGCGCTGCGCTTCGTCGGCGCCGACGACGAGATCGCTGTCACGCGGCCGCCGGGACATCAGGTCGAATTCGAAGCCTGGCGCTGGGCCGACATGGATGAGCTGATCGGCCTGATCGTGCCGTTCAAGCGCGGCGTCTACGAGCAGGTCGTGCAGGATTTTGCCGCGCTCGCTCCGGCGACTGACAAGCCACGCGCGTGACGGCATCGCAACGACGCTTGCGAACCGCTTCACATTGTTGACGGTTTTCCGTGACAAGAGGTCGCAAATCACGCAACACTTGGGATTCCGAGGTGCTTTGTCGATGCCTACTGCGACGACCAGTCTCGATCTGCCTTACCGCCCGTGCGTCGGCATCATGCTGATCAACGGCGACGGTTTGGTGTGGGTCGGTCGCAGGCTGCCGAAATGGCAGGGTGATCGCTCGGCCTACATCTGGCAGATGCCACAGGGCGGTATCACGGCCGGCGAAGCCGCCGAAGTCGCGGCCCTGCGCGAGCTGGAGGAAGAGACCGCGGTGCACTCGGTCGATGTTCTCGCGGAAGCGCCCGGCTGGCTCAGCTACGACCTGCCGGACGAGCTGCTGGGCATCGCGCTGAAGGGCAGGTACCGCGGCCAGCGACAGAAGTGGTTCGCCATGCGCTTCACCGGCCAGGACAGCGAGATCGATATCTCCGCCCGCTTCGGCCTCAAGGCCGAGTTCGACGACTGGCGCTGGTCGCCGGCGGCCGAGATCCCGCAGTTGGCCGTGCCCTTCAAGCGCCAGATCTACGCCGACGTGGTTGAGACGTTCGCGGCGTTCCTGCGCTGATCATCGATTGCCGGTCGCCTTCACGAGGGCTATTTACGGCATTTGATTCCAACAATTAGTTGGATTACCTTCCATTCCTGGCGGTGAGGCAGCCTGCCGCTGGGGATTGGGGGAAGGTCGTGTGGAATGTAACCGGGGCAATTCCCGAAATCGCTCAGCGTTCGATCATCTCTCACCTAAAGGGAAATTGCCGCTTCACATTTGAGGGCGACTACGGGCTGACGGGCGAGTTGGTGCCGTTTTACGGCGAAACGCTGCTTTGCCAGCTCGTGCTGGAAGCCGGCTGCTCCGTAACCAGCGGGCGCAGGAGACGGCAGGAACTCCCGGTGCCTGCCACGTTCTATTTCCTCTACAAGGCCGGTGCCGGCGATGAGATCCTCATCCCGCTGACGGGTGGCGAAGGCGACTTGTTGCTCGCGAAGCGCTGGCTGGGCTTGAGCCTTCAGGATGATGAGCAGAGGTTGCACTATGTGCGCTTCTATCAAGCCTTCGCACGAACAAAGAGGCCGCCCGAGTTTCGCAATGTGCCGCGCAGCCTGCATGAGCTGAGCTTCGACAAGCCTGTCACCGAGCAGCGCATGTGGGGCATCTATGGCGCCATGTGGCGCTTCCTAGTGAACGACAAGACGCTGGCCGTCCGTGTGCACTTCGAGCCGCGCGGATTGCACTGGCGGGCCAGGCAACGTGCGCACCTGCCCATGCAGTTCGGAAACGAGCTGCATGATGTCGACCTGAAGATTTGGGATCGTGACGGTCACGTCACCTACAACAAGACCGGGCTGATCTATAGAGATGCCGCGCTTGCCGAGAAAGGCGAAGGGCGGCCAGGCACAATCGGTCGGCCTCGCTATGTGCGGCGCAGTGAAGGGCTGCTGGCGTTCTACAGAAATTTTAGAACATCCATAAATCAGGCTCTCTATCTGCTGGCCACCACTCTCTTCCTAATTGCGACGGCGATCGGTCTGCTGTTTCCGCTCGAGATTTGGGGAATTGTGGTCGTGCGGCCTGCGCTTGAGCAGGCAGCGGCGCTGACTGGCTTCGGCAATTGGGCGATGTGGCTCATGGCTGCGTGCTTATATTGCATTGGCTATTTCGTCTTCACTACTCTGCTGATCCTGGATCTTGAGACATTGCGCGATGCGCTGCTCACGTGGAGCACCAAGTTCAAAGGCTCCGCGCTCGAGGAGTTTCTATACGCACAGATCGTCAAGGGGCGCCGGATCGAGAATGGCTATCGGCGCGGCTTCTTGCGACGAGTGCGCGTGGCGGCGACGTGGCTGGTGGTCTGGACGGCTTACATCGTATGCACGTTCACCTCGTTGCAGGTGAGCTTCCGACCGTGGCTCGGCGACGATGCCAAGATGCTTGGCGACGTGCTGCAGGTGTTTGCGGAGCAGGCCGCGCTCTACGTGCCGGTCGTGTTCTACTACGTCGGCAGGAAGTCGCTCGAGCCGGAGAGGCTCGTGCTGGTCTCGTTCTGGGTGCTAATCGCGTTTCAGCTGATTATGGGATTGCTGGTCATTCGCCGCATTCACAGGTTCTGGGCCAGCACAGCCAGGGCCAACGCGAGCAATTGAGAAAGCAACCTAGCGCTGCAGCGCCTTGAGCTGCTCGACGGCGGAGACGGCGGCGAGGCGGCCGGTGTCGCTGCTGGCGGCGGCGAGTTCGGCTTCGGCGGCCTGCAGCTCGGAGGCGATGATCGCCTGGTCGAGGTCCTCGACGTCCCATGCGCGCTCGGCGAGCACCGTCACGTTGGCGGCGTCGACCTCGGCAAAGCCGCCCTTGACGAAGATGCGCGGGGTGCGGCCGTCGGTGAGCGTGAGTTCGACGATGCCGGGCCGCAGCGCCGAGATCACCGGGCGCATGGCCGGGCAGCACCGTGAACCGTCCCTCCATGCCGGGTACGACGACCCGCGCAGCGTCCTGCGACATCAACATGCGCTCGGGCGTAACGAGCTCGAACTTGAAGGTGTCAGCCATCCGCGCGGGTCCTCGAAGTCATTTGCTATGTGAACCGGCTAGTTCGCGTTGCCGGATTTGGCATCGACCTCGGCCGGGGTCTGCACGCCCTTGCCGCAGAAGGGGCAGAAGAACACCGGATGGTCGACCATGTTGGGCTCGTCGTCCTCCTCGGCCATCAGGCCGATCGACATGTACAGGATGCCGTCTTCCTCGGCGATCAGCGGCTCGAACTCGTCGCTTTGCAGCACGTCTTTCAGAATCTCGCAGCAGCTTCCGAACTTGCTGTCCGCCATGCCCTCTGTCCTTTTCTGGTTGGCAGCCTGATCGAAGCGTGCGCCAGACTCGCCTTACTAGGCCGCCTCCGCCAACTGCTCGGCCTTGGCGACCGCCTCTTCGATGGTGCCGACCATGTAGAACGCCTGCTCCGGCAAATGGTCGTAGTCGCCGTTGCACAGACCCTTGAAGCCCTTGATGGTGTCGGCGATCGGCACCTGCTTGCCGGGCGACCCCGTGAACACCTCGGCGACCGAGAACGGCTGCGACAGGAAGCGCTCGATCTTGCGGGCGCGCGCCACCGTCATCTTGTCCGCTTCCGACAGCTCGTCCATGCCGAGAATGGCAATGATGTCCTGCAGCGACTTGTACTTCTGCAGGATCGACTGAACCTGACGGGCAACCGCGTAGTGCTCCTCGCCGACGACGCGCGGATCGAGAACGCGCGAGGTGGAATCGAGCGGGTCGACGGCCGGGTAGATGCCCTTCTCGGCGATCGAGCGCGACAGCACGGTGGTGGCGTCCAAGTGGGCGAACGAGGCGGCGGGCGCCGGGTCGGTCAGGTCGTCGGCCGGCACGTAGATGGCCTGCACCGAGGTGATCGAACCCTTCTGCGTCGTCGTAATGCGCTCCTGCATCGCGCCCATGTCGGTCGCAAGCGTGGGCTGATAGCCGACCGCCGAGGGAATGCGGCCCAGCAATGCGGAGACTTCCGAGCCGGCCTGGGTGAAGCGGAAGATGTTGTCGACGAAGAACAGCACGTCCTGCCCCTTGTCGCGGAAGTCTTCGGCGACGGTCAGGCCGGACAGGGCGACGCGCATGCGGGCGCCCGGCGGCTCGTTCATCTGGCCGTACACGAGGGCGCACTTGGAGCCCTTGCTCGAGCCGTTGTTCTTCTTGGGATCGACGTTGACCTTCGATTCGATCATCTCGTGATAGAGGTCGTTGCCCTCGCGCGTGCGCTCGCCGACACCGGCAAACACCGAGTAGCCGCCGTGAACCTTGGCGATGTTGTTGATCAGTTCCATGATCAGCACGGTCTTGCCGACGCCGGCGCCGCCGAACAGGCCGATCTTGCCGCCCTTGGAGTAGGGCGCCAGCAGGTCGACGACCTTGATGCCGGTGACGAGAACTTCCGCTTCCGTCGACTGGTCGGCGAAGGCGGGCGCCGCCTGGTGGATGGCGCGGGTGGCGGCGGTCTTGATGGGACCGGCCTCGTCCACCGGTTCGCCGATCACGTTCATGATGCGGCCCAGCGTCTCGTCGCCGACGGGGACGGAGATGGGCTTGCCCGTGTCGGTCACTTCCTGGCCGCGCACCAGGCCTTCGGAGCTATCCATGGCGATCGTGCGCACTGTGCTCTCGCCCAGATGCTGGGCGACCTCGAGCACCAGGCGGTTGCCCTGGTTGGTGGTCTCGAGCGAGTTCAAGATCTCCGGCAGGTGGCCCTCGAACTGCACGTCGACGACGGCGCCCATCACCTGGCGAATCTTACCGACTTTGTTGGATGCCATTTCGCGGTCCTCGTCCTTCGTCCCTTGTAGGTTGGGTTGGCACGCCGAGGCGCTTCGTAACCCAACAATCCTTGCGCAAGTCGCCTGTTGGGTTACGGCGCTGCCGGCCTAACCCAACCTACACTATGTCCTCAGAGCGCCTCGGCGCCGGAGATGATCTCGATCAGCTCCTTGGTGATGTTGGCCTGGCGCTGGCGGTTGTACTTGATGGTCAGCTTGTTGATCATGTCGCCGGCGTTGCGGGTGGCGTTGTCCATGGCCGACATGCGCGCGCCCTGCTCGCTGGCGGCGTTCTCGAGCAGGCCGCGGAAGATCTGCGTCGTGATGTTGCGCGCGATCAGGGGGCCCAGGATTTCCTCCTGGCTCGGCTCGAACTCGTGCACGGCCTGCGACTTGGAAGCCTGCGCTGCCGTGGCCTGGCCCGGCAGCTGCGCGGGGATCAGCCGCAGGGCGGTCGGCTTCTGCGCGATCACCGATTTGAACTCGGAGAAGTACAGCGTGCAGACGTCGAACTCGCCGGCCGCGAACATGGCGAGCACCTTGTCGGCGATGGCCTCGGCGTTGACGTAGGAGAGCTGCTTGACGGCTTTCAGGTCGACGCGGTCGACGACGGTGCGGCCCCAGTCGCGGCGCAGCGCATCGGCGCCCTTGCGGCCGACCATCAGCATCTTGACGGTCTTGCCGGCGCTGGCGAGGCTTGACGCGCGTCCTGGCGGGCGAGGCGGGCGATGTTGGAGTTGAAGCCTCCGCACAGGCCGCGCTCGGCCGTCATCACCACCAGCAGGTGCACCTGGTCCTTGCCGGTGCCGACCAGCAGCGGCGAGGCGCCGGCCTTGTCGACGATGTTGGCGTTGACGTTGCTGAGCACGCGCGCCATGCGCTCGGCATAGGGGCGCGCGGCGGTGGCGGCCTCCTGCGCACGGCGCAGCTTGGCGGCGGCCACCATCTGCATGGCCTTGGTGATCTTGCGCGTCGCCTTCACGGAGGCGATGCGGTTGCGCATGTCTTTCAGGGAGGCCATGAGCGCCCTTGCGGTAATCCGTGAGCGGCGAAAGCGGCCGCCCGCGCTAGGTTAGGCGAACTGCTTGGCGACCGTCTCGACCACGCCCTTCAGCTTGGCCGCGGTCGCATCCGACAGGTCCTTGCTGGCGCGGATGTCGTCGAGGATGGCGGCGTTCTGGCTGCGCAGATTGAGCAGCAGCGCGTCCTCGAACGGCTTGACCTTGTCGAGCGGCATCGGATCGCAGTAGCCGTTGACGCCGGCGTAGATCACGCACACCTGCTCTTCCATCTTGAGCGGCGAGAACTGCCCCTGCTTGAGCAGCTCGGTCAGGCGGGCGCCGCGGTTGAGCAGGCGCTGCGTGGTGGCGTCGAGGTCGGAGCCGAACTGGGCGAAGGCCGCCATCTCGCGGTACTGGGCCAGCTCGCCCTTGATCTTGCCGGCCACCTTCTTCATGGCCTTGGTCTGCGCCGAGGAGCCGACGCGCGACACCGACAGGCCGACGTTCACGGCCGGACGGATGCCCTGGTAGAACAGGTCGGTCTCGAGGAAGATCTGGCCGTCGGTGATGGAGATGACGTTGGTCGGGATGTAGGCCGACACGTCGTTGGCCTGCGTCTCGATGACGGGCAGCGCCGTGAGCGAGCCCTTGCCGGCGGCGTCGCCCATCTTGGCGGCGCGCTCCAGCAGGCGCGAATGCAGGTAGAAGACGTCGCCGGGATAGGCTTCGCGGCCGGGCGGACGGCGCAGCAGCAGCGACATCTGGCGGTAGGCGACGGCCTGCTTGGAGAGGTCGTCGTAGATGATGACGGCGTGCATGCCGTTGTCGCGGAAATACTCGCCCATGGTGCAGCCCGAGAACGGGGCCAGGAACTGCATGGGCGCCGGATCGGAGGCGGTGGCGGCGACGACGATCGAATATTCGAGCGCGCCGTTCTCTTCCAGCGCCTTGACGAACTGGGCAACCGTGGAGCGCTTCTGGCCGACGGCGACATAGACGCAGTAGAGCTTCTGGCTCTCGTCGTTGCCCTGGTTGAGCGATTTCTGGTTGAGGATGGTGTCGAGCGCGACGGCGGTCTTGCCGGTCTGGCGGTCGCCGATGATCAGCTCGCGCTGGCCGCGGCCGATCGGGATCAGGGCGTCGATGGCCTTGAGGCCGGTGGCCATCGGCTCGTGCACCGACTTCCTCGGAATGATGCCCGGCGCCTTGACGTCGACGCGCTTGCGGGCCTCGGCCTTGATGGGACCCTTGCCGTCGATCGGGTTGCCGAGCGCATCGACCACGCGGCCGAGCAGGCCCTTGCCGACCGGCACCTCGACGATGGCGCCGGTGCGCTTGACCGTGTCGCCTTCCTTGATGGTGCGGTCCTCGCCGAAGATCACGATACCGACGTTGTCGGTCTCGAGGTTCAGCGCCATGCCGCGGATGCCGCCGGGGAATTCCACCATCTCGCCGGCCTGCACCTTGTCGAGGCCGTAGACGCGGGCGATGCCGTCACCGACGGACAAGACCTGGCCGATTTCCGAGACCTCGGCCTCCTTGCCGAAGTTCTTGATCTGCTCCTTGAGGATCGAGGAGATCTCGGACGCGCGGATGTCCATCAGTTGCAGTCCCTTTCATCGCGACTTTGAGGTTGTCGAGCTTGGTGCGAAGCGAGCTGTCGATCATGCGGCTGCCGACCTTGACGATCAGGCCGCCGAGCAGATTGCGGATCGACGCGGGTGTTGATCTGCACGTTCTTGCCGATCGAGACCTTCAGGCTATCGGACAGCACCTGCATTTGCGCCGGCGTGAGGGCATGGGCGGTCGCCACGTCGGCGGTGACCTCGCCGCGCTCGCGGGCCAGCAGGGCGCGGAAGGTCTTGAGGACATCGGCGACGGCGATACAGCCGCCGGTTGCGGGCGATCAGTTTGACGAAGTTGCTGGTCAGGCCCGAGATGCCGGCCTTGCTCAGCAGCGCCGTCAGGGCACGCAACTGGTCGTCGGCCGAGATCACCGGGCTGCGCACCAGCCGGCGCAAGTCCTCGCTCTCGTCCAGCATGGCCTGGAAGGCTTTGACGTCGGCCTCGACCGTCTCGATCTGCCGCTGATCCTTGGCCAGCTCGAACAGTGCGGCGGCGTAGCGCCCCGCCATGCCAGCCATCATGGGATCGTCTGTCGACACGTGAGAATCTCTAGCCCCGCGAAAGGAAATTAGCTTGGAAGCGCAGCCGCTGCGAAGGCCGCGCAACACGAACCCGCGGCGGCAGCCGCCTGTGCCCCGCCCAGTTCAGCCCGCGCATACCATGCGGCGAGCGGCGCAGCAACCGGGCGCGTGTGTATGGAATGCCGCATCAGGGTGGTTGGGCCCCCTGATGCGACTAAAGCGGTGTCATCCCGCTAGAGATTATTTGGACACCTTCCCGGCCCGAGGGTGGCTCGAGCCGGGACGCAGAGCTTGCGCGATCCTTCGCGCTTAGCCTGAGGTGACTGGCCGCCCCACTGGCCTCACCACCTGGCCAGCACGTAGTCCTGGGCGTCGCGGCCCTTGTAGTATTGCGGCTCCTGCTCGCCGCGCAGGCCCTTGGCCAGCTGGTCGACCCGCTTGACCACATAGTCCGCCAGCTCCTTGGTCGACAGCTCGCGCTTGGCCGTGCCCTTGCCCTCCAGGCCCTCCACCACCGCGTACGTGAACAGCCCGTGCCCGAGGGTGGAATCCTCCATCGCCTCCTGGTCGAAGCGCGCCGCCGTGTAGGCGATGATGTTGGCGTGATACGACGGCGTTGCCGAGCTTCTGGTTGTAGGCGTTGCCCGAGTGGCAGGTGTCGATGAACAGCACCCGCCGGCCCTTGGCCAACTCGACCGCCTCCTGGATGACCTGCCACGGCACCACCGTGGCGCCGCGGAAGCCGTCGCCGACCCGCTCCGCGTCGGTGGCCAGGAAGCGGTAGCTCGGCCCATCATTGAAGCCGTGCCCGGCGATGAACAGCATCACCGTGTCGGTCTCCTTGGCCTGCTTGAGCAGGTCGATGGCGTCCAGGATGTTGTTGGCGGTCGGCAGCTCGGTCCAGTTGGCGCCGTTGATCAGCGTGCGCTTGACCACCTTGGAGTGCGCCGGCCCGAGCCTGCGCTCGGCCGCCTCCACCCACTTGCGGGCATCCGCACCCGAGTAGCGCAGGTCGCAGGTGCCGTTGCCCGAGGCCCCGCAGGTCTGGCCGAGCTTGGGATACTGGTCGACGCCGATCGCCAGGATGTAGCAGCGTGCCGCGCTGGTCGAGCGCGCCCTCGCCGTCCAGGTTCAGCGTCGTCGTCTCGGCCTTGTCGCCGATGTCGTTGCTGAGCGTGATGCGGATGTCGTTGCGGCCCTTGCCGAGCGGCACGTCCAGCGTGCGCAGGCCGGCGCGTGAAGCCGCCGCTGCCCATCTCGGGCGTGATCTCGTCGACCTGGCGGCCGTTGACCTGCACGCGGATCACCTTGATGGGATCGCGCACCGCCTCCACGTCGATCTTCACCTCGGCCCGGCCGCGAGCGCAGGCTTGTGCCTGCCGGCCGGCGAGACGATGCGGAACTTCGGCACCGGCCGCGCCAGCAGGTCGGCCAGCTTGAAGGTGGTGCCGTGCAAGTCGCGGATCGCCTGCTCGGCGGAGGCCAGGATGATGGCCTTCTCGACGATGTCGGGCCGGTTCAGGTGCGTGCCGCAGCTGGTCGGCACCGACGTAGTCGGCGGCGTTGTCTGCCCCCTTGTTGATCTGCCAGCCGACGATCTTGTCCGACCCCGGCGAGCCCATGTAGTAGCCCTGCGGGGTCCACATCACCCATTCGCCGTCGATGCCGGTGTACAGGTTGATGATCAGCTCGCGGGTCTGCAGGTTCCACAGGCGGATGGTCTGGTCGCCGCCGCCGGACACCAGGTAGCGGCCGTCTGGCGATGTCGCGACCGCCCAAACCACCCCTTCGTGGCCGATGAAGTCGCCGATCTTCTTGCCCGTCAGGTCGAAGGCGTGGAAGAAGCCGTTCGAGCCCCCGGAAATGATGCTCTGGCCATCGGGCGCGAAGGTGTAGGAGCGATGGTCATAGCCGTCGGCTGCACCCCGCTGGATGGTGGCGACCGTCTGCCCATCCTTCCTCACGTCGAGGAGCGCCTCGAAGTTGAAGGGCCCGCCACGCCGCTTGTCGAGCGAATAGTTGCCTTGCGACCCGCGAGCACGCAGGAACGTGCGGCCTACATCCTCGCTGATGCGCTCAGGACGTCCCAGGCCTTGCTTGGCGCCGGGCAGCTGCAGCTGGTACTCGAGCGGGCCGCGCTCGTGGATGTCGTTCTGTTTGAAGGTGCTGCCCCAGGCGAGGCGCCGGCCGTCCGGGGAGAAGCCGACCGACCAGCCGATCGATCCGGTGCCGACCAGGGTGCGCTTGGTGTCGCCGGTCCTCGGGTCCCACACCTGGATCTGATACTTGTCGCCTCCGCCGGTCGCCACCACCTGCTCCGTCCGGAGCCAGCATCGAGGCGACCACCACGTCCCTGTGCTGCTTGTAGTTGACCAGCTCCTTGCCGTTGGCCACCTCCCACACGCGCACGTCGAAGTTGCCGGCCATGGCCTGATAGCCGGTGCCGGCCACGAGATGCCGGCCATCCTTCGTGAAGCTCACGTGGCCGACGGAATTCCGGTGATGCGCGAGCGTCTTGATGAACGCGCCGGTGCGGCCGTCCCAAAGCCGGATCTCGCCCTCGTGGTCGGCTGAGGCAATCATGCCGTCGGACTGGCGCACGCCGATCGCATTCCAGATCTTGCCCTTGTGGCCGCGCATCTCGGCCAGCATCCGCCCGTCGCTGACGTTCCACAGGCGCAGCGTGGTGTCGTTGCTGCCGGTGATGGCGCGTGCGCCGTCCGGCGTGAAGCCGACCGCGTGGATGATATCGGTGTGACCGACCAGGCGATGCTGCAAGCGCTGGGTGTCGGCGTCCCAGAGGATGGCCGCGTTGTCGCTGGCACCCGTGATCAGCCGGCGGCTGTCGGGCGAGAAGGCCATGGTGTTGACGATGCTGCCGTGGCCCTTGAGCAAATTGACCAGCTTGCCCGTGGAGAAGTCGTACAGGCGCGCCATGTGGCCCGGCTCGCCAGGAATACTCATCCAGCCGCCCGTGGCCAGCCAGCGCGCGTTGGGCGACAGCGCCATGCCGTAGATCTGGCCTTCGGTGGCAGGGCCGACGTTGCCACGAATGATGCGCAGCGTCTTGCCGCTCCGCCAGTCCCACACCCGCACCTGCTTGTCCTCGGACGCGGTGACGAGCTGGCTGCCGTCGGGCGTGAAGGCGATGCCCTTCACCACCGCCATGTGCCCGCCCGTGTCGAGCATGAGGTAGGGTATTTCGTTGTTGTCGACGACCTGCGCTCCCACCTGCTGGCCCGGCCGTGTGGCCAAGGTCGCCGTGACACGCCGCTCGCGCCCGCTGCTCAGCAGCTGCAGGCGCAGCTCGGTGCCCGGCTGCTTGCCGACGAGATAGGCGTCGACGTCGGAGCTGTTGTCGATCACCGTGCGGTCGATCGAGAGAATGATGTCGCCGTTCCTGATGCCGGCCTTTTCGGCAGGCGATCCCGGCGCGGGCGTATTGGTCACCTTGGCGCCATGCGGGGAATCCCAGCCGAGCTGGTCGGATTCGGCTTTCGTGACGTCGCGGGTGTCGGCGCCGAGCCAGCCGGCGTTCTGCGCCTGGGCGGCTCCCGCAAACAGCAGAGCCAAAACAACGGTAGCAATCCGCAAGCAAGAAGACATGATCCGCCCTCTCGATCTCAAATGTTGCATGTTCACTGGCGCCGCAGTGTACTTAAGCATGCGGCAAACAAAAGGCCTTTTGCTCTCGGCGCGCACGCCGTGTCGCCCAAGCGCGTCACAGGAAATTATAGGGGTCGATGTCGACGGTCAGGCGCAGGTCGGCCGGGGCTTTCGGCAGGGTGGCGAGCCAGGTGCGCAGATAGGCCTGCACGTCGAGTTCGCGCGGGGCCTTGATGAGCAGGCGCCAGCGGTAGCGGCCGCGGATGATGGCGAGCGGCGCCTCGGCGGGGCCGAGCACCTCGATGCGTTCGGCCGCCGGCGCACGTCGGGCGACATCGCGGGCGAACAGCTCCGCCAGTTCCTTGTCGCGGGCGGAGATGACGATGGCGGCGAGACGGCCGTACGGCGGCAGCAGGCCGGCCTGGCGCTGGCGGATCTCGCGGGCGAGGAACGCCTCGCGGTCGCCTGAGATGATGGCCTGCATCACCGGGTGCTCGGGCATGTAGGTCTGCACCAGGCCGCGGCCGGTGCCGGTGCCGACCACGCGGCCGGCGCGGCCGGTCACCTGGTGCAGCAGCTGGAAGGTGCGCTCGGCGGCACGCGGATCGGCGGTGCCGAGCCCCAGGTCGCCGTCGACGATGCCGACCGTGGCGAGGTCCGGGAAGTGATGGCCCTTGGCCACCATCTGCGTGCCGATGATGATGTCGGCCTCGCCCGCCTCGATCGACTTGATGAGCGCGCGCATCTCGGTCAGGCCGGGGATCAGGTCGGAGGACAACAGCGCCAGGCGCGCGTCGGGGAAGCGCTCGGCCACCTCCTCGGCGATGCGCTCGACGCCGGGGCCGCAGGCGACCAGCGAGTCGACATCGCCGCACTTCGGGCAGGTCTCGGGCAGCGGCAGGGAGAAGCCGCAGTGGTGGCAGTTGAGCCGGCGCCGGAAGCGATGCTCGACCAGCCAGGCGGTGCACTGCGGACAGTCGAAGCGATGCCCGCAGGATCGGCACAGCGTCAGCGGCGCGTAGCCGCGCCGGTTGAGATAGAGCAGGGCCTGGTGCTTGCGCGCCAGCGTTTCGGCGACGGCCTCGACCAGGGGCGGCGCCAGCCATCGGCCCTTGTCGGGCGGATTGCTGCGCATGTCGATGGCGGAAACGTCGGGCAGGTCGGTGCCGGAATAGCGCCCCGGCAGCGCCAAATACGCGTAGCGGCCGGTGCGGGCGTTGACATGGCTCTCCACCGACGGCGTGGCGGATGCGAGCACCGCCGGGAAGCGCCCGAGGCTCGCCCGCACCACCGCCATGTCGCGGGCCTGGTAGTGGACGCGGTCCTCCTGCTTGAAGCCCTGGTCGTGCTCCTCGTCGACCACGATCAGGCCGAGGTCCTGATAGGGCAGGAACAGGGCGGAGCGGGCGCCGACCACGACGCGAGCCTCCCCGGTTGCCGCAGCCCTCCAGGCCCTGGCGCGCTCCGGTGCCGACAGCGCCGAATGCCACTCCACCGGCGCACAGCCGAAACGGCCCATGAAGCGGTCCATGAACTGGCTGGTGAGCGCGATCTCCGGCAGCATGATGAGGGCCTGGCGACCCTTCTCCAGCGTGCGGGCGACGGCCTCGAAGTACACCTGCGTCTTGCCGGAGCCGGTGACGCCATCGAGCAGCGTCACGGAGAACGCCCCGGCATCGACGGCAGCCCGCATCGCATGCGCCGCCGCCACCTGGTGGTCGCCGAACTCGACCTTGGCATGCGCCGGGTTGGGGCGGGGATAGCGCCGCTCGGGGATGGCCACCTCCACCAGAGCTCCGGCCGTCACCAGCCCATCGACTACGCCCGTCGTGCAGCCGGCCTCCGTCGCCAGCGCGCTCTTGGCGCGCACCAGGCCGTCGGACGCAATCGCGATGGCCCGTTTGCGGGCCGGCGTCAGCCGCGACGGATCGGCGGCACCCTGCACGGCACGCACGCCGAAGCGCGGTCGCGCGGGCTCGAACACCGCCGGGCTGCCCATCATCATGCGCACGACCATGCCGAGCGGCGTCAGCGTGTAGCGCGCGACCCACTCCGCAAAGCGGAGCGAGCTTGCCGGCAGCGCGGGCACGTCGAGCGCCTGGGTGACGGACTTGAGCCGCTTGTCGGGCACCGGCCGGTCGCCCTCGCCGACGGAACCGTCCCAGACGATGCCGATGCGCGTCTGCGCGCCGAACGGCACCAGCACGAACATGCCGGGCGCCACCTCGACATCCGCCGGCAGCCGATAGTCGTAGGTCTGGTCCAGCGCCACGGGCAGCAGCACCGGCACCCGATCACGCCTTGCAGCGGCAACCGGCCGGCTTTCGTCGAGACCTTCGAGCAGACTTTGCAAACCTTTAACCCTGCAACCGGAACGCGCGAATCGAACCAACCGCGTCCACGCTTCTTTATAGGGGGAGGCAGGTAGTGTCTCAGTTCGGAGTTTTGGTGTCCAACACGCCCGCCGGCGGGTGTGGATAGACGAGAGAAGTCCGGCTCTTTCAGTTGGGTAGGCAACCGTGTGGCGTGTTCTCGGATTTCTGGTACTGGCGATCACCGTTGAAGCTACGCCGGCCTCGGCAGCGGAATGGGATTCGCGCCACGGCCAATGCTACGACTGGGAGGGCCGCTGGGATGTCCGCGAGGAGCAGCCCGGCCTCTGGGTCGGCTACGCCGATTTCGTCCACGTCGACAGCCGCTGCGGCCGCGGCACGCATGCCGCCGTCAGGTACGACGTCCGCGTCTCCATCGTCGGCGACGACTTCTTCGTGTACCGCACCGCCGGGCCGTCGCTGTGCTTTGCGCACGGCCGCATGCGGCCGGAGGGCATCAACGGCTTCGAGCTGTGCTCCGGCTCCCGCAATCCCGACCCCTTCGCCATGCGACTCCCCTTCGGCGAAGGCAAGTAGAGAGTGCGGGTCTTAGTTTCCGTTCCTTGGCAAACTCCTTAGCGTCTTTGAGGTTCATGGTCACTCCAGCCCCTTGTAGGCATCACTCGGAAGGGGAATCGAAATGGAGACCCCGGATACTACATCCTCAATTTCAAGCGCGTACCGAAACAGTTCCTCCGACGATCTTGGAAGTGCTGAGCCCCTTACGTAAAACTCAAGAACTTTCTCATCGAATGGACCACCATCTCCGCTGAACGCGTTGATGACGAACACAAATGCCCCATGCACCGTCTCTTGTGGGCCGATCCTTACCGGCGAGACAATGTAGCTTGGTGGCACGTCGCCGCGTTCCTTGCAGGTCCTTGTCGCCGGATCATTGCGGCCGAGCACCATCCCAAACGCGTTTCTTCCGTCTGCGCTCAGCCTGTGCGTCTTGCCGTCCTTGTCGGTTATGGCCAGCGCGATCTTCAGCGTGTCGGATCGCGTCAACGAGATGTTGCTAATAAATACGTCCTGGATGTTTAGGTTCGGCGGGTCGACTTCGGCCACCTTCTCCCCTGCTGGGCTGCCCGAGAAGTGCACGGTTGTTGGCAGTACGGAATATCGCCAGTAACCCGGCGCCTTGATTGCGGTAATTGACAAGGGGAGCGTCTGCTCAGGGTTGCTCTCGTGTTTTGCAAACATGCCAACAGTGTCTGTTCGCGGTTTCGCCATTGCCTTCGCTTTGGGCGCAGCGCCGCTAGCCAGCCCATTGCGAGCGTTATCTTTGATCGTTCGCCAAATGCGGCGCTCATCGTCAGCGGCGCGGCGCAATCGTCTCGCGCCGCGCGCCACCCAAAACCGCAATCGCGTCATCGCGTAGGAACAAACCAAGCGCTCCACCCACGTAGCCCGGCGGAACGTGAGATGGTTGTCGCGCAAGACAAAGATGGCGGTCTCATATGTGGGAAACTGCGCGCCGAACGCGCCGATCCTGACCATCAGCCACCGGGTCATCTGTTGATCGAATGGCACCGGATGGAGTTCGAGCCCGTTCACGAACTCCACATGAACGGGCTCCACCAAGCTCGGGCAGAAACCTAGTACCACTCTCTTTGGTTCACCAACGCGAAGGTTGAAGGGTCGATTCCGGTCCTGTCGAACTTGGCTCTCCGGTCTAGCCGAGTAAGGCAGGCGAGTGAGAACCATCGCCTTTTCGTTCCAAGCTTCCACACCTTGACCAGCATCTTTGCCTCAAGGTCTCTGGTGCCCGTGTTTGCAATAGTGATGACGTGCGCGTAGCGATGCGGATGCGGGCTATCAATCTGGTCGGTGTCAAATAGATAGGGCCGTCTATCGAAGCGTAGCGCGACGCGGCTGCCATCCAATATGCGGGAGATGCGCCATAGCAGGAGCGCTACAGAACTCGCCGCCACGACAGCGCGAAACTGCAAGGAAAAAAGCCAGTCTGGCGGTGAGGACCAGAACGGCTTCACCAATTCAAGAAGCCACTCCTGCGGTGAAAGCCCAAACATCAGGGCAAACACCGCAGCCGCAACGAGGCTCGGGATCTGGCTGAGCAGGTGCCGGAGTAGTTTGCCCATACCGCTAGTTCTGCCCCGAGTCCCCTATGTACGGGAAGGGGATGCTGAAACCGTGTTCCCCGATATGACAGGCCAGAAGTGCCTGATTGCTCGGATTTCAAGGCAGGTTGCGATAGGCTGCGCAACAGGATAGGTCGGGCGCGCGACCGGCGAACAACCTCAGGCCCACTGAAACTTCTGGAGACACCCCGATGAAATTCTTCGTCGATACGGCGGATGTGGCCGAAATCCGCGAGCTGGCGGCGACCGGCCTGCTCGACGGCGTCACCACCAATCCGTCGCTGGTCGCCAAGGCCGGCCGCGACTTCAAGGAGATCATCGCCGAGATCTGCGAGGTGGTGCCGGGCCCGGTCAGCGCCGAGGTCGCCGCCCTCGACACCGACGGCATGCTCAAGGAAGGCCGCGCGCTCGCCAAGATCGCCAAGAACGTCACCGTCAAGGTGCCGCTCACCTGGGCCGGCCTCAAGGCCTGCAAGGCGCTGACCTCCGAGGGCACCATGGTCAACGTGACGCTGTGCTTCTCGGCCAACCAGGCGCTGCTGGCGGCCAAGGCCGGCGCCACCTTCGTGTCGCCCTTCATCGGCCGGCTCGACGACATCGGCCTCGACGGCATGGACCTGATCCGCGAGATCCGCACCATCTACGACAACTATCCCGCCCTGCAGACGGAGATCCTGGCCGCCTCCATCCGCCACGTCGGCCACGTCAGGCAGGCCGCCCTGATCGGCGCCGACGTGGCGACCGTGCCGCCGGGCGTGCTCAAGGCCCTCGTCGCCCACCCGCTCACCGACAAGGGCGTCGAGATGTTCCTCGCCGACTGGAAAAAGACCGGCCAGCGCATCGTCTAGGCCTGAATGCTCACCCCAAAGGGAGGCACATGCATAGCCACACCGGCACCTATCTCGCGGTCTTCCTCAGCAACAAGACAAGTCCGCGCTGGCGGGCCTGGTATGCGATGTCCGACGAGGAACGGCGCGCGACGGACGAGGAAGGGCTCGCCGCCCTGAAAGCCTGGGACGAGAAGCATCGGGACGCAATCGTCTACATGGGCGGGCCGCTCGGCCCAACCAAGCGCACATCGCGGGATGGCGTGGCGGACGTCGTCAATGAGCTGACCGTTTTCGTCGTCGTGCGCGCATCTTCGCATGAAGAAGCCGCCAAGCTGTTCGAAGGCCATCCCCACTTCACGATCTTTCCTTGCGACGCCGTCGATGTGATGCCGCTGCTTGGCCCCAAGCTCGACGCGTAGCCGGTTCGTCGTCACTCGGCGCCCTGAAGACGAACCAGTCGATGTCTTCCGTCACCTCGCGCTGCGGGCCACCGGGCGGCGAATGCGATCGCAGCGCCGCCATCCCGGCCTCGAACTCCTGGCTCGCCGAGGCTGGCCAGGGTGCTGTAGGCGCGCAGCGCAATCTTGCCGACGAACTCGGGCCAGCTCGCCGCAACCACCTGCGTCACGGCCTCATGCGTGACCAGCGCGAACCCGGCGGCGGCAAACACAGCCTCGACCTCGAGACGCGCCGGCAAGCCCGCCTCGACCGCCGGAAAGAAGCGCCGGTGCGGAAAATCTCCGTCGCGGGTGACAGTGCGCACGCAGACATGACCGCCGGGCCGAAGCACGCGCCTGAACTCCCGCACCGCTGCGCCCGCATCCGGCAGGTGATGGAACACCATCGATAGGAACACCACGTCCGCCGAGGCAGGATCGAGCGGCAGTGCATCCGCGCTGGCCCGACGGAATTCAACGCGACCGCTGCTGGCTTTCTTGCGCGCCACCTCGAGCATCTGCTCGGACGGATCGACGCCCACGACCCGCGCGGCGAAGCGCTCCGCCAGCGGCTCGCAAAATCGGCCCGTACCACACCCCACATCGACGATCAGCGAGCCTTGCGCAGGGCTGGCGTCCCTGGCCACCAGATCGAGCCAGCGTTGCAGGACGTCCGGCGCCAGGCCGCGCGCCTGATCGTAGACGGCGGGAATCGTCGACTTGTCGTAGTCCATTCGTTACGGTCCTGAAAAAGCGGCCGCATGGCTAGCGGGGGCAGCTCTGCCACGCGCCCAATGGAGTACAGGCTTTAGCATGACGACCGTGCTGTTCGCACTCGGCGCAGTGGTGGCCACGGTGCTGGTGAGCCTGCTCATCCTGACGATGCTCGCCCCACGCTTGCGCATCTGGCCGACGCCCGGCACCGGCAGCTGGCAGAGCTATGTGTTCTGGCCGCTGTTCCGCGGGCTCAACGTGCTGTGCTTTGCCGTCGCCATCGCCGACCTTGGCGCCAGCTACCTCGGCCTGCCGGTTGCCCTGCGCCTGCTCGCCTTCGCATTGCTCGCCGGCTCGCTGGCACTCTTCATCTACTCGTTCCGCGTGCTCGGCCGCGACAACAGCTACGGCGCCCAGCAGGGCCTCGTCACCGGCGGCATCTACCGCTGGACCCGCAATCCGCAGAACGCCATGCTGGTGGTCGTCTACGCCTGCCTCGCCGTCGCCGCAGACAGCGGCCCGACCTACCTGCTGTGCGCCGCCATGATGGCCGTCTACACCCTGATGGTGCTGCTCGAGGAGCCCTGGCTCGCGGGCGTCTACGGCGAGCCCTATCGGCGCTACTGCCGCCGCGTGCCCCGCTTCTTCAATTGGCGCCGCGCCGCCATCCTGGCCCGCACCGCCTGGCGCCGGCGCCTGTCGCTGGCGTGACCGCAACCCGCGATCCACTCGCCCGCCAGCGCTGTCGACCCTCGCTGCCGCCATAGCTGGGTCGCGGCGTGCGGCCTTTTGCCAAACCCGCGCCGGTGCTTAAGGTACGCCCGAACAACCCCCGAACAACCTAGGAGAGAAACGCATCATGGATATGGACCTGACCGGCAAGGTGGCGCTCGTCACCGGCTCGACCAAGGGCATCGGCCTCGCAACCGCCATCGGCCTGGCCCGCATGGGCGCCTCCGTCATCGTCAACGGCCGCACCGAGGCGGCAGTCGCCGAGGCCACGGCCAAGATCAAGGGCGCCGTCCCGGCCGCCAAGACGCAGAGCGCGGCCATCGACCTGTCCACGGCCGAAGGCTGCGCCGCCATCGTCCAGCGCTTCCCGGCGGTCGACATCCTGGTCAACAACCTCGGCATCTACGAGCCCAAGCCCTTCTTCGACACGCCCGACGAGGACTGGCGCACCATGTTCGAGGTCAACGTCATGAGCGGCGTGCGCCTGACGCGCCACTACCTGAAGCGCATGCTCGATGCCAAGCAGTGGGGCCGCGTGGTGTTCGTGTCGAGCGAGTCCGGCATCTTCGTGCCCAAGGAGATGGTGCACTACGGCTTCTCCAAGTCGGCGCAGCTGCTGATCGCCCGCGGCGCCGCCGAGCAGACCAAGGGCACGGAGGTCACGGTCAACTCGGTGCTGCCGGGGCCGACCGCGGTCGAGATGATGCCCGTCCGGCTGGCGGCGCGAGCCAAGATCGCCGGCACCACCGCCGAGGAGATGGCCAAGCGCACCTTCACCGAGCGGCGGCCGTCCTCGCTGCTGCAGCGCTATGCGCAGCCCGAGGAGATCGCCAACCTGATCTGCTACGTGTGCTCGAAGGCCTCCAGCGCCACCAACGGCGCCGCCCTGCGCGCCGACGGCGGCATCGTCACCAACCCGTTCTGAAGGCCGAGAGCGGCATCAACCCTTCACGCTGGTCTCAAGAGCCTCGCGCACCTTGCGCGAGAGCTCCTCCAGCGTGAACGGCTTGGCCAGGAAATGCACGCCGGCGTCGAGCACGCCGTTGTGCACCACCGCGTTCCTGGTGAACCCGGTCATGAACATCACCTTCAGGCCGGGGCGCAGCACGACGGCCTGCTCGGCGAGCTTGCGCCCGCTCATGTCCGGCATGACGATGTCGGTCAGCAGCAGCTGCGCCGGGGTGCCTGACTTGAGGCGTGCGAGCGCGTCGTTGGGATGGTGCGCTTCGATCACCGTGTAGCCCAGGTCACGCAATCCGGTGGCGGTCAGGGCCAGCACGCTGGCATCGTCTTCCACCAGCAGGATGGTTTCCGTTCCCTTGATCTCGGCGCTTTCCTTCGGCGCGATGGTCTGCCGTCCGCTTGCGTCTCCATAGAAGCGCGGCAGGTAGACCTTGACCGTCGTGCCCTGTCCAAGCTCCGAGTAGATCTTCACGTGCCCGCCCGACTGCTTCACGAAACCGAACACCTGCGACAGGCCGAGCCCCGTGCCCTTGCCGACTTCCTTGGTCGTGAAGAACGGGTCGAAGGCCTTGGCCGCGACGTCGGCATCCATGCCGGTGCCGGTATCCGTCACCGCGATCAGCACGTACTGGCCGGACGGAACGCCCGGATGCAGCCGCGAATAGCGATCGTCCAGATGGCAGTTGGCCGTTTCCAGGGTGAGCCGCCCACCCTCCGGCATCGCATCGCGCGCATTCACGCATAGATTGAGGACGGAGGTCTCGAGCTGCGCCGGGTCGACCAGGGTCGGCCACAGGCCACCGCCCAGCACCGTCTCCATCCGCACGCTTTCGCCCAGCGATCGCGCGATCAGCTCCGACATGCCCGACACGAGCTTGTTGGCGTCGAGCGCCTCGGGCGCCAGCGGCTGCTGCCTGGAGAACGCCAGCAGGCGGCGCACGAGCGTGCCAGCCCGATGCGCTCCATCAAGGGCCTGCGACAAGAAATCCATCGGCCTCGCGTTCAGCGGCCGCCATGCGCCGGCGCGCCAGGCTGATGCCGCTGGTGATGACGGCCAGCATATTGTTGAAGTCGTGCGCGATGCCGCCGGCCAGCTGCCCGATCGACTCCATCTTCTGCATCTGCCGCACCTGCTGCTCGGCGGAGTCCCGCTCGGCGATGGAGGCTTGCAGGGCGGCTGTTGGCCAGCGCCAGCTCCTGCGCCGACCGGCGTGCGTTGGTGATCCAATAGACCAGCGCTGCTCCTGTCAGCGCGATGGCCAGCACGAGCGCGGTCGAGAGCAGGGAGATGGTCGAGTTCGCAGCGGCAGTTCTCGCCTTCAGCAGCTCGTCCTCGGCTTCGAGCATGCGCTGAAAGCGCGCGCGCAAATCCTGCATGAGCGCATGCCCGCGCCCCTCGAGCACCACGGCGCGCGCCATTTCGTAGTTGCCCTGCCGGCGCAGATCGACCGTCCGGCTGGCGATGGCCAGGCGCTGGGCAACGCAGCGGGCGCGCGTCTTTGATCGCCACGACCTGCTCGGAGTTGTCCGAGGCCAGCTGCGCCAGGGCATCGAGTTCCGCTTTGATCAGCGGCTCGATGCCGACGAAGGGCCCGAGGAAGCGCTCGTCACCCGTCAGCACGTAGCTGCGCTGCCCGATTTCGGCATCCTGCAGGTGCGACCAGATCTTGGAGATCTTGCTCTCCACCTCCAGCGTATGCCGCACCAGGTCCGCCTGCGCGACGTACCGGGTGCCGAGCCACAGCGCCAGGGCCAGGATCAGTGCCAACGCAACGGCGGCCGCCTCGGGAATGCGCTCCTTCGTTACCAACGAAGCAATGACACCGATTTGGCGCTTGATTCGTCCCATCCACCATAAGTTCGGGCACTATGTGATCCATCTGTTCGGCCGCAGCGGGACATTACGCGGAGCTTGTGAGCCTTGGGAAGCCGCGCACACCGCCATGGTAAGCTCGAACTCGACCATGGCTCCTGGCCCGAAGCCCCTTGAGATCGGACCGACGCACGGTTGCATGCGCTCTTCTGACGCTCTCGATCGCCCATCCGCCGCGGTTAAGGGTCACCAATGACCACAGAAGCAACCATCACGATCGACAGCCGCTTTGCGGAGGTCAACGGCACCAAGCTGCACTATCTCGTCGCCGGCCAGGGCGAGCCGGTGCTGCTGCTGCACGGCTACGCGCAGACCAGCCATATGTGGCGCCCGCTGATCGCCGAGCTGGCCAGGACGCACACCGTCATCGCCCCTGACCTGCGCGGCTTCGGCCAATCGGCCAAGCCCGACAGCGGATACGAGAAGAAATCCCTGGCGCAGGATGTGCACGCGCTGATGGGCGAGCTTGGCCATAGGCGCTACGGGGTGGCCGGCCACGATATCGGACTGATGGTCGCCTATGCGCTTGCCGCGCAATATCCGGCCGAGGTGACGCGCATCGCCCTGATGGATGCCTTCCTGCCGGGCGTCGGCGACTGGACGACCGTCTGGCTGCTGCGCGACCTGTGGCACTTCCATTTCTACGGCAAGACGCCGCTGGCGCTGGTCGAGGGTCGCGAGCGCATCTACTTCGAGCACTTCTGGAACGACTTTGCCGCCGACCCCACCAAGTCCGTTTCCGAGGCCGATCGCCAGTTCTACGCGGCGGCGTATGCGCAGCCCGGCGGCATGCGCGCCGGCTTCGAGGTATTCCGCGCTTTCGAGCAGGACGCCAAGGACTTCGCGGGCCTCGCCACGACCAAGCTCGAAGATGCCCATGCTCGTGCTGACCGGCGAAAAGGCATCGGGCGAGTTCCTGATCGCCCAGGGCCGCCTGGTCGCCGAATCCGTCGAAGGCGTCGTCATCAAAGGGTCGGGCCACTGGCTGATGGACGAGGCTCGCGACCAGGTGGTGCCGAAGCTTCTGGCCTTTTTCCGGCGGTGATACCGGCCAGCATAAGTTTCCACCCGTCATCCCGGCCTCGATGACTTGAGCGCACAGCGCGAAATCATCGAGAGCCGGGACCTCGCGCGATTCAAAGTACGAGGTCCCGGATAGCCTCGGCGCATGCGCCTCGGCTTCCGGGTCATGCTGGACGCATGCCTCCGGCATGACGGGTCCGGGTTGCCTGCCCTTTCGCCACCCCCGCGGCTGCGCCTGCTCAAGCTTGCGCCAGGCGATGCCCCCATGCCGCCGCATTGGCCCCGCAACCTCGCTGTATCAACAGCGTTTTTGGGTTTTTGCGCAACAACGCAACGTGAACTCGCAATTGCTGCGGCGCATGATAGAGTTGGGGTCGATGGCAGCACGGCACACGTCACCTTCCGCGCTGGAGAGGACCTTCGAGCGGAAGGTTCGTCTCAGCCAATGGGCACTTCAGTTCGAGCGGCTATGGCCGCGCGCGTGGATGCTGCTTGGCCTGGCCGGGCTGTTCATTGCCGTGTCGATGGCTGGCCTGTGGCCCCTCCTGCCGGAGTTGCCGCACAAGATCGTGCTGGCGCTGTTCGGCCTTGCCTTCCTTGCCGCGCTGGTTGCGCTGGTCCGCGTGCGGTCGCCCTCGCGTGAGGAAGCGATCCGCCGCGTCGAGGGCGTGTCCGGCATCAAGCATCGCCCGGCCTCCTCCTATGAAGATACCCTGACGCTGGGCGCCGAGGATGCGCGCACGGCGGCGCTGTGGCGGGTGCACCGCACGCGTCTCGCCGAGATGCTGAAGAAGCTGCGCGTCGGCCGCCCGGAACCGCGCACCGATCGTATGGACCCCTACGCGCTGCGCGCCCTGCTGCTGCTCAGCGTGTTCGTGCTCACCATCGTCGTCGGCGACAGTGCGTCCGACCGGCTGGCCGCCGCCTTCCGCTTCGGCCCGCTCGCCAAGGGCGCCGACGCCCGTCTCGACGCCTGGATCACCCCGCCGGCCTATACCGGCAAGGCCCCCCTCATGCTGGCCGACGGCGCCTACCATCACTACGGCCCGAATGCCCGCGCCGCCGATCGGCCCGCTGGTCCGCACGAGGTGCCCGACCGCAGCGTGCTGATCGTGCGCTCGAGCGGTGGCGGTGCGCTCACCCTCGAAGTGGTCGGCAGCGACAGCCAGCCGGCCGACAAGCTGGAAGCGCCCACCCCTGCCAATGTCAGCGACGTATCCGAACTGAAGCACGAGGTGCGCCGCAGCGGCACGGTGATCGCCAAGCTCGGCGGCACCACGGTCGGCAGCTGGCCGTTCCAGGTCATCCCCGACCTGGCGCCCAAGATCTCCATCACCAAGGAGCCCGAGCGCACGCCGCGCGGCGGGCTGAAGTTCGCCTTCAAGGTCGAGGACGACTACGGCGTCGCCTCGGCCGAGACGCGCATTCGCCGCATGGCGCCCAAGCAGGATACCTCCCGGACCGCCTGGGCCCGCGTCGAAACCAAGAAGGGCGCGCGGCCTCCCTATGAGCGGCCGCCGGCGCTGGCGCTCAGGCTGCCGCGCAGCTATCCGAAAGCGGCCGAAGGCACCAGCTTCCACGAGATCGGCGACCATCCCTGGGCCGGCATGAAGGTACAGCTGACGCTGGTGGCCAAGGACCTGGCCGGCCAGACCGGCCGCAGCGAGACCATCGAGCTGGTGCTGCCCGAGCGGCGCTTCACCAAGCCGCTGGCCCGCGCCGTCGTCGAGCAGCGGCGCAAGCTGGTCGAGGACCCGCGCGACCGCCTGCAGGTCGCCCGCGCCCTTGAGGCGCTGACGCTGGAGCCTGAGCAATTCATCGAGGATCTGCAGGTCTATCTCGGCCTGCGCTCCGTCTTCTACCGCCTGCAGCAGCCGACCACGCGTGCCGATCCGCAACAGCGTCATCGCCCAGCTGTGGAACGTGGCGCTGCGCATCGAGGACGGCAACCTCTCGGATGCCGAGCGTGCGCTGAAGGCCGCCCAGGAGCGCCTGTCGAAAGCCATCGAGGAGGGCGCATCCGACGAGGAGATCCAGCGCCTGATGCAGGAGCTGCGGCAGGCATTGGCGCAGTTCCTCGACCAGCTGCGCAAGCAGGCCGAGGGCCAGCAGCAGCAGCCGCAGGGCACCAGCCGCAACCAGATGATGACGCCGCAAGATCTCGATCAGATGCTGAAGAATCTCGAGAACATGGCGCGCTCGGGCAACCGCGACATGGCCCAGCAGATGCTGAGCCAGCTGCGCGACCTGCTGGATCGTCTGCAGTCGGGCCGCATGGCCGACCAGGGCCAGAACCAGCGCATGGGCCAGATGATGGACGAGTTCGGCAACATCATCTCGCGCCAGCAACAGCTGCTCGACGACACGTTCGGCCAGCAGCGTGGTCAGCAGGGCCAGCAAGGGCAGCGCGGCCAACAGGGACAGCAAGGCCAGCAGGGTCAGCGTGGCCAACAGGGTCAGCGCGGCCAGCAAGGCCAGGGCCAGCAGGGCCGTCAGGGCGAGGGCGAGGGTGACCAGCAGCGGCGGCCTCAGCGACCGCCAGCGCGAGCTGCGCGACATGCTGGGCCGCCTGCAGCGCGGCATGCGCGAGCTCGGCATGAATGCGCCAGGCCAGCTCGACGCAGCCGGCCAGGCCATGGAGCGCGCCGAACGGGCGCTGCGCGAGGGCAACCTCGACGGCGCTTCCCAGGAGGAGACGCGCGCGCTCGACCAGCTGCGCCAGGGCGCCCGCGACATGGCCCAGCAGATGCTGCGGCAGATGCCGTCGCGCTACGGCGCCAACGACAGCGCCGGCGAGTTGGATCCCATGGGCCGGCCGCCGCAGCGCACCGACGGCCCCGATCCCGGCGTCGGCGTGAAGGTGCCCGACCAGATCGATGCCCAGCGCGCCAGGGAGATCCTGGAAGAGCTGCGCCGCCGCCTCGGCGAGCAGATGCGCCCAGCCATCGAGCTCGACTACCTGGAGCGCCTCCTCAAGCGCTTCTGAATTCTGCCGACCCCGCCGACATCGTAGGGTGCAAGGCGTCAGCCGTATTGCACCGATCCACCTGCGCCACGGCGCAATACGGCTTCGCCTATCGCGCCTACCTCGCGGACGCATCTTGCTCGCCGCCTATTCGATGCAGGGGAGGCGTAGAGGCAAGCCGCGACGCTTCCATCTCACCCGGAAAGACCCTAGAACACGGCCTGATCTGTTCCAGGCCGCATTTCGCAACGTGCCGCCGGCCGCAACCCTTCCCTCACGCGAGTTCATCGATGGCAAAGAAGCGCATGGTGCTGGAAATCGGCATGGGCACCGACATCCGCGGCTCGGACCCGACCAAGGCGGCCTGCCGGGCGCTGCGCGACGCGCTCTGGCACAACTCGCTGGCCATCGCGCCGGCACTCGGCCAGCCGCCCGATGCCATGATCGTCGATGTGCACATCGGCGTGCCGCGGCCCGAGCTGGTGGACAAGGCCCAGGTGCTGGCCGTGCTGCCCTACGGCAAGGGCACCGTCACGGTGGTCGAGGGCGGCCTCGAGATTGCCAACGACGCCGGCACCGACAGCACCCTGATCGCCAACGCCTGCGCCATCGTCAGCCTCGACATCGCCTGAGGATCGCCATCCGATGCCCAAGACCCGCATCATCCTGGAGCTCGGCTCCGGCAACGACCTGCACGGCTCCGACTACACCAAGGCCGCCATCCGCGCCGTGCAGGACGCGCTGCATCACAGCTCGCTGTCGTTCATCCGCACGCTCGGCATCGACAAGAAGACCCTCGACGTGGAGGTCACGATCGGCGTGCAGCAGCCGGACCGCGTCGACCTGGAGAAGGTCAAGGCCTCGCTGCCGGTCGGCAACATCACCGCCAAGGCCGTCAAGGGCGGCCTCGATATCGCCGGCACGGACGGACACGACACCGCCGTCATCGCCAGCGCCGCCATCGCCGTCCGCGTCGACCTACCTGATACGGGCTAACGCCGCGGGCCGACCCGGAGGTAGGGCGATTGCGGGTTGATGCCGCCGGCGCGCAGGATCGCCTTGATCAGCGTCTCGCGCGGACCCGCGGCGTACCGCGCGGCCAGTGCCAGCGTCAGCAGGTCATCGCGCAGCGCGCGCGGCTTGCCGGCGATACGGTCGGCGATCTCGGTCAAACGCACATCGAACATGCGGCGCGCGTGATAGCCGCGCATGGCGCCAGCGAGGCCGCGCTCCTCGACCTGTGCCTTGCTGCGTGCCAACGCCGCCACCTGCCGGGCCTCGCCGGTCAGTCTGAAGGTGATGGCTGGTTTGCTGGACTTGCGCGGCGCGGGTGAGCGCTTGGCGGGCCTGGATGGTCTGGCACGAGGCATGTGCCGTATCGAATTGCCGGTCTGTTGCACAACTGCGCCTTACTCGAGAACACAAACACCCCGCCGGCAGCCGGCGAGGTGCTCGATTGTGCGATGCACACCGACAATCGTCAATGACGGTCCGGCGCCATGGTTGCGGGTGCCAGCGGCTGACGCAGCGAGGCCGGCTCGGCGGCACCGGCGGCACGGCCCGGCATGCCCATGCCGCTTGAGCGGTCGATTGCCGCTCAAGGCGCGCAGCAGCACGTAGAACACCGGCGTCAGCACGATGCCGAACGCGGTCACGCCGATCATGCCGGAGAACACGGCGATGCCCATGGCCTGGCGCATCTCCGCGCCGGCGCCGGTCGAAATGACCAGCGGCACCACGCCCATGATGAAGGCGAGCGAGGTCATCAGGATCGGCCGCAGCCGCAGCCGGCTCGCCTCCACGGCCGCCTCCAGCGGCGTGCGGCCGGCGAACTCCAGCTCGCGGGCGAACTCCACGATCAGGATGGCGTTCTTGGCCGACAGGCCGACCAGCACGATCAGGCCGATCTGGGTGAAGACGTTGTTGTCGCCCTGCGTGATGTACACGCCGGCAATCGCCGCCAGCAGCCCCATCGGCACGATCATGATGATCGACAGCGGCAGCACCAGGCTCTCGTACAGTGCCGCCAGCACCAGGAACACCAGCAGGATGGCGAGCGGGAACATCCACAGCGAGGAATTGCCGGCCAGGATCTCCTGGTAGGTCAGCTCCGTCCACTCATAGCCGATGCCCTTCGGCAGCGTCTCGGCGGCGATGCGCTCGACGGCCGCCTGCGCCTCGCCGGACGAGAAGCCCGGCGCCGCGCGGCCATTGATGTCGCCCGACAGGAAGCCGTTGTAGCGCATGGCGCGCTCGGGCCCCGCGCTCTGGGTCACCCTGAGCAGGGCGGCCAGCGGCACCATCTCGCCGGTTCGCGAGCGCACCTTCAGCTGGCCCACGTCCTCCGAGCGGGCGCGATACTTGGCATCGGCCTGCACGCGCACCGAGTAGGTGCGGCCGAACTTGTTGAAGTCGTTGACGTACAGCGAGCCCAGATAGATCTGCATGGTCTCGAACACATCCGTGACCGTCACGCCGAGCTGGCGCGCCTTGACGCGGTCGACGTCGGCGTAGAGCTGCGGCACGTTGATCTGGAAGCTCGAGAACAGGCCGGCGATCTCAGGCGCCTGCGAGGCCTTGGCGACAAACGCCTTGATGGCCTGGTCGAGCGCCTCGTAGCCAAGCCCGCCGCGATCTTCGATCTGCAGCTTGAAGCCGCCGATGGTGCCGAGCCCCTGCACGGAGGGCGGCGGGAAGATGGCGATGAAGGCGTCCTTGATGGCGCCGAACTTCTGGTTGAGCTGGCCGGCAATCGCCATGCCGCTCAGGTCCGCGGTCTTTCTCTCATCGAAGGGCTTGAGCGTCGCGAACACGATGCCTGAGTTCGAGCTGTTGGTGAACCCGTTGATGGACAGCCCCGGGAACGCCACCGCGCTCTGCACGCCGGGCTGCTTGAGGACGATGTCGCTCATGCGCCGGATCACGTCCTCGGTGCGGTCGAGCGTGGCGCCGTCGGGCAGCTGGGCGAAGCCGACCAGATACTGCTTGTCCTGGGCCGGCACGAAGCCGGACGGAACGGCCTTGAACAGGCCGAAGGTGATGCCGATCAGGACGAAGTACACGCCCATGGCCAGCGCCTTGCGGGAGATGACGCGCCGTACGCCGCCGCTGTAGGCGTTGGTGCCGCGCCGGAACGCCCAGTTGAAGGCGCGGAAGAACCAGCCGAACAGGCCATCCATGACGCGGGTCAAGCCGTCCTTGGGCGCATCGTGCGACTTGAGCAGCAGGGCCGCCAGGGCCGGCGACAGGGTCAGCGAGTTGATGGCCGAGATCACCGTCGAGATGGCGATGGTCAGCGCGAACTGCTTGTAGAACTGTCCCGTCAGGCCGGTGATGAAGGCCAGCGGCACGAACACGGCGATCAGCACCAGCGCGATGGCGATGATGGGTCCCGACACCTCCTGCATGGCGCGGTAGGACGCCTCGCGCGGCGACAGGCCCTCCTCGATGTTGCGCTCGACGTTCTCCACCACCACGATGGCGTCGTCGACCACGATGCCGATCGCCAGCACCAAGCCGAACAGCGTCAGCGCGTTGATCGAGAAGCCGAACACGTACATCACCGCGAACGTGCCGATCACCGAGATCGGCACGGCGACCAGCGGGATGATGGAGGCGCGCCAGGTCTGCAGGAAGACGATGACCACCAGCACCACCAGCGCCACGGCCTCCAGCAGGGTGTGCACGACCGCCTCGATGGAGGCGCGCACGAACTGCGTCGGGTCGTAGACGATCTCGTAGTCGATGCCCTCGGGCATGGCGGACTTCATTTCGGCCATGACCTTGCGCACGTTGTCCGAGATGGCGATGGCGTTCGAGCCCGGCGCCTGGAAGATCGGCACGGCCACCGCCGGCTTGTTGTCCAGCAGCGAGCGCAGCGCATACTCGGATGCGCCCAGCTCGATGCGCGCCACGTCGCGCAGGTGCGTGACTTCGCCGTTGGCGCCCGACTTGATGACGATGTCGCCGAACTCCTCCTCGGTCTGCAGACGGCCGCGAGCGTTGACCGAGAGCTGCAGGTCGAGGTTGGGCAATCCGGGCGACGCGCCGACCACGCCGGCCGCGGCTTGCACGTTCTGGGCGCGGATCTCGTTGACGACGTCGCTGGCGGACAGGCCGAGCTCGGCGACCTTCTGCGGGTCGAGCCAGACGCGCATCGAATAGTCGCCCGATCCGAACAGCAGCACCTGGCCGACGCCCTCGATGCGCGCCAGGCGGTCCTTGACGTTCAGCACCGCATAGTTGCGCAGGTACGTCATGTCGTAGCGGTCGTTGGGCGACAGCAGGTGCACGACCATGGTCAGGTCGGGCGCGCTCTTGACCGTCGTCACGCCGAGACGCCGCACCTCCTCGGGCAGCCGCGGCTCGGCCTGCGAGACGCGGTTCTGCACGAGCTGCTGGGCCTTATCGACGTCGGTGCCGAGCCTGAAGGTCACGGTCAGCGTCATCAGGCCGTCGGTCGTCGCCTGGCTGCTCATGTAGAGCATGCCTTCGACGCCATTGATCGCTTCCTCCATGGGGGTCGCCACCGTCTCGGCGATCACCTTCGGGTTGGCGCCCGGGTACTGCGCGCGCACGACCACCGACGGCGGCGCCACCTCGGGATACTCCGAGATCGGCATCACCCTGAGCGCGAGCAGACCGGCGAGGAAGATCAGCACCGACAAGCACGCCGGCAAAGATCGGCCGATCAATGAAGAACTTGGAGAGATTCATGACTGGTCAGTCCAACTTGTCTCTGTCTGCCTGTCAGCGCAGCACGGCCTTGTCGCGTCCGCGTGCGCCTGGCTGGTGGTTTGCCCGTTCATCGGCACCGCCTCGGGCGCAACGAGCGCGCCGGGGCGCACGCGCTGCAGGCCGTTGACGACGATGCGCTCGCCGGCCGCAAGCCCGCTGGTGACGACGCGCAGGCCGTCGACGAAGGCGCCGAGCGCCACCTCGCGGTAGACGGCGATGTTGCTTCTCATCGACGACCATCACGAACTTCTTGTTCTGGTCGGTGCCGATCGCCCGCTCGTTGACGGCCAGCAGCGGCGCCGCCTTGGCACCCGCCATGCGCAGCCGCACGAACTGGCCGGGCATCAGCCGCCCGTCCGGGTTCTCGAACACGGCGCGCACGCGCACCGTGCCGGTGCGTGCATCGACCTGGTTGTCGATCAGCTGCAGCCGGCCGTGGATCGCCTCGCCCTGCTGGCTGGCGGTCGAGATCTGCACGGGGATCTGCTCGATCTGCGCCGATCCGCCCGCATCGCGATCGAAGGAGCTGCAGCGCCCGCGCCACCACCTCCTCGTCGGCATTGAAGCTGGCGTAGATCGGGTTGACCGACACGAGCGTGGTCAGGACCGGAGCGCCGGGGCCCGCCGCCACCAGGTTGCCGACCGTGATCTCGAGGCGCCCGACGCGGCCCGACACCGGCGCGCGCACCTCGGTATAGTCCAGGTTCAGCTGG
>CAVTJY010000038.1:0-295474 GCA_963735125.1 uncultured Alphaproteobacteria bacterium | reverse complement strand
TTTGGTCCGGCCGCACCGTGGTCTTCACTTGGGATTTTATTTTCCTCGCCGTTGGCGCAATCACGGGTATGCGCGTGTGCGCCACCGTGCTGGTCTCGGGCACGTTGTGCTGGGCCTCGGTGGTTGACGGCTGAGGAAAGTACCGCGCTGCCTCATCGCGTCCTCTTCCCGATCAGGAGGCGGGTCGCCTCCGCGACGATCTTCGGAAGTGCATCGCGCCAGAATTCCGGCGGTTGGGCGCCGGACACACCGTACTTGTCGAGCAGCAGGAAGAACGGCACGCCCTTGATGCCCAAGCTGTATCCCTCCTGCTCCAGCTTGGTCACCGCTTCGAGGCTGTCGTCGCCAGTCAAAGCCTGCTCCACGCCCTTCACGTCCAGCTCACATTCGTCGGCGAGACTGCGCAGGGTATCGGTTGCGCCGATATCCAATCCTTCCTCGAAATAGCCGTGAAACAGGCGCTCGACCATGGCGTCCTGGCGACCTTGGCGGCCAGCCTCCCAGATCAGCCGGTGTGCGAGGCGCGTGTTGGGTGTGCGCTGCATCCGGTCGAAGGCGAACGCGATGCCGAGCTCGCGACCGGTCTCGGCCATCTTCAGATCGAGTTCGGCGCTGCGGGCATCGCCGAACTTGGCGGCGCGGTAGCTCCTGCGCTCCATGCCCTCAGCGGGCATATCCGGGTTGAGCTCGAACGGGCGCCAGGAAAAGCCCATGTGCCCTGTCACGCTGGGGCTGACCTCGGCGAGCGCGGCTTCGAGCCGGCGCTTGCCCACATAGCACCAAGGGCAGATCACGTCCGAGTACACGGTGATGGGGATCGGGTCGGCCACGGGCACCATCCTGTTGGTTGATGTGCCATATTAGATCGAGCGCCGCCCACAGGATAGGAGTGGCGCCAAATAGGGGGAACGTCTTTGCCTGAGCGCATCGACAGCCGAGAAGCGTGGCTGGCAACGGTGGCAGCCCTGCTTGTCACCTCCGTGAGCCTCGGTGCTCCCTACGTGGTGGTCGTCGCCCTCAAGCCTATTGCCGAGGAGCTCGGCGGCTTCCGATCCGTCCCATCGGGCGCCATGTCGCTGGCTATGCTCGGTACGGGAGTTGGCGGTCTCGCCATGGGCTGGGTGGCTGAGCGTATCGGTATCCGGGCCGTGGTGATGTTTGGCGCCGTCATGGTGTGCGCCGGCCTTGCTCTGTCGTCGCGCGGCGAGGTCTGGCAGCTCTACATCGGCCACGGACTTCTGATCGGCCTGATCGGCAACGGCGCCATCAATGCGCCCATCTACATCTATGTCACCAAGTGGTTCGAGCGTCGCCGTGGGACCGCCCTGGCGCTGATCGCGAGCGGGCCGAATGTGGCCGGCGCGTTCTGGCCACCGTTGTTCGAGCGCGCCATCGCCGCCTATGGCTGGCGCCAGACCATGGTCGCTTTCGGGCTTGTGGTGGTAGGCATCGTCGTGCCGCTGGCCGCCCTGTTCCTGCGACCACCTCCCGAGACGCCCAAGTTCACGGTCGCGGCCGGGGCGGCGGCAGCGAAGGCACGAGTGCTCGATCTACCGCCCAACGCCGCATTCGCGCTGCTGGCAGGCGCCTCGTTCCTGTGCTGCATACCGATGGCAATGCCGGCAGCGCACGTGATCGCACTGTGCGGCGATCTCGGCATGACGCCGGCAAAAGGTGCAGCCATGCTGACGGTGATGCTGGTGTGTGCCTTCGCCGCCCGGCAGCTGTGGGGGTGGCTGTCGGACAGTGTCGGCGGGCCGTTGACGCTGCTGATCGGTTCGCTGGCGCAGGGCATAGCGATCGCCGGCTTCATGACTACCCAGGATGAGGCGGGACTGTTCGCCGTGGCTGGTGCCTTCGGGTTCGGCTTCAGCGGGCTGATCCCGGCCTATATCCTGACGGCCAGGCAGCTGTTCCCTGCACACGAGGCGAGCTGGCGCATCCCAACGTTGCTGCTCACCGGCATGTCGGGTATGGCGGCGGGAAGCTGGCTAGCCGGCGTGATCTACGATCACTACGGCTTCTACGCGCCGGCATTCGCCACTGGCCTCGTCTTCAACATCGCGAACTTCGCCATCATCGCCGTCCTCGTGGTCCTCTGGCGCGGGACGCTCGCGCACCGGACCACGGCGCGTGTCCCTTAGCTGCCGGCCTTGATCGGTATAGCTGCCGAACAGCGCTCGCGTGGCACCGCCGCAAGCGCGGACGGTGCTAAGATAAGGCGTAAGCTTTTCCAATTGGCGGACACCCTCTCCGCCAATTGCTCAATTTCACAAGACCTCAGGAGCCTCGACTGAGGCTCGTAAAGCGCGCGTTAACCCCCGCGAAAGCATGTTCCTCTCGAGTTTGTGCTGCCCTAAAGACCCCATTCTTTAACTGTTGCTCTGCAAGCTGGCGATCACCCTGACTATCGCTGTCTTCAGGATGAACGCCGATGTTCAAGATGCTTGCGCGTTGTCTGTTCTTCTCACTCGCACTTTTGCCGGCTGCTGTGTCGGCCGCCGAGCCGGCCAAGCTCAAGCTCTCGTTCTTTTCGTCCGATACCGCCTATCTCTATTTGGGCGGCGTGAAACCGTTCGTCGATGCCGTCAATTCCGAGGCGAAAGGTCTTCTGGAAATCGAGGTTTTCTTCCGCGGCGCGCTCGGCAAGGCTGCACAACAGCCGCAACTGGTGCGCGACGGGGTCGCGGACATCGCCCTTATCGTGCCCGGCTACACCGCCGATCAGTTTCCGGACAATGCGGTCATCGAGTTGCCCGGGTTGTTTCGTGACCAGCGGGAAGCAAGTCTCACCTACACGCGGATGATCGCAGCGAACGCCCTCAGGGGGTATGAGGACTTTATCGTAATCACGGCCTTCACCGTCGAACCTCACAGTATCCACACGCGCCAGCCCATTGCATCCCTGGATGATCTGAAGGGGCTGAAGATTCGTGCAAACAACCCGACTGAAGCGACGACCTTCGAGAAACTTGGCATGCGAGCAGTCGTCATGCCGGCCAACCAGATTGCCGAAGCCCTTGGAAGCGGGGCGATCGACGGCGCAGCGCTTCCGCCAGCAATGTTGGCGGAGTTCGGCCTAGGGCGCTTGGCCACCTATCATTACATGATCCATGCCGACGCGCCCTCGCTGGCGCTCGTGATGAGCCGTTCGAAGTTCGAGAGTTTGCCACCCGCGGCCCAGGCCATCATCCGCAAACACAGCGGCGAATGGTCGGTTGCTCAGTCAAATGCATTCTTTGAAGAGATCAACGCCAAAGCCATGCAGCAGTTGCTCTCGGAACCCAAACGCCATGTCATCTTTCCATCGCCGTCCGACCGGGTCCGGATTGATGCTGCCTTCAAAGAGGTCATCGACGAGTGGGTCGCGAAACAACCGCGCAACGCTAGCCTGCTGAACATGGTCAGGGCGGAAATCGGAAAGGTGCAGTCGCGGCACTAAGATGGGGATGACATCGCTCCTCACCGCGTCCGTCCTGCGCAATGCCGCCATCTTCGCGGGCATGCTGTGCATTCTCCTTGGTGGCACCTGGGCCGTGGTGAACGCGACCACCGGCCACTTGCTCTATGAAAACGCCACCTCCACTGCCCGCAGCTGGGCCGAATACCTCGCTTCCAACGCTACCGATCTGGAGCAGATTGCCGGTGGTGAAAGACCGTCGGTCGGGAGCATGGCGTTCTTTGAACACTCGCGGAAGTCGGACCAGGTATTCCGCTACGAGATCTATGATCGCCACGGCTTTTCTCTGCTTGTGTCGGACCATAACAAGGTAGCGCTGGTCGACATCGCGGAGTTCAGCGCGGATGCGGCACGCGCCGCGAAAACGGGCCAAGCCGTGGTCGGCACCAGGGAAGGCGCCGGGCCTGACCAGCCATCCTTCTTTGCGCAGGCTTTCGTGCCCGTCCTGGCCGACGGGCGCGTGATCGCTGTGGTCGCGGCCTACGTTGACCAGACCGAGCAGCGCAACAGTTTCTATGCCACGTTCCTGAAGGCTGCCGCTGCACTCTGCCTGTTGACGGGGTTGTCGTTTGGCGTGCCGACGATCGCCTGGTACCGCCGAACGAAAGAAAAGCAGATGGCCGATCGGCGCGTCCGCTTTCTCGCCCATCACGACGCGCTCACAGGCTTGGCCAACCGGGCCGAACTCCTTGAGCAATTGGAAAAAGCGTTGGCCATCCTTCCTGTTCGGCGGGGCGGCCTTGCCCTGCACTTCATCGATCTCGACCGCTTCAAGGAGATAAACGATACCCTTGGCCACGATGCAGGCGACTTTCTTCTGAAGACGGTGGCCGAACGCCTCCGAGCCGTGACCCGAAACAACGAGGACGTTGCGGCGACGGTTTGGCGGTGACGAGTTCGTGGTGATTTAGACCGGGGTCAGCGACAAGAGGCACGCCGAGGATTTCGCGGCGCGTCTTGTTTCGGCCGTGACGGCCCCCATGATGCTCAAGGACCACGAGATCGTGGCCACGGCCAGCGTCGGCGTCGCATTGGCGCCGACCGACGGAACCGACCCGGAAAGGCTACTGAAAAGCGCCGATCTGGCCCTTTACAAAAGCAAGGCCGACGGCCGCAACTGTGTTCAGTTCTTCATGCCCGAGATGGATGCGGCGTTGCAGGCACGCATTGCCATGGAGAAAACCATTCGCGATGCTGTTCTGCACGAGCGCTTTGTTTTGCACTATCAGCCAGTGTTCGCAATCTCCGGTCGCCAATTGGTTGGCTTCGAGGCACTGGTACGCTTGCCTGCGGCGGACGGTGGCCTGATCCCGCCGAATGATTTCATTCCTCTCGCGGAGGACATGCGCCTGATCGACAAAATCGGCACCTGGGTGCTGCGCGAAGCTTGCCGCGCCGCCGCGGCCTGGCCGGAACCGCTGACGGTTGCCGTCAATTTGTCGCCCGCGCAATTCGCAAGCGGCAGGGTTAGCGCCATGGTGGCCGCTGCCCTCGAGGAGTTGGGCCTTGCCGCGCATCGTCTTGAGCTGGAGATCACCGAAACTCTGCTGCTCGGCAACAGCGAAGCTATCATGCTGGAGCTCCAATCCCTGAAGGCGATGGGCGTCGCCATCGTCATGGATGATTTCGGAACCGGATATTCAAGTCTCAGCTATCTCTGGCGCTTTCCCTTCGACAAGATCAAGATCGATCGCAGCTTCATGCAGGGCTTCGATGCCTGTGGGCGGGACGCGGAAACAGTCGTGAAGACGATCGTCAGCCTAGGACGCGAGCTGAACATGCGGGTCACCGTCGAAGGTGTGGAGACGGCCCAGCAGGCGACATTCCTGGATGGCATCCACGCCGATCAGGTGCAGGGTTTCTTCTTCGGACGACCAGTGTCCGGCGCCGAAGTCAGCGTCGAATTGCTGAAGGACTTTCAGAGAAAGCACTCAAAGCAATCGACCACCGTCGCCCCCGAGATCGACGGATCAACCCCGCCACAAACAGCGCATCGGGCCAAATCCGCGTAGCCAATAAGCGGGACGCCGGCCATCCGGTCGAAAGCCGAATAGCGGCCCACTCAGGCTGACAGTCTGAGCCGCTGCCGGTTCGGTAGACACCAACCTAAGCCAATCGCGCCTTTTGTTCGAACTGCATCGGGCTGAGACAGCCGATCGTGGAATGCGTTCATTGCTGAAAAATATGTCTGCTTATGAAGAGCCCGATCAGCACGACGACCCAGAACGCAAGAATTAGCTTCCAACCCGGGCGAGCCAGAACGCGCATGAACAAGCCAAGCGGTGTGGCAGGAGGTTCGCGCGGCTCCATCATGGAGATAGTTTGGCCCGCAGCACTTCCGGCTGGATAGCGGTCAAGAGCACGGGGTTGCTCGCCAATATCTCACGGTGCAGCACCATACGCTTCAAGCGCAGCTCGCTGGCGCGCTTCTCTTCCCGCTTCTGGTCGCACAGAAGGAGAATGTGTCTCCGCGCCTCCTGAATTGCTTGGTCAATCTCACGCAAACGAATTCGGTCGGACGACATGGCCCTCGCTCCTCCATCCGATTTTATTTGGTGCCGCGGTCCGCATCCTGCAGCAGACGTGCGCGGAGGAAAAGCGTTGATTTGCAGCCAACATGGACTATGGCCTGGCAACAATGCCTTAGCCGATGCAGCGCAGATCGCGCACAAATGTCGGAACGGCTCCAACGCGGTTGCGCGGGGGGACACCGACAAGGAAGATGGGGAAAGCTTCGCAGCTACCGCCAGCTACGCTTGGCTCGTTCGCGATGAACGTGGAGTTGGTGATAGCCCTGGTATCGTCCCTCGTGCACGCGGACCTTGACGCCTGAGAAGTATCCGCCACCACAAGGCGGTCCGCACCGTATGCGCGCAGGCCTCGGTAGCCGTGACTGTCGTCCCACCCGGCGCCAGCTGTACCGATAGAAATCCCCATGACCGCGGTTGCGAACATGCCAATCGAGAGCGCCGTCTTTCGCATGCTGTTCCAACGAACATATCGGTGTTCAGTTCCGCGGAACCCATCTGGTCTCGCGGGAGTTATTGAAGCGCCGTCTTTCGCATGTTGCTCCAACGAACGTATCGGAGTTCAGTTCCGCGTCTTGACGTCCGGCCCGTGGCTCAGCGTCACGATGGTTTCTACGAGAGCACCAGCTCCGCCAACCCAGTCGGCAGTTTCGGTATTGCCTTCCAAGCCAGCCTCGACACGGTCCCGTTTTGTTCCAATATATCCGGAGCGTGCCTTGTCAACGTGGAGCTTCGAAAGATCCGCAGTGAGTGTCTGCGGCATGGGTCCGATCTGGTTTCGCGGGCGTTATAGCGCTGGTTGTGCCGCGTCAACGCCAAGGGATGTTTACGCCCAGGTTTAGGCCTTCCCAGCGCCGTAGCATTGCCCAGCGGATCCCCATCGTTTCGCAGAACAGATGTTGGCCGACACTGTCCTCCAGCATCGGCCAATGATAGTCGCACGTCTCTGGATCGACCTAGCGCCGAGGCAATCGTTTTCGAGGTGGCGCTCAGTAGTCATAGCCTCAGCGTTTGACCGTCGTTGCCTTGCGTTTGGTGTTGTTCGCGGTCTTGGTACTCCTGGGGCCTGCGGCCGGCACAGATAGGTTTTTGCCTTTTCGCTTGCTCATGATTAGTCCTCTTTCTTGTTCGTCTACCGCGGGAGTGTACCAGAACCGTCGCATCGAGTTCCGAGCTAAGCGGATCATGCGTCGGCTCAGACCAGATCGGCCCCAATCGCACCGCCATCGTCAGCGACGGGAGATGCGTGCGAGGTAGATCGTAGGGGCAAGACGCTCGTCATGGCGGCGCCCGCGCAGCGTAGTCTCAAGCAAGCAATTTTCTACGGCGGCACACAGGAATATCTAGCGGCGGGTCCACTTGATGATGCTCAGGAGGCTGCTGTTGGCGTCGCTCCACACAAGCTTCGAGCGGCCATTGTCCGGCCATGGAGTGATCGCCCGCCTCACGTAGGGCGAGCGGAAGAACCTGACATCTCTCGTAAACAGCGCCCAGCTTACTGAATAACGGCAATAGTCATCGTCGCTTTGGCTCGGAAACCAGGCGACGGCGACGCCGAATTCTTTCGCCAGTCCGCGCGTCAGGGGGGCTACGTCGAAAGTGTCGAACTCCATGTTGACGGCGAGGATGCCATTCTCCGCGAGGTGTCCGAAATAGGTCGAGAATGCCTCCCTGGTCATCAGATGCAACGGTGGCGACGAGCCACGGAACGCGTCCAGCACCAGCACGTCGAACTTCTGACTGGCGTTCGCCTGCAGCTGGCGCTCCAGGAGGAGCCTGCCATCACCGATCGATACGTCGATCGCTGCCTTGCTGTCGTCCAGAAACGTGAAGTGCCTGGCCGCAAGATAGTGCACGGCAGGATTGACTTCGTAGTAGGAGATGCTGTCGCCGGGCCTGCCAAGTGCGGCGGCCATTCCCGCGCCCAATCCGACAATCCCGATGCGCAGCGGCGCGCTGGGTCCCTCCGCCCGTCTCTTGGCGTGATGTGCGAGGGCAAGCCCCAACCCGCGCCCGGCATCCATGCCGCAAACCGGCTCATTCCGCCGCTCGACGCTTTGAAATTGCTCGCCCTGCTCGGCACCCCCCTGCAACATGGCGAGCCTGGGCTGGTCCGGACCTGCCTCGAAGGATCGGACCACCTTCACGACGCCATAGAAGTTTCGGACCTGCTCCACGCTGGCCGACAGCTCCTGATAGACAAGCGAGACGAGGCTGACCAGAAACGCGACACCAGCGAAGCCGGCGGCCACTTTTGCGCCGGTCACGGCGGGGGTCGTGCCGCTACGGGCCAGCAGCGGAACGATCGCAATAGCGGCCACGCAGGCCAAAGCAATCGCGTGCTCGAGGTAGGCGTTGAAAAGGAGCGGTGCCAGCAGCACGACAAACACGCCTCCAAGCGCACCGCCGAACGCCATCGCCAGATAGAATTTCGGCAGACGGTCCTGGGGCGGCTGCCGCGCGACGAGTTCGCCATGACAGATCATGCAGCCGAAGAATAGCATCGCGTCGTGGTGGATAATTCGAACCAGCAGACCGAGCGTCGATTCCGGCAAGGGAGCGAGCGCGGGAGTGAAAACCGCGAGCACCAAAAACGATAGGCCGTATCCTAGCCTGCCGTAGCCGCCGGGGCAGGCAAACGCGAGCACAAAGGTCAGCAGGTAGGTGCTGAGTGGCAAGACCCACAGGAACGGAACAACGGCCGACCACTGCATGATGGCGTTGGCTGTCGCCAGCATGAGGGTCGAACCGACCATCGATAGTGCCACCCAGGACAGAACGGGATCGGCCACCGAGGGCCGAACGGTGCCACGCTGTATCGGTTTGGACTGTGCGGTTCTGCGGCCGCACAGGATGGCGCACGTAGAAAGAAGCACCGCGTAGACCACGAACATCCAGGACCACACCTGCGCCTGCATCGGGCTTGTCAGCAGATGCTCGATGGCGAACGGGTAACTCAGAAGGCCGAGAAACGAACCGGCATTGGAGGCGACGAAAAATCGGACCGCGGCCAAGTCTCCAGCCGCATGCGCGATCCAGCCGGACAACAATGGCGTTGTCATCGCCAGGACGACAAATGGCAGGCCGACGCAGGCAAGCAGAAGGCCAAGAATGCGGAACGTCGGATTTTCGGGGCCTTCCGGCTTCCAGGCGTCGGCGGGAATTATCGGCAGCAGAAGGACACACAGGCCGAGAGCGACAATGACCGCCCCCGCCTGAACGGAAAGGCGTGCGCGTCCGAGCACGTAGGCCGTCGCGTAGCCAGCGAGAAGGGCCAGCTGAAAGAACAGGGAACAGACAAGCCAGGTGGACGCGCTGCCCCCGAACCAAGGCAGGATGAACTTGGCCAGGATGGGCTGAACCTGAAAGCTCAGGAAGCCCGACAGCGCCATGGTGGCGGCGAATGCGGCCACCATGGCAACGCGCGTGGATATCAAGCTCGTGCGATCCGTTTTCTCGTGAGCCACACGCAAGCAAGAGGCATCAGCGCGCGCAGCGCAACCGACCTGTGTCTCGTGAGACCGTCCGTTAGGAGCGCTAACGTCCGATGTAGATGTTGATGCCCTCTCCAAATCCAAACCCCAAGATGCCTCCGCCGCCTCTGCGACGTGAGTTGGAGTGGCCGCCTTTGTTGCTCTTCTTGGGTTCTTGCTTCACGGCTTTCTTTTTGGCCTCCGCCGGGCTCGAGGTGCCAGAAACGAAAGCAACGGTGCCGAACGTACACCCCATGATCAGCGTGGTGGCGGCGACAATCCGTATCGACTTGCGGTAGGACCCTGAAAAGATGCTCATTTCTCACTCGCGTTTGAATGCGTTGCACTCATGCCTGCGGCCGCAATAACCGCCGCAACGATCACGTAGATGACTGTGCTCGACGGCATACTTTCCGTCGGCAACCAACGAAAACTCACGTCGCCGGCACCGCGCCGCCCAACAATTGAGCAATCGCTGATCCACGCGGAAAGGCTTGCATTGTTCCATTCGTCCCGCTTCCTCCGTTTGGAGGAGATGCCGTCGAAAAAGACGCGCGGGGCAGCTTGGCGTGGCGCAGATGCCGCTTTCTGGAGCTGTCGGTGCGAGACTTGACATCGGACGCAGAGGCGTTGCGTGTTGCGCTGATCCGCGCTCGCTCGACTTTCGTCACCGCAACCAGCCCCCACCTATCTGATCGCCAACGGTTTCCATTTGCTCAGCTTCAAATTCTGAAATCGGGCTAGGCAGGCCGGCCGCACACCCAACTGGAAGAGCATGCCCCCGCGTTCGGCTCCGCTCAGCATTGCCGGCATCGTGCTCCTTGCTGTTGCGGCAGAGGGGCTGCTGACGCTCATGGACGCGATAATCAAGGTACTGTCGCCACGCTACCCCACGTTGCAGATCGCCTTCCTGCGCTTCGCCTTCGGCATGGTCGGCGCCGTTGCCTACGCGCAGTGGACCCGCCCCGGCTGGCCGACACGTGACGCCACGCTCTATAACGGCTTGCGCGCGGTCCTCGTCGTGCTCACCGCCACGTCGTTCTTCTATGCGCTGAGCCTGCTGCCGCTGGCTGACGCCATCGCCTTGTCCTTCATCTCGCCGGTGCTGACCGCCCTGATGGGTGCTCTGATCCTGGGCGAGCGGCTCGACTGGCGCATTGCGGTGGCACTGGTCGCCGGCTTCCTCGGCATGCTGCTGATCGTCGGCGGCAAGCTCGGCAGCGCGGGGCTCGGCCCGGAGGTGCTGATCGGCGCGGCCGCGGTGCTGTTCTCAGCGGTCGCCTATGCGCTCAACATCATCATGCTGCGCCACCGCGCCACGCGCGATCCGCTGGCCCAGATCATCCTGTTCCAGAACGTCGGCCCGACGCTGATCCTGCTGCTGCCGGCGCTCTGGGTCTGGGTCACGCCTTCCCTGGCGGATCTCGGGCTATTTGCCATCTGCGGGACCCTGGGTGTTGCGGCGCACACCATGCTCGCCCACGCCTTCGCGCGCATCGAGGCGGCCAAATTGGCACCGATTGGCTACGTCACGCTGGTCTGGGGAGTGCTGCTGGGCTTCCTGTTCTTTGCCGAGGTGCCTGGCCTGGCGACCTTCGCCGGTGCCGCGCTGATCGTGGTCGGCACGCTGATCACACAGAGGCGCTGACGGACCTCGCATCAGTAGTGACATTTGGGCCCAAGAACCCCATATATGGCTGGCATGGCAGTGCCATCCGCTGAAAGGGTTACGATGTCCCACCTTCGCCTGACGACGTATGCGCTTGCCTTGGCTGCCGGTTTCGCGATCGTCGCGGCTGATCTGGCCGAAGCACGGCTTGGTCGCGGCGGCAGCTTTGGCAGCCGCGGAACCAACACCTATAAAGCGCCGCCGCAGACAAACACCGCGCCCAAGGCCGCTCCGATCGAGCGGTCCATGACGCAGAAGGGGGCTCCGACAACAGCCCAGAACACGCCGTCGGGTGCGGGCGCGGCAGCCCAGACATCGCGCTTCGGTGGATGGCGCGGGCTCCTCATGGGCGGCCTGATCGCCGCGGGCCTCGCCAGCATCTTCGGGTTCGGCGCTCTGGCCAGCGTGTTGGGTTTCGTGCTGCAGTTTGCGCTTATCGCAATCGCGGCCTACCTCGTCGTGGCCTTCATTCGCAGCCGCTATCAGCCGGCCCCTGCACTTGCTCGTGGGCCTGCTCCACAAGGACCACGCGAGGCTTCGCAGCCGCAAAGCTTCGCCTCGCTTGGCAGCGCGACGGCGTCCGCGTCAGCGCTGACGATCGGTCAGACCGACCTCGACACGTTCGAGAAGCTGCTCGGAGATATCCAGACGGCCTACGGTCGAGAAGACATTGAACTGATCGGAGCAAAGACCACTCCAGAGATGCTCTCGTACTTCAGTCAAGAGCTGGCTGACAACGCCCAGCAAGGCATACGCAACGAGGTCTCCGACGTGAAGCTGCTGCAGGGCGATGTCTCGGAGGCCTGGCGCGAGAACGGCTCGGAGTACGCAACCGTCGCGATGCGCTTCTCCCTGGTCGATGCGACCGTGGATCGGGCGAGTGGTCGCGTCGTCTCAGGTAACCCCGCGCACGCGACTGAAGCGACCGAGCTGTGGACGTTCCGCCGTGACGATCGCGCTCGCGCCGATGGCTGGCAACTTTCAGCCATTCAACAGGCCGCGTAGACACGGCTTTGGTGCGAGTCCTGGAGCGTGGGCCAGCCAGGCCGTACGCGCCAGGTACGAGTGGAGTAAAACGGCCCTTCGGGGCCGTTTCTGCGTGATGTCGCCGTTCCCTCCCGCATAAGGCCGGCTGAGAAAACCTCATCCAGCGAGGGCCGGCATCCGGATACCAGGATGTCGGGCCACCTGGTCAATCCGCGACCTAGCGCAACACGAATTCGTCAACTGAGACGGGCCGTGTGCTTAACGACCGTTGTCCCCTGATCAGACGGTGCCCGCGGGCCAAGCCCCATGTGCGCACCGCCTCAGCGCGCGCTCCGCCGATCCATGGCGCCCCGCGCGCTTCGCCAAAGGATCAGGCCCACATGAGCCGCATCGCACCGCGCCGGCTTGCCGCGCTTGGAACATGGCACTGGGGGCTGGTGGCGGTCGCCGGCCTCGCGGTGGCTTACGCCGGCTGGCATCAGCTGGCCTCGGCGGAAACGGCCGTGCGTGTCCCGGCGCCGGCCGAGGTGCCCGTGCACGTCGGGGCCGTGGAAAAGATGCCGTTTCCGCTGGTCCTGAATGGGCTCGGCACAGTGCAGGCGACCAACACCGTCACGGTGCGGTCGCGCGTGGACGGCCAGATCGAGAAGGTGGCTTTCGAGGAGGGCCAGATCGTCAAGGAGGGCGACCTGCTGGTGCAGATCGATCCGGCGCCGTTCAAGGCCAGCCTCGATCAGGCCACGGCCAAGCTGGCGCAGGACCAGGCCAGCCTCACCAATGCCAAGCAGGATCTCGGCGCGAACGACCACCCTGTCGAAACAGGGCGATGCCACCCTGCAGCTGCTCGACCAGCGCACCGCCAATGTCGCCAGTCTCACCGCCCAGGTGCAGGCCGACCAGGCGGCGATCGAGAGCGCCAACGTGCAGCTGGCCTACACCACGATCCGCTCGCCGCTGACCGGACGCGCCGGCTTTCGCCTGATCGATTCCGGCAACATCGTGCACGCCGCGGACCAGAACGGCATGCTGACCATCACGCAGCTGCAGCCGATCTCGGTGCTCTTCACGGCACCCGAGCAGGAACTGCCCGCCATCAGCGAAGCATTGAAATCGGCACCGCTGAAGGTCACGGCCTACAGCTCGGACGGCAGGAAGGCGCTGGCAGTCGGCACGCTCAAGCTGATCGACAACCAGGTCGACGTGGCGAGCGGCACCATTCACCTGAAAGCCAGCTTCGACAACGCGGACCATGCGCTGTGGCCCGGCTTGTCGGTCAGCACGCGGCTGCTGGTATCGACGGTGCCCGACGCCGTCGTGGTCGCCGACAACGCCGTGCAGCGCGGCCCGAACGGTCTCTACGTCTATGTCGTGACGCCGGATGCGACGGCCGAGCTGCGCAACGTCGCGGTCGGGCCGATCGACGGCGGTCTGGCCCTGATCGAAAAGGGACTGTCGCCGGGCGAGCGCGTCGTCACGTCCGGACAGTACAAGGTGCTGCCGGGCCAGCCGGTGCAGGTGCTCCAGGAGCAGCGCACGGCCGAGACGCCGGCTGCCGGCAAAGTGGAGTGACCATGCACCGGAGCATCTCCGCGCCCTTCATCAAATATCCGATCGGCACTTCGCTGATCATGGTCGGCATCCTGTTCGTCGGACTGATCGCCTATCGCAGCCTGCCGGTCGCCCCGCTGCCCACGGTCGATTTCCCGACCATCCAGGTGACGGCGACGCTGCCCGGCGCCAGCCCGGCCATCATGGCCTCGTCGGTGGCCCAGCCGCTGGAGCGGCAGTTCGCGCAGATCCCCGGCGTCACGCAGACCACCTCGTCGAGCGGGCTCGGCATCACGACCGTGGTGGTGCAGTTCGACCTCGATCGCAACATCGATGCGGCGGCCAACGACATCCAGGCGGCCATCAATGCCGCCAGCGGGCAGCTGCCGCAGGACCTGCCCTCGCCGCCGACCTATCGCAAGGTGAACCCGGCCGACTCGCCGATCCTGCTGCTGTCGGCGACCTCCGACACCCTGCCGCTGACGGACGTCGACGACAACGCCGACATCAAGCTCGCCCAGCAGATCAGCCAGATCAGCGGCGTCGGCCAGGTCAGCATCGGCGGCGAGCAGAAGCCGGCCATCCGCATCCAGCTCGATCCCGCCAAGCTGGTCGCCAAGAACCTGTCGCTGGAGGACGTGCGCACCCAGCTTGCCATCACCACGGTCAATACGCCCAAGGGCAGCATCGACGGCGAGGTGCGCAGCTACACCATCTATGCCAACGACCAGCTCACCGCGGCCGACAAGTGGAACGACGTGATCATCGCCTATCGCAACGGCGCGCCGCTGCGCATCCGCGATATCGGCCGGGCCGTCGCCGGGTCCCGAGGACGCCAAGAAGGCCGCCTGGGCGTCCGGCAAGCGCGGCGTGTTCCTGATCGTCTTCAAGCAGCCCGGCGCCAACGTCATCGAGACGGTCGACCGCATCAAGGCGGAGCTGCCGCGCTTGCGGGCGGCGATGCCGCCGACGCTCAAGGTGGAGATCCTGAGTGACCGCACGCAGACCATCCGTGCCTCGGTGGAGGACGTGCAGCTCACACTTCTCATCACCATCGCCCTGGTGGTGGGGGTGATCTTCGTCTTCCTGCGTACGTTCTGGGCGACCGTCATCCCGAGCGTCACGGTGCCGCTGTCGCTGCTGGGCGCCTGCGGGCTCATGTATCTGATGAGCTACAGCCTCGACAACATCTCGCTGATGGCGCTCACCATCTCGGTCGGCTTCGTGGTCGACGACGCCATCGTCATGCTCGAGAACATCGTGCGCCACGTCGAGGACGGCATGCAGCCCTACGAGGCGGCCCTGAAAGGCTCGGGCGAGATCGCCTTCACCATTCTGTCGATCAGCATCTCGCTGGTGGCGGTGTTCATCCCGCTGCTGCTGCTCGGCGGCATCATCGGCCGGCTGTTCCGCGAGTTCGCCGTCACCACCGCCATGTGCATCGGCGTGTCGGCGTTCGTCGCCCTGACCCTGACGCCGATGATGGCCGCGCGCTTCCTGCGCAACGAGCGGCAGACCAGGCACGGCCGGTTCTACGCGATGACCGAGCGCGGCTTCGAGCGCCTGCTCGGCGCCTACGAGCGCGGCCTCGATGTCGTCCTGCGCCACCAGTTCGCGACGCTGTGCGTGTTCCTGGCCACCGTGGTCCTGACCGGCTATCTGTTCGTCAGCATCCCCAAGGGCTTCTTTCCCCAGCAGGACACCGGCCTGATCACCGGCACGTCCGAGGCGGCGCAGGACGTGTCGTTCGCCGAGATGAAGCGGCGGCAGGAGGCGCTCGGCGAGATCATCGGCAAGGACCCCGCCGTTGCCACCTATGCCATGGCGCTGGGTGCGGGCGGCTCCAGCCCGACCATCAACAACGGCCGCTTCTTCATCACGCTGAAACCCAAGAGCGAGCGCGACGTATCGGCCTTCGAGGTGATCGCCAGGCTGCGGCCGCAGCTCGAGAAGGTGGAAGGGCGCCCGCCTCTTCATGCAGGCCGCGCAGGACGTCAACGTCGGCGGCCGGGCCTCGCGCACGCAGTTCCAGTACACGCTGCAGGATGCCAACCTCGACGAGCTGTCGGAGTGGGCGCCCAAGGTGCTCGAGAAGCTGAAATCCCTGCCGATGCTGCGCGACGTGGCTTCCGACCAGCAGACCTCGGGCGGCGCCCTGACCCTCACCATCGACCGCGACCAGGCGTCCCGCTACGGCCTCACCCCGCAGCTGATCGACGACACGCTGTATGATGCCTTCGGCCAGCGCCAGGTGGCGCAATATTTCACCCAGCAGAACAGCTACCACGTCGTGATGGAGGTGCTGCCCGAGCTGCAGGGGCAGGTGGACAGCCTCGACCACATCTACATCCGCTCACCGACCACGGGCGAGCAGGTGCCGCTCGCCGCCTTCGCCAAATGGACCACGCGCAAGGTCGAGCCGCTGTCGATCAGCCACCAGGGACAGTTCCCGGCCGTCACCATCAGCTTCAATCTGGCGCCAGGTGCCTCGCTTGGCACCGCGACCCAGGCGATCCAGGATGCGGAGCGGCAGATGCAGGTGCCGCCGTCCCTGATCGGCACGTTCCAGGGCAACGCGCAGGCGTTCCAGGACTCGCTGCGCACCGTGCCGCTGCTGATCGGCGCCGCGCTGTTCGTCGTCTACCTGATCCTCGGCATCCTGTACGAGAGCTACATCCACCCGCTGACGATCCTGTCCACGCTGCCCTCGGCGGGTGCCGGCGCCATCGCCGCACTGATGCTGTTCGGCTACGATTTCAGCCTGGTCGCCATGATCGGCGTGATCCTGCTGATCGGCATCGTCAAGAAGAACGGCATCATGCTGGTGGACTTTGCCATCCATGCCGAGCGCAACGAGCATCTCTCGCCGACGGAAGCCGTACGCAAGGCGGCGCTGCTGCGCTTCCGCCCGATCATGATGACGACCGCCGCGGCGCTGCTGGGCGGCATGCCGCTCATGCTGGGCGCAGGCACCGGTGCCGAGATCCGCCAGCCGCTCGGCTGCGCGATCGTGGGCGGGCTGCTGCTCAGCCAGGCGCTCACGCTGTTCACGACGCCGGTCGTCTACATCTATCTCGACCGGCTGTCGTCCTATCTGGGAACATTCTCCTCGCGCGAGGTCGCTGAAGTGGAGCCCGCGCAGCGTCCGGCTGCCGCGGAGTAGACGGCCGGTCGGCGCACGACTTGGGTTGTTGTCATGCGTACAAATCGCCGAGCTGTGGCAGATGGCGCCGGGCCGACTGGCGGCGCCAAGATCATTGCGTTCCAGCGCAAAGGCGCGGTCGGCAGGGCAATGCCGGCGCAGATCCGCGACCCGCTGCGCCACATCGAAGACGAGGCGGAGCGCCGGCGCATGCGAGAGAACCTCGCCGCCGCGCTGATCATCGCACTCCTGCTCGGCACGGGCTATTGGCTGATCGATGAGTTGCGCGCCAGCGCGCACGTCACCGCCTGCCTCGAAGCCGGCCATCGCAACTGCGTGCCGCTCGACGCGCATTCGGCGCAGGGGCGGCCCGTTCGCTGACACGCAGGCTGGCCCGGCTAGCGTGAGCCGTAGATGTCGCGGGCCGCGCCGGCGGTGACGTAGCCCTGGGCGACGTCCTCGGCGACCGCAGCCGGTGCACGCTCCTTGGGATCGCCGTAGCCGCCGCCGCCCGCCTCGACGATGCGCATGCGCTGGCCCGGCGCCAGCTCGTTGCGGCCCTTGGCGTGCACCGGCTTGCCGTCGATGGCGTGCACGCGCACCGCCCCGTCGCCGCCGGCGAACATGCCGCGCGCGGGAAACATCGTGCGGTTGCCCATGCCGAGCGTGACCACCGGATGGCCGGTGTCGTTGCGCAGCACCACGTCCTGCCCGAGGCCGCCGCGCCAGCGGCCGGGCCCGCCCGAATCGGCCACCAGCTTCTTGCTCTCGATGGTGGTGTGCGTCAGCGTCTCCCACACCTCCACCGGCACCACCGCCATGTTGGAGGGATGCGGCAGCGTGCACCGCCCGTCGAGATCGCGCAGCGCGCCGTAGCCGCCGGCGGCGAAATAGATGGTCGAGAACGGCCGCTCGTCGCGCCGCGTGCCCTGGAACGTCACGAGGTTCATCATGCCCGAGCCCGCCTGCACGCGGTCGGGTGCGGCCTCCGCCAGCGCGCCGTACACCAGCGGCGTCACGAAATGCCCCATGGCATGCCGCCCGCCGGTCGCGAACGGCGGCTGCGCGTTGAGGATGCAGCCGGGCGGCGCGAACACCGAGATCGGCGCGATCGAGCCGGCATTGTTGGGAATGGTCGGCAGCAGCAGCGACTTGATGGCGTGCAGCGCCATGGCGTTGGTATAGCAGAACGGCACGTTGACGCCGGCCCGCACGCAGCCCGACGTGCCCGTGAAATCGCAGGCGACGCTGTCGCCCTTGATGTCGATGCGCACCACGTAGTCGCACGGCCCGTCGAAGCCCTCGACCTGCATGCGGTTGTGATAGGTGCCGTCGCCGAGCTCGCGGATCTTGGCGCGCATCGCCGCCTCCGACTGCCCGCGGATCGCCGCCGACAGCGCGGTCAGGTCGTCCAGCCCGTACTCGTCCATGAACGCCAGGATCTCGCGCCCGCCGACCTCGTTGCAGGCGACGTTGGCCATCACGTCGCCGATCACCTGCTCGGGCACCCGCACGTTGGTGCGGATGATCTCCATCAGCAGCTCGTTCAGCCGGCCCTCGTCGTAGAGCTTGCAGATCGGCAGGCGCAGGCCCTCGTCATACACCTCCGCCGCCGACGAGCCGAAGCCCGAGCCGCCGATGTCGGGCAGATGGGTGATGCTGAGCGTGTAGGCGACGATCCGCCCCTTGCGGAACACCGGCCGCACCATGGTGATGTCGTAGAGGTGGCCGGTGCCGAGCCAGGGATCGTTGGTGATGATCACGTCGCCGGGCTTGAGCGTCTCGGCGGGATAGCGCTTGAGCATGTGCCGCAGCGTGATCGGCGCGCTGCCGATGAACACCGGCACGCTGAAGGTGCCCTGCGCGATCGAGTTGGCCTCGGCGTCGAACACCACGCAGGTGAGGTCGTAGCTCTCGCTGACGATGGTGGAGAACGAGGTGCGCACCAGCGTCGAGACGATCTCGTCGACGATCGAGATCAGGCGGTCCCACATGATGCCGAGGCTGACGGGGTCGAAGGTCTTGTCGCTCATGGTGCTCTCCCCGGTCAGCCGAACTCGGCGACGAGATTGTAGCGGGCATCGACGGTCGCCACGTTGCCGGCGCCGATCACGCAGGTGCTCTCGCGCTCCTCGATCAGCGCCGGTCCGTTGACGGTCGCGCCCGGCGCCAGCGCGTAGCGGTCGTAGACCGGCCACTCGATCAGCTTGCCGCTATCGGGGTCGTAGGCAAGCCGCGTGCCCTTGCGGCGCTGCGCCCGTGCCCGCCGGACCCGACAGGCGTGTAGCCGCTGCCCAGGTTCGGCGCCGGCCCGCGTCGCCTCGACCTTCCAGTTGACGATCTCGACCGGCTCGTCGAGGCGCAGCGTATAGGCCGCCTGGTAGGCGCGGCCGAACAGCTCGTCGAGCTGGCCGAACAGCCCGCCGGCTTCGGCCGCATCGGGCAGCGCCACCTCGATCTCGTGGCCCTGGCCGTGGTAGCGCATGTCGAGCCGCCGCTTGAGCTGGATGTCGGCCTCGGGCACGCCCGCGCTCAGCAGGTAGGATTTGGCCTCGCGTTCCAGCGCCTGGAAGCTCGCCGCGAAATCCGCCGCATCGATGTCGGCGACGTGGATGCGGCGCGAGCGCGCCAGCTCGAACGCCAGCGGGCTGATCAGCAGCCCGAGCGCCGACATCACGCCGGCGCCGACCGGGAACACCACGCGCGGGATCTTCAGCTTGCGCGCGATCGCCAGCGCATGCAGCGGCCCCGAGCCGCCGAACGCCACCATGCTGCCCGAGCGATAGTCGAAGCCGCGCTCGGTGGCGTGGATGCGGAAGGCGCGCGCCACGTCCTCGTTGATGATCTCGTGGATGCCCCAGGCCGTGCGCAGCGTCTCCAGCCCGAGCGGCTTGGCGACGCCGTCGCGGATCGCCGTCTCCGCCGCCGCCCGGTCGAGCGCCATCGATCCGCCGAGGAAGAAGCCGGCGTCGAGATAGCCGAGCACGAGGTTGGCGTCGGTCAGCGTCGGCCTGGTGCCGCCGCGGCCGTAGCAGGCCGGGCCCGGATCGGCGCCCGCGCTGCGCGGTCCCACCCGCAGCAGGCCGCGATCGTCGATGTCGGCGATGCTGCCGCCGCCGGCGCCGATCTCGATCATGTCGATCACCGGGATGCGGATCGGCAGGCCGCTGCCCGGCGGAACTCGTGCACGCGCGCGACTTCGATGCTGTAGCGCTTGAGCGGCGTGCCGCCGCGCACGATGGCGCCCTTGGCCGTGGTGCCGCCCATGTCGAAGGACAGCAGGTTCGGCAGGTCGAGGCTGCGGCCGTGGTAGGCGCTCATCAGGGCGCCGGCGGCCGGCCCCGATTCCAGCACGCGCACCGGAAAGCGCCGCGCGGTATCGGCCGTCAGCGTGCCGCCGCTGGACGCCATGATGTAGAGCCGGCCGCGGAAGCCCTGGTCGGCCAGGCCCGTCTCCAGCCGCTCGAGGTAGCGGTCGACCATCGGCTGGGTGAAGGCGTTGACCGCCGTCGTCGTCCAGCGCTCGAACTCGCGCATGTTGGGAAACACGTCCGCCGACGCGGACACGAACAGCTCCGGCGCGGCCTCGCGCAGGATCTGCGGCGGCGCGCAGCTCGTGCGCCGGATTGGCGTAGGAATGCAGGAAGCAGACGGCGACGGCGGCGACGTCCAGCTCCTCGAAGCGCTTGGCGGCGCCGCGCACCGCCGCCTCGTCCAGCGCCAGCTCGACGCTGCCGTCGAAGCGCACGCGCTCGGCCACCTCGAGCCGCAGCCGGCGCGGCACCAGCGGCGTCGGATACGTGACGCGCAGGTCGAACAGGTCGTAGCGGCGCTCGAAGCCCATATCGAGGATGTCGCTGAAGCCCGCGCGTCGCCAGCATGCCGGTCACCGCCCCGCGCCGCTCGATCACCGCGTTGGTGACGAGCGTGGTGCCGTGCACGACCTCGGTGACGTCGCCGATGGCGACGCCATCGGTCTTCAGCAGCGCGGCGATGCCCTCGGTCACCGCCTGCGAGGGGTCGTGCGGCGTGGTCAGCCGCTTGTGCACCGACATCTTGCCGCCGCGCGCATCGTACAGCGCAAAGTCGGTGAACGTTCCGCCGATGTCGACGCCGACACGATACATGCCTTGCCCCGCCTGCCGCGCGCCTGGATCGCGCGCCGCTCATGATTGCCTACCCGCAATGTTTCACACGACCGCGCCGGAGAGAAGATGCATTGCCGCGGCATCCTGCCCATCAATCGGGCAACGTGCCGTCTCGGGCCTTGCGCCCGTGACCCATCGTGCCGCACGCTCGCAAGCTCGGCGATGGCTGGATACCGGGGACGAGCCCCGGTATGACATCCATGCGGCTTGCGCGAGCTGAGGAGCGCGACATGGACGACATGGCCAAGGTGGGTGCGGGCAACGCCGATCCCGCGTTCTGGGCGAAGGCGCGCGCGCACCTCATCCGCTACGGCGGCGACTTCGCGCCGATCATCGCCCAGCGCGCGCAGGGCAGCTTCATGTGGGACGCCGACGGCCGCCGCATCCTCGACTTCTGCTCCGGCCAGATGAGCGCCATCATCGGCCACAGCCACCCCGAGATCGTCGAGGTCGTGCGCCACACCATGGGCGAGCTCGACCACCTCTATTCCACCATCCTGTCGCGCCCGGTGGTCGAGCTGGCCGCTCTGCTGGCCGAACTGGCGCCGGGCAAGCTCGATCGCGTGCTGCTGATCTCCACCGGCGGGGAATCCAACGAGGCCGCCATCCGCATGGCCAAGCTGGCGTCCGGACGGCACGAGATCGTCGGCCTGTCGCGCTCCTGGCACGGCGTCACGGGCGGCGCGGCCTCCGCCACCTACTCGTCCAGCCGGCGCGGCTACGGCCCCACCCAATCCGGCTCGTTCGTACTGCCGGCGCCCGATCCCTACCGCTCGCGCTTCATCGGCGCCGACGGAGTGTACGACTGGCGCGTCGGAGCTCGACTTCGGCTTCGAGCTGATCGATCGGCAATCAACGGGCGCCTTGGCGGCCTGCATCGCCGAGCCGATCCTGAGTTCCGGCGGCGTGCTGGAGCCACCCGTCGGCTACATGCCGGCCCTTGCGGCGAAGTGCCGCGAGCGCGGCATGATGCTGATCTTCGACGAGGCGCAGACCGGGCTCGGCCGCACCGGCGACCTGTTCGCCTGCGAGCGCGACGGCGTGGTGCCGGATTTCCTCACGCTGTCGAAGACGCTCGGCGCCGGCCTGCCGCTCGCCGCCGTTCTCACCACGCCCGAGATCGAGGACGTGTGCCACGAGCGCGGCTTCATGTTCTACACCACGCACGCGTCCGATCCGCTGCCGGCCGCCGTCGGCCTCAAGGTGCTGGAGATCGTCATGCGCGACAAGCTCACCGAGCGCGCACGCGACCTCGGCGTCTACCTGCGCGAGGGATTGCTCGCGCTCAAGCAGCGCCACGAATGCATCGGCGACGTGCGCGGCCGCGGCCTGCTGGTCGGCCTCGACCTGGTGCAGGATCGCGCCAGCAAGACGCCGGCGCCGGAGCTGGCGCAGCGCGTCGCCCGCACGTGCCTCGATCTCGGGATGATGACCAGCGTCGTGCGCGGCGGCCTCGGCGTCTTCCGCATCGCCCCGCCGATCACGATCTCCAAGCAGGAGATCGACCTGGCGCTCGAAATCTTCGATAGCGCAATCACAAAGTGCCTCAACGACCGCTCTTGAAAAATCGTGCCGCTGCGCAATTGTCCTGATGCGTAGCGTAGTCGAGCTCACGGCGGATGCCCTGCGGGGCCATCGAGGATTTGGGTCTCGGGAACGAAACAGCCAAGCTTGCGTTTGACTCGCAGCGCATCGATCCCGTTCGGCACGCCGTGAACACCCGGTCCTAGTCCAAACCTCAGAGAACCTAAGGGGCGCCGCGCTTCAGCGTGACGTAGCATCATGACCGAAGCTACCAATCCGCCAGATCTCCCATCCGACGAGCGCGGACCACCCCGCCCTTTGCTGCAACGCTTCTGGCGCACGGCGTCCTTGTTCTGGTCCGGCAAGTCGAGGTCCTTGGCGGGGAGCCTGTCCGGCGGATTGCTGCTGGTGATCGTGCTCCTGGTCGGTGCCGCCTATGCCATGAACCTTTGGAACAGGGCGATCTTCGATGCGCTGCAAAACAAGGATGCCGCCGCCGTCGCCAGCCTGTCAGCCATCTATTTCGTCCTGCTCGCGATGAGCGTTGGGCTCAGTGCTGGGCAAACCTACCTTCGCATGTTCTTGCAGCGACGCTGGCGTGCATGGCTCAACGATCACCTCGTGGACAGTTGGCTGAGCAACGGCCGCTACTACCAGCTCAATCTCGTGCGCGGCGATCATGCCAACCCGGAATACCGCATCGCCGATGATGTGCGCATCGCCACCGAGTCGCCGGTCGATTTCGTGAGCGGCATAACCTATGCCCTGCTCTCCGCCCTGACCTTCATCGCCGTGCTTGTGGAGTATCGGCGGCGCACTGGACCTCAACATCGGAGGCTTCCAGCTTCATATTCCTGGTTTTCTCGTCGTTGCAGCCGTCCTCTATTCCCTGATCGCCAGCGGAGCCATGGCACTGATCGGCCAACGCTTCGTGCAGGTCTCGGAGGCCAAGAACCAGACCGAGGCCGAGTATCGATACGTCCTGACCCGTCTGCGCGAGAACGGCGAGAGCATCGCGCTCATCCGCGGCGAGGAAGAGGAACGCGCGGGCGTCGGACGCGCATTGCGCAGAGTGATGACATCCTGGGCGGGTGTGGCCGTCCAAACCGTGAAGACGACGCTGGTCTCGCAAACATCCGGCTATATCGCCCCTGTGCTGCCGATCATTCTGTGCGCACCCAAGTTCCTCGATGGTTCGATGACGCTGGGGAGGTGATGCAGGCCGCATCGGCGTTTACGATCGTGCAAGGCGCCTTCAACTGGCTGGTCGACAACTACCCCAAGATGGCCGACTGGACCGCCTCCGCCCGCCGCGTGGCGTCTCTGATGGTTGCCCTGGACGATTTGGAAGCGGCAGAGACCAAGGGTGGGTTCGACCGCATCAACATCAGCCGCGAAGGCGGAGAAGCTGCCCTGCATCTCGAGAACCTGTCGGTGAGATTGAACGACGGGACGGCAGTGGTCGGCGACACGGACGTGACAATCATGCCCGGCGAGCGCGTGCTGATTGCCGGCGAGTCGGGCTCCGGCAAGAGCACCCTGGTGCGTGCCATTGCGGGCCTGTGGCCATGGGGCGCTGGCTCGGTGGAGATCAAGAGCGGACGCCAAGATCTTCCTGCTGCCCCAGCGGCCGTACATCCCGATCGGAACGCTCAGGCGTGCTGCAACCTACCCGGAAGCAGCCGACAGCAAGAGCCAGGAAGAGGTTGCCGAGGCGTTCAAGCGTGTCGGCCTCGACCAGCTTGTCGACAAGCTGGATGACGACGCACCCTGGGACCAGACCCTCTCCGGCGGCGAAAAGCAGCGTGTTGCCTTTGCCCGCATCCTTCTCCACAAACCGGATATCGTCGTCCTCGATGAGGCAACTTCGGCTCTCGACATCAAGAGCCAAGTGAAGCTGATGGAACTGCTCACCGACCAACCGGAAATGACGCTGCTCAGCGTCGGGCATCGGCCCGAACTCGAGTCGTTCCACACGCGCAAGATTGAACTTGCGCGCAGGAGGGACGGAGCAAAGCTCGTGCGGGATGTCGAACTGGGCGAACCCACCGGCCAAGTGATGCGCAGACTGCTGCGCCGGTGGAGCGGTCGCGCCTATCGCCCTGCAACCTAGAAGCGCCTGGAAGGCGCTTGCGCTGAGCCGGTGGGACCGGGCTGCCTTGCGGCGCGGGTCAGGTCGTAGCCTTCGACCAGGATCGTCTACCCAGTGGCCGGGTCAGGCGCTTTGCGGCGTCCGGCCCTCGCTGGCTGATCGATCTCGCGCTTGAGAATGGCAACGCCGGTGCAGCTGACGATCACAAGCTCCCAGCCTTCGCCGCCGGCTCTGTTCAACACGCCTGTTTCATCGCCGCGGCGCGGGATGTCGTTCAGGTCCAGCCTGAGATATTCCCATTGACGCATCTAACCCCGTCTCCCTTGGGATCATTATCCGATAGCGGACAACAACAAGGGCTGGCGCGTCGAGTTCCGGGCACAGCTGGAAAATCCCTGTTTGCGAGGTGCCCACGACCAGATCGAGACCAATCCGTTCTGGTGCGACAGTGTCGGAAGGGGCCGAGCCTGGACAAACAAGACCGCTCGCGAGCAGCAAACAGCGGAGCAAGATGTCCTGCTCCGCTGCACAATTTCGGAAATTGTCGTGAGGCGGCGGCGGCTAGCTCTTCTTGCCGGTCAGCTCTTCCCACTTGGTGCCGAGATCCTTCTTGATCTCGTCCACCTTCTTCCAGGCCTCTTCCTTCTTGGCGACGAACTCGGCGCGGCCCTGCGCGTAGTCCGCTTGCGGAATGTCGAAGGTCGTCATGAAGGGGCAGCCGCCGGAGCTGATTTGTGCAGCCGCGTAGCGGACCCGCACCATGCCGCGGTCGCCTTCGCCCACACGGGCAATCGTGGCGTCCTTGTCCATGCGGCAAGGTTCGCCCTTGGCGACGTGCTTGAGATCGATAGCGACGTACTTGCCGCCTTCATTCAGCAGCGTCACGGTCATGGTGCGCGGCATGAACGCGAACTCCATGTCTGCATCTGAACTTGCGCTGGCGGGAAGCGACAGCGCGGCCAGAGCCAGGGCGGCGAGGGAAGCGCATGAAAATCCATTCATCGTTTGAGGCTCCTTGAACCGGCGATCCGGTGCTCAACTGGGGATACGGGGACTAAACTGCAAGAAGCTAGGACACGCGGCGGTTTTGAAACCCGCCAAACACCGCCAGCAAGATGACGGCGCCCAGCGTGGCGACCAGGATGGACGGCAGGTTGAACCCCTCGGCGTAGCGGAAGCCGAGCAGGCTGCTGATCAGAAATCCGCCGATGAAGGCGCCGATGATCCCGACGATGAGGTTCATCAGCAGCCCATGATTGCGGCCGGTGATGCGCTCGGCCAGCCAACCGGCGAGAACGCCAACCACGATGCAGGCGATGATGTTCACGGGTGGTACTCCACAGCTGTCATGCCACCCAAACGCTTGTGCTCAAGGTCGGTTCCGCGAGTTTGCTCTATCTCCCGGTCTCGCGCAGGTTGGCGCTGCGGTAGCGGCAGGCGCTACAGCGGAGCAGGGGGCGTATGTCGATGGCGGGCGTGTCCTCGCCGAAGCGTTCGATCAAGGAGTGCGGGTAGAGAATGCGCTCATGCTTGCAGCGCCGGCAGATGGCGAGCACCACCAGTCGCGCCCGCACGAGATCGCCCAGGGTTTTGCCCTAGTTATAGCGGTTGCCTGGACGCATTGCAGGGGCCTGTCATCAGGCAGGCATGGCGGGCCGGCTTCTGGTCAGCAAGGCGCGCCAGTCCGGATGTAGGGCGGCGACGGCAGCGACAATCGCCGGGGGCTTCAGATCCTCAGGTGTTGCCAGAACCTTGGCGAGCCAGCTGGGCGCCGTTTTAGACGTGACATGCGAGATGGCGACCGACAGTAGCAGGCCAAGGATGATCGGCCCCATCCAGGCTGCGACGTAGATCGACGCCAGCAGGCAGACGATGGCGAGGGCTATGCCGACCGCCAGATGGCCGGCGTGGAACTGCAGCAGCGAGGATAGCGCGTGGGCGTCGCCGTCGCGACGCTGGGCGGACCAGCCGGAATCCTTGCCGGTGAGGATCTCGAAGATGGCGCGCGTCTGCGTCAGCATCAGGATCGGCGCGATCAGGATCGAAAACAGCATCTCGACGAGGCAGCCAGCCAGGAGCCTAGCCACGCCCGGACGGGCCGCGGCGCCGGCTGGACGCAGCACCGCCACCGTGATCCCGAACACCTTGGGCAGCAACAGCACCGCGAGTGTGACGAGGAAAAGGTAGAACGCCTTGGTCGGGTCGATGACCGGCCAGACCGGAAACAGCGTCTTGGCATCCGGGAAATACACCGGCAGCGTGTAGGCGCTCTGCAGTGACAGTATGACACCGACCAGCAGAGACAGGGCCCATAGCGCCGACGAGAAATAGGCGTAGGCGCCCATGCCGAGATGCAGACGGCTGACCCAGGGCAGGCCGCGCGTGCCGACGATGCGCAGATGCTGCACGTTGCCCTGTGCCCAGCGGCGGTCGCGCACGGCGACGTCTATCAGTGTGGGCGGGCAACCCTCGTAGGAGCCGAGCAGGTCCGGCCGCATCGACACCTGCCATCCTGCCCGGCGCAGGTAGGCGGCCTCCACGAAGTCGTGGCTCAGCACGTGACCGCCGAGCGGCGGTCGACCGGGCAGGTTGGGCAAGCCGGCGGCATCGGCGAAGGCGCGCGTGCGCACGATGGCGTTGTGGCCCCAGTAGTTGCCGCTGTGCTGATACCAGGCTGCAAAGCCGGCCGCGACCACGGGTCCATAGAAGGCGACGGCGAATTGCTGCAAACGGGCGAACAGCGTTTCGGCACCTACCAGGCGCGGCACGGTCTGAATGAGGCCGGCTTTCGGCTGCGCGGCCATCAAGGCCTGGAGATGCACGAGCAGGCCGCCTGACATAATGCTGTCGGCGTCGAGAATGATGAAACTTTCATAGGCGCCGCCGAACCGCTGCACCCAGTCGGCGATGTTGCCGGCCTTCTTGCCGACGTTCTGTGCTCTGCACCGGTAATAGATCGGGCATGCATCGCGCAGGCGCCGGCGCAGGAAGCGAACGGCACGCAGCTCCCGGGCCTTGATGTCGCCGAGCCGGCTGTCGCTCAGGACGAACATATCGAATCGCTTCTCGGCGCCCAGCGCAACCAGCTCTCGGGCGATGCACTCGATGGTGGCGGCGATGCGGGCCGTATCTTCCTGATAGACGGGGAACAGCAGCGCGGTGCGCACGCCCTGAACCGCCATGGCATCGAACTCGGCGGCGTTGCGCCCGCGTCGGAAGGTGAAGAAGCCGAGCACAGCGCTGCTGGTGCCGAGCGCAATCCAGGCAAAGCACATCGTGCACAGCACCAGGAAAACGCCCTGCAGTATGGTGAGCTGCACGACGGACAGAACCTGGTACAGCAGGCGTGCGAAGGCGGCGACGCCGATGCCGGCCAGGATCAGCAGCAGAGCCCGCGGCCACGTCAGGCGATCACGGGCCTTGCGCGCGGTGGGTGGCAGATGCAGGGGCTGGGTCGGCATGGCCAGCGGGGCTTCGGCCGGCAACAGGCCGTGCCCGTTGCTGGACGGGAGAGCACGTGCGTTCAGCAGCTCATCGGGCCGGCTCATTTGGTCCATCGCGACAGCCATACTTCCGAGGCGAGCGCCTGCCCGCGCCGGAGCTCGAGCCGCATCTCGACGACCTCGGCGTCGCCCGGTGTCACCATGAAATCGACGCGCACGCCGCGCGTGGTGGGATTGCGTACGATGACCGGATCGCTGACCTGGCCGCCGGTGGCGCTCAGCACCGGCTTCGGCAGCTCGGGATTGGCAAGGTCGGCTCCGACAAAGTCGACCGCATAGCGGATGCCGCCGGTCTTGCGCTCGGCCCCGATCGCCGGCCCCGAGAGCGTGTCGCGCACGACAGATACTCGTGATCGTGGCGCGTCGTTCGGCCAGGAGACGCGGTAGGCGAAGGAGTACGCTTGGTCTTTCGCGTAGGGCTCGAGCGGATTCCAGTAGGCGACGATGTTGTCGTGGATCTCCTCCTCGCTCGGGATCTCGACAAGGCGTACCGTGCCGTTGCCCCAAGATCCGACCGGCTCGATCCATGCGCTGGGCCGGCGCTCATAGTTCGCTTCCAGATCCTCGTAGTCCGAGAAGCTGCGATGGCGCTGGATGAGGCCGAACCCCTTCAAATCCTGCACAGAGAAGGCGCTGACCTGCAGGCGCCTGGGATTCGTGAGCGGACGCCAGAGCTGCTCGCCCTGCGTGGTGATGGCTAGGCCATCACTGTCATGCACGGCGCGGCGAAAATCACTCATGCGCGAGCGATTGTTGCCCCCGAACAGGAACATGCTGGTCAGCGGAGCTACCCCGACATGCATGAGGTCGCGGCGCGGGAACAGCTTTACGTCGACGTCGACCGTCGTCGGCGCGCCTCCGGTGATGCGGAATGTGTACGCCCCGGTTGCGCCAGGGCTGTCGAGCAGGGCGTGCACGACGAGCTGGCGCGAGGACCGGGCGGGCCGCTCCACCCAGAAGGTGCGGAAGAAAGGAAACTCTTCGCCGCTCGGCTGCGCCACGTCGATGGCAAGGCCGCGGGCGGACAGGCCGTAAGCCTGGCCGCGAGATACACCACGGAAATAGCTGGCGCCCTGAAAGACGAGCACCTCGTCGAAAACGTTCGGGCGATTGATGGGCGAGTTGATGCGCAGACCGGAAAAGCCGATCGGCGGCGTATCGGCCTTGGGCTGGCCGACGAGCGCGCCGAACTCGTAGAGCGCGTTATCGGGCTGTAGGGGTCGCGCGGTGCCGTCTTCGACGATGTTGATGGCGACGGGATATTTGTAGAGCCAGCCGGTCGGCAGCAGGTGCAGCTCGAAGTTGCGGCGCTCGGCATTCCAGATGGCGCGCTCGCGACGGAAGCGGATGTCGCGGAACTGGTCGTAGCCGATACTTGCCCAAGGTTGGGGCACATTCTCCTGCGGGGGGACAAATGCCTCCTTGGCGAGCCGTTCCGCCAATTCTTCGACCGTATTGGCTGCAAACGGAGCCGCTTCCGCACCCTGTGCCATGGCGGGCACGGAGAACAGCGCAAGACTCGCGCAGCAGCAGATGGCAAAGGTGGTTGTTCGCAAGTGCAGCATCCCTGGTTCCCGGCCGTAGCAAACGCGCCGCGCTTACGCTTGTTCCGCCGTGAGGATGAAGGCCGCAGCTATGCGCGCCATTCGACGCCATCCGCCGATGCGCCCGCCAATCGTGACGTATGGGTCAGGGAGCGTGCGCGGCGAGCAGACATTGGGTATGTGAAATACACTCAGGGGAGATGCGCAGCTCGCACCATTAGGATCATACAACCTGTGCCGAGCTACGACGTCGGGGGCAACCTTGGGGCGAGCCGATGTTGCATTCCAAGCACATCAACCAGCGTCGGGCTCGATACGCCCATTGGCGCGCTTCCCGTTTGTCCAGGGTAGTCGCGACGCGTGAAGCGCATCTCCTGGTGCCCTGGTCGAACCTCTTTGTCCCGGACTTCGGCCACTTCGCTTCGCGTTTCAGGTCAAAAGGCCGACGATTTCGGCATCCGTGGGGAACCTGCCAACCGCCTGTTTGGAAAAGGCCATGCGGCCGTCTATGCGGATCTCGAACGCACCCCCACCCGACCGCCGCAGTGTCACCTGCGCACCTGCCTGGCCTTGCGCAGCAGGTCCGCCGCCGCACGGGCGCGCGGTTCATAGTTTCACTCGCCCCAGTATTCGATTTCGACCCGCATCCTTGCCATCCTGCCGGAACTGGTGATCACACTTTGATGAGCGGTCGGCACAATCGCGAGCCAGCATGTGCTGTATTGTCCAGATGTGGGAATTAATCGCTAACAAACAAGGTCCTAGCCCTTGCGGGTTGCGGTTGCCGAGGCTATTGCTTGCGTCGGGCGCGCACTGAGATTCGAATCAGCAGGCGCTGTTAACGAGGCAAGGCGAGCACGTCGATATGGGACAGAAGGGGCGAGACCGCAGTCGGAGACGCGGCTTCGATGACGATCATAATTCGGATTCCGAGTGGAAGAATGACCGCCCGCAGCAACCTTCCCGCTTCGCGCGCAGCGAAAGCGCGGCGCCGACCGGGCCATCCATCGATGGCGTAGTCAAGTGGTTCAACGCCGAGAAGGGCTTCGGCTTCGTTGAACTGACCGACGGATCGGGCGACGTGTTTCTTCATGCCGCCGTGCTGGAAGCCGCCGGGCACAGCTCCGTCGAGCCAGGCACGAAGCTGAGCGTGCAGGTTGCCGTTGGCCAGAAGGGGCGCCAGGTCACGTCTGTTCTTGCGGTAGACGCAAGCGCCGCAGCGGCGCCTCGCCCTAGTGTGCGGTCGGCTCCAAAGGCATCGTCCGGCGGACGTGAGCGACCGGACCCCGCGACTGCGACCAGCGTCGAAGGCGCCGTCAAATGGTTCAACCCTGACAAGGGCTTTGGGTTTGTTGGCTGCGAGGACGGCGGAAAAGACGTCTTTGTCCACGCCAGCATCGTTGAACGTGCCGGGCTGCGCAGCCTCGACGAAGGGCAGAGAGTGGCCATGAAAGTCGTGCAGACGCAGAAGGGGCGCGAGGCCATTTCGGTTGCATTGCTGAAATAGCGCCACCCGCAGCCAGCTTACAGATGACGCTATCGCACAGTCGCTCGCGCGCGGCGCAGGCAAGCGTGCGCGCGCCCCTCGACAGGAGGATCGATTGAATGAATGAAATGCGAAATCAAAGGATGCAGCGAAGAAGACCGGCAGGCGACCGTCGTAACGTCGCCACGCGGCAGCATCAGAACGGCTCGGGAAATGCGAGCAGGAACCACGCGCGCTATCTGGTGCTTGCCCGTGAGGCGACCCTGGCGGGAGACACGATCGAGGCGGAGAACTGCTACCAGCACGCCGAGCACTATTTCAGGGTCATGCGCGAAAGCGAGACGGGGGGAAGGAAGTAGGCGGGTGCTCGTGCCAGCACCAGGAGCGCACTTCTCGCGCTACGGCGTTCACCGGTCGCCCATGCAAGCAGGCCCTTCAATACCAGCGCACTAGACTAGCGCTCTCAAGCTCATCCCATCGCCGCGTTGAAAGCCTTTGCCAGCCGGGCAGCCTTTTCCAGCGCTGCTTGCTCGCGCTCACTCTCACTTCGCCTGTCGATCCCCGTGCCATCCCAGATGCTGACGCGTGCCACGACGGCTCCGTCCTCCGTCTGTACGCCGATTTCGTACTCGCCCCTGGCATGCTTCTGTAAGATCAGTTTCGCTTCAGGCATTGGGTGCTCTACGAGGAACTTCTGATGGCTGAGCCGGGCACTGGAAGGCGTCCGGGTTCGCCAGCTCCGAGCGTGCTCCACCATATCGGGTGCCGCCAACCATGGTAGCGCGCGGCAGCCGGCCTGACGTGCGGCAAGTTCACCAGATGTCGTCGCCGCAGGAGGTCCACGCCTTTTCCCAGCCACTCATCGTCCGAAAGATGCCGACGAGGTCTTCGTCTGTACGCCGTGGACCGACTACTTCGAACGACAGCTGTTCTCGCGCGTCGCAAGCGGGTCGAGATATTGACCCGCGGCGACGATCTGAGCGCAGCCTGGAACATGGTCGACGCCGCCAAACGCATCAATCCAATCGCGCCCTCGCAAGCCGTTCATGGCTTCGATCGGCACCTCGCTACCGTTCACAAAGGCCCGGTAGCGAAGCCGTCGATTGTCGGTTTGTGGCTTCATCGCATACAGCCGTCCACGCACCAGCGCGAAGCTCAGATAGACATTGAAACAGGGCACGCATCCGACCGTCATGACGGCGTCGCCGGGCTTTGATCTCCCCGCCGATTGTGTCTGCAGGATGTGTATTCCGGTGAGACCCTTCTCGAGACCGCCCGCATCGGGCGCTACCGTCACCGTGATCTGATCCGCGGCCCCCGTGTTCGAGGCCCCCGAGTCGGCAACCGTGGCCGTCGCCTGCGATTGCACGCACGCTATCAGCCCGAGCGTCAGGGCGATCCTCGCAAGGAGGAGCCTGGAAAGCTTCGATGCCGGGTGTCGCACAGTCATCGGGTCGAATACGGGCCTACGAAAATATCGTGCCGTCTCGCAGAATATTCGCTGCATGCTGCGGTGCGGGAACACCCTGGGCTCATTGGCCTATGGACACAAGCATATTCGCGCGTCTCACCGGTTTCGGCGCCGCTCACGTGCCGCGCGGCTTGGCCCGCGCGGTCGGAGCTGCGGAGGCCGGATCGTCGGGCCATGGGTGCCGCGGATAGCGCCCCTTCATCTCGGCCTTCACCGCGGCCCACGATCCCTTCCAGAAGCCGGGCAGGTCGCGCGTGATCTGAATGGGGCGCTGCGCCGGCGACAGCAGATGCAGGGTGAGCGGCACCTTGCCGTTGGCGATCGCGGGATGCTGCGTCAGGCCGAACAGCTCCTGCACGCGGATGTGCAGGGCAGGTGCGCCCGCTGCCTCGTAGTCGATGGCGTGACGGTTGCCCGTGGGCGCCGCGAAATGCGTCGGCGCCTCCTCCTCCAGGCGCCGCTTCAGGTTCCATGGCAGCAGCGCCTCGAGGGCCTTGCCGAGATCGTCGGCTCCGATCTCGGACAGCTTCGTCTTGCCGGCAAGGTATGGAGCGAGCCACTCCGCGACCGTCTTGGCGAGCGCGTCGTCGGTCAGGTCCGGCCATTCGGCCTCTCCAGCCGCGCGCAGGAAGCCAACGCGGTCGCGCAGCTGCATTTGCGCCTTGCTCCACGGCAGCCGGCTCAGCCCGAGCCGCGCGATGCCATCGGCCAGGAGGCGCGAGGTCTCATCGTCGGCCGCCACGGCGCGCGGCTCGCTTGCCAGGACGATGCCGTCGAGCCGGCGCACACGACGCGACCGCAACGCAGCCGCTGCCCTATCGAACTCGACTTCGTCCGTCTCGCGCATGCGCGGGCCGGCAGCCGCAAGGACGTCCGCTTCGTCTGCCGAGGCGGCGAGCAGGATGCGCGTGGCGGCCGCCGACCCGGACAGCTCGGCAGCAACCAGAAACGGGCTGCGCGCCAGAGACTGGGTCGCATCGAGGCTGGCGCCGCGGCCATTGGCGAGCAGGAACTGGCCGGGCGCGCCGCGTGCCTTGCCGATGCGCTCCGGAAACGCCAGCGCCAGCAGCCGCGCGATCGACATGTCCTGGCGAGGCTCGTGCACCGGTCGACCTGCCCGCGCCATCCGGGCCCAACCAGCCGCCAGCTTCCGCATGTCCTGCGCGCGGCGCGAGCGGTCGCGGCGGAAGGCCTCCAGCCGATGCGCGAGGTCGACATCGTTGCCGCCAAGTCCGCGCTCGACGATCACCGCCGCGATCTCGGCGGCCTCCTCGGCCTGGCCGGATTGGGCCGCGGCAATCACCATGCGCGCAAGCCGGGGCGGCAGCGGCAGCGAGCGCAGCCGCCTGCCGATCGCCGTGATGCGCCCGTCTGCATCGAGCGCTTCGAGCTGCGTGAGTTCGCTGCGCGCAGCGTCGATGGCCGCCCCCGACGGCGCATCGAGCCAGCGCAGCGAGCGGGGGTCGGCCGTTCCCCACTCCGCGCAGTCGAGCAGCAGGGGCGCAAGATCCGTAGAGCGGATCTCGGGCTCGGCGAAGGCCGGCAGGCTGCGCGTTTGCGGCTCGTCCCACAGGCGATAGCACACGCCGGGCGCGGTGCGGCCGGCCCGTCCGCGCCGCTGATCGGCGGCAGCGCGAGATACCCGCACGGTCTCGAGCCGCGTGACGCCGACGTCGGGCTCGAAGCGCGGCACCCGCGCCAGGCCGCTGTCGATGACGACGCGCACGCCATCGATGGTGATCGACGTCTCGGCGATCGAGGTGGCCAGCACCACCTTGCGCTTGCCTTCGGGAGCCGGCTCGAGCGCGAGATCCTGCGCCTTCATGTCCATCGCCCCGTACAGTGGCGCGAGCAGGATGTCGGGGTCGCTGATGCGCTCCTTCAGCCGCTCCTCGACGCGCCGTATCTCGCCCTGGCCCGGCAGGAATGCCAGGATCGAACCGCTTTCGCCGCGCAGGGCCTGCATCACCGCCTGCGCCACCTGGTCCTCGATGCGCGCGCTGGCATCGCGGCCCAGGTAGCGCGTCTCGACCGGAAACGCGCGGCCTTCGCTGGCGATCACCGGGGCATTGCCGAGCAGTTGCGCGACCCGCGCTCCGTCGAGCGTCGCCGACATCGGCAGGATGCGCAGGTCGTCCCGCACGCTGCCCTGGCAGTCGAGCGCAAACGCGAGCCCCAGGTCGGCATCGAGCGAGCGCTCGTGGAACTCGTCGAACAGCACCGCGCCGATGCCCGACAGCTCCGGATCATCGAGGATCATGCGGGTGAACACGCCTTCCGTGACAACCTCGATGCGAGTCTTCGGCCCCGATTTTGACACCATGCGGGCGCGCAAGCCGATCCGCTCGCCAACAGCTTCCGACAACGAGTGCGCCATGCGCTCGGCCGCAGCCCGCGCGGCGATGCGGCGCGGCTCCAGCACCAGGATTTTGCGACCCTGCAGCCAACTTTCGTCCATCAGGGCGAGGGGGACGCGTGTCGTCTTGCCGGCGCCCGGCGGCGCCACGAGGACCGCCGAATTGCGCGCGGCCAAGGTCGCGCGCAGCTCGTCCAGAACGGCGTCGATCGGGAGCGGGGCGGCGAACTGCATCGCGGCTGTATCCGGCGGCCATGTGCCTTCCGCAAGCACAATGTGCGGCCGGCGACGGCGCCTCGCCGAATTGCCTCCTCGATTCATGAGTTGCCACCGCGCCGACTGTCCGGATATCGATGACGGTGCGGACGAGCACGGCCAGCGCGCGTGGAGGAGCACCCGATGTCATTCTATCGAGGCATGACCTGCGAGAACGTGACTATCAACGGCGACCAGGGCACCCCGATCACCGCCTACGTCGCCAAGCCGTCCGGCCCGGGTCCGTTTCCGGGCGTGGTGCTGATCCATCATCTGCCGGGCTGGAGCGAGTTCTACATCGAGACGACCCGGCGCTTCGCCCATCACGGCTATCTCGCCATCTGCGCCAACCTCTATCAGCGTGCGGGCGAGGGCAATCCCGACGACGTCGCCGCCAAGGTGCGCGCCGAGGGCGGCATCCCGGACGCGCAGATGATCGGCGACACCGAGGCCGCCGTGAAGTGGATGCGCGCGCAGCCCAACCACAACGGCAAGGTCGGCCTGTTCGGCTCCTGCTCGGGCGGCCGGCATGCCTTCATCTACGCCTGCCAAAAGCAGGACGTCGACGCCTGCGCCGAGCTGTGGGGCGGCCGCGTCGTGATGGGCAAGGACGAGCTCAACGCCAAGACGCCGGTCGCGCCGATCGACATGACGAAGGACCTCTGCGTGCCCCCTGATCGGCATCTTCGGCAACGACGACCGCGCGCCGAGCCCCGAGCAGGTGAACCAGCACGAGGCCGAGCTGAAGCAGCACGGCAAGAGCTACGAGTTCCACCGCTACGACGGCGCCGGCCACGGCATCTGGTATTGGCACCGGCCTCTCTATCGGCCCGAGGCGGCGATGGATGGCTGGAGCAAGGTGCTCGGTTTCTTCAAGAAGCATCTGGCGTAGGAGAGCCCCACATGTGCACGTCGATCGTCGAGGTTATCGGTGCGGACGGCATGGCCAAGCGCGGCGACGAGTGGTTTTCGCTGACGCAGGCGGTGGTCGCCTATGACCATGCACGTCATGCTCCGCTGGGCGACGTCATCACGCTCGACTTCATCAACACGTCCCTCGATCCAGGTGCGCGCGCCGGCATCGAGCTGACGCTGGACAGCGCCAAGGATCTGCGCGCTGCGCTCGATCGCGCCATCACCGCTGCCGAGTTCGAGGAGGCGGAAGTGCGCGGCAAGGGCGCGCCCACACTCGTTCGAGCCGCCTGACGCGAAGAGAACTTGCGCCTAGGCGTGACCGGCGGCGGCCATCCGCCGTCGGCTGACGATTGGTCGTCGCCTCCCTGCGTCGGATGTCGGCTATCCGACAAAAGAGCGATGCTCAATGGCGACAACTCCCCACTGATCTTGCGCGGAGATCAGCGCGAAAGATGATTCGTAACTGATGCGATCTACAATGGGCCATCGAGGGCGGAGTGCCCGAGGTGAGTTTGGGCTGCGCATCGCCCAATTTGAGTGTCCACCGATCCGCTGACCTGTTCTGCGTTGTTGCGGACGCCGTTTGTTAGAACAGGAGCGATAACCAACATGCTCAAGAAGTGTGTAAGCCATGCCATGGCTGGCATGGCGTTGTTAGTGCTCGCCGCCGGTGCGGCACGTGCTGATGGTCCGTATCGCCGAGGCCCGGGCCCAGGGCCGGGAATGGTGATCCTCGAGCCGCCGCCGATCTTCACCTGGAGCGGCTTCTATATTGGCGGCAACATCGGTGCCGCATGGTCCAACAGCACGCTCACCGACGACGCCAGCGTTCTGAGCTACACCCAAAGCCACAGCGGGTTCATCGGCGGCGGGCAGCTCGGCTACAACTACCAGATCCGGAATCTGGTGCTCGGCATCGAGTGGGATTTCGACTGGACGTCGATCGGGGAGACCCGCAACGGCCTGTTCCTGGGCAACGCTTTTCAAGCGTCGGCCGAGACGGATTGGATGACGACACTGTCGGGCCGCGTCGGCCTGACTGTCGAACGCTGGCTGATGTACATGAAGATCGGCGGCGGCTGGGTGCACAACAGCGCCAGCATCACCAACCTCACGACCGGGGTGTCAGCCAGCACCAAGAATACGGATGGAGCCTGGCTGGTTGGTGCCGGCGTCGAGTACGCCGTCAGCAACAACTGGCTCCTGAAGGCCGAGTACAATTATCTGGGCTTGTCGGATCGCAACGTGAGCGCGTTTGGCGACACCTACACGTTCGACCGCGACATCCAGATGCTGAAATTCGGCATCAACTACAAATTCTGACGCCTGACCGAGCCGCCGGTGGGATCATTGCTTTGGTCCCGCTGGCGCGCAGCCCTATAGATAGAAGCAAGGAACCTCAGCCCTGAGCTTGTCGAAGGGCGAATGAGTCCGGCAATGCCGTGCTTCGACGGAACTCAGCACTGGGTAGTGGCCGCTGATCGCAATTCTACCTGGATCGGAAGGACTTCTAGGCTTGGGCGAACTGGCGGCCGCGCCTCACTTCTTGCCCAGCACCCGCAGCTCTTCCTCGTCGAGAGGGCGGGCCTCGTCCTCGAGCATGATCGGGATGCCCTCGCGGATCGGATAGGCGAGGCGGGCCGCGCGGCTCACCAGTTCCTTGCGCGCCTCGTCGTAGATCAGCGAGGTCTTGGTGCGCGGGCACACCAGGATCTCCAAGAGGCGCGGATCGATCTGCTCGTCCGCGGCAGGCTTTGCGGTTTCGTCGGCCATGCAAGCCTCACTGCAGGGTGGAGCCCGAGCCGCCGGCTCCGGCCGCCAGCTCCATCTCGGCCAGCGCCACCAGCGTCTCGGCGCGCGTCTTCAGGTCGGGAGCCTCGAGCAGGGCCTGCTTCTCCTGCGAGCCATAGGGCGCGACGATCGACAGCGAGTTGACCAGCATCTCGTTCGACGACTTCGCCACCGCCCCCCAGTCGGCGCGCATGTTGCGGGCCTCCAGGTAGGTCTTCAGCGCCCGCAGCAGCGCCTGGCGGTCGACCTCGGCTTCGCCCGCGCCCGCCTCGAAGTCGGTGAGGAACCCTTCGTAGCCGACCGTGCAGATGCGGTACGGCTTGGCGATGTCCACCTCGCCGACCAGCGCGCAGCGCGCCACGCCGGTCAGCGTGATCAGCATGCGCCCGTCGTCCATCTCCTGATAGGAGGTGACGCGGCCGACGCAGCCGACGCGGCGCAAGGCGACGGCCTTGCCGGCGGGCGATTCCTCCTCGCAGGCGTCAGGCTGCACGATGCACAGCACGCGCGCCGTCGACATCACGTCTTCCAGCATCTGCAGATAGCGCGGCTCGAAGATGTTGAGCGGCAGCGTGGCCCGCGGCAGCAGGATGGCGCCCTGCAAGGGAAACACGGGCAGGCGCTGCGGCAAGTCCGCGGGTCCGACATACCGCTCCGAGAAGGTCCGCAACGGCTCCGCCCCTCGTTAGGAAAACATCAGGGAGGACAGACGCCGCCGGCCTTCCAGCGTGGCCGGGTCCTTCGGACCCCAGGCCTCGAACAGCTGCACCAGCTGCTTGCGGGCGGCCTCCTCGTTCCATTTGCGGTCGCGGCGGAAGACCTCCAGCAGCTGGTCGAGCGCCTCGGACTTCTTGCCGGTCGCCGCCAGCGCCAGCGCCAGATCGAGCCGGGCCTGATGGTCGCCGGGCGAGGCCTGCACCTTGGCTTCCAGCTTGCCGACGTCGCCGGCCTTGGCGGCGGTGCGCGCCAGCTCGAGCGCCGCGCGCACGCTGGCCACCGGCGCCGCGTCGCGCTTGTCGGGCGGCACCAGGCCGATGGTCTGCTCGGCGCGCGCGGTGTCGCCGCTCTTGATGTAGCACTGCGCCAGGCCGGCCAGCGCGGCGACGTTCTGCGCATCCTCCTGCAGAACGGCTGCGTAAATCTCGGCAGCGCCCTGCAGGTCATTGGCCTCCAGCGCCTTCTCGGCGGCCTCCAGGGCGGCTGCCAGATCGTCGGCGCCCTCGTCGCCCAGCAGGCGATCGACGAACGCCTTCACCGCGCTTTCCGGCTGCGCGCCCATGAAGCCGTCGAGCGGACGGCCGTCGCGGAAGGCATATACCGTCGGAAGCGACTGCACGCGCAGCTGCCCGGCGAGCGCCTGGTTCTCGTCGACATTGACCTTCACCAGCTTGACCTTGCCCGCGTAGGAGCGCACCACCTTCTCGAGGATGGGCGTCAGCTGTTTGCACGGCTCGCACCAGGGCGCCCAGAAGTCGACGATCACCGGGGCGGTGCGCGACGGCTTCCAGCACATCCTTGGCGAAGGTTGCCGTGGTGGCGTCCTTGATGATGTCGCCTGCCGGTGCCGCCGCAGCGTCGGGCTTGTTGCCTAAACTGAAAACCATGTCGCTCTCCAAGCCCCCGCAGGGGCGGCCTCCGGCGAGACCTGGACCCGTTCAATCCGATTGCGCCACAGCCACCACGCTTGGCTGATGGCCGCAGGAACGGATGAAGCGGGCGAGGTCCTCGCGCGCAATGTTGGTCGTCGCCGTATTCTCCAGCGGATGGAAGTTGAGCCGCTCGTGCCGCATCATATCGGCATCCAGGATCACCGTCACCCGCTGCGCCCGGTCGTTGATCAGGGCGAACGGCGTCACGGACCCTGGCGGCACGCCCAGAACCTCCATCAGCAACTCGGGCTTGCCGAAGCTCAGGCGGTCGCTGCCGAGCCGCTTGTGCAACGTCTTGAGGTCAATCTGGGCATGCCCCAGCGCCACGACAAGGAACAGGCGGTCCTTCTTGTCCTTGAGGAACAGGTTCTTGGTGTGCCCGCCGGGCAGCTCGCGCTCCAGCCGGGAGCTCTGGGCGACGGTGAACACCGCCTCATGGTCGAGGGTCTGGCTCTCGATGCCGAGCTCGGCGAGGCGGGCAAGCAGGTCTTGGCGGGTGGCGGGCAAGGGGAGCACCAGGAGGAAGGGAGGCGCTTTCTCCTAGACCGTGGGGCCCTTACTAGGCAACGATTTGCGGCCAGCAGGCATGCTTGCCAACCGCCGGCCTTTGTTGCATAAGTCCGGCCTTCGAACTGGATGCGGGTGTAGCTCAGCGGTAGAGCACGACCTTGCCAAGGTCGGGGTCGTGGGTTCGATCCCCATCGCCCGCTCCAAATTCGCTCCCCCTCATGCGCCTGCCCTCAATGGGCCTGCACCGGCCGCCAGCCGGCGGCGACGGCTTCTGCCTCGCTGCAGAACCAGCGCTTGCCCTTGTCCGGCTCCATGCTGATCTGGGCGTACCAGGGGCTCCAGGGCATGTGGTAGATGCGGCCGCTCTTGGTGATGTTGCCCTTGATGGCGCAGCCGTCCGGGGCCTGCGTTTCGGCGCGTGTCCCAGTGCCGCTGGCGGTAATCCCAGGCGGGCGCGGTCGGGGCTTGCCAGATGCCGCGCTGTCCGGCCCTGGCGGCGGCTTCCTCCTTCACATAGCTCGACGAGTATTTGACGAACGCCCAGGCATAGCCCTGGCGCACCATGTCGGCATTGATGTCGCGGCCGCGCACGAAGCAGACCGCCAGCGTGCGGCCGTACTTGTCCGAGCCGCGCCGGTCGCAGCGCACGGGCTTGCCGGCGATGAGCTTTTCCAGCGCAGCCGTCGCGGCGGCCGATCCGCACGGCCAGCAGACGCCGCCTCTGCCCTTGCAGGTCTGCCCGACCTCGGGGGCATCGATGCCCTCCAGCCGAATACGCACCTGGCCGATGCTGAGGGTGTCGCCGTCGATAACGCGGGCGCTGCCCGTGATGGCATTGGCATCGCCGGGGTCACCCGTGCGTGCGGCAATCTCGGCGGCGGGGAGGGAGAGGATGCTCGCAGCCAGCGCGAACGCCACCGGCATGACGAGTTGCATACACCAACTTTAACTCGCGCATAGGTTGAATGTGCGCGATTCGCATGGCGAAGGCTAGGCGGCGGTGTGGCGCCGCCAGTGGAACTGCGGCAGCGCCGTGACATGCCATTCAACTATATGATCAGGCTAATTTTACGATCCGTGCGTCGCCTCGAGCGGATTGACGCGGTGCGGACGGTCTGGTGCTGGTTGAGTCCTACAGTTGCGCATGCATTGCTCACGTCCAATGCGAATTCGGGAGGCAGGCAATGTCGAAATCACTTGACTACCAGGTTGTGGAAGGCGCGCGTGCCCTGGTCGGGCTGCGCTCAACCTGGACCCGGTATCCACCTCGCCCTGACCCGCAACAATCGGGACTGCGATCCAGCCGATCCGCGAGGCTGTCCGCTTCTGCGCCTATGGCGCCCTGATCCGGTCCGCCTACGACCTCACGGGCGACGCTGAGAGGGCCGGCATCGGCTCGCCGGCAGCGTGGCCATGTCGATGACCGGCCGCCACACCTCCGCACGAAGCATTCGAGGATATCTACACGATCAACGACGGACCGGCCGTGTCCTCGCGCGAAGGCGATCCTGAACCTGTTCGACAAGGCGCTCGAGCGGGCCTGACCTGCCACACGCGAACGCGATGATCTGGAACCATGACCGCGGCACTGGCGCTCGGCGTCGGTGCCGCTTATGTTGACGGCGTCACACAACGTCGCTTGGCGCATGCTTCCGCCGCGCCCGCCACGAACGACAGCCCGGGCACTCAACGATGACAACACCTGCACAGCCCACCCGCAGGGCAGATGCCCACGACGTTCTCGAGCGCCGCGCGCACCTGGCTCGACAAGGACGGCCGCGTCGCGCTCGCCACGGTGGTCGGCACCTGGGGCTCGGCGCCGGTGCGGGTCGGCGGGCAGATGGTGATCGCGGCCGATGGGCGTTCGAAGGTTCGGTCTCGGGCGGCTGTGTCGAAGGCGAGGTGATCTCCGAGGCCGAGGGCATCCTGGCCGACGGCAAGCCCAAGACGCTCTCCTTCGGCGTCGAGGATGAGACCGCCTGGCGCGTCGGCCTGCCCTGCGGCGGCAAGATCAAGGTCTTCCTCGAGCGGCTCGAGAAGCAGGGCGGGCTGCCCCTGCTGAGCCGCGCCATCGAGGCCGGCGCCAGGCGCGACGGGCTGGTCGTGCGCACCCGTCTGGCGGACGCCAGCCGCGAGGTGTTCGAGCGCAAGGACGCGCAAGGCCGACGAGCGATTCGCAAGCGCTTCGAGACCGGCGAGAGCGAGCTCACCGAGACGGCCGAGGGCGAGGTCTTCCTGCATGCGCTGGTGCCGAAGCCGCGCATCCTGGTGATCGGCGCCACCCACATCGGCCAGGTGCTGGCCCAGCTCGTCACGCTGGCCGGCTACGAGGTGATGGTGATCGACCCGCGCACGGCGTTTGCGGCCGAGGCGCGCTTTCCCGGCATCCGCCTCGACACGGAATGGCCGCAGGACGCCATCCCGAAGATCGGGCTCGATCCCTACGCGGCGGTGGTGGCGCTGGCCCACGTCGGCCACATCGACGACGAGGCGCTCAAGCTCGCCATGCGCTCGGACTGCTTCTACATCGGCGCGCTCGGCTCGCAGCGCAACCACGCCAAGCGCAAGGAGCGCCTGCCGCCGCCGGCTTCTCCGCCGACGAGATCGCGCGCATCCACTCGCCGATCGGCATCAACATCGGCGCGCAGACCCCGCAGGAGATCGCCATCTCCGTCATGGCCGAGATCGTGCTCGCCCTGCGCGGACCCAAGCAATGGAGGGCGGCCACCGCGCCGCGCGACTGATCCGTTTCACAGGCCGCGGGGCTCGGCGAACTTCATAATCTGGACAGGGGAAGACTATGCTGGAAGCCTACATCTACGATGGACTGCGCACGCCCTTCGGACGCCATTCGGGTGCGCTCGCCCGCGTGCGGCCCGACGATCTGCTGGCCGGCGTCATCAAGGAGGTGGTGGCCCGCTCCGGCTTCTCGACCGATATCATCGATGACGTGTCCATCGGCTGCACCTCGCAGGCGGGCGAGGACAGCCGCAACGTCGCGCGCCACGCGCTGCTGCTGGCCGGCCTGCCGATCGAGACGCCCGGCATACGTGCACAACCGGCTGTGCGGATCGGGCCTCAACGCGCTGGTCGGCGCCGCGCACGCCATCACTTGCGGAGAGGCCGACGTGTGCATCGCCGGCGGCGTCGAGAGCATGACGCGCGCGCCGTTCGTGGTGGGCAAGGCCGACCAGCCCTTCACCAAGAACTTCACCGTGTTCGATTCCTCGCTCGGTGCGCGCTTCCCCAATCCGAAGATCGAGAGCCTGTTCGGCGCCGACACCATGCCCGAGACCTCGGACAACCTGGCGCGCGACTACCAGCTGTCGCGCGAGGAGTGCGACCTGTTCGCGCTGGGCTCGCAGCAGAAGTACGCCAAGGCCCACAAGGACGGCTTCTTCAACAGCGAGATCAAGTCGGTCTCGATCCCGCAGCCCAAGGGCAAGCCGGACGTGGTGGTGGCCGACGACGAGCATCCGCGCCCCGACACCACCATGGACAGCCTGTTGAAGCTGAAGCCGCTGTTCCCGCAGGGCGTGACGACGGCCGGCAATGCGTCCGGCATCAACGACGGCGCCGCCGCCATGATCGTGGCCAGCCTGGATGCCGGCGACAAGGCGGGCGTCAAGCCGGTGGCCCGCGTGATCGCCAGCGCGGTGGCCGGCGTGGCGCCGCGCATATGGGCTTCGGTCCGGTGCCGGCTTCGCAGAAGGCGCTGGAGCGCGCCGGCCTCGACCTCAAGGACATGGACGTCATCGAGATCAACGAGGCGTTCGCCGCGCAGGTGCTGGCCTGCCTGAAGGGGCTCGGGTTGCCGCTCAACAACTCACGCGTCAATCCCAACGGCGGCGCCATTGCCATCGGCCATCCGCTCGGCGCCTCGGGTGCGCGCCTGGCTCTTACTGCGACGCGCCAGTTGCAAAAGACCGGCGGGCGCTATGCGCTCGTCACCATGTGCATCGGCGTCGGCCAGGGCATCGCCGTGATCCTGGAGCGGATGTAGCGGGGCTTGCGCCCTGCAGGCCTGAAGCGCACCGGCAGCAACGGCTCGCCGGCCGACGGACTTTGAGTTCGTCGTTGGCCTGCGGCCTTGATTGTGGCGCTGCAAAAAAGCGCCGAACCTTGCGCCGGCCTGGTTGTGTTCGCCCCCGATTTCCAGCAATCTGGGCCGCAGTTCATAAATTCTAAATGCATCGGTCTATTCTTGGTCGGTCTATTCGTAGGGGTATGCCCATGCTGCTGGACGATTACCAGATCCAACAGACTGTGAAGCGCTACTCTGATCGAAACGAGCAGCGTGCTCGCAACGAGCGCCTTATCAGGCAAGGGCGCCTGCTCGACGTAGACACTCCGGAGCGCGTTAACAAGTTTCTTGCCAGGCGTGGATTGGCCTCCGATATCGCAGGTGGACTTTCCATAGAGCGCGCGTCCGTTGTAATGGGCGGCGAGGTCGCAGAGATGCCGGCCGAGCTTGCCCTGGAGCGCTTTCTCGGCACCAACGATTTGATGGGCGTTGCGTTTCTCGAGGAGGGCCTGCGCGCGGCGCGAACCATTGCCCGCATATGGGTCAATGTTGCAAGCGGAAGGCCCTCGGCATACGGCACCGGCTTCATGGTGTCGCCGCGTCTGATGATCACGAACCATCACGTGCTGGGGACGGCGACGGCGGCAAGCAGCTCGTTGGCGGAATTCGACTATCAGCGTCGCAACGACGGGACGCTATTGGCCACGACCTCCTTCAGCTTCGAGCCGCACGTCTTCTTCTACGCAGATCGCGACCTGGACTACGCGGTGGTCGCGGTGCGCGAAGTGGCCGCCAATGGCAGGCCGCTGGCGGATTTCGGTCATAACCTCCTCTCGGAGGAAGAGGGAAAGGCAATCGCCGCACAGAAGGCCAACATCATTCAGCACCCCAGCGGCGAACCCAAGCAGGTCAGCTTGCGTGAGAACCAGATTGTCGACGTGCTCCCGAATTTTCTTCACTACAAGGCCGATACGGCACCTGGCTCCTCCGGCTCCGCCGTCTACAACGACCGCTGGGAGGTGGTCGCGCTGCATCATTCAGGCGTTCCGGAAAAGACCGTGGACGGCCAGCTCATGGCCGTCGATGGGAAGCCCTGGCGTCAGGAGATGGGCGAGGACCGCATCAAATGGATCGCAAACGAAGGCGTTCGGATCAGCCAAATCATCCGCAATCTGCGCGAGCAACTCTCGAGTGACGCGCATCGCACCTTGTTCGAGGCCATGTTGGCCCAGACACAGGAAACGCAGCCGGTGGTCGTCGACCCGATCCGACGGGCATGGCGCACACCCGACCATCAACCAAACACGTTGGCACCATCTGGTGACGGCTCGGCGACCTGGACCATTCCGCTGACCGTGAGCATCAATGTCGGGGGAGGCCTCAACCTCGGCGGTACCGGGCCGACAGCGGCAGCGCGACCGCCTGCGCCACCTGCCGTGGTGATGCCACCAACGCCTCCCGGGCTGGGGGCCGCTCCGAGGCCTGCGCCGCGCGAAGGCAGCAGCCCGAATGAAGTGCTCGCGGCCGCTCGCGAAGCATTCAAGCCGCGGGCCAATGTCATGGGCGTGCGCCTCGGCTACGTGTTCAAGGATGGCCGCATAACGCAGGAGCGCGCGCTGGTGGTCACCGTTCGCGCCAAGATCAGCGTTGCCGATCTCAACGCGGCGGGGATGGAGGAACTACCCGCGACCTTCGGCGGGATGAAGGTGCAGGTCACCGATCCCACCATTGCCGAGCTGATCTCCGCCGAAAAGGGCTTCGCTGCCTCTGAGGCTTTGGCACTGAACGTGGACGCGCTGACCGCAGAGATCACCTACAAGCCGCCGAAAAAGCCCGGCCTGAAACGGGTGAAAGCGAAGATGACCGTCATCGCTCACGTAAGTCCGGACGCCGGTTGGACTCAGCTCAAGGATTTTCTGAAGGGTACGACCAATACGTTGACCGTGGGCATGTACGACTTTGGCGCGCGGCATATCGCAGATGCCATCGAGACGGCTGGTCGCAAGTCCGGGTTCAAGTCGATGACGCTTACGCTGCAGCCCGGCCAGAGCGTAGGCAGCGGCACGAAGGCGAACGATCTGACCGACAAAGAGGCGGTGGAGGCGCTGCAAGAGGCGCTCGGAAAGAAATTCCGCAACGCCTGGGTGAAGATCGGCGTGGTGAACGGCTGGGTCGCTTCCTCCTACCACATCAAGGTCGCCGTGCGGGACAAGTCGGCATTCTGGCTGTCGAGCGGCAACTGGCAATCATCGAACCAACCCGACGCAGACCCGCTGAAGAAGCCGTGGGATCGCTCGTGGTTGAGCAAATACAATCGCGAATGGCACACGATCATCGAGCATCCTGGACTGGCTGCCGACTACGAGAAGTACCTCCAGCACGACTTCAGCAACAACGTCGACATTGGCACGGACGAGGCACTCATTCTGCCCGATATCTTGTTGCCCGATGAAGCATTCATGCCGACCGCGATGGAGCGGGCCGCCGCGTTCCAGTATTTCGCGCCGCAGACCGACACGCGGGTGTTCGATGTTCAGCCGCTCCTGACGCCCGACAACTACCACGAGCACACGCTTACTTTGATCAACAGCGCGAATGAAGAGTTGCTCGTCCAGAACCAGACATTCAATGCGCCCAAGCAGAACCATGAAATGCTGCGAGAGCTTCTTTCCGCCGTCCTGGCCAAGCAGAAGGCCGGCGTGAAAGTGCGGATCATCTTCCGCATCATCATGAAGGCGGACGCGCGCAAGAATCTGGAAGCCTTGCAGGAGTTCGGCTTCGAGATGGACGACATCAGAGTCCAGAAGAACTGCCACACCAAGGGCATCATCGTCGACCGCGAGCGCGTGCTGATCGGCAGCCACAATCTGTCGGAGCAGGGAGTTTCGCTCAATCGCGACGCCAGCTTGCTGTTCGAAGATGCCAGGCTTGCAAAGTACTTCGCGAATATCTTCGAGCACGACTGGAACGGCCTCGCCACCGACAGCATCGATGTCATGCCGTCGGGCGCCAAGCTCGCGTCAACCGAAGAAACGACGCTGCCCGGCTATACCAAGATCAGCGTCGAGGAGTACCTCGAAACCTTGTGAGGACGGCTCGATATTCAGCCGCGTTTTGCCGGTGGGCAAACATGCGCGATCTCTTCCTCGCTCAGGCCGGCCTCGCGCAGGATGGCGGCGGTGTCGGCGCCCAGCATGGGCGGGGCGAGGTCGGGCTCGGACGCAACGTCCTCGACGTTGACCGCCTGGCGCAGCGAGCGGATCATGGGCGTCTCGCTCGCGAAGTGCGGCTCGAAGAAGCCCACATCGGTGAGGTGGGGATCGCTCAGCAGGTCTTTGGGCAGGCGCACCGGCTGGGCCGGGATATCGAGGCGCTCGAAGGTGGCCAGCCACTCGGCGGTGCTGCGCGCCGGCATCGCCTCGGCCAGGATGTCGTAGAGCTCGTCGACGCGGGCGCTGCGCTCGGTGGCATCGCGGAACCAGGGCATCTCCACCACGTCCAGGCGATCGATCTCGGCCAGGATCTTGCGCCAGTTCGCCTCCGAATAGGGCAGCACGCCGACCCAGCCGTCGCTGGTCTTGTAGGGCTTGCGGCTCGGCGAGATGACGCGGATGTAGCCGAGCTTGCCATCCTCCTCGAAGGTGGCCGCGGCCATGTGCTCGCACAGGCTGAAGGCCGCCATCAGCTCGTACATCGGCACCTCGACGTAGCCCGGCGACTTGCCGGTGCGCTCGCGATAGAGCAATGCCGCCATCACCGCGTAGGCCAGGTGCAGCCCCGAAACCTTGTCGGCGGCGATGCTCGGCGTGTAGAGCGGCGCGCCGTCGCGCATCTGGAACAGGCCGGCGAAGCCCGATGCCGCCTGGATCACATCGTCGTAGGCCGGCTTGCCCGCATAGCGCCCGTGCCGGCCGTAGCCGACGGCGGCGGCGTAGATGATGCGTGGGTTGACGGCGTGCACGGCCTTGTAGGTGAAGCCCAGCTTGTCGAGGGCCTCCTGGCGCATGTTGTGCACCAGTGCGTCGGCGGTCGGGATCAGCTTCATCAGAGCGGCCTTGCCGGCCTCGCTCTTCAGGTCGAGCACGACGGAGCGCTTGTTGCGGTTGCAGTTGGCGAACACCGCGCTCATGCCGGGCGCTGCCACGGGCGAGATCGGCCGCATGCTGTCCCCGTCCGGCGGCTCGATCTTGATCACCTCGGCTCCGAGGTCGCCCAGGATCTGGGTGGCATAGGGACCGAGGATGACCGCGGTCAGATCGAGAATGCGAAATCCTTGCAGCAGGGGGATCATCGGGGACCGCGGCTTGGTGAATGTTTGCGCCCCTGTGACGTAGCATGACGCCCGAGCGGCCGCCTATGGCCGAGCTTTGCGCGGGCCGAAACGCAAGCCTGCTGGCGCATATCAGGCCTAGCTGCACCTCCTCTCCCCCTAATTCCGGCGCCCAGACATCACGGACTCGTGATGAGCCGGTGCACGATCCGTTTACCCCTTCCTTGACTTCGCCGCTTTCCTCGCAAATAAAACGGTTGTTCGTTTTGTTTTGTGCAGCGCGAGCAAAAGCCGATCTGCCGCGAGAGGGTGGAATGCCCAAGCTCAAGCCGGATACCCAACGCGCCCGCCGGGAGCACATCCTGGAGGCGGCCGAGCTGTGCTTCGCGCGCGCCGGGTTCCATCGCACGACCATGCAGGACATCTGCAAGGAGGCCGCCGTCAGCCCGGGCGCGCTGTACGTCTACTTCGACAGCAAGGAAGCGCTGATCGCCGGCATCTGCGAGCGCGAGCGCGCGGAGTTCGCCGAGAACTTCGCCAGCCTGGCGGCAGCGCCGGACTTCCTCGGCACGCTGGGGGCCATGGGCGAGGAGTATTTCGTCAACCAGCCGGCGCACAAGCGGCTGATGTGCGTGGAGATCGGCCTGGAGTTCGACCCGCAATCCGCGCGTCGCCGAGATCTTCGCGCCGCATCGACAGCTACATCAACGAGAGCTTCCTGAAGCTGTTCCAGCAACTGAAGGACGAGGGCCGCATCGCGCCCGCGCTCGACATCCCGTCGGTCACGCGCGCCTTCACGGTGATCTGCGACGGCATGTTCTGGCAACGCGCCATCGACCCGACCTTCGACGCCAAGGTGGTCATGCCGACGGTCCTGCAGCTGATCGCCCAGCTGCTCAATCCCGTGACGGGGCCTGTACCTGGGGCCCGGACCTGGGTCGGTGCCCGGCAACAAAGTCGGCGAGACGAGGGGAGTGACACGGTGATTAGGAAACTGCTCATCGGCTTGGTCGTGGCCGGCTGCGCGCTTCTGGTGACCGTCACCCTCGTCGCGCAGCCCACCCCGAATCGCACCCCCGTGATGCACAGCGAGGATCAGCTCGCCGCGGCCGTCACCGTCGTGCGCGTGGCGCCCTCCCACTTCACCGAGACGGTGCTTGCCACCGGCTCGCTGGTGGCGCGCGAGGAGATCCTGGTCGGCCCCGAGGTCGAAGGCCTGCGCATCACCGAGGTGCTGGCCGACGAAGGCCAGCGCGTCAAGAAAGGCGATGTGCTGGCCAAGCTGGTGGCCGATACGCTGGACGCGCAGGTCGCCCAGAACGATGCCGGCCTCGCGCGCGCCACGGCGGCCATGGCGCAGGCCAGGAGCTCGATCGTGCAGGCCGACGCGCGCGTGGTGGAGGCTCGCAACTCCTTCGAGCGCGCCAAGCCCCTGCGCACCGCCGGCCACATGTCGGAAAGCGCCTACGACCAGCGCGAGCAGGCCGCACGCACCGCGGAAGCGCAGCTGGTGGCCGTCACAGGACGGCCTCAAGGTCGCCGAAGCCGAAAAGGCCCAGATCGAGGCGCAGCGCCGCGAGCTGATGTGGCGGCGCGGGCGCAGCGAGGTGCTGGCGCCGGCCGATGGCATCATCAGCCGTCGCATCGCTCGCGTCGGCGGGTTCGCAGCGGGGTCGGCCGAGCCGATGTTCCGCATCGTCGCCAACAGCGAGATCGAGCTCGATGCCGAGGTGGTCGAGACGCGACTTGCCGGCGTCAGGCAAGGCCAGGACGCACGCGTCGAGGTGACCGGCCTCGGCACGATTGCCGGCAAGGTGCGGCTGGTCTCGCCCGAGGTCGACAAGGCGACCCGCCTCGGCCGTGTGCGCATCTTCCTTGGCGATAATCCCGGCTTGCGCGTCGGCGCGTTCGCGCGCGGCACGATCGAGACCGCCAAGGGCTCGGGTCTGGCCGTGCCGGCCTCGGCCATTCTCTACGGCGCCGACGGCGGCGCTCTGGTGCAGGTGGTGCGCGAGGGCCGGGTCGAGACGCGCAAGATCAAGACGGGCCTGGCGGCAGCCTCGCTGGTCGAGGTCAAGGAGGGCTTGAGCGAAGGCGATCTCGTGGTGGCGCGCTCCGGCACGTTCCTGCGCGACGGCGACGCCGTGCGGCCGGTCCTGTCGCGCACCACCGTGAGCGAAGTTCGCTAGTGTGATGATCGAGAAATTCGGGGCACTCGCATGAACTGGAACATCTCGGCCTGGTCGATCCGGCGGCCGGTGCCGGCGCTGGTGTTGTTCATGGTGCTGATCGCGCTCGGCTACGTCAGCTTCGGCCAGCTGCCGATCACGCGCTTTCCCAACATCGACATCCCGATCGTGCAGGTGCGCGTCTACCAGTCGGGCGCGGCCCCCTCCGAGCTCGAGGTGCAGGTCACCAAGAAGATCGAGGACGCCATCGCCGGCGTGAACGGCGTCAAGCACCAGACCTCCACCGTCACCGAGGGCTCCTCGGTGACGGCCATCGAGTTCCGCCTGGAGATCAACCAGGATCGCGCGCTCAACGACGTGAAGGACGCCATCGCCCGCATCCGCAGCGAGCTGCCGCGCACCATCGAGGAGCCGATCGTCCAGCGCATCGAGATCGAGGGCCTGCCGATCCAGACCTATGCCGCGCGCGCGCCCGGCATGACGCACGAGCAGCTGTCCTGGTTCGTCGACGACACCGTCATCCGCGCGCTGCAGGGCGTGAAGGGCGTCTCCCAGATCGAGCGCATCGGCGGCGCCGAGCGCGAGATCCGCATCGCGCTCGATCCCGACCGGCTGCTGGCCTTCGGCATCACGGCGGGCGACGTCAACCGCCAGCTGCGGGCCACCAACGTCGACCTGGCCGGCGGCCGCGGCGAGATCGGCGGGCGCGAGCAGGCCATCCGCACGCTGGCCGGCAAGCAGACGGTGGAAGACCTCGCCGCCACCATGATCACGCTGCCGAGGGGCCGCAAGGTGCGCCTCGACCAGCTGGGCACCGTCACCGACGCCATCGCCGAGCCGCGTACGTTCGCGGCGCTGAACGACGCGTCGGTCGTTGCCTTCGCCATCTCGCGGGCCAAGGGCGCCAGCGACACGGTGGTGGCGGCCGACGTCGCCCGCAAGATCGCGGAGCTGCAGAAGGCCAACCCGGATGTCGAGCTGAAGCTGATCGACTCGATGGTCACCTACACGCTCGGCGCCTACGAATTCGACCATGAAGACCATGATCGAGGGCGCCATCCTGGCCATCATCGTGGTCTTCATCTTCCTGCGCGACTGGCGCGCCACATTGATTGCGGCGATCGCGCTGCCGCTGTCCATCATCCCGGCCTTCTGGGCGCTCGACGTGGCCGGCTTCTCGCTCAACCTGGTCAGCCTGCTGGCCATCACCATCGTCACCGGCATCCTCGTCGACGACGCCATCGTCGAGATCGAGAACATCGTGCGCCACATGCGCATGGGCAAGAGCGCCTATCGCGCCGCGCTGGAGGCGGCCGACGAGATCGGCCTGGCCGTGATCGCCATCACCTTCACCATCATCGCCGTGTTCGTGCCGGTCAGCTTCATGGGCGGCATCGCCGGCCAGTACTTCAAGCAGTTCGGCCTGGTGGTGGCCTTCGCCGTGCTGTTCTCGCTGCTGGTGGCGCGGCTCATCACGCCGCTGCTGGCGGCCTATTTCATGCGCGCGTCGGGTCACGAGGAAAAAGAGTCGCGCATGCTGCGCGCCTATACGCATGTGGTGCACTGGTCGGTCGGCCATCAATACAAGGCGGTGGCTTTGGGCCTGCTTGTGTTCGCCGGCTCGGTGGGCAGCTTCTATCTGCTGCCTGCGGGCTTCCTGCCGGCGGAGGACAGCAGCCGCACGGTGCTGGCCATCGAGCTGCCGCCCGGCTCGCGCATGCAGGAGACGCGCGCCGTCACCGATGCGCTGGCGCAGCAGATCCGCGAGCGGCCGGAGGTGAGGAGCGTATTCGTCGTCGGCGGACGCGTGCTGGGCTCCGGCAGCGAGGTGCGCAAGGCGACGCTCATCATCAACCTGGTGTCCGAAGGAGAAGCGCAAGCTGTCGCAGGCCCAGGTCAAGGAGGAGATCAGCCGCAGCCTCGCGGGCGTGCCCGACATTCGCTTCTGGTTCATGCAGGACAACGGCCAGCGCCAGTTCCAGCTGGTGGCCTCCGGGCGCGATGCCGCCGCCGTCACGCACGTCGCGGCCGAGCTGACCAGCCAGGCCAAGCGCATTCCGATGCTGGTCAACGTGGTCTCGACGGCCGAGCTCGACCGGCCCGAGCTGCGCGTGGTGCCGATCACCGACATCGCGGCCGAGCTCGGCGTCTCGACCGAGGCCATCTCGGAAGCCGTGCGCATCGCCACCATCGGCGACATCGGCGCCAACCTCGCCAAGTTCGACGTCGGCGAGCGCCAGGTGCCGATCCGCGTGCAGCTCGAGGACAGCGCGCGCGGCGACCAGCATCTGCTCGAGTTGCTCGAAGGTCGCGACCTCGTCGGGTGCCGCCGTGCCGCTGTCGGCCGTGGCGCGCTTCGAGTTCGGCCAGGGTCCGACCGCCATCGATCGCTACGACCGCATGCGGCGCGTCCTGATCGGCGCCGACCTGGTCGGCAGGACCCCGCTCGGCAATGCGGTCGAGGCCGTGCTGGCCCAGCCCGCGGCCAAGAACCTCCCCGCCGGCGTCGAGATCAAGCAGTTCGGCGACGCCGAGATCATGAACGAGGTGTTCGCGAGCTTCGCCAAGGCGATGGGCGCCGGCATCATGATGGTCTACGCCGTGCTGGTGCTGCTGTTCGGCAGCTTCCTGCAGCCGGTCACCATCCTGTTCTCGCTGCCGCTGTCGATCGGCGGCGCCATCGTGGCGCTCGCCATCACCTCGCAGCCGATCAGCCTGCCGGTGGTGATCGGCATCCTGATGCTGATGGGCATCGTCACCAAGAACGCCATCATGCTGGTCGACTTCGCGGTCGAGGAGATGCGCCAGGGCGTGCCGCGCACCGAGGCCATCGTCGACGCCGGCCGCAAGCGCGCGCGCCCCATCGTCATGACCACCATCGCCATGATCGGCGGCATGCTGCCGTCGGCGCTCGGCACCGGCTCGGGCGGCGAGTTCCGCGCGCCGATGGCGATCGCCGTGATCGGCGGCCTGATGTCCTCGACGGTGTTGTCGCTGGTGTTCGTGCCGGCGGTGTTCACGGTCATGGACGACATCGGCAGTTTGACCTGGCGGCTGTTCTCGCGCTTCGTCGGCGAGACGGACGACCCGTCCACAGCCAAGCCAGAGGCCGGCGAGCAGCGCCCGTGGCCGATGGCGGCCGAGTAGGCCGGAACAAGGCCGGGCCGGCCACGTTGGCTCAGTCGTCGCCGCGGAAGAAAAAAGTAAGGCTACGCCGCGGACGCCATCTTCCCGCGTGCGTGCTATGGTAGGCCTCGTATGGGGAAGGGAAGCGGGTTCAAGTCCAAGGAGCATCCCCATGTTCGATCCCAAGAGCATTCTCGATGCGCTGGTGCGCGGCAATGCCCAGCAAAGCCCAGATGCCCCCTCGGGTGGCGGCCTCGACGAGCTGCTGCGGAAATACCTGCCCGACGCGGGCGCCCGTCGCGGCGCATCCCCCAAGTCGGCCAATCTGCAGCCGGGAGAGGGCGCGCCATCCGGCAGCGGCAACCCGCTCGGTGATCTGCTGAGCCAGCTGCAGCAGCAGGGCGGCGGGGGCTTGAGCGACATGCTCGGCAAGCTGCAGGCGCAGGCCTCGCAGCCAGGTGGCATAGCCGACATCCTCGGCCAGGTGTTCGGGCAGGCGAAAGCCGGTGTGCGCGAAGGCGCCGGCCGCATCGACGAGGCCACCGGCGCGTCCGACCGCATGCGCGAGGCTACGGGCCAGGTGACCGGCCGCTCGCCGGAGGAACTGGTGGCGCAGATCAAGGAGCTGATCGCCAACAACAAGCTCGGCGCCGGCGCGGCGCTCGGCGGGCTCGGCGCGCTGATCCTCGGCACCGGCGCCGGCCGCTCGCTGGCCGGCAGCGCCGTCAAGCTCGGCGGTTTGGCGCTGATCGGCGGCCTCGCCTACAAGGCCTACCAGAACTACCAGCAGGGACAGCCGCCGCTGACGGGTGCCAAGGCTGGAGCGCCGCAGGCCCTGCTCGCCGCGCCGGGCGGCTCGGGCTTCGAGGCCGAAGCCGCCTCCAACGACGAGGCAACGCTGCTGCTGCGCGCCATGATCGCCGCGGCGGCTGCGGATGGGCGCGTCGATGCGGCCGAGCAGAACAAGATCCTGAGCGGCTTCGGCAAGGGCGACCTCGACGCCGACGCCCGCCAGTTCTTTGCCCGCGAGCTGGAGAAGCCGGCAACCGTGGACGAGCTGGCCGAGGCCTGCTCATCGCCGGAGGAAGGGGTGAAAATCTACACGGCGGCGCGCCTTGCGGTCGACGTCGACAGCGACGAGGAGCACGAGTTCCTGGCCGCGCTGGCCGGCCGGCTCGGCATCGACGACAGCCTCGCCGCGCATATCGACGCCGCGGCGCGCAACGCGCGCTGAGGTCGGCGCGCCGCGGGTCTACGGCGTCGCGCCGGTCAGCAGGTCGAGAAATGCCGCGTTGAATTGGTCGGCGGCTTCGTACATCACCCAGTGGCCCGCGCCCTCGATGCAGGCGTACGTCGAGTTCGGGGTGATGGCGGCGCAGCACGTCGAGGCGCGCCTCCAGAGAAGGTCGGGCGATCGTGTCGAGCGTGCCCCAGATGGTGCCGAGCGGCGCCGGCACATTAGCGAGCGCACGTGCCAGGTCGTCGGTGGCCGCGAAGGCACGGCTGCGGAAGCGGGCGCGGCGCACGTTCTCGACCTGCAGGTGGATGGCCAGCGCATCGATGTTGCGCGGGTTGGCGAACATCAGAACTTCGAGGTTCTGCCGGTAGACCGCTGCCACCTGGTCGGCCGTCATGCCGGTGCGCGTCTTGGCGAACGGCTCACGCGGATCGGCGCGCAGCCCGAGGCCGGCAACGCCGATCAGGATCAGCTGCCTGAAGCGATCCGGGCGGCGCGCGGCGACCAGGCCGGCGACGTGGCCGCCGAACGAGAAGCCGGCAAGACGCAAGCGGCTGACCGGCTGGAAAGAGCTGGTCGATGCCGGCCGCCATGGCGTCGGCGATGCTGGACGGTGTGTGCGGCTCGGGCGGCATGGCGGAGTCACCGAGACCCGGGATGTCCGGCACCCACAGCTGGAACCGCGGCGACAGCACCGGGATGGTCTTGATCCAGTGCGTCCATGAGCCGGTGCCGCCGTGCAGCAGCAACAGCGGCTCACCGGTGCCCCATACGCGCCAGACCATGCTGCCGTCGCCGCAGGGCGTGCGTTCCTTGCGGGCAGAGCGCGCCAGCGCATCGACGATGGCGGCGGGGTCTTGCGTGGCGGGGGAGGTGTCGTTCGGCATGCGGCGGCAGTGTGGAATGCGCAGGGCGCAATGGCGATAGCGTATTGCGCCGCACTGGCTTGCGCTCGGCGCAAGGGTGCATGCTGTCGTGCGTCTCCCTCTCCCCGTTCTTACGGGGAGAGGGTCATGGCGGAGCCATGCCTCCGGCATGAGGTGAGGGGCAGCCACATCCGCCGGAGCAAACGTCAGCCCTCACCCTAGCCCTCTCCCCATGAAGAATGAGGAGAGGGGTAGTCAAAGCGTGCCCTTCGTCGAGGGCACGCGGCCGGCCTGGCGGGGGTCGATGGCGATGGCCTCGCGCAGGGCGCGGGCGAGGCCCTTGAAGCAGGTCTCGGCGATGTGGTGGTTGTTGTCGCCGTACAGGCACTCGACGTGCAGCGTGATGCCGGCGTTCTGCGCGAAGGCCTGGAACCACTCGCGGAACAGCTCGGTGTCCATCTCGCCGACCTTGGGCTGCGAGAAGGCGACCTTCCAGATCAGGTAGGGGCGCCCCGACACGTCGACGGCGACGCGGGTCAGCGTCTCGTCCATCGGCAGGTGCAGGGAGGCGTAGCGGGCGATGCCCTGCTTGTCGCCCAGCGCCTTGGCCACCGCCTGGCCGAGCACGATGCCGCAGTCCTCGGTGGTGTGGTGGAAATCGATGTGCAGGTCGCCCTTGGCCTCCAGCGTGATGTCGATCAGGGAGTGGCGGGCCAGCTGCTCCAGCATGTGGTCGAGGAAGCCGACGCCGGTCGAGATGTCATAGGCGCCGGTGCCGTCGAGATCGACGGTCGCCTTGATGTTCGTCTCCTTGGTGGAGCGATCGATGGTTGCCTGTCGCTTCACGGGAGCGTCTGCCTTGCTTGCGTGCGGGAACCCAAGCCTTTATCAGCTCGGGGGCGCCGTTTCCAGAGGAGGCGGCCACTATGGACCCCCTTGATTTACGCCGCGTTCACGCCGACATCGCCCAATGGGTTCGATCATGAACGATGTAGCTTCATCCCAGACTCTGGCACGGCACGACCATCCTCACCGTCCGCAAGGGCGGCAAGGTGGTGGTGGCCGGCGACGGGCAGGTCAGCCTCGGCGCCACCGTCATCAAGGCCAACGCCCGCAAGGTGCGCTCGCTCGGCAAGGGCGACGTGATCGGCGGCTTTGCCGGCGCCACCGCCGACGCCTTCACGCTGTTCGAGCGGCTCGAGAACAAGCTCGAGCAGTATCCGGGGCAGCTCACCCGCGCCTGCGTGGAGCTGGCCAAGGACTGGCGCACCGACCGCTTCCTGCGCCGGCTGGAGGCGATGATGATCGTCGCCGACAAGGGCACCACCCTGGTGCTGACCGGCACCGGCGACGTGCTGGAGCCGGAAGCCGGCGTGATGGGCATCGGCTCGGGCGGCAACTACGCGCTGGCCGCCGCCAAGGCGCTGATGGACACGCCAGCCGACGCCGAGGAGATCGCGCGCAAGGCCATGCACGATCGCCGCCGAGATCTGCGTCTACACCAACACCCACCTCGTCATCGAGGCGCTCGAAAGCAGCAAATGACCAGCTTCTCTCCCCGCGAGATCGTCTCCGAGCTCGACCGCTTCATCGTCGGCCAGAAGGATGCCAAGCGCGCGGTGGCGATCGCCCTGCGCAACCGCTGGCGGCGGCAGCAGTTGTCCGACGACCTCAAGGAAGAGGTGCTGCCCAAGAACATCCTGATGATCGGGCCGACCGGCTGCGGCAAGACCGAGATCTCGCGCCGCCTGGCCCGGCTGGCCGGCGCGCCGTTCATGAAGGTGGAGGCGACCAAGTTCACCGAGGTCGGCTACGTCGGCCGCGACGTCGATTTCGATCGTGCGCGACCTGGTCGAGGTCGGCATCGGCCTGGTGCGCGAGACCAAGCGGCGCGAGGTCAAGGCGCTGGCCGAGAAGAACGCCGAGGAGCGCGTGCTCGATGCGCTGGTCGGGGCCGGCTCGTCGCCCGCCACGCGCGAGAGCTTCCGCAAGCGCCTGCGCAACAACGAGCTGAACGACAAGGAGATCGAGATCCAGGTGGCCGACAGCGGACCGCAGCTGCCGACCTTCGACATTCCGGGCGGCCAGGTCGGCATGCTCAACCTGAACGACATGCTGGGCAAGGCGTTCGGCCAGCGCACCAAGCCGCGCCGCGCCACCGTCGCGCAGGCCTACGACCTGCTGATTGCCCAGGAGAGCGACAAGCTGCTCGACCAGGATCAGCTCGTGCAGGACGCCATCAAGAGCGTCGAGAACGACGGCATCGTCTTCCTCGACGAGATCGACAAGATCTGCGCGCGCTCGGAGGGCGGGCGCGTCGGCGCCGACGTGTCGCGCGAGGGCGTGCAGCGCGACCTGCTGCCGCTGATCGAGGGCACCACGGTGTCGACCAAGTACGGGCCGGTGAAGACCGACCACGTGCTGTTCATCGCCTCGGGCGCCTTCCACCAGGCCAAGCCCTCCGACCTGCTGCCCGAGCTGCAGGGCCGGCTGCCGATCCGCGTGGAACTGAAGCCGCTGTCGGTGGAGGATCTGCGGCGCATCCTGACGGAGCCGGAGGCCAGCCTGATCAAGCAGTACGTGGCGCTGCTCGCCACCGAGGGCGTGACGCTGGCCTTCACGGACGATGCCATCGAGGCGCTGGCCGACATCGCCGCGCAGGTCAACTCGACGGTCGAGAACATCGGCGCGCGCCGGCTGCAGACGGTCATGGAGCGGGTGCTGGACGAGATCTCCTTCGAGGCTGCCGACAAGGGCGGCGAGACGATCCAGATCGACGCGGCCTACGTGCGCGGGCGGATCGGCGACCTCGCCAAGAATGCCGACCTGAGCAAGTTCATCCTGTAGTGTTGTCGTCCCGGCAGTGAGTGGGACGAGCACAGCTCCCGCGGAGCTGGAACGGGAGGCGACGATCGGCACAATCCTGGTCACCGGCGGGTCGGGGTTCATCGGCAGCCATTGCATCGTGCAGCTGCTGGCGGCGGGCCATCAGGTGCGCACCACCGTGCGCAACCTGGCGCGCGAGGACGACGTGCGCGCCATGCTCGAGCAAGGCGGCGCCTCGCCGGGTGATCGCCTGTCTTTCGCCGCTGCGGATCTTTCGCATGATGCCGGCTGGGCGGAGGCCGTGGCCGGCTGCGAGTACGTGCTGCACGTGGCGTCGCCCCTGCCTCCCTACATCCCCAAGCACGAGGACGAGCTGATCGTGCCGGCGCGCGAAGGCGCGTTGCGGGTTCTGCGGGCGGCGCGTCAGGCCGGAGTGCGGCGCGTGGTGCTCACCTCGTCGTTCGCGGCCATCGGCTACGGCCATCCGCCGCGATCGTCGCCGTTCACCGAAGCCGACTGGACCAACGCGGATGCCGCAGGCCTGAGCGCCTACGTGAAATCGAAAACGCTGGCCGAGCGCGCGGCGTGGGATTTCATCGCCAAGGAGGGCGGGGACCTGGAGCTGTCGGTGGTCAACCCGGTCGTGGTATTCGGCCCTGTCCTCGGGCCTGACTATTCGGCGTCGATCCTGCTCATCAAGCGCATGATGGACGGCGCCGTGCCGGCCGTTCCGCGGCTGTCCTTCGGCGCCGTCGATGTGCGCGATGTCGCCGACCTGCACATTCGCGCCATGACCGATCCTGCCGCGGCAGGCCAACGCTTTCTCGCGGTGGCCGGCGACTTCATGTCGATGCTTGAAATCGCCAACGTCCTGCGGAGCCGCATGGGAGCAGCCGCGCGCAAGGTGCCGACCCGGCAACTGCCTGACTGGCTGGTGCGCATTGGCGCCTGGTTCAATCCGCTGGCGCGGCAGGCCGTGCCGGAGCTCGGCAAGCGGAAGAATGCGAGCAGCGACAAGGCCCGGCGCATGCTGGGCTGGGCGCCGCGCTCCAACGAGGACGCGATCGTCGCGACGGCCGAGAGCCTGCAGCGCCTCGGCCTGCTCGGGTCGCGCAAGTCGTAGAGACTGCGCGCCGGCTCAGAAGGGCTTGGTGTACAGCCCCGGATTTTCCTGGATGCTGCGCTTGCAGCTTTCCCGCCATTCTTCCTTCGTCATCTGCGTGGCGCGATCCCAGGTCTCCAAGCACCGGGCCATGGCGGTCTGATCGACGTCTTCGGTGGATTTCTTCTTCGGCTGCACCACCTGGGCCTGCGCGAGGACTTGCCGGCTGGCGCCCTGGGGATGCCCAGGACTGGTCAGGGATAGCGTGATCCCGACGGCGGCCAATGCAACCGCACCGAACAGTGCCATGCGCCGGAGGAATGTGAAGATGCCCGGTGGTCATGCATGCCCCTTGCTCGCGCCATCATGGCGCGCGTTGCCGGCATCATTGCCGAGCGCAGCCGCCACCGAAATCGGCAATAACCCCGGTAGCGCGGCGGAGAATACCTCAGCCCTAACCGGCAAGGTTCGCCACGTGCAGCGGCGGGACGCGGTCGCGCCAGGGCATGGCCTGCTCCAGCGCGGTTGCGAGTTGCAGCACCAGATGCTCGTCCGCGGGGCGCCCGGCAACCTGCACGCCGATCGGCACGCCGGTCGAATGCATCGCCAGCGGCAGCGACATGGCCGGGGTGCCCATGATGTTGTGCGCGACCGTGAACTGACAGGGCTCGGCCAGCAGCAGATCGACGTTGTTGGCCGACGACACGCCGGGCCGGCTCAGATTGTATTTGCCCCAGGGCTCGGCGACGCGCGAGGTGGTGGGCGACAGCCAGATGTCGTGCCGCGTGTAGAAGCGGGCGAGCTTGCGCCGCGCCACGTTGAGGGCGCTGACGGCCGCCAGGAAGCGCGCCGAGGTGATGCCCTTGGCATACTCGTAGAGGGCGAGCGTGACCGGCTCCAGCGTGTCCGGCCCCGGCTTGCCGCCCGAGCGCTTGGCGTAGCCGTCGAGCCGGACGTCGTAGGCGAAGAAGAACACGTCGTTGCAGCTGGCGCATGGCGTCGATGCCGCCGATGTCGACCTCGGCCTCCTCGACGTCGTGCCCCATGTGCTGCCAGCGCCTGGCCGGCCGCCTGCACCGCGCGCCGCACCTCGGGGTCGACCGTAACGCCGAACAGCTCCGACAGCACGATGCCGATGCGCAGCCGCGACGGCGCCTTGGCGGCGAGGCTGGCGTAGGGCTCGGACGGCTTCGGGATGAGGAAGGGGTCGCCCACCTGCGGCACCGCCATGCAGTCGAGCATGGCGGCGACGTCGCGCACCGTTCTTGCCTGCACGAGATTGGAGGTCATGCCGAAGCCGCCCTCGTCGAACGACGGGCCGCTCGATATGCGCCCGCGCGACGGCTTGAGCGCCACGCCGCCGCACCAGCTCGCGGGGATGCGGATCGAGCCGCCGATGTCGGAGCCGTGCGCCAGCGGCACCATGCCGGAGGTGACGGCCGCCTGGCCGCCGCCGGTCGAGCCGCCCGCCGAATAGCCCTGCTTCCAGGGGTTGGAGGTGTTGCCGAAGAAGACCGATTCGGTGGTGGCCGACATCGAATACTCGGGCGCCGCCGAGCGGCCCAGGATGTTGACGCCGCTGGCCCGGAACAGCTCGGCGACGTGGCTGTCCACCTCGCCCAGCATGCCGCGGCACAGCCGGCTGCCGAACTCGATTCTGCGGCCCTTCTCGTGGCCGAACACGTCCTTGATCAGGAACGGCACGCCGCGGAACGGGCCGCTGCCGAGGGTGGCTTCATCGAGGTCGCCGATGCGGTCGGGGTAGGTCTCCACCACCGCGTTGACGGTGGGGTTGGCGACCTCGATCGCTTTCAGCGCGGTCGCGGCGAGTTCCTTGGGCGACACCTGCCGCTTGGCCACCAGCTCGGCCAGCCCGAGGCCATCGTATTTGGCGTATTCGGCGAGGTTCATGCGGGCCTCCTCTTGGCTGCGATCAGATATTTCCGGGCGCCTGGCGTGACGTATGGCGAATATGCAGGATCACGATCTCATCGCCCTGCACAGTGTAGTAGATCCGGTAAGGATAGCGGGTCGGCTGCAGGATGCGCACTCCCGGTTGGCTGGACGGAACGCCCATAAACGGCGTTCTCGACAGGGTGCGTAGCTCGCCGCTTTGATGTGGCCCCGCAGCGCGACCGCGCTCCGCTGTTCGATCTGTCCGCTTGCTTGGTGATGTAGTCTCAGCGAATTGCTCTAAGAGTCACCCTCCGCTCGACGGTGGAGGCTGACATTCAACGCCATGGCTTGTTGAGGATATCGACATCCTTGGCGTCGACGCAAATTCTCGCCGCGCTTGCGTCCGCTCGAGGGCTGGCTCCAGCACAGCCAGCTCCTCGTCGGAGAGGACGTACACCTCGTCTTCGACGATCTCGGCCAAGGCGATAGCGGCCACCTCCTGCCGGTCTTGCGGCAGGTTGCGGACTTTGGCGAACAGCTCTTCGAGCTTCTCTTCGATCGTTGCCATGGTCGAAACCTATCACAGTGCAGCCGGCCGAGAAATACGAGGCGCAGCCCGTGGGTTCACGCTGCCTTTGCCTCCGCGAAGAACCCGATCAGGGCGTCGAGCACGGCGTCGGGCGCTTCCGCCTGCATCATGTGCCCGCAGTCCTCGATGGTGACGGTGCGGCTGCCGGGGATCAGTGCCGCAAGCGCGCGGCCGGACTTCGTAGGCGTCATGATGTCGTTGGCGCCGAGCAGTACGAGCGTCGGGCAGCGCACTTTGCCTGCGGCCTCGGTGCCCGTCTTCCAGGCGTTGCAGGCATCGAGATCGGTGGCCAGCAGGCCCGGCCGCGTTGCGCGCAAACAGGGCCATGGCGGCGCCGGTCATCCACAGGCCAGGCGCGGGATTGCCGCCCATCTTGGCGCGTGCGCCGAACGACCAGGCCGTCATCATGCGGTAGGCCACATCGGGCTGCTCGCGGGCGGCGGTGAGCAAATCGCGATGTACGGGGATGGCGGCGGCCGTGCCGAGCAACGCCACGCGGGTGATGCGCTCGCCCAATGCCGCGGCGACTCCAAGCGCGATGGCGCCACCCATGGAGTGGCCCACCAGGGCCGCTTCGCGCACGCCGGCCGTATCGAGCAATTGCGCGACCCATGCCGCCATCGCGGCGACCGAGGAAAGCGCCGGCCCTTCCGAGCGGCCATGCCCCGGCAGGTCGGGCGCCAGCACGGAGTATCCGTGCCAGGCGAACGAGCGCGCCGGCAGCTGCCAGACCGTGTGGTCCATGCCGGCGCCGTGCAGGAACACGATCGCCGGCTTGCCCGCATCGAAGGTGCGCCCGCCCGTTGCCGCATACACCTGCTCTGCCGTCCACCTTCAGCTGCATGGAGATCAGCCCTTCTGCGAGGCGGCGAGCGCCTGGGCGAGGTCGTCGATCAGGTCCTGTGCGTCTTCGAGGCCGACGGAGAGGCGCACCAGTTCCTCGCCGACGCCCGCCTTGGCCAACTCCTCGACGCTCATCTGCTGATGCGTGGTGCTGGCCGGATGGATGACCAGCGACTTGGCGTCGCCGACGTTGGCGAGATGCGAGAACACGCGCAGCCGCTCGATCAGCCTGGCGCCGGCCTTCCGTCCGCCCTTGATGCCGAAGCTCAGGATGGCGCCGGCCCCGTTCGGCAGCTGGCGTTTGGCGAGCGCATGAGTCGGGATGGCTTTCCAGGCCCGGATATTTCACCCAGGCCACGGCCGGATTCTTCTCCAGGAAGCGCGCGACGGTCTCGGCATTGGCCACGTGCCGGCCCATGCGCACGGGCAGCGTCTCGATGCCTTGCAGCAGGTAGAAGGCGTTGGCGGGGCTCATGCAGGCGCCGAAGTCGCGCAGGCCCTCGGCGCGCGCGCGCATGATGAAGGCGGCCGGCCCGAACTCCTCGGCGAACGAGATGCCGTGATAGCCGGCGTAGGGCTCGGTCATGGTCGGGAACTTGCCCGACGCCGCCCAGTCGAAGCGGCCGCTGTCGACCAGGATGCCGCCGATGGCGATGCCGTGGCCGCCGAGGAACTTCGTTGCCGAGTGCATGATGAGATCGGCGCCGTGCTCGAACGGCCGGCACAGATAGGGCGTGGCGAAAGTGGAATCGATCAGCAGCGGAACGCCGGCTTTGTGCGCGACGTCGGACACGGCCTTGATGTCCAGCACCTCGAGGCCGGGATTGCCGAGCGTCTCGGCGAACAGCAGGCGCGTCTTGTCGGTGATGGCGTGCGCGAAGCTGTCGGGATCGCGCGGGTCGGCCAGCGTGGTGGTGATGCCGAAGCGCGGCAGCGTGTGGGTGAACATGTTGTGCGAGCCGCCGTAGATGCGCGCCGAGGCGACGATGTGCCCGCCGGCCCCCATCAGGGTGGCGATGGCGAGATGCAGCGCCGCCTGGCCGCTGGCGGTGGCCACCGCGCCGACGCCGCCTTCGAGCGCCGAGATGCGCTCCTCCAGCACGGCCACGGTGGGATTGGAGATGCGCGAGTAGATGTGCCCGGCGCGCTCGAGGTTGAACAGCGCGGCGGCGTGCTCGGTGTCGTCGAACACGTAGGAGGTGGTCTGGTAGATCGGCACGGCGCGCGAGCCGGTGGCCGGATCCGGCCGCTGGCCAGCGTGCAGCGAGAGCGTATCGAAGCGCGGCGATTTCGGTGCAGTCATGGTCCTCGTGTCATCCCGGAAATCGCGCTAGCGATTATCCGGGACCCAGCCCAGCGGCGACCTGTCTCGGCCCTGGGTCCCGGCTCTGAGCTGCGCTCAGGCCGGGATGACAGATCGCACGTTGGCGCACGGTACACGGCGGCGCTTGCGCTCGTCCACCTTACGCGGCTCGCTCCACGTCGAGGGAGGCGAAATGGCGGCGGCGCTGCAGCCAGCTGAGCAGCGCGAGCGCCGGCAGGGCCGCCAGCGCGGTGACGACGAAGAAGGCCGACCAGCCGATGCTCTGGGCCATGAAGCCGGTGCCGGATGAGAGCAGCGTGCGTCCGGTGGAGGCCAGCGCCGTCAGCAGGGCGTATTGCGTCGCCGTGTGCAGCGGGTTGCGGCACAGCGCCGACAGGTAGGCGACGAAGATCACCGTGCCGATGGCGCCGGTGAAGTTCTCGAATGATGATGGCGACCGTCAGCGCCCATGCGCTCGGCGTCTGCAGGCCCAGCCACACGAACGCCAGGTTGGAGATCATCTGCAGGATGGCGCCGAGCCACAGCGCGGTCGCCAGCGGCAATGCCTTGGCGACCGCGCCGCCGGCAAAGCCGCCGATCAGCAGCGCCGCCAGCCCGACGCCCTTCACGATCGCCGCATAGGTGCCCTTGTCGTAGCCGAGCGACAGCACGAATGGCGCGGTCATGGCGCCGGCCAGCGCATCGCACAGCTTGTAGAGGATGACGAACGCCAGCACGGCCAGCGCCGCATCGCGCGACAGGAAGTCGACGAACGCATCCCGGGCCGTGCGCGCGACGCGGGCCACCGCCGCCGACTTGTCCGGTGCGGCGCCGGGATCTGCGCCGGTTGCCGGCTCGCGCGCGAGCAGGACCGCCACCAGGCCGACCACAACCAGCGCCGCGGCGACCGCAAAGGCGATCGGCCACACCACCGCCTTGTCGAGACCTTGCGCCTCCAGCCACGCGGTCAGCCCGATCACGCCGGCGCCCGATGCCAGCATGCCGATGCGATAGGCGGCAACGTAGCTGGCCATGCCGGCCGCCTGCTCGTCGGGAGCCAGGGTCTCGACCCGATATGCGTCGATGACGATGTCCTGCGTCGCCGACGCGAACGCGACCAGCATCGCGCCCAGGCCCACCACCAGCGGCGCCGCCACCGGATCGCGCGTGCCGAGGAACAGGATCGCCACCATCAGCAGCAGTTGCGAGGCGACCAGCCAGCCGCGCCGCCGCCCGAGGCGCTGGCACAGCCACGGCACGTCGAGCGCATCGACCACCGGCGCCCACAGGAACTTGATCGTGTACGGCAGTCCTGCAAGCGACAGCAGACCGATGGTGCCGAGGTCGACGCCGCGATCCGCCATCCACACGCGCAGCGTCTCGCCCGACAGCGCCAGCGGCAGCCCCGCCGAGAATCCCAGCAGCAGGACGATCAGAACGCGCGGGCGTAGATACACCGCCAGCGCCGAGGCCAGCGTGGTCGCCTTGCTCTTCACGGAGACGGGAGCAGACAGGTGGTATCTCCTATGGGTTGTGTGGCCGCCCTGACACGCGCCCGCTGCTCGAATCGCTCTAAATGTAGGTGTGACGCAAGCTAAGCGATTGGCAGGATCGAACAATGACAATTCTTGGCCGCGGGCCGCTTGACCAAGCCACAGCCGGAGGCGGCTTCGAGCTGTTCGGCCGCAGGGACGAGGCCAGCCAGGTCGTGCTGCGCAGCCAATCCGGGCGCGCCTATGCCTTCGAGGTGCACCCCCAGGAGGCGGTATGCGACCTGGCCGAGGTCAGCGCCGTCTACTGCTACGCCCGCGCTGTGCCGGTAACCTCGGCCGATGCCAGCGGCACCGGCCTCCAGATCGGCTACGTCGGCAAGACCGGAGACATGGGCCGGCAGGATGCCGAGCACGAGGCGCGCGGCGACTTTGCCGGCTACGGCTTCGACATCGCGCTCATTCTGCGCCTCGACGAGGCGCCGATGCGCGCCGACATCAAGAGCGACCTGATCGAGACCTTCAGTCCCGTGTTGAACGATCTACTCCGCAGCATCGAGTGCGGAGAGGTGTCCTGACAGGCCGAGCTGCCGCCGCGCCTCCACGCGCAGTGCATCGATCGGCTTTCTGCGACCCTCGACTTCCACGTGCCAGTAGGTCCAGCCGTTGCAAGCGGCTTTACCTTGAATTTCCGCGCCGAGGCGATGGATCGACCCCTGTCGCCCGGCAATCGCGAGAGTGCCGTCGGCCCTCACCTCGGCGCGGATATGTCCCCGCTCGTCGGTCAGCGTGATGCCGGGCTCGAGAATGCCGAGCTCGATGATGGTGCCGAACGGCACGCGCGGCTCCTGCCGCTTGGATCTGGCCGTCTCCAGCGCCGATGGTGAATGCGGCTGCACCCTTGAGATGCGCTTCTCGGCGGCGGCCGCGTAGGTCTGGTCGCGCTCGATGCCGAGCCAGCGCCGGCCGAGCCGCTTGGCGACCGCGCCCGTGGTGCCGGTGCCGAAGAAGGGATCGAGCACCAGATCTCCCGGATTGGTGGTGGCCAGCATCAGCCGGTGCAAGAGCGCCTCGGGCTTCTGCGTGGGGTGTGCTTTGCGCCCTTCGTCATCTTTCAGGCGCTCCGGCCCCGAGCAGATCGGGAACAGCCAGTCCGAGCGCATCTGGATGTCGTCGTTCAGCGCCTTCATAGCCTCGTAGTTGAACGTGACGCGCGCTTTCTGATCGCGGCCGGCCCAGATCAGCGTCTCGTGCGCGTTGGTGAAGCGCTTGCCGCGGAAGTTGGGCATCGGGTTGACCTTGCGCCAGATCACGTCGTTCTGCAGCCAGAAGCCGAGGTCCTGCAGGGCGACGCCGAGGCGGAAGATGTTGTGATAGGAGCCGATCACCCAGATGGCGCCGTCGGGCTTCAGCACGCGCCGGCATTCGCCGAGCCAGGCGCGCGAGAAGCGGTCGTAGTCGGCGAAGGAGGAGAACTTGTCCCAGTCGTCGTCGACGCCGTCGACCTTGGTGTTGTTGGGCCGCAGCAGGTCGCGCTCGAGCTGCAGATTGTAGGGCGGGTCGGCGAACACCAGATCGACGCTGGCGGCGGGCAGCTTGGCGAGTTCCTCGAGGCAATCGCCGACGATCACGCGATTGATGGATGACCCGGCGCGGGCACGCTGACGCAACATCGACATGGACTCAACTCTCGACTGGTGGGTACGCTACTGCGCAACCTTAGCATGCCGTTTGCGCCAAGGTTGCGTGGCGAACTGTGTTAGTTTGGCCCGTACGCCGAGCAGGAACCACCGCCGGAGGAGCGCATGCTTGCGCGGATCGGCTCAATCCTCGTCGCTGCCTGGCTCATCGGTATCGGCCTGCCGGGCGCCGGCGCCAGGGCAGATGACAACCACGTCGATCTGCTGCTCGTGCTCGCCGCCGATGTCTCCAGAAGCGTCGATGCCAAGAAGTTCCAGCTGCAGCGCGAAGGCTATGCGGCCGCGGTGTCCGATCCCCGGGTCGTCAAGGCGATGACCGGCGGCACGCATCGCCGCATCGCGCTGTGCTTCGTCGAATGGGCCGACGACTACGAGCAGAGCGTGATCGCGGACTGGATGCTGATCGCCGGCAGCGCGGACGCCGATCGTTTCGCCGAGACCATTCGGCAAGCCCCGCGCGTGCATTCGGGCCGCACGTCGATCGGGGCCGGCATCGACTACGCCATGGCGCAGCTCGGACGCACCGCCTACCAGGCAGCCCGGCGCGTGATCGACGTGTCGGGCGACGGCACCAGCAACGCCGACCGCACGCTCGCCAAGGCGCGCGAGGAGGCGCTGGCGCAGGGCGTCACCATCAATGGCCTGGCGATCCTGGGCGACACGCCGCTGTCCACCAATCCGCGCCACACCAATCCGCCGGGCGGGCTCGCCGCCTACTACCGCGACCATGTCATCGGCGGGCCTGGCGCGTTCGTGATGGAAGCGACCGGCTTCGAGGCGTTCGGCCAGGCGCTGATCGCCAAGCTGATCAAGGAGATCGCCGACGCCGGCAGCCGGGATGCGGTGTCGCGGGTGCAGTGAGCGTTGCGCGCGTGTGGTGTCTGATCCTCCGGGTCAGACACCGGGCGGCAGCGAGCCCTTCTCCCCTTGGGGAGAAGGTGGCCGAAGGCCGGATGAGGGGGTGTTCGTTCCGCGAAAGGAAGTCGCCCCTCACCAGCTCGGCTGAATGACTTACGGCCACGATACGCAGGTGCTCGAAACTTGGGGTGCAGACGGCCGTAAGTCATGGCCTCGCGTCCTCCCCCGAGGGGGGAGGGGAGCGTGGCGCGCCATGGTGTCAGACCCGGGGGTCAGACACCTCAGCCCGCGAAATAGCGCTCGAGGAAGTGGCGGTAGATGCGGGTCAGGGTCTCGAGGTCGGCGACCGGGACGTGCTCATCGACCTGGTGCGCGGTGGCGTTGCGCAGGCCGACCTCGATCACCGGGCAATAGGCGTAGATGAAACGCGCGTCGGAGGTGCCACCGTTGGTGGTCAGCGCCGCCTTGCGCCCGGTCACCGCGGTGACCGCCTCGCTCATGGTCGCCACCAGCGGACCGGGCTCGGTGAGGAACACGTCGCCGTTGCCGGAGAACTTGATGGAGTAGCGCGCGTCCATCTCGCGCGCGACGCTGTCGCAATGCTCGCTGATCCAGGCTTGGATTTTGGGGCGTGAGTGCAGGTTGTTGTAGCGCACGTTGATCACCGCCCGCGCCATCGACGGGATGACGTTGGAGGCGGTGTTGGGCACCGAGATCACGGTCACCTGCAGGTTGGACGGCTGGAAGCTCGGCGTGCCGGTATCGAGCGGCGTCGACGACAGGCGATCGAGCATGCGCGCGAGCTTGGGGATCGGGTTGTCGGCGAGCTGCGGATAGGCCGCGTGGCCCTGCTTGCCCTCGACGATCAGCTCGGCGGTCACCGAGCCGCGCCGGCCGATCTTGATCTCGTCGCCGACGGCCGCGCTGCTGGTGCATTCCCCGACCACGCACGCGTCCAGCGTCTCGCCGCGCGCCTTGATCCACTCCAGCACCTTGACCGTGCCGTTGATGGCGTTCGCCTCCTCGTCGCCGGTGATCAGGAACGACAGCGAGCCACGCTTCAGCCCGCCGTTGGCCTTCAGATAGTCGAGCGCGGCGGCGACAAAGCAGGCGATGCCGCCCTTCATGTCGGCGGCGCCGCGCCCATAGACGATGCCGCCGTCGACCACGCCGCCGAATGGCGGGCGGGTCCAGGCCGTCTCCTGGCCGACCGGCACGACGTCGGTATGGCCGGCGAAGCACAGGTGCGGCGCCTCCGTGCCAAGCCGTGCGTACAGGTTCTGCACGTCGGGGATGCCCGGCTCCGTCATGGTCAGCCGGTGGCAGGTGAATCCGGCCGGCCGCAGCACGTTCTCCAGCAGCGTGAGCGCGCCGCCTTCCTCCGGCGTTACGCTCTTGCAGCGAATGAGCCTCTGGGCCAGCGCCAGGGCGCCATCGAGCGTGTCGGCAGCCGCAACCGTCATGCTGGTATCTCCGGGAAGTCTGTCATGCGCGAAGCACGGCGGCTGGTTGCGCCGGCGCCGCGTCCGGCGTCACGGTCTGCAGGATCATGATCTTCTGCCAGATCTTCTGCGAGAGGCCGCTGGTGATGCGCTCGATGTCGCTGACCGCGTCCGTCACCACGGGATCGGGGAAGGCCTGCGCGTAGAGCGCGGCCACCTTGGCGGTGAGCGACAGCATCTCCGAGCAGTAGTCGAGGTAGCGCGTCACCTCGAAGCGGGTGAGCGTGCGGCGGGGCGAGGAGGGCGTGTCGCTGCCCACGTTGACGCCCATGCTCGGGTCCTTGGTGAGCTGGTGCATGTCGATCACGTGCACGATCGAGCGCAGCTCGTGCAGGGCGGTCAGCGCACGCCGCCGCTTCAGGCGATCCTCGATGGTGATCAGGAAGAACAGGGTCGCGCCCATCAGCACGATGATGTTCATGGCCGCCTCGACGCCCTGCAGCACGGAATAGACGTTGTCGGCCGTTGCCGAGGTGGAGACGCCGATCAGCATGGCGATGCGCACCAGCAGCCACAGGCCGCCGACCAGCAGCGCGAACACGAGCGCGCGCAGCCAGATGTTGCGCCGGCCGATCGCTTCCGCGCGTGCCGAGTTCTGCTGGGCGATGGCATTGAGCTCGGCGCACACGCCTCCGAGCCCGGCACCGGGGAAGCGCTCCGTGATGCGCTGCTGCAGGGCTGATATCGTCTCGATCACCTTGCGCGGGTCGAGTGACCGGTATGTGACCGTGGACGCCACTATGTCCTCCCCTGGAACGGGTTCGCGACATAGGCAAGTATGCGGAGCGATCGGGTCTGGTTCAAGGCGACCTGCTCCGCGGCTTGGCGATTCAATCCCGCAGCAATTCGTTGATGCCGGTCTTGGAGCGCGTCTGCGCGTCGACCGTCTTGACGATCACGGCGCAGTAGAGGCTCGGTCCCGGCGAGCCATCGGGGAACGGCTTGCCGGGCAGGCTGCCCGATACCACCACCGAGTACGGCGGCACGCGGCCGATGTGGATCTTGCCGGTGGCGCGATCGACGATCTTGGTCGAGGCGCTGATGAAGGTGCCCATGGCCAGCACCGAGCCCTCGCCGACGATGACGCCTTCCACGACCTCGGAGCGGGCGCCGATGAAGCAATTGTCCTCGATGATGGTCGGGTTGGCCTGCAGCGGCTCCAGCACGCCGCCGATTCCCACACCGCCGGACAGATGCACGTTCTTGCCGATCTGGGCACACGAGCCCACGGTTGCCCACGTATCGACCATGGTTCCGCTGTCGACGTAGGCACCGAGATTGACGAACGAGGGCATAAGAACCACACCCGGCGCGATAAAGGCCGAGTGGCGCACCACGGCACCCGGCACGGCCCTGAACCCGGCGCTGCGGAAAGCCTCCGCCGACATGCCCGCGAACTTGGAGGGCACCTTGTCCCACCAGTTCGCGCCCCCCGGCGCGCCGGCGATGAGGCCCATGTCATTGAGCCGGAACGACAGCAGGACGGCCTTCTTAAGCCATTGATTTACGAGCCATTCACCATCCTGCTTGAAGGCGACGCGGGCCTCGCCCTTGTCCAGCTGCGCGAGCGCCGTCTCGACCGCGTCGCGAATCTCGCCGCGCGTCTCGGTGGTGATGCGCTCGCGCTGGTCCCAGGCGCCTTCGATGACCGACTGCAATTGCGTGTTTGACATGACAAGCGTTCTGGCGTGAGCCTGCCTCCCCTGTCAACCATGGCCACCGCCTGATTTAGCTCAATGTCGATAACTGACATCAATGCTTTACGTAAGTGCAGTCCTGGCCTAGATTTTAAGCGCTGGGAGGAAGGGGCTGGGTAACCTGATGCGCGGGCTGGTGGTTTTCTGCGCTCTGGCGGGCGCCGTTGTTTTGTCGCCGATCGAGGCCGTCGCACAGGATGCGTCGGTTGCGGGCGCGGCTGCGGTCGTGCTGCCGAAGGTGCCGCCGTCATTCTCTCCCGAGTGCAACTCCAAGCGCATCGCCGGAGAGACCTACCGCCGCCCGTTGCGCGGCATCAGCAAGGCCGTGCGCCTGCAACGCAACGTCAAGGTGCTGGCGATCGGCTCGTCCTCGACCGAAGGTGCCGGCGCGTCCAAGCCTTCGGCCACCTATGTCGCCAAGCTCGAGACGACGCTGGAAGGCGCATTCAAGGGCATGGACTTCGACGTGGTCGGCCGCGGCAAGGGCGGCGAGGTGGCGCAAGGCACCGCCGACCGCATGAAGCGCGAGATCGAGGAGGTCAAGCCGGACCTGGTCGTGTGGCAGGTCGGCACCAACGATGCGCTGCGCCATGTCGATATCGAGCGCTTCAAGAGTTGCCTGAAGACCACGCTGGCGTGGCTGGCGCAGAACAAGATCGATGTCGTGCTGATCGATCCGCAGTTCGGCAACCAGCTGGTCAAGGACAGCTACTACGAGAAGGTCGTGACCGCGGTCGCCGAGGTGGCGAAGGAAATGCGCGTTCTGCTGGTCGATCGCTTCGAGACCATGCGCGAGCTGCAGCGCGAACGCGGCGACGGCTTCTACCTGTCGTCCGACAATCTGCACCTCAACGACAATGGCCACCGCTGCATGGCCGAGCAGCTGGCGCGCAGCATCGTCGCCGGCCTGCTGCAGGCGGACGCCGAAGGCGAGCAGCCGCTGTTCTATCCTTAGGGTGTCTCAGGCGTGAGCGCGCCGCTGCGTCCTTCTCCCCGTCGTGTCGAAGACGCGCTTCCAGCGCGAGGGGAGAAGGTGCCCGAAGGGCGGATGAGGGGGCCTTCACCCTCACTAAGAAGTCGCCCTCACCAGCTCGGCCGAATGACTTACAGCCGCTTCGGTGAGGTGTGCGCTCATCTGCTCGTTGCACAAGCGCCTGTAAGTCATGGCCTCGCGTCCTCTCCCCCAAGGGGGAGAGGCAACACTGCATGCAGGAGCTTCGCACGCGTCACCTCATTGCGCGCCGCCTTCGCCTACCACCACGAAGGGTGCCCAGTGCGAGGGCGGCTTGCCCTCGGCGATCAGGCTCAGCATGGCGGTGCGGAAAGCCTCAGCGCGGCCGATCTTCGGCGAGGCGGCGAGCGTCGAGAAGGTCTTGGTGGTCAGCACCACGGCGGCGTCGGAATAGACCGCCCAGTGCGAGACCAGCAGGGCCCGCGCACCGGCGTAGAAGAACGCGCGCGCCAGTCCCGACAGCGCCTCCGCGCCTTGGCCGGCACCGGCCGCCGTGTTGCAGGCCGACAGCACCACCCAGTCGGCATTCAGCCGCAGCGCGGCGATCTCGGAGGCGGTGAGCAGGCCATCGTTGGCCTCGGTCGGCACCTGCGGCGGGGTCAGCACCAGGGCCGGCTCGGCGAGCCCGGACAGGTCGCCGGCAACCAGGCCGTGGGTGGCGAACTGGATGACGCGATAGTTGTTGAGCGGCAGGGTCTTCACCCTGGTTTCGGAGGCCGCCTCGCGCAGGTTGATGGCCTCGGGCGGGGCGCCCAGCACCTTGCCGATGGCGCGCAGCTCGTCGGCCGTATCGGGCAGCGGGGCAAGCTCGCTCACCGCCCGAACGTCGGCAAGACCGCTGCGGTAGAAACGGCTCGGATTGGCGGCCAGCCGCTTGCCGCGGTTCTGCTCGGTCGGGCCGCTGCCCTGCAGGATCGGATCGCCCATGCCGAAGAACGGATCGGTGGCCGAGCTGCCCAGTGCGAGCTTGCGCAGCGCGCTCAGCGACTGCACGGACGGCAGCACGCTCATGGCGTGCGACTTGATCAGCCAGGCGGCATTGCGCAATTCATCCGGCGTGGGATCGGCGCCGCTCATCGCCGACGGACGCGTGATCAGCACCTGCAGCGGCAGGCTGGTGAGCGGACCGGTCGGCACCACGATCATATGGCGCTTGCCGTCGAGCAGGCGGGCAACCGGGCCGAGCACCAGCTTGTAGAGTTCGTGCGCGCGCTTGAGGTCGAAGCCGCCCTTGATGCCGGCGCGGCTGCCGGCCGAGCCTTCCGCGTTCTGCTGGGCGAGGGGATCGAGGCCGTCGCGCAGGATGCGTACGTGCTCGGCCAGCGTGTCGTTGCTGGCGTCGATCTCGGCCCATTCGGCGCGCTCGCGCGTCACGGCCCACACGAAGCTGCGCTCGGAGCCGACCAGGGCGACCACCATCACCTCGTCGGCTTTCAGCAGCGCCTGCACTTCGGCCACGGCCAGCGGCTTGGGATCGGTGAGCGCGGCGTACTCGGGGAAGGCGGCGATGATCTGCTTGCGGGCGTCGCGTTCCTCGCGCTCGTAGCGGTCGATCTCGCCGCGCAGCGTGTTGCGTTGGGTGGTGAAGGCCTGATAGCCGGGCAGCGCCTTCTCGGCCGCCTCCATGCGGCGGTGCACCGACATCACCTGCTCGGTGCCGGACGAAGCTGACTTGGACAGCTCGGCGAGCTGCTTGCCGATATCCTCACGTTCCTTGTTGCTGGTCTCGCAGCCGGCCTTGGCCTGGCCCGGCGGGCAGCGTTCCAGCGAGCCCGTCAGCCGCTCCACCAGCTCCTTCTGCTGCCTGGCGACGGGCGCGTTGTCCTTGGCGCGGGCGATGCTGAGCGCGCGGAATTCTTCCAGCAGAGTGCTGTAGGTGACATCGGTGCGCTGCACCTTGCTCCAGTCGGCCAGCAGCTTGCTGTCCTCGGCATGCAGGGCGAGCACGCGGTCGGACAGATCCTGCACCTGGCGGATGCGCTGGCCGAGCGCCGTGTCCGATGCGCCGAGCCGCGCCGTCATCTTGGCGAGCGCCGCCGCCGCCGAGGTGTGCCAGGCGTGCTGGGCGGCAGCGAATGTCTCCTCGACCAGTGCCGCCTGCGCGGTGCCCGGATTGGCGCGCGTCTGCCAGGCCGCGCGGCACAGGCCGACGAACGTGTCGCGATGCCGGCGGATGTCCTCATCCACGATCGACTTGATGATCGAGAACGAGGTGTCCTGGGCGACCAGCAGCCGGATCGCCTGGCGATAGGAGTTGAGCGCCGCCGGCCATTGGCTGCGCGCCAGGTAGACCGAGCCGAGGTTGGCGTGGCCGGTCGCCGAGAACGCGTGGTTGGGGCCGATCGCATCCTGGCGGATCTTGAGCGCGCGCTGGAACAGCGGCTCGGCCGCGTCGTGGCGTTTGAGCCTGACGTAGATGCCGCCCAGGCTTTCGAGCGCCATGGCGACCGCCGGGCTTTCCTGGCCGTACACCTTCTCGCGCAGGCGCAAGGTCTGTGTGTAGTAGCGCTCGGCGTTGGGAAGGTTGCCGGCACGCTCGCTGATCAGCGCCAGCGAATAGGTCTGGATGCTCACCTGCTCGTGCTCGGCCCCGAACTCGCGGATGACCAGCGGCAGGGCGCGCTCGGCGTGCTGCAGCGCCTCGTCGAAGGCGCCGGCCTTGTAGAGGTCAGCGGTGGTGTCGCGCAGGTTCTGCAATTCGCGCGAAGGCTGCTGTGCGCTTGCGACGCCGAGCGCGAGAGCGACGCAGCGAGCCAGTGAGCGTGATATGCCGATGCGAAGTCGCAGTGCTGGCTCGGACGATTTCGCGAAGACACGCAACTGATGTGACGCAGACTCGCCCAGCAGCGATGTAGCGGACTGCTCGACATCACTGAACCGCGCTATTTGCCCGGGCAACCGGTGGTCGTGTCGCCGGCGCGTGCCACCGGCTTGCCGTTGATGAACACGTTGCTGCCACCGCCGATGACGATGCCGCCGCAGCCGGACTTGTCGCCCGTGGTCACGGCCGGCTTGCCGTTGATGAAGACGTTATTGGAGCCGCCGGCCACCACGTCGCCGCTGTCGGTGGCATCGCCGTTGCGGGCCGCCGGCAGGCCGCCGACCGAGACGTTGCCGCTGCCGCCGGTGATCACGCCGGGCGTGCCATCTTTCAGCTCCTGCGCCTGCAGGACGTGCGGGGCAACGAGAAGCGCACTCAAAATCGCGCAATGCATCAATCGCATGTTGAACTCCCCAATGCAGCCGTGCTGCGCTTCCAAGAGTAGCATGTTTGCGGCAATCTTATGTGTCGTGGGGCGGTGGGCCGCCAATAGGCCAAGGCCCATGTCGGTTGCCGACCGCAGATCGGAAATGTCATGCTGGGTGAGGGTCTTATCGAGCATGGAGCGCTTGCGGAAGCCGGCAGCCCCTCTAACCTCGATGACATGACGACCAACAGACGCTTCCGCTCTTGCCGCCAAGCTGTCGGCGTTTCCGCGCTTGGGCCTCGCCAGCCTGCCGACGCCGCTCGAGCCGATGCGGCGGCTTACCGCGCATTTGGGCGGGCCGCGGCTGTGGGTGAAGCGCGAGGACGCGACCGGTCTTGGCTTTGGCGGCAACAAGCTGCGCAAGCTCGACTATGTCCTGCACGAGGCCGTTGCATCCAAGGCCGACGTGCTGGTGTCCGGCGGCGTCGTCCAATCCAACAGCCAGCGCCAGGTCGCGGCCGCCGCAGCCAAGCTCGGCATGGAGTGCCATCTGGCTGTGTACCACGGCCGTCTGGCGCCGCCGACGCCCGAGTACGAGACTTCGGGAAATGCGCTGCTCAATCGGCTGTATGGCGCGCATCTGCATGACGTGCCGTGGACCGGGGATCGCAATGCGGCGATCGAGGAGCTGGGAAACCGGCTCAGGGAAGAAGGTCGTCGGCCTTACTTCGTGCCGTACGGTGTCTCCAATCCGCTCGGCGCGATCGCCTACGCATCGACCATCGTGGAGATCGCGGAGCAGTCGCGGGCGCAGGGCGTTCGGCCCGCCGCGATCGTACATTGCACCGGCAGCGCGGGAACACAGGCTGGCCTGGTCGTCGGCGCGTCGATGGCGATGCCCGAGACGCGCATCGTCGGTATCGACATCGATGCGGAACCCGAGCGCGTGCGTTCCGACGTCATCGCCTACGCAAGAGCCGCAGCCGATTTGATCGGCACCGGCTTCGACGAGCGCGATGTCGAGGTCGTCGCGGGGCACGCTGGTCCCGCCTATGGCGTGCCGCATGCGGCGACCATCGAGGCCATCAAGCTTGCCGGAGCGCTCGAAGCCTTGGCCCTCGACCCGGTCTACTCCGGCAAGGGCTTGGCTGGCCTGATCGCGCTGGTTCGGGCCAGCCGATGGCAACCCGACACGGATGTCATTTTCATCCACACCGGCGGAGCACCGGCTCTGTTCGCCTACCAGAGTGTGCTCGGCATCTGATCGCCCCGCGGAGCGAAGCGTCGAAGGGATCGATGTTGCCACGACCGCCGGCTTGCAGCACGCACTTGAACGACATCGTCATTGCGATTGCACTGGCGTTTGTTAGGGTCTCGCCGCCGGCAGGTGGGAATAGGGGGACGACGTGAGGGGTACAATAGCGGGATGGGCGTGGGCGCTTCTGTTCTTGTTCGCCATGCATAGCCCGGTGTGGGCGCAGAGCCCTGCTGGGCTATGGACCAGCGAGGGCGCACGGGCGGAGATCGAGATCTACAGCTGTGGTGCCGCTGGGCGCGATGTCAGCACCCAGAAGGTGCTGGACACGCTTTGTGGGTACGTCACAGACAAAGGTCCGCGGTTATGCGGACGGGTCGTGAAGGTGCTTCCCAAGGGACTGGCCGAGCTGCAGGCCAAAGGCAAAAAGCCCGAGGACATCATGGGTCATCCTGTGTTGTGCGTGGCGGGCGCGGCCGACCAGACCTGGCCTTGGAAAGGCGGTGTCTTCAATCTGGATGACAGTACCGCGTACTGGGTCAGGTTGGCACCGCAAGGGGCGGACAAGCTGAAATTCAGCGCATGCGGCCTGGGTGGCTGGTACTGCCCGAGCAAAGGCGAGTTCGCCTGGACCAAGGCCGGGGACTAGCTGCCGGCGTTGTGTCTATTTCATTGCCGCGCGGATCAGGCGCTTGGCGTCCTCGCTGTCCCATTCGGCGGGGCCGACCAGGCGGCCGATCTCGCGGCCCTCGGCATCGATCAGCACGGTGACCGGCAGGCCGACGGCCTTCAGCACGGAGCTGAGCTTGGTGGTCGGGTCGGCGTAGAGCGCCAGGTTCTTCACACCCGTCTCGGCGAGGAACTTGCGGGCGCCGGCCAGCCCGGTGCGGTCGATGCTGATCGCCACCACCTCGAACTTGGACGAGCCCAGCTCCTTCTGCAGGCGATCCAGCGCCGGCATCTCCTTGCGGCAGGGCGCGCACCAGGTCGCCCACAGGTTGACCAGCACCACCTTGCCGCGCCAGTCGGAAAGCGTCTTTTCCGTCCCGTTGGCGTCCTGGAAGCGCACCTCGGACAGGGCCTCCGGCTCCTTCTTGAACACGAAGGCCGCCATGTGGCCCTGGCTCAGGGCGTTGCTGCCGGGACCCGATGGGGCGGTAGCTGCTTGAGCGAGGAGATGGTGGACGGGGTCTCGGCAGCCGGGCGAACGGCGTTGTCAGACCGGCCGAACGTCACGTATACCGCTGCAAACCCGGCCACCGCGGCAATCGCCGCCGCCCACAGGGCTGCAACGGGCGCCCGGGTCGGCGAGCCTTGCTTCGGGTTATCCAGCATCGTGACGGGCTCGCGTTTCCTGCAATGACCGGAAGGCCTGCTGCGTGACCAAAGATTCCGCGAACAAGATGTGGGGCGGTCGCTTCACGATGTCACCTGCCGAGATCATGCAGGAGATAAACGCCTCGATCGGCTTCGACAAGGCTTTGGCGCCGCAGGATATCCGCGCCTCCAAGGCGCATGCCGCCATGCTGGCCGCGCAGGGCATCATCTCCAAGGACGACGCCAAGAAGATTAACGCCGGCCTCGACAAGGTGCTGGCCGAGATCGAGGGCGGCAGCTTCCAGTTCTCGCGCGCGCTGGAAGACGTGCACATGAACGTGGAAAGCCGGCTCAAGGAGCTGATCGGCGAGCCGGCCGGGCGGCTGCATACCGCCCGCTCGCGCAACGACCAGGTGGCGACCGATTTCCGCCTCTGGGTGCGCGACTGGATCGATGCGGCGGAAGCGGCGCTGGCGGCCCTGCAACTGGCGTTCGCCCGCAAGGCGGAAATCCACGCCGAACTGGTCATGCCGGGCTTCACGCATCTGCAGCCGGCCCAGCCCGTCACCTTCGGCCATCACCTGCTGGCCTATGTTGAGATGCTGGGTCGCGACCGCGGCCGCTTCGCCGATGCCAGGAAGCGGCTCAACGAATGCCCGCTCGGGGCTGCCGCGCTGGCCGGCACGTCGTTCCCGATCGATCGCCACGCCACGGCCGAGGCCCTCGGCTTCGACCGGCCGACCGCCAATTCGCTCGACAGCGTGTCCGACCGCGACTTCGCGCTGGAGACGCTGGCGGCGGCGGCCATTACGGCCATGCACCTGTCGCGCTTCGCCGAGGAGATCGTCATCTGGATGACGCCGCAGTTCGGCTTCGTGCGCCTGTCCGACAAGTTCACCACCGGCTCCTCGATCATGCCGCAGAAGCGCAACCCGGATGCCGCCGAGCTGGTGCGCGCCAAGGTCGGCCGCATCGCCGCCGCGTTCCAGGCGCTGCTGATCGTCATGAAGGGCCTGCCGCTGACCTATTCCAAGGACATGCAGGAGGACAAGGAAGCGACCTTCGACGCGCTCGCCAGCTTGCGGCTGGCCATCTGCCGCCATGACCGGCATGGTCGACGACCTGGAGCCCAACGCTCCCCGCATGGCCGAGGCGGCCGGCAGCGGCTTCTCCACCGCCACCGACCTCGCCGACTGGATGGTGCGCACGCTGGGCCTGCCCTTCCGCGAGGCCCACCACGTTACGGGCAAGCATCGTGGCGGCGGCCGAGGCCAGCGCCGTCCCGCTCGACAAGCTGCCCATCGAGGTCATGCAGGAGGCCCATCCCGGCATCACCGAGGACGTGTTTTCGGTGCTTTCGGTGCGCAATTCCGTGAAGAGCCGGACCAGCTATGGTGGAACTGCGCCACAGAACGTCCGCAAAATGGCGCGAGCCTGGATAAAGCGGTTGGAAAAGACCCCCACCCGGGCCTAGAACGTATTGGCATCGTTGGCCCCGGAGCGATAGGCTGTCTCGGAGGCCGTATGGCGTCGCGACGTATGAACAGGGTTCAACAGGGCTCATGACGCGTAGCCGACTGCAGCTTGGCGTGGTGCTCGGGCTTATCGCACTGGGTACATTTAGCCTGTCCGGCTGCGGCGTGCGCGGCTCGCTGGAGGCGCCGGAAGGCGTTGCCAACACGACCGGCGAGGCGAAACCTGGCTCGACCCCCGATCCGACCAAGCGGCATCAGCCCTCCATTCTGGACCCGCTGATCCGCTGACGGATGCCTCCCATGCATCATTTCGCCTACCGCGGCGGCGTCCTCCACGCGGAGGGCGTAAGCCTCGCACGCATCGCCGATGAGGTCGGCACCCCCTTCTATTGCTACGCCACGGCCACCCTGGAGCGGCACTACAAGGTGCTGCAGGAGGCCTTTGCCGGGCTCGACACGCTGATCTGCTACGCGCTGAAGGCCAACTCCAACCAGGCGGTGATCGCCACCCTGGCCAAGCTCGGCGCCGGCATGGACGTCGTGTCCGAGGGCGAGCTGCGCCGCGCCCGGGCGGCCGGGGTGCCTGGAGCCAAGATCATCTTCGCCGGCGTCGGCAAGACCCGCGCCGAGATGGCCTATGCTCTCGGTGAGGGCATCCTGGGCTTCAACGTGGAGTCCGAGCCCGAGCTGGACGCGCTGAGCGAGATCGCCGCCGGCATGGGTGCAACCGCCCGCATCGCCATCCGCGTCAATCCGGATGTCGACGCCAAGACCCACGCCAAGATTTCGACCGGCAAGGCCGAGAACAAGTTCGGCGTGCCGTTCGACGACGCGCCGCGCCTCTATGCCAAGGCCGCCAAGCTGCCCGGCATCGAGGTGGCCGGCATCCACATGCACATCGGCAGCCAGATCACCGACCTGCAGCCGTTCCGCGACGCCTTCGCGCTGATGCGCGAGCTGGCGCAGACGCTGCGCGCGGCCGGCCACGCCATCGAGCATCTCGACATGGGCGGCGGCCTGGGCGTGCCCTACCGCGGCGGCAACGACGTGCCGCCCTCGCCGCTGGAGTATGCGCGGGTGGTGCGCGAGACGGTGGGCGATCTCGGCCTGAAGGTCTGCCTGGAGCCGGGGCGCATGATCGTCGCCAACGCCGGCATCCTGGTGTCGCGGGTGATCTACGCCAAGCCCGGCCGCGACAAGACCTTCACCATCGTCGATGCCGCCATGAACGATCTGATCCGGCCGACGCTGTATGAGGCGCACCACGACATCTGGCCGGTCGGAGGAGAAACTGGGCAGCAAGCCGCCGGTCGTGCAGGACGTGGTCGGCCCGGTCTGCGAGACGGGCGACTACCTGGCGCTCGATCGCCGGCTGCCGCCGTTCGAAGCCGGCGACCTGCTGGCCTTCATGACGGCGGGCGCCTACGGGGCCACCATGTCCTCGACCTACAACACCCGCCTGCTGATCCCCGAGGTGCTGGTCAACGGCGATGCCTATGCCGTGGTGCGCCCCCGCCCCAGCTACGACGAGCTGATCGGCATGGACCGGCTGCCGGAGTGGCTCGAGGGCTGAGACCTGAGCACCCGCCTCCACCCGTCATCCCGGCCTCGATGGTCGAGCACGGAGGCGAGATCATCGAGAGCCGGGACCTTCGCAACCTCAACGCACGCGATCCCGGATAGCCTCGGCTTCGCCTTGGCTTCCGGGATGACGGGTATTCTCGTTTAGCTATGCAGCCCGAGGAACTCGCGCACGGCTGCGGTTGTCGCGGTCGCGTCCCGCTTGTCGGCAGCGGGCAACACCCAGCCGACGCCGGTGCGCAGGACCAGCCTGGTGCTGCAGACCTCGGCGCCGGACATGGGGTCCGTCGCCGCGTCCACCTTCACCTCGGCAATGTCGCTGAGTGGGCTTTCGGTCGGGTGCCGTGCCCACAGCAGCACCTTGCGCTGGCGGGTCACTTTGCCGGCCTCCTTGTCGAGGGTCAGTGTGGTCGATCCCGATTTCAGGATCATCCTCTGCGGAGTGCGTTCGATGTTGGTCATGACGCCGTCTCCTTCGTAGCGCTGTCTCCCTATTGCTTCCGCATGCAGACATATCAGAAAAGCTGGCGCTTGTCCTCGCTGCGAGGAGCATCGTCGGCGGCTGCGGGGGGAAAACCGTCACTGACATCGAGGAGGGTCAGAATTATGCGCAGTGCACAAATCTTCCCGTGGAATTGGGCTGCAATCGGCGTGGTCGCCATGGCCACCTTGGCCAGCGGCGCCACCGAGGCGGCCGAGTTGAAGGTTCTCAGCGCCTCCGCACTCAAGCCGGTACTGCCCGAGCTGGCCGAGGCTTTCCGGCGCGAGAGCGGGCATTCCGTGACACTCGCGTTCGCGACCGCCGGCGAGGTGGAAAAGCGCGTGGTGGCCGGCGAGGCGCTCGACGCTCGTGGTGGTCACCGATATCGCCGCCGGAAGCTCACCGGCCAGGGCCTCGTTCCGCAAGGAGCGCACAGCGTCATCGCCAGAGTGGGCGTCGGCATCGGCGTGCGCGAAGGCGCGCCGAAGCCCGATATCGGCACCACCGAGGCTCTCAAGCAGGCTTTGCTGAGCGCCAAGTCGGTCACCTATCCCGATCCGGCGCGCGGCGGTGCCAGCGGCATCCATTTCAACAGCGTCATCGAGCGCCTCGGCATCGCCGAGCCGATCCGGCAGAAGGCGGTGCTGGGCGCCAATCCGGATTTCGTGTGCGTCGCCGTAGCCAAGGGCGAGGTCGAGCTGTGCGTGCACCAGATCAGCGAGATCATGCCGGTTGCCGGCGTGACGCTGGTCGGCCCGCTGCCGAAGGATGTGCAGCGCGTCACCACGTTTGCCGTGGCCGTCTCGGCGCGAGCCAACGAGGCCGAGGCGGCACGGGCATTCCTGGCGTTCGTGAGCCGACCGGAGTTCAAGGCCGCGTTTGCCAAAGCCGGCTTGGACTATCGCATCGACTAGAACTTCGTCACTGGCACCATGCTCGCCGTGCGGCGGGCGTGGCGCTCGGTGCGCGTCATCGGACTGTCAACGGACCATCATCGAAGCGCAGCATGCAAGGCCGATAGGGAAGCGGCATAGGTGATTCGTGTGAGTCGCCCTCGAACACGGCGGAGAACCGCACCGTGCACGCGCCCGACGTTGCCCAGACCGCCGCCTTCGGCGCGTTTCCCGCCGCCGGCGATATCCTTGGTCATCCGCTGCCGCATTTGCATCTTGGCGATCGCCTGCTGCTGCGCGGGCTGGCGCTGATCGCCCGCCGCCAGATCGTGGCCGTGCACGGCCTGCAGCACGTGCGCGCCGCGGCCGATCCCTTCATCCTGGCCGCCAACCACAACACCTGCTGCGAATCCCTGCTGGTGCCGGCGGCGCTGTTCCTGCACCGCGGCGGCCGGCTCATGCATTTCCTGGCCGACTGGAACTTCCGGCTCATTCCGGGCGTCGGCTACATCTACAGCCGCGCGCAGGTCGTCACGGTGACGCGCAAGCCGGCCAAGCCGCGCTTCCTCAATGTCCTGAAGCCGCTCTACCGGGGCGCCTTGCCGCCGCTGGAGCGCGCGCGCCGGCACCTCACCGCCGGCCGCTCGATCGGCATCTTCCCCGAGGGGCAGGTCAACCGCGATCCCGACCAGCTGCTGCGCGGACGGCGGGGCGCGGCGCGGCTGTCGCTCGAGACGGGCGTGCCGGTGGTGCCGATGGGCATCCGCTTTCCGGGCCTGGAGCCCGGCCATCGCATCCGCGACAGCGCGGCGATGGAGCTGTGCATCGGGGCGCCGCTCGTCCCGTCCGCACCGACGCATGAGCCGGCGCCGCTCGAGATGGTTACGCATTGGCATGCGGCGATCATGCGCGAGATCGCCCGGCTGTCCGGCAAGCATTGGACTGCACCCAGCAAGGAGGCGAACCATGCTCGACCATGATCGCGTCACGGCAGTGCGTATCACCGACGACATCGGGCGCAGCGCGGCCCTGGAGGTGCTGGGCGCGACCTATCAGAGGGAAAAGCGCTGGGTGAGCGAGGCCGAGCAGCAGCTCCCGGCCGCCGATCTGGCGCGCGACGATATCGCCTGGTTCCTGGTGCGGCGGGAGGGCCGTGCCGTCGGCGTGCTGCGGCTGCTGTTCGATCCGCCGCTGCTGCAGTACGCGCAGTACAGCCTGACGCTGCTCGATCCCCGCATCGACGTCGCGGACTTCGTGCGCCGGCACCGCATCGCCGAGGTCGGGCGTTTCGCGGTGGTGGCCGAGGAGCGCGGCAACCTGCTGCTGGCGGCCGCGCTGATGCGCGCCGCCACCGAGGAGATGGTGGCGCGGGGCTACACGCACCTCATCACCGACGTGTTCGAGGACGACCCGCACAGCCCGCTCGGCTTCCACACGCGCGTGATGGGCTTCGAGCCGGTGGCCACGCACGAGCGCGGCGAGCTCAACTGCGACAGCCGCCGCATCACCTTGGTGCTGGACCTCAAGTCGAGCTACAAGCGGCTGAAGGCGCGCGGCAACTGGGTGTTCCGCTACCTGACGGCCGACTGGCCCGACGCCCGGCACCGCCAGTTCGCGAACTGAGCCGCGAAGGTGTCAGACCCGGAGGTGTCAGACCACAAAGAGTCTCCGGGTCTGACACCGCAAGTCACATGGTGGCGCCGATCTGCCAGGGGACGAACTCGTTGTCGCCGTAGCCGAGCAGCTCGCTCTTGGTCTTCTCGCCGGAGGCGGTGCGCAGGATGTGGTCGAAGATCTCCTGGCCCTTCTGCTCGATCGTCACGCCGTCGAGGATGTCGCCGCAGTTGATGTCCATGTCGTCGAGCATGCGCTTGTAGATGTCGTGGTTGGTGGCGAGCTTGATGGAGGGCGTCGGCTTGCAGCCGTAGGCCGAGCCGCGCCCCGTCGTGAAGCACAGCACGTTGCAGCCGCCGGCGACCTGGCCGGTCGCCGCGACGGGGTCGTAGCCCGGCGTGTCCATGTAGACGAAGCCCTTGGCGGTGACGGGCTCGGCATAATGGTAGACGGCCTCGAGCGTGGTGGTGCCGCCCTTGGCGGCGGCGCCGAGCGACTTCTCCAGGATGGTGGTGAGCCCGCCGGCCTTGTTGCCGGGCGACGGGTTGTTGTCCATCGAGCCGTCGTTCCTGGCGCAGTAGGCCTCCCACCAGCGGATGATGTCGACCAGCTTCTCGCCGACCTCCTTGCTGCGCGGCGCGGCGCGTCAGCAGGTGCTCGGCGCCGTAGATCTCGGGCGTTTCCGACAGTACGGCGGTGCCGCCGTGGCGCACCAGCAGATCGACGGCGGCGCCGAGCGCCGGGTTGGCGGTGATGCCGGAATAGCCGTCCGAGCCGCCGCACTGCAGGGCGAGCTTCAGCTCGCTGGCGGAGATCGTCTCGCGGTGCGCCTGGTTGGCGAGCGGCAGCATCTCCTTGATGCGGGCGACGCCGGCCTCGATGGTCTTCTTGGTGCCGCCGGTGTCCTGGATGGTCATGGAGCGGAAGTTGTCGCCCTCGATCAGGCCGTACTTCTCCTTCAGCCGCGCGATCTGGAACACCTCGCAGCCGAGGCCCACCACCAGCGCGGCGGACAGATTGGGATGGCCGGCGTAGCCCCACTGCGTGCGCTCGAGCGCCTCGTAGCCCTCGCCCTTGGCGGCGAGGCCGCAGCCGGTGCCGTGCACGAAGGAGACGACGCCGTCGACGTTGGGATACTGCTCCAGGATGCCCGACTTGGTGACGGCCTCGGCCATGAAGCGGGCCACCGAGGCCGAGCAGTTCACGCTGGTCAGGATGCCGATGTAGTTGCGCGTGCCGACCTTGCCGTTGGCGCGGCGGAAACCCTCGAAGGTGGCGCGCGCCTCGGGCGGCAGCAGCTCCTCGTTGCGCGCATCCTGGGCGAAGGCGTAGTCGCGCTCGAAGGTGGCAAACGAGCAGTTGTGCGTGTGCACGTGGCTGCCGGGAGCGATGTCCTCGGTGGCGAAGCCGATGATCTGGCCGAACTTGAGGACCGGCTGGCCCTTGGCGATCAGCTCGCGACGCCATCTTGTGGCCGCGCATCACGCGGGCGGCCGCCTTGACGCCCTGCACGGTGACGCCGGGCTCGACCGAGTCGACCGCGACGATGACGTTGTCGCGCGCATTGAGGCGCAGCGTGCGCGGTGCCTTCTTCTCCGGCTTGTCTTGCATGGCGTTTCCCCTGTCTGCCTGGAGGTGTCCGACCCTCTGGGTCAGACACCATAGCCCAACGCCCGCGCACGCGTCATTCCTGACCAACACCAGTATTCGCTAGGAAAGCTGAGTGATTGGGCTTGTCGGCCGGCGCCGTTCCTTGTCGACGTGGTCCCAAACGTCGTCTTCGTCGACATCGAAGGCGCGAGCAATGTGCCGAACGAGGTCACAGACCAGAATTCCGTACTCTCGATGTGAGTTCCCCTTCTCGCTGGGATAGATGTGACACTTGATGCTGCCGGCGCCATCTTCGAACATGATGACGAGGGGTTTCTCGACGCGGAACACCTCTTCGGTCATGGGTGATGTCTCCAGTCCAAGCCTTGCAGGCACGACGGCGCTGCCATCGCCGCGCGGCTATGGTATCAGACCCGCAGGGTCCGACACCTCAACGATAAGGAAACGCCAAGTGAACCTCTCCTTCATGCTGAAAGAGCGCGCCGCCGCCGGCAAGCCGGTGCGCATCGGCCAGATCGGCGCCGGCAAGTTCGGCACCATGTTCCTGTCGCAGGTGCGCCTGACGACCGGCATGCACCTGATGGGGCTTGCCGACCTGATGCCGCAGCGCGCCCGCGACCGCATGATGGAGGTGGGCTGGCCGAAGGAGCAGACCGAGGCCAAGTCGATGGCCGACGCGCTCAAGACCGGCAAGACGCACATCACCGAAGACGCGATGGCCGTCATCACCCATCCCGACATCGAGGTGGTGATCGAGGCGACCGGCGATCCGGGCACCGGCATCAAGCTGTGCCAGGCGGCGATCGCGCACGGCAAGCACGTGGTGATGGTCAACGTCGAGGCCGATGCGCTGGCCGGGCCGCTGCTGGCGCGGCGGGCCAAGGAGGCGGGCGTCGTCTATTCGCTGGCCTGGGGCGACCAGCCGGCGCTGATCTGCGAGCACGTCGATTGGGCGCGCACCTGCGGATACAAGATCGTGTCCGCCGGCAAGGGCACGCGCTATCACCCGACCTACCACCAGTCGACGCCCGACTCGGTGTGGGACATCCTCGACACCTACCTGGTGATCAAGGACCGCAGCCACATCAACCCGAAGATGTTCAACTCGTTCGTCGACGGCACCAAGTCCGGCATCGAGATGACGGCGGTGTGCAACGCCACGGGGCTGGTGCCGCAGTCGGGCGGGCTGGCCTTCCCGCCGTCGTCGCGCTTCGAGCTGGCCGACGTGTGCAAGCCCAAGAGCGAAGGTGGCACGCTGGAGAAGAAGGGCGTGACCGAGGTGGTCTCCTCGCTCTATCGCGACGGCAAGGACGTGCCGCACAATCTCGTCATGGGCACCTACGTGGTGATCGAGAGCGACAGCCCGTACGCGGGTCAGTGCGCGGTGGAGTACAACCTGCTGCCCGACAAGAGCGGCAAATACTCGGCGCTGTACCGGCCGACGCACATGATCGGCCTGGAGCTGGGCCTGTCGGTCGCCTCGGCGGCGCTCAGGAAGGAGCCGACCGGCGCGCCGATGTGCTTCAATTCGGACGTGGTGGCGACCGCCAAGCGCGCGCTGAAGGCCGGCGAGGTGCTGGACGGCGAGGGCGGCTTCCTGGTGTGGGGCAAGCAGGTGCCGGCCGATGTCTCGCTCAAGCAAGGGCTATCTGCCGCTGGGCCTGGCGCACAACGTTGCCCTCAAGCGCGACATCGCCGAGGGCGAGTGCGTCAAGTGGGCGGACGTCGCCTACGACGCGGGCGCCGATGCCGTGAAGGTGCGGCGCGAGATGGAGGCGATGTTCGCGCGGCCGAATGTGAGTTGAGTTGTAGGTTGGGTCGAGCGGCAGCGATGGCCCAACACGCTCATGTGCATCTGTGTCGTGTTGGGCTCGGAGCTTCGCTTGACCCAACCTACAGCCGAAGAGGCATGGGAGAGAACAAGCGCCATGGCGGAGGCGGCAAGCAGGGTGGCGCTGATCACCGGCGGGGCGTCGGGCATCGGCCTGGCGACCGCGAAGCTGCTGCTGACATCGGGCTGGAAGGTTGCGATCGTCGATCGCGATGAGGCGGCGCTGGAGCCGGCGCGCACGGAGCTGGGAGCCGCCAAGGGCGTGCTGCTGGCGCCGCTCGATGTCACGGATGATGACGCGGCCGGGCGGGTGGTGGCGCAGGTGGTGGAGGCGCTCGGCGGGATTGACGGCGTGGTCAACTCGGCGGGCATCGCCGCCGACGTGCATACGCTCGATACGCCGGTCGAGCTGTTTCGCAAGATCCTGGACGTCAACGTGGTCGGCACCTTCATCGTCGCGCGGGCGGCCGCCCGCGTCATGAAGGACCGGGGCGGCGGGGCGATCGTCAACCTCGCGTCGGTGGCGGGCGTGCGCGGCAGCAAGGGGCGCAGCGCCTACGGCTCGTCGAAGGGCGCCGTGTGCGTGCTGACGCAGGTGATGGCCAACGACCTGGCGCGCTTCGGCATCCGTGTGAACGCCATCGCGCCGGGGCCGGTCGATACGCCGATGGTGCAGGCGCTGCACAGCGCGAAAGACCGGGCGCTGTGGTCCCGCTACCTGCCGATGCGGCGCTACGGCAAGCCCGAGGAGATCGCCAGCGTCATCGAGTTCCTGCTCGACGGCACCAAATCGGGGTACGTGACGGGCGAGATCGTGGCCGTCGACGGCGGGTTCAGCGGTGCCGGCGTCATTGCCGATGATTGAGACGGTTCGGTGCGCATCGAAGCGTGGGTTGTGGGGCCGTGCATGCTTCGCCGTCAGGCGAAGGGTCGGCTGAGCCGCAACGGCACATTGCAGCGATGAAGTAAGTCCTGGGCTCACCGCTGCCGCTCGACCCAACCTACGGCGAGAAGCGACAGAGGAGGACACCAATGCCAACTACTGCGGATAAGCGGCGCGAGTTCCGGCGGCTGCATGAGAGCGGATGTTTCGTCATTCCCAACCCGTGGGACATCGGCACGACGCGGTATCTGCAGTCGCTGGGGTTCAAGGCGCTGGCGACGACCAGTGCGGGGTATGCCTTCGCGCGTGCGCTGCCCAGACGGCGGCGTGACACGCGACGACATGGTGGCGCACATCGCCGAGTTGTCGGCGGCGGCCGACGTGCCCTTCAACGCCGACTTCGAGGGCGGCTACGCTGATGCGCCCGAGGGCGTCGCCGAAAGCGTGCGGCTGTGCTGCGCCACCGGCGTGTCCGGCCTGTCGATCGAGGACGCTACCGAAGATCCAGCCAAGCCGCTGTATGACTTCGACCTGGCGCTGGCGCGCGTGAAGGCGGCGCGGGCGGCCATCGACAAGGCCGGCGGCGACGTGGTGTTCACGGCGCGCACCGAAGGCTTCATCCGCGGCCGGCCCGACCTCGACGAGACCATCCGGCGGCTGCAGGCGTTCGCCGAGGCCGGCGCCGACTGCCTCTACGCGCCCGGCATCACCACGCGCGAGCAGATCGGCGCGGTCATCAAGGCGGTGGCGCCGAAGCCGGTCAATGTGCTGATCGGCTGGCCCAGCGATCTGAGCGTGAGTGACTTGGCGGCGCTCGGTGCCCGGCGCATCAGCGTCGGCGGCGCGCTGGCACGGGCGGCCTGGGGCGGCTTCATGGGCGCGGCCAAGCAGATCGCGGAGGCCGGCAGCTTCAAGGGCTTCGCCGGCACGCCGCCGGGCGCCGAGTTGAACAAGATCTTCAAGGAGGACATGCAGCGGCGCGGATAAGGGCTTGCAATGGTGTCAGACCCGGAGGGTCTGACACTTACACGTCAGCGATCGGCCTTGGCCAGCGTGTGGGGCGGGTTGCGGGCGTCGCCGCGGCGGTTGCTGGGGCGCACGTACATGATCTTGGCGTCGGGGCGGTCGGCCTTGACCCTGAGGGCGGCGATCAGGGCGTCCTCGGCGTCGATCACGATGTGATCGGCCTTCGCTTTCAGCTTGAGCCCGACGGTGAACCGCATCGGCTGTCCTCCTGGGAAGGCATTCGCCCCCCTCAGGTAGCACATTTTCCTTCACACTACCTGTCATCCCGGAAGTCTCGCCCCGGCGCACGGGCCGGGGCGAGACTATCCGGGACCTTTCACGGTAGGCAGGTTTGCAGGAGGTCCCGGAACGCGATGCAAGCATCGCGTCCGGGATGACGGGTGGACCCTACGCGTCGAAGAAGACGGTTTCGGCGGGGCCTTGCAGGTGGATGTCGAAGCGCCAGAGGCCGGGCTTGGCCGGGTCGGGCTTGGCGAGCAGCGTGTCGCGGCGCTCGGCCGGCACCAGCGCCAGGATCGGATCGGCGGCGTTGGTCGGCTCGCCGGCGAAGTAGATGCGCGTGAACAGCCGTTTCAGCAGGCCGCGCGCGAACAGCCCGACGTTGATGTGGGGGGCCTGCAGTGTGCCGTCGGGGCCCTTGGCCTGGCCAGGCTTGATGGTGGCGAAGAAGAAGCCGCCGTCCTTGTCGGTGGCGGCGCGGCCGAAACCGCGGAACGAGTTGGAGGCGAGCGGCCGGCCGTCGGCCGGATGCGCGTAGCGGCCTTGCGCGTCGGCCTGCCAGGTCTCCAGCATGGCGTCCGGCATGATCGCGCCGGCGCCGTCCAGCACGCGGCCCTCGATGCGGATGTGGGTGCCGGGCATGCCGGCGTCGGCCACCACGGGCGAGAACACCTCGCGGACGCCGTAGGGGCCCGGCACCAGGCCGATGTGCAGATAGGGGCCGACCGTCTGCGAGGGCGTGCGCCCGGCTCTCTTGTCAGTCATGGTCGTTGTCCAGCGGTGTGGCGCCGGGCCCGCGCAGCACGATGTCCCAGACGTAGCCGAGCGCCCACTCGGGCTTGGTGGTGTCCATGTCGAAGCGCGAGACCATGCGCTCGCGCGCCTTGGCGTCGGGCGCCGAGTTGAAGATCGGGTCGAAGGGGAACAGCGGGTCGCCCGGGAAGTACATCTGCGTGACGAGCCGGGTCAGGAAAGAGGGCCCGAGCAGCGAGAAGTGGATGTGCGCCGGGCGCCAGGCGTTGAGATGGTTGCCCCAGGGATAGGCGCCGGGCTTGATGGTGACGAAGCGGTAGACGCCGTTGGCGTCGGTGACGCAGCGGCCGGCGCCGGTGAAATTGGGGTCGAGCGGAGCCGGGTGCTGGTCGACGGCATGGATGTAGCGGCCGGCGGCGTTGCACTGCCAGATCTCGACCAGCGAATTGGGCACCGGGCGGCCGGCCTCGTCGAGCAGGCGGCCGGTGACGATGATGCGCTCGCCGAGTGGCTCGCCGGCGTGCTGGCTGGTCAGGTCGGCCTCGTCGGGGCGCACGTCGGAGTGGCCGTACACCGGGCCGGTGATCTCCGAGATGGTCTGCGGGATGGTGATCAGCGGCTGCTTGGGCGAGCGCACTGCCGTGCTGCGATAGTCCGGATACAGCAGCGGCGGATCGGCCGCGTCTCCGGCCCGTGAGTAGACGTCATCCATGGGGTGCGGCTCCTCGATTTCGTCATGCCCGCCTGGGCGGGCATCCACGCCACTGGATGGTTGCGTGGGTCCCCGCCTTCGTGCCGGAGGCGCGTCTTCGACACGACGCGGGGATGACGCCTTACTTCGGTTGATTGGCGGCTTTGGTGCGGGCGTGCAGGTCGCGCAGGACGGAAAGCTCCTCAGAGGTCGGTGGGGTGGTGTCTGTAACTCGCGCAGCGAACTTGACCGGCCAGCCGGTGGCAGCCGTGATCTGCTCGCGCGTGACGCCCGGATGCATGGCCGTGACGGTCAGCTCCCTGGTCTCGGGGTCCGGCTCCATCAGGCACAGATCGGTGATGACGCGCGTCGGCCCCTTGGTCTTGACGCCGAGGCGTTCGCGGCTGCCCGGACCCGTGCCGTGGCCGAGCGACGTGATGAACTCCAGCTTGTCGACGAACGAGCGCTTGCCCTGCGCCATGGTGATGAAGATCTCGTGCGCGGACGTGGCGATCTCGGGCGCGCCGCCGCCGCCCGGCAGCCGCACCTTGGGCTTGGCGTAGGGGCCGACCACGGTGGTGTTGAGATTGGCGAAGCGGTCGATCTGCGCGCCGCCGAGGAAGCCGACGGTGATGCGGCCGCCCTGCAGCCAGTAGCGGAACATCTCCGGCACCGACACGGTGGTGAGCGCCGTCTCGCACAGCTCGCCGTCGCCGATCGAGAGCGGCAGCACGTTGGGCTTGGTGGCGATGGTGCCGCTCTCGTAGATCAGCGTGATGCCCGGCGCATGCGTCAGGCGCGCCAGATTGCAGGCGGCGGACGGCGCGCCGATGCCGACGAAGCACACGTCGCTGTCTTTGAGCGCGCGCGCGGCGACGACGGTCATCATCTCGGTCGGCGTGTAGGCGGCTGGCGCGGTCATGGGCACCTCGTCACGTGAGCATACGCACGCCATGCGGCGTTTCGATTTGGGCAGACAGCCGAACGGCAGGGCCGCGCCGGATGGTCGGCTTGGCGATCATGCCGATGGCATCGAACCCGGCGTGGACAGCGTCGGGATCGGGCGTTTCGACGACCAGCTCGCGCAGGTTGAGCCCGAAGTCCTTCAAATAGGGCGCCAGCGCCCCGCGCGAACCCCAATCCATCACATGCGGCAGGGCACCGCCGAGCGGCAGCTCGCCGTCGGCGCGAACGCCGAAGGTCCAGACCAGGTCGCCGCGCGTCTGTTGCGTCGACTGGCCGAAGACGTCGCCCTGCGAACCTATGGTCGCCGCCACATCGTGGCAGCGCGCAACGTAGGTGCCGAGCCGTCGGCCAGACTGCCAGTTGCGCTGCACCGCGACCTGGTCGTCGAGGCCGAACCAGCGCTTGACCGCCGGCTCTGGCGCGTCGGGGTCGACGGCGATCACCTCCAGGAACACATCCTCGCCGATGCGCAGCAAGCAGTTGTGCGTGCCCATCAGCGGGTGCTTGCCGCCTGTCAGAGGCGCGACGCCCAGCACCTCGCGCACCCAGGCGTTACCCGTTTCCAGGTCGGGCGCGACGACGGCGATGTGGTCGAGTTCGGTCATGGTCTAATGTCCCGATTCCGAAGTTCGCCATACCTCGCCGCTAGCGTCCCTAGCGAACTTCGGAATCACGAGGGACACTAGAAGCATAGACTTGCTAGTGTGATTCAGATCGAGAAATTCGTTCCGAACCAAGCCGCGACCTCTGGCGAATTTCTCGATCATCACACTAGCGGCTGGGGCGGGCGTAGCGGGCGAAGGCCTCGGGGCCCTGCTTGAAGACGTTGGCGTCCATCCAGGCGGCGAAGCTGTCGCGATCACGGGCGATGGCGTCCCAGGCCTCGTAGAAGGCGTTGTCGCGCTTGTAGTAGCCCTGCGTGTAGGAGGGATGCGCGCCGCCCGGCACGAGGGCAATCGCCGTCACCGTCCAGTGCGGCAGGATGCAGGCGTTGAACGAGCGCGGGCCGAGGTCGTCGACGATCTCCTCGACTGTCACCAGCGAGCGCTTGGAGGACAGCACCGCCTCCTTCTGCACGCCGACGATACCCTCCAGCAGCACGTTGCCGGCGCGGTCGGCCTTCTGCGCGTGGATGATCGCACTGTCCAGGCGGATCGCCGGCACGGTGGCCAGCACCTCGCCGGTATAGGGGCAGGTGAGCGACTTGATGTTGGGATTGACGCGCGGCAGCTCGGCGCCGCGATAGCCGCGGAACACCGCGAAGGGCAGGCCGGCCGCGCCCGCCTCGTAGGCGTTGGCCATGGCGGCGTGGCTGTGCTCCTCGATCTCGAGCGGCTTGGGCCAGCCTTGCTCGTAGGCCTCGCGGAAGCGATGCAGGGAGCCGACGCCGGGATTGCCGCCCCAGGAGAACACCATCTTGTTGACCGCGCCGACGCCGATCATCTGGTCGTAGATCAGGTCGGGCGTCATGCGCACCAGCGTCAGGTCCTTGCGGCGCTGGCGGATGGCCTCATGGCCGGCGGCGTAGGGGATGAGATGCGTGAAGCCTTCGAAGGCGGCCGTGTCGCCGTCGCGGACGACCTCCTCGACGGCTTGCGAGAGCGGCAGGAACTTGGCCATGCGGTTGGGCTTCCAAACGAGCGAAACGGAACGCCCTTGTTATTGCCGAGACCAGGGCAAATGCAAGATCGCAAACGCGCAGATCAAACCTGCAGCTCAGCCGTTCTGATGGAAATCCCTCAACCGGCCTGGCGCGATGAGCGAGACGTTCGCCACGTCGCGCCGCACTCGGGCCGTTCAGAGCGGACCTCGCGATTCAATCACACCCGCGGTGTGCTTGTCCTAACGTCCGACAGACCGCCAAAATTTTTCCGAGCCCGCCGCACACGAAGACGAACTTGGCGATCGGCGCGCTAGGTAGACGTATACGTGAACTCGGCGGGCAGGTCGCGCAGGCGCGGATGACGCCGGTCCTTGTCGGAGAGAACAACGTCGCCGTGCGGGATCGGCCAGGCGATTGCGAGGTCGGGATCGTCGAAGGCGATGCCCTTGTCGCACTGCGGTGCGTAGAAGGCCGTGACCTTGTAGAGAACCTCCGTGTCCGGCTGCAACGTGCAGAAACCATGCGCAAATCCGGCCGGAACCCACATCTGCAGCCAGTTCTCCGCCGACAGCACGCACGACACATACTGGCCGAAGGTGGGCGACGCGCGGCGGATATCGACGGCAACGTCGAAGATGGCGCCGCGCAGCACGCGCACCAGCTTGCCTTGCGCGAACGGCTCGGTCTGGAAGTGCAGACCGCGCAGCACACCCCGGTTGCGCGACAGCGAATGGTTGTCCTGCACGAAGTCGGCTTCGATGCCGGCCTCTGCCAGAGCACGACGGCTGTAGGTTTCGGAGAGGAAGCCGCGCTCGTCCCGAAACATGGACGGCGAGATCACTTTAACGTCAGAAATAGCCAGTGATCGCGCTTCCATTGCGTGAGCATCCTTCGGCAGGGAGCAGCGAGTGTATCGCTAGATCGCGCGCCATCAGCAGAAAATCCCAACGTTGCAATCTGACACAACGCACGCATGCTGCGATGGCACCGCATACGCCAGTACGTCAACAGAACTTTGACAAGCGTCAATGCGGAACGCAGAATTGAAGGTGCAAGAGAGCTTCAGCTCTCTGTTGCCGGGGACTGCGATGTTGCAAAGCGCTCAAGCCCAGGTGCTGTCCGCTCACGGAACGTGTGAGCGGGGTTGGACACACACCGTGCGTGCGGAACCAATCCAACCTGGGTTCAATCCCGAGGGCTCAATACATAATCGCGATTGGGGAGGCACCTGGCCGATTACAGGCCAGGACACGACATGGAGCACGGTGCGTTATGCCCACAAATCATTTTTCGACACGGCCGCTCTATCTGCAGCTGCGTGACGCGCTGGCTGAGCGCGTCGCGGCAGGCGAGTGGAAGCCAGGCACGGCCATACCCAATGAAGGCGACCTGGCGCGCGAGTTCGGCGTCAGCGCCGGCACGATGCGCAAAGCGCTCGACCTGCTGGAGGACGAGCACCTGGTGACGCGCCGGCAGGGTCGCGGCACGTTCGTCAATGATCAGAACTCGGAAGAGCTGGCGGTCCGCTTCTGCAACGTGCGCAAACCCGACGGCCGCCGCATCGTCAGCCGGTTCAGACATGTGAGCCTCTCCGAGGCAACCGCCAGCGAGATGGAGTGCGCCAGGCTGCAGATTACGCCGCAAGATCGGGTGTTTCGTGCAGAGCGCATCCGGTTGGACCAGGAGCGTCCGTTCATGGTGGAGACGCTGTCGATACCGGCCGCGCTGTTCCGGGACTTCGCCGTCTCGGCGGGTGCGCTGCCCCACGTCACCGAACTGGCGCAGCGCTACGGCATCCTGCTCGGCAAGGCCGAGGAGCGCGTTTCGGTCGAGACGGCCAGCGGCGACATCGCCAAGACGTTGGGGATCGCGGTCGGCGCGCCGGTGGCGGTGCTCGACCGTGTGGTGTTCGCGCTGGATGATCGTCGGCCGGTCGAATGGAGAATAGGCCGCTGCCATCTCGGAGCCGGCCACTACCTCGCCGAGATGAAGTGACGATTTGTCAGCTGGACGTGCGCCTCAGCCATGGCCGCGTACCGGCCGGAGGCTCGGTGACGACGGCTGGCTGATAGTGCAGCCGGACCTCGGCGAGGCGCCCTTCCAACAGAGCCCGGCGCGTCGGCGCGTGCGTGACCTCGAACGTGTCGAAGCCGACGCGGCGCATCAGCGGGATCTGGTCCGACAGCACGTTGCCGACGGCGCGCAGCTCAGCCTTGAAGGCATGCTTCTCGCGCAGCAGACTTGCCGTGGAGAAGGCGCGCCCGTCGCTGAACTTCGGGAAATTCAGGGCGATCACGGAAAAGTGCGCAAGGTCGCCGGCGATGTCGTCGAGAGGCTCGCCGGGCTCCAGCTTCAGGCCAACAGGACTATTGCGTCCGGCCAGGGTCGCACGTTCGATCAGCCAGCGCTTCTTGGACAGGATGACCGGCGTCTCGGGCAGCGGCTCGCCCTCGACCGCATTTGCCCAGGTGTCGCGCTGAAAGGCGCCGTTCTGCCAGATCGGTCCGTCAGGGTCTAGCTCACCAGCGAGAGGCGGCGCCGTCCCCTCCCCACCTTCCGTGGGGAGAGGGACAGGGTGAGGGGCAGAACCAAACTCGACGGTCCCTTGTGCTGCCCCTCACCCCGACCCTCATGGCGGAGCCATGCCCTCGCATGGACGGGGAAGGACGGAATTCGGGATGGCCCGCCGGCAAGCGCCGGCAGTCAAGCGGCGGCAGCATAGAGCGCCTCCTTGAAGGGGGCCGAACCGAGCCGTCCGTAGGCCGACAGGAAGGCCTCCTGCGGATCGTTGCGCAGCTTCAGGTAGGTGTCGACCACCTTCTCCACCGCGTCGACGATGCCCGCGGGGCCGAAGCCCGGCCCGGTGATGGCCGCCAGCGCGGCATCCTCCGCGCCCGACCCGCCGAGCAGCAGCTGGTAGTGCTCCTCGCCGCGCTTCTCCACGCCCAGGATGCCGATGTGGCCGACGTGATGGTGGCCGCAGGCGTTGATGCAGCCTGAGATCTTGATCTTGAGATCGCCGATCTGGTCCTGCCGGGCAGCCAGCCGCTCGGAGATGCGCTGGGCGATCGGGATGGAGCGCGCATTGGCGAGCGCGCAGTAGTCGAGGCCGGGGCAGGCGATGATGTCGGTGACCAGCCCGGCATTGGCCTCGGCGAGGCCGATCTCGACCAGCCCGTCATAGACGGCGCGCAGGTCGGCAAGGCGGACGTGCGGCAGCACCAGGTTCTGCTCGTGCGTGACGCGCACCTCGTCGAAGGAGTAGCGCTCGGCGAGATCGGCCACGGCATCCATCTGCGCCGCCGAGGCATCGCCCGGGACGCCGCCGATGGGTTTGAGCGAGATGGTGACGATGGCATAGCCGCGCTGCTTGTGGGCATGCGTGTTACGCACGATCCAGCGCTCGAAGGCCGGATCGGATTCGCCGATCGGCGGCTTGGCGGAAGCCCCGGCGGGCGGGGCCACGAACGCGGGTGGCGCGAAATAGGCGTCGATGCGCCTGATCTCATCCTCGGGCAGCTTGAGCGCGCCCTCGCGGATGCGCTGCCATTCCTCCTCGACCTGCGCGGCAATCGCCTCGATGCCGGCCTCGTGGATCAGGATCTTGATGCGTGCCTTGTACTTGTTGTCCCGCCGGCCCTGCAGATTGTAGATGCGCAGGATGGCCTCCAGGTAGCTCAGCAGGTCTTCCTCGGGCAGGTCGTCGCGGATCTTCTTGGCGATAAACGGCGTGCGCCCCATGCCGCCGCCGACGTAGACGGCAAAGCCGAGCCGTCCGTCGGACAGCCGCTTCAGATGCAGCCCGATGTCGTGCAACTGCATCGCCGCCCGGTCGTGCTCGGAGGCGATCACCGCCACCTTGAACTTGCGCGGCAGGAAGCTGAACTCGGGATGCAGCGACGACCACTGGCGGATGATCTCGGCGTACGGGCGCGGGTCGGCCACCTCGTCAGCGGCGGCGCCGGCGAAATGATCGGCGGTGACGTTGCGGATGCAGTTGCCGGAAGTCTGGATGGCGTGCATCTCGACCTCGGCCAGCTCGGCCAGGATGTCGGGGATGTCGCCCAGCGCCGGCCAGTTGAACTGCAGGTTCTGGCGCGTCGTGAAGTGGCCGTAGCCGCGATCGTAGTGCCTCGCGATGTGGGCGAGCTTGCGCATCTGCCGCGAGGACAGCGTGCCGTAGGGCACGGCGATGCGCAGCATGTAGGCGTGCAGCTGCAGGTAGAGGCCGTTCATGAGGCGCAGCGGGCGGAACTCGTCTTCCGTCAGCTCGCCCTTGACGCGGCGCTGCACCTGGTCGCGGAACTGCGCCACGCGCTGGCGCACGAACTCCGCGTCGAACTCGTCGTACCGGTACATGGCTCAGGCGGCCTCGGCGTGCACGGGCCGGCCCGCGACAGGCTCGGCACGGGCTTGCGACTTAGCGCGGCGCGGCTTCCACATAGCCCGGCACGTCGCCGAGCATGCTGGGGCCGGCCAGGCGCACGCGCTCGCGGAAGCGCACCGGCGTCAGGCTGCCGTCGGCGCTCTCGTTCATCTCGACCAGGTAGTGCTCGACCACGATGTTGCGGGCGGCGTCGAAGGCGCCGCGCGATTCGAGCGCGCGGGCCTCGTCGGGCGAGCGTGCCACGACGGCGCCTCTGAGGCTCTCGACCCAGACGCCGTCGAAATCGAGGAACACGACGGCGCCGTCGGACAGGCGGTTGGCGGTCAGGACCGAGATGCTGGTTGCGGACTTGCTCATGAGATCACCTCTGCAGTCTGTGCTGCGATGGCTGGGCGTGAAACGGTGCGGGGCGGCGATAGACGGTGACGGCTGCGGGGCGCTGCAGGCCGGCGTCCTGCCAGTCGAGGCCGACGAAGATGACGGCCGGGCCGGCGATGCCGAGCTGGCTGATGGCGTCGGACAAATCCTGCAGCGTGGTGGCGACGGCGCGCTCGGTCGGCAGCGTGCCGTTCTCGACGATCACCACCGAGGTAGAGGGCGCGGCGCCGGCCGCCAGCAGGTTGCGGCGCAGCAGCGGTGCGTTGCCGACGCCCATGTAGATCGCGAACGCGGCACCTTCGGCGGCCAGCGCGCGCCAATCGTGCTCCGGCTCGCCGTCGGCGGTGGTGCCGGTCAGGACGGAGAACTGGCGCACATGCTCGCGCAGCGTCACCGGCAGGCCGATGCGGGCGGCGCAGGCGTGCGCTGCCGTGATGCCGGGCACCACCTCGACGGCGATGCCGGCGGCCTGCAGGGCTGCCATCTCCTCGGCGGCGCGGCCGAAGATGAAAGGATCGCCGCCCTTGAGGCGGGCGACCACCTTCCCGGCCGAAGCTTCGCGCACCAGGATGCGGTCGATCTCGGCCTGCGAGGTGGCGGGGCCGCGCGGCGTCTTGCCGACGTAGATGCGCTCGGCGTCGCGGCGGGCGTAGTCCAGGATCTTCGGGTTGACGAGCCGGTCGATGACCAGCACGTCGGCCTCCTGCATGCGCTGCAGGGCCTTGAGGGTGAGGAGGTCGGGATCGCCGGGGCCGCAGCCGATCAGGGCGACGCGACCCTTGGCTCGGTGCGGCGGCGCCCTTCAGCTCGGCGGCGAGCACGCGCTCGGCCTCGGCCTCGGCGCCAGCCAGGACGGCGTGGCGGAACGGGCCTTGCAGCAGACGCTCCCACAGGCGGCGGCGCGCGCGGACATCCGGTATGGAGCCGGCAACGAGGTCGCGCAGGCTCTGCGCCCGCTTGGCGAGAGTGCCGAGGTTGGCCGGCAGCCACTGCTCGAGCCGGGTCTTGATCTCGCGCGCCAGCACCGGGGCGGCGCCTTCGGTGCCGATCGCCACCGTGACCGGATCGCGATCGACGATGGCGGGCGTAATGAAGGTGGAGAGCTCCGGCACATCGACGACGTTGACCGGGATGCCGCGCACCTGCGCTGCATGCGATACGGCCGCGTCCTGCTGGCGATCGCCGGTGGCCGCATAGACCAGGCGCTTGCCGGCGACATCGCTGACGGCAAAGGGGCGGCGCACGATGGCCAAGCGACCCTGCCTGGCCAGAGCCTCGAGCTCGGGAGAAGCCGCCTCGGCGATCACCGTGATGCGCGCATCCGTCTTCAGCAGCAGGCGCACCTTCTGGGCGGCCTGCTCGCCGCCGCCGGCAACCAGCACCTCGGCGTGTTCGACATCGGCGAAGATGGGAAAGTATTTCATCGGGGCTCAGATCGAGTCCGTGTTCTTTGAAAAAGCCGCCCGCTGCGCTTCCAAGCTTGGTGCTTGCGGGGATGCACCATGCCCAGCCGCGCGCGGGCTTAGCACATAAATAGAATATCATTCTCAATGAGTGCAATATGCGCGGCGAGTAATAAGCAAGAATTTCGATCGATGCGCCCATCTGAGGCAAGTATTTTTGCGCAGGGTGGGCCGGCAGCACGCCGTTCTCCTGCGCGGGTCAGTTCCGCAACGGCGTTCCGCGCGCTGCATTAACCTTGGACGAAAGATTGCGGCCCGCACCAATCCCCGCGTGCCCGCACGGGGCGAAAATGCTGGCACCTCGGCTCAACGAGGGGTGCCCGCTCGAGAGGGTCACCTTCGAGAGCAGCACGAGCCGGGGGTCGCGCGACGGTGACACGGTTCGAACCCGTGCACCCGGGCCGATGGGAATTTGGACCATTCAGCCGGATTCCAGCGCGACGGCGAGGCTCAGGAGCCGCGTCTCTCTTCTTGTGGTCCGGCGGCTGCTGAGCCTTGCTCCCTCTTCTTTTGAGCTGACACCCGTTGAGCGGCGTCAGAGACAAACTGCGCGTGCGCTTGTGGATGGCCGGCGGGAACTGCCGCCGGGCCCGCAGTCGCGGGCCGAGCTCGCTGCGCTCGCTGAGTAACGGTGTCAGACCCTCTGGGTCTGACACCCTGGCACGGTCGCGAGATGGTATCAGACCCGGAGGGTCTGATACCCTGGCGCGTGGACTGCGGGCATGCTCCTTGGTAAGGCTAGGCGTGGCCGCGCCGACACAGGGGTGAGGCAGACAGGCGATACCCTGCGACGGGACAGGGTGTTGCGCACCGTCCATGCGACGGACGATTCAAGCATGCGGGCAACCAGGCGAACGCGGAGAGGCGAGACATGCTCTCGGTCCTGGATCACCACATCAAGCTCTGGCACGTCGTGGCGGCCAATGGCGCCGCGTTGACCTGGTTCGCGGGCATGGGGATCGCAACCCAGCGGGCCCTGCCGGGGGTCAAGCTGTTCCGCTGCCCGATCGGGTTGTGCCCAGGCTACTACTCGCCCAACGAGCTGAACACGACACTGACCGCCATCGGCAAGAACGGACGCGACTTCCTGGCCAAGACGCTGCTGCCCCTCGACATGGTGCTGCCGGCGCTGGTGCTGGTGGCGCTGACCGTGACGTACCTCTGGCTCAGCCAGCAGGGCCACGCCATCTCGATCCCCCTGACCACCGGCGCGCGGTACAGCCTGCTCGCCGTGCCGGTGCTGTACGCCCTGGCCGACTACGCCGAGAACTGGGCGCTGGTGGAGGCCGTGCAGGCCTACCCCAACATCCCCTACCGGCTGGCACGCCGCGCCAGCATCCTCACCGCCAGCAAATCGCAGCTGATCGTGGCGTCGGTGGGCATTGCGCTCGCCCTGCTGATTGCCGCCTGGGCGCGCATGTTCCAGCACAACGCCGGCCGGAGCTGAGCGACGGGCCTACCCGTCATCCCGGAAGCCGAGGCGCAGGCGAGGCTGTCCGGGATCTGCGGTCAATGGCAAGCGTGAGGTCCCGGATCGCGATGCGAGCATCGCGTCCGGGATGACGGGTGATGCCTCACGCGGCCTTGTCGAGTTCGGCGAACACCTTGCGGGCGATGCGGAAGCACTCGACGCCGAGCGGCACGCCGGCATAGACGGCGATCTGGTGGATGATGGCCTGGATCTCGTCCTTGGACACGCCGTTGGTGAGCGCGCCCTTCAAGTGCAGCTCCCATTCGTGCATGCGGTTGAGGCAGGCCAGCATGACGAGGTTCAGCATCGAGCGGGTCTTGCGCGGCAGGCGCTCGTCGCTCCAGATCATGCCCCAGCAATACTCGTTGAGGATCTCCTGGAAGGGGCCGTTGAAGCTGTCGGCCGAGGCCATCGACTTGTCGACGTAGTCCTCGCCCAGCACGGCTTTGCGGTTGGCCAACCCCTTGTCGCGCAGTGTCTTGTCCATGGATGTCTCCGTCGCCTCGAGCTAGATGCAGGAGGCGATCATTGGCAGCCTTTGACGTACGGCTCAAGGGGCGATGCCGCGCATCTGTCCGGCGTGCGCGGCAGGCCGAAGCGGGAAACGCGGCACCGAGGCGAGACACACAAAGAGGCGAGTCCGGGTCTTCGCCGGCGAGCTCAGCGAACCGTTTGCAGTGCGGTGGTCGGCGATGCGCGCAACACATTTGTGGCCGATTGCATGACTAGGGTGCCCCGCGTCGAAACGCGTTAGACGGAATGTTTTTCGACGAACAAAAAAACAGTATGTTGGAGGAGGGAATTCCATGGAGCCTACACGCCGTGCCTTTGTGACTGGAGCAAGCGCTGCCCTTGTCGGGGCAGCCTCGTCTCCCGCTTTCGCGCAGTGGCGGCCCAGCGAGCGATATCCAGATCCGGCCATCGAGCTGCTCGATCCGAGCTTCGGCAAGTATCGGCTAGGTCTCGCAAGCGTCGAGCGGCTTGCCACCGGCATGCGCTGGTCCGAGGGACCGGCGTGGTTCGGCGCCGGCCGCTATCTCGTCTGGAGCGACATCCCCAACAACCGCATCATGCGCTGGCAGGAGGAGACCGGCGCTGTGAGCGTGTTCCGCGCGCCATCCAACAATGCCAACGGCAACACGCGCGATCGACAGGGCCGGCTGGTTACCTGCGAGCATGACGCGCGGCGCGTTACCCGCACCGAGTTCGACGGCACCATCACGGTGCTGATCGACAAGTTCGACGGCAAGCCGCTCAACTCGCCCAACGACGTGGTGGTCAAGTCCGACAACTCGATCTGGTTCACCGATCCGCCCTTCGGCATTCTGGGCAACTACGAAGGACACACAGCCACGCCGGAGCTGCCCACCAACGTCTACCGCCTCGACGCCAAGACCGGGCAAGCCACCATCGTCGCCGGCGACATCAACAGGCCGAACGGGCTGGCGTTCTCGCCGGACGAAAGCAAGATGTACATCGTCGAGGCCGCGGTCACGCCGCGTGTCATCAAGATCTACGATGTCACCGACAACGGCACCAAGCTTGCCAACGGCCGCGCGTTCATCACGGCCGAGCCGGGCGGCACACCCGACGGGTTCCGTCTCGACGTCGACGGCAACCTGTGGTGCGGCTGGGGCATGGGTAACGAGAAGCAGGACGGGGTGAAGGTGTTCGATCCGACCGGCAAGCCGATCGGCTTCATCGCCCTGCCGGAGCGCTGCGCCAACGTCTGCTTCGGCGGCGTCAAGCGCAACCGCCTGTTCATGACCGCGAGCCACTCGCTCTACTCGCTGTACGTCAATACCCAGGGTACGGCGGGCGGGTAGGCTCGGGAGCGCGCTCTACTCTGTGCAGCCGGCGTCGCGCTCGTGGCGATGGCGGCTGCACGTCACGGCGCAAGCGACTTGCGCATGGTGACGAGCGTGCCGTCCTGCTCGGCCGGGGCGAAGCCTGCGGCCTCGTACAGGTGGATGGCGCGCGCATTGTAGGTTCGCACCCTGAGCCGCAATGCCTGCACGCCGAGCGTCTTGCGCGCCTCGTCCTCGAGCAACCGCAACAGCTCTTTGCCGAAGCCCGCGGCCGCGCCGGTCCGGCTGGATGAACAGGTGCGACACGACCAGAGCATGCGGCTCGTCGGTTTCGAGCAGCGCCGCGTGGCCGATGATGTCGGCCTCATGCACGATGAAGTAGGACCGATTGTCCGGCTGCGACGACAGCCGCTCGCGCCACTGCTCCGGGTCGAAGGGAAACCTCGCATCGGGCCACACCAGGAACAGCTCGGCCTGGTCGGAGAGGAGCCGGCCCAGCGTTTACGAGATCGAGCGGATGGTTGGCAACGAGGCTGAGCATGCAGGCTGACTAGCACACGCAAAACGACATGACATATGGCGGCCGTGGTCGCGCGTATTCGTCTCAGCTTGAGGCAAAGCCGGAGCGCAATTTCGCGATCTGAAGGACACGAGTTCGCCTTCTCTCGCTCCTATAATGACGATGCCAATCCAACATGGTCGCCTTCCGCGGGGAAAGTGTTTTTTGGTAGCGTTCCGGTTGGCAGGTCCTGGCGCTTTTTTGCGCCAGCGCGGGGCGAGTTCGACCCACGCGCACAAGGGTCTGCACGGACATGACGCTACCTCGCCGAAAGCGTGGAGCTGCCGTGCCGCCTCGCCCGCTCGTTTTCTCAGCTGGACTGCAGTTGACGCTATCCGGCAGCGCCCTGTTCGCCGCCGCATTGGGCCTGCAATGGGGGGCCGCGTTCGGCTGGTCCGGCATCGGCGCTGCGCTCACGTGCTTCGGCGTCGTCGCCATGCTGGTGCTGCTAGGCCTTGGCCAGCACACGCCGCATCGCAGCTTTGGCATCGCCAACGCGGTGACGTTGAGCCGTGCCGCCGTCGACGCCCTGATGGTGGGTGTCGTCACCGAGATGCTGCTCGGCGGCTCGCTCGTCACGGATGCGACGCTGAGCTGGATACTGGTCGCGACAGCGACGGCCGCGCTGCTGCTCGATGGCGTCGATGGCTGGGCGGCGCGGCGCACGGGAATGGCGAGCGACTTCGGCGCCCGCTTCGACATGGAGACCGACGCGCTGTTCCTGCTCATGCTGTCGCTGCTGGTGCACGCCACCGGCAAGGTCGGCATCTGGGTGCTGGCCAGCGGATTGATGCGGTATGGGTTCGTGCTTGCCAGCCTGGCTGTGGCCGTGGCTGGCCGGGCAACTGATGCCGCTGCGGCGGCGCAAGACCGTCTACGCCGTGCAGGTGTCGGCACTGATCGCCGCGCTGGCGCCGGCAATCTCGGCCGAGGCGGCGCAGGCCATGTGCCTCCTGGGCCTGGGCCTGCTCGGCTGGTCGTTCGGCGCGGATTGCATTTGGCTTGCGCGACAGGCCCGCCGCAGGCGATAGCAAATGCACGCGACGCATCGTTGCCGGCGCGAACCAAGGAGACGCGGCCAATGCGGACCGTGACGCTCAAGAACGGGACCGACGTGCCGGTGCTGGGCCTCGGCACCTGGCGGATGGGCGAGCGCGGCTCGGAGCGGGCGGCCGAGGTCAAGGCGCTCAAGCTCGGGCTGGAGCTCGGCATCCGCCTGATCGACACCGCCGAGATGTACGGCGAGGGCAAGGCCGAGGAGATCGTCGCCGACGCTGTCGCTGGCCGGCGCGACGAGATCTACATCGTCAGCAAGGTCTATCCGCACAACGCCTCGCGCAAGGGCGCGATTGCCGCCTGCGAGCGCAGCCTGAAGCGGCTGAAGACCGACCGCATCGACCTCTACCTGCTGCACTGGCGCGGCTCGCATCCGCTGGCCGAGACGGTGGAAGCGTTCGAAACCTTGCAGAAGGATGGCAAGATCAAGAGCTGGGGTGTCAGCAACCTCGACGCCGACGACATGGGCGAGCTGGAAGGCGTGCCGGCGGGCAAGAACTGCATCTCCGATCAGGTGCTGTATCATCTGGGCAGCCGCGGCATCGAATGGGCGCTGCTGCCCTACTGCCAGAAAGCCAAGATCATGGTGATGGCCTACTCGCCGCTGGGCCAGGGGCCGATCCTGCGCAAGCCGGCCCTCAAGACCATCGCCGACAAGCACGGCTGCGAGCCGGCGGCGATCGCGCTGGCCTGGGTGCTGCGCCAGCCCAGCGTGATCGCCATCCCCAAGGCGTCGAACCCCGACCACCTGCGCGCCAACATGAGGGCGCTCGACATCGTGCTGGATGCCGACGACCTGGCCGCGCTGGACGCGGCCTTCCCTGCCCCCAAGCGGGCCTCGCCGCTGGATATGACCTGACGCAGATCGCTTGCGCGTGTGCCCTCGCCCCTTGGGGAGAGGACGTGAGGCCATCACTTACGACGCGATCCGTGCGGCAGCCTCGCGTTCGACCGTTGTGGCGCGGTCGTAAGTGATCTGGCCGAACTGGTGAGGGGGGAATGTCCCTCCCAGGCACATGAAGGCCCCCTCATCCGGCCCTTCGGGCCACCTTCTCCCCATGGGGAGAAGAGAACGCGGGCGGCCAATGCGCCGAGGGACGTGGCTGCCTTCCTTGGCGGTGGGCGCGGGAGGCTCTATTGTCGCCCGCAAAATCAGTGCGGGGGAACATCCGGGTATGGCAGGTGCAATGTTCGACTACGTCATCGTCGGCGCGGGATCGGCCGGCTGCGTGCTGGCCAACCGGCTGAGCGAGGACCCGGGCGTCCGCGTGGCGTTGATCGAGGCGGGCGGCAAGGACCGCAACCCCTGGATCCACGTGCCGGCCGGCTACTATCGCAACTTCACCAATCCCGACATCACCTGGCAGTTCGGCTCGGGGCCGGAGCCGCACCTCAACAACCGTATCGTCAACTGGCCGCGCGGGCGCGTGCTGGGCGGCTCCAGCGCCATCAACGGCCTGCTGTATGTGCGCGGCCAGGCGCAGGACTTCGACGTGTGGCGCCAGCTCGGCAACGTCGGCTGGTCGTACGAGGACGTGCTGCCCTACTTCAAGCGCTCCGAGGACCAGGAGCGCGGCGAGGACGCCTATCACGGCGCCGGCGGCCCGCTGGGCGTCGCCAACGTGCGGCTGGCGCAGAACACACTGTGCGATGCCTTCATCGAGGCCTGCGAGGCGGCCGGCATCCCGCGCAATGACGACTTCAATGGCGCGAGCCAGGAGGGCGCGGGCTACTTCCAGCTCACCAACCGCAACGGCCGGCGCTGCTCGTCGGCGGTGGCGTTCCTGCGCCCCATCCGCTCGCGGCCCAACCTCACCGTCATCACCAACGCGCTGGTGCATGGCCTGGAGCTGGACGGCAAGCGGGCCACCGGCGTGCGCTATGCCAGCAATGGGCGGGTGGAGACGGTTGGCGCGGCGCGCGAGGTGATCCTGGCGGCGGGCGCGATCGGCTCGCCGCATATCATGGAGCTGTCGGGCATCGGCCAGGGTGCCGTGCTGAAGGCCGCCGGCGTGCCGGTGCGCCACGAGCTGGCGGGCGTCGGCGAGAACCTGCAGGACCACCTGCAGGTGCGCTTTATCTTCGTGTGCACGGCCAAGGGCAGCCTCAACGACGTCTGGCACAGCCGCTGGCAGCAGATGCTGACCGGCATCGAGTATGCGCTGAAACGCAGCGGCATCCTGACCATCGGCGCTGGCGCGGTCGGTGCGTTCGCCCGCTCGCGGCCGGAGGTCGACCTGCCCGACATCCAGTTCCACTTCCTGCCCTTGAGCGCCGACCGGCCGGGCCAGGGCCTGCACGCCTTCTCCGGCGTGACAGCCACCGTCTGCCAGCTGCGCCCCGAGAGTCGCGGCACCATCCATATCCGCAGCAACGATCCGGCGGCGGCGCCGGGGATACTGTCGAACTATCTGGCCGTCGAGGCCGACCGGCGTGTGCTGGCCGACGGCATGCAGCTGGTGCGCAAGGTGGCGCGCCAGACGCCCTTCGCCCGCTACGTCACCCGCGAACACCTGCCGGGCGTCGAGGTGGAGAGCGCCGACGCGCTGATGGACTACGCGCGCAACTACGCCACCACCGTGTTCCACCCTTGCGGCACCTGCAAGATGGGCAGCGACGCCAAGGCCGTGGTCGATGCAAGGCTGCGGGTGCATGGCATGACCGGGCTGCGCGTGGCGGACGCCTCCATCATGCCGACCATGACGTCGGGCAACACCAACGCGCCCACCATCATGATCGGCGAGAAGGCCGCCGACATGATCCGCGAGGACGCGCGGGCCGGGCGTTGAGATTCGGACGGCCCCATGCTCTGCGCGGTTCCCCTCGGGGGGAGGGGAGACCACATGACGAGGCTGAGAGATCCATCCTCGGCGTACCGCCGCGTGCACAGAAACTCAAAGGGGAAGCCACTGGCTTCCCCTGAAGATCGCTGCGGCAACAAAAACCGCTAGTCGATGTTTTCGGTCAGGCCGTTGGCGCGGACCGGCAGCATGGGCAGGTCAAGCGTCGCGCCGTAGCGGTCGTTCTGCTTCAGAGTGTTGGCACCGAACAGAATCTTGATGCCGGCCTTGAAGACATGCTCGGTGGCATGATCTTCTCGGTCGTGTCGTCGTAGTAGGCGCCGCGATAGCCCAGCGTGCCATAGACCGGGTAGCTGCGGACATTGAACAGCTTGTGGTCGAGCGAGACGCCCCATCCGGTGAACTTGCCCTTGTTTTCCATCGAGGTAAGGATCGGCCTCGGCGTAAGAAATCTCCGCCTCGAGCTTCGTATCGGGTCGTGAAGAAGTAACGGCCGACGCCGCGGGCGAACCATCCCTCGTTGAACCCTTCGCCGGTATCACCCTTGGTGTTGTTGCCATAGCCAGCCTGGGCGTAGAGCGTCAAATTGCCGAGATAGGCCTGCGCCTCGGCGCCAATCATGGCCATCTCATACTTGTCGTCCTGCCCGATTTCATCTTTGACCACCCGTAGCCACCAAAAATGCCGATCAGGCCCTTGTTGGGATTGCGATAGCTCAAGTGCAGGCCGACGGCATTGTTGCGTTTGACATCGTCGTGGCCGTTGAGCTGGAAGTTGTACTCGCCGACGCTGGAGATCTGCGCCGAGAAGCTATTCCAGAACGGGATATTGTAGGCGCCGGTGGAATTGAGTTCGATGGTCTGGCCGGTCCCCTCGTCGGACGAGTCCAGGTCGCGGTTGCCGAGCGAGATTTGCGAGACGCTGCCGCGGATGAGCTTCTCGCTGGACGGCCCGTAGCCGTCTCCGGCGTGGGCACCCGAAATGCCTACCAGTGCGCCGGCCACCACGGCCGCAATCGATACGACAGTTCTCTTCACGTTGCCCCCTGAAGTTTCGCCAGCCGCCGATCAGCAGGCTTGCTGGACAAGTCGCGGGCAACCTACTCCTGACAGCCGATATCTTTCATCGCACAAATGGAGGCGCCCATCGAATTGGGCAGCCGCCTGTGGCGGGCCAAACACAGAAAGAGGCGTGCTTCTGCGTTGGGTTCAAGAGCTTGCCAAGATCCGATGCAAAGGCGAGGGCCGCATCGATGGGAAATGGCAGGTCGCTATTTCCCCCGCGTCGCCTCGCGGCCGAGGCGCCACATCTCCTCCTGCACGCGGATGTCGGCCAGCATGCGGTCGAGCAGCAGGCAGGTGCGCTTGAACAGGTCGGAGCCCTCGCGGTAGTCGGCGGGCGCGAAGAAATCGCAGCGGCCGGCCTTGAACAGGTCGACGCACTTGGACTTGCCCTTGGCTTGGCCGGACGGATAGACCGCCACGGCGTGGCCGCCGTTCTTGCGCGTCACGGCCATCGACGGCACGTCGGTGTCGCCGTCGCCGAAGTAGATCATGTTGGCGAACGGGATCGGCCGCGCGCCCTCGGGCATGTGCTGGTTGATGCTCTCGCCCAGGTCCTCGACGCCCTTGTTGATGCGGAACAGGTATTGCGTCTTGCCGGTGTCGGTGATGACGCGCTTGGGGTAGGGCAGCTCGTAGGCCTCGAACCAGTATTCGCTAGGCGAACACGTTGTGGAAGCGCTTGTAGATCGAGGTGCCCTCGATGATCTCGGTCAGGCCCGACGAGATCAGGTAGTGGCGCAGGGCGACGCCGTGGCTCTGGGCGTGCTCCTTGACGTAGCCGCCGATGGCGTCGAACCAGGCCTCCACGCCCGGATACAGCTCGACGTGCTTGCCCTGCGCGACCAGGTCGCCGCGGTCGATGCGGACGTTCTTCTCCTTGGCCTTCTTGTAGAGCAGGTGCATGTAGGTGATGAGCGGATCGGCGGCGTGCTCCTTGGCCAGCCGGTTGCTCTCGGCCCAGAAGGCTTCGGGGTCGGTGTTGATCTTGGGCAGGAAGGCGTATTCCTGCATCGGCTTGGGCGAGAGCGTGCCGTCGAAGTCGTAGACCAGCGCGATGGTCTTCTTCTCGAACTTGGGCGCGGACGCACGGCGGCTGTCGGCGCCGGATCGGGCGTCGGCCTCATCATCGCTGTCGGGAACACGCTTGCCGCTACCGCGCTCGACCATGGCACCCTGCGCTCTCTGTTGCAGGCGCCACTGTCAGCCGATTCGGGTGACGGAAGGAAGGCAGTAGGCAGTGGGCGATAGGCAGTAGAGGTCGGCAAACGTGGCAGACTACTGCCTACTGCCTAGGACCTACTGCCTGATCTTACCGGAACCGGCGCTGGGGCGGGCGGCGCTGGCCGCTGCCGATCACGGGCGCGCGGGTATCCTTGTGGCGGAAGTTGATGCGGCCCTTGTCGAGGTCGTAGGGCGTCATTTCCACGGTGACTTTGTCGCCGGCCAGGATGCGGATGCGGTTCTTCTTCATGCGGCCGGACGTGTAGGCCACCACTTCGTGGCCGTTGTCGAGCTTCACGCGGCAGCGGGCGTCGGGCAGCACCTCGGCCACCACGCCTTCGAACTCGAGCATCTCTTCCTTGGCCATGCAGTCTCCTTGTTGAGCGTCCGCCCCTCCGCCAGCGGCGGGCGAACGCGAGCCCAGGCAAGCAAAAAGCCGCCCTTGACAGGCACTTTGACGCGGATTGACGGCACGTATATGGGCCGGGTGTGCCGCCACGGCAAGCGAAAACTGCTGCAGAATAGGCACCTGGGGACCGCGCCGAGTGCTCACGCGAGCGTGATCCGTTCCCGCCCTATGTCTGTGAGAGAGTTGTGCCGCGGGCAGTTGAAGCGCGTCTACAACACCAGCGAACGGGAAACGTCATGTCGGGAACACTCGGGCGCGCCGCGCTCGGCTTCGTTGCGGCTGCCATCTCGGTGGTGGTCGTGCATCAGACCATCATCTACATCCTGGGCACCTACGGGATGACACGCAGCGTGCCGTGGAACCTGCAGCCGCTGGGCTACGGCCCGGTTGCGAAGATGCCCGTCCTGGCCAACAGCATGTTCTGGGGCGGCATGTGGGGCGTGGTGTTCGCCCTGATCTACCGGTGGCTGCCGGGAGCAGCGAGCTGGCTGAAGGGGCTGATCTTCGGCGCCCTGGTGGTGATCTTCAGCAACTGGATCTTCCTGCCGCTGATCCGGCAATACGTCTTCGGATTTCCGCCGCAGCCGCTGTTTGCGGGTTTCAACGGCACCAATCCGATGGTGCTGCTGCCGGGCTTTCTCATCTTGACCGGCTTCGGGCTGGGCCTCGGCATCATCTATGGATTGATCGCCCGCAACAGGGCGTAGGCGCCGGCGTACGCACGACCCGTCATCCCGGAAGTCGAGGCGCAGTCGAGACTGTCCGGGACCTCGATGGGAGATCCCGGATCGCGATGCAGGCATCGCGTCCGGGATGACGGGTGCAGTCGCGGCGCCGCGGCTTCGCTTCGGCGTCAGCGGCCGATGACTTGGCTGTGGCCGTTCAGGTGGCGCATGATCTCGCGCTCGACTTCGTCGGTCAGCTGGCCGCCGTGGCGCTCGATGTAGGCGGCGATCTCCCGCTCGGCGCGGCGCTCGCGGGAGGCGGCAATCGAGTCGAACACCGCGCGCCAGAACGGCTTGCGGGCCGGCTTCGCCTTCGCGGTGGCGGGGATCAGTGCGTCGTTGGTGGTCGTGGTCAGGGTGCTCATGATGGCCTCGTCGTTTCGACGTTGTGCCGTCCCTGTGTGCGAATGCCCCCTATGCGCGGTCGGTAGTGGCCGCTAACCCCGCGGGGAGACCGCCTTGTCGAGCAAGGCCTTGTCTTTCCGCGGTTTCTTGGAGGAGTGAACCTCCCGGCAAGGTAAATAGTCGTTTCCCTCCGACCAAAGTAGTGGCCATGTTGCGCTGCAGCAATGCACTCACGGCATAGCTCGCGTCATACCCGCGTCAGGCTTGCCGGGATCAGGCCACGGCCTCGCCCAGCATGGCCCGGAAGCCCTGATGGCTGTCGTGGATGCGCCGCGCGTCGAGGTCGTATCCGGCAACCTGCGCGAGAACCTCGGCAGCCGTGCGCTCGAGGGCCTGCTGCAACTCGCCTCCGAGGGCGGATTTGACCGGCCACTTGGCCGTGGTGGCGAGCTGGGCGGCCATCATCGCGTGGCCCTGCGCCTCGGCCAGCGACTGGGCATAGGCCTCGGCCGCGCAGGCCTCGAAGATGGCCTGGTCGGATGCGCCCAGGCCGTCCCAGACCTCCCGGCGTACGTCGAGGGACAGCAAGGCGCCGCCAGCGTTGAGGCCGGGGCTGTAGAGACGCTCGGCCAGCGGCTGCAGGTCGGGCGCCGCCAGGACCAGCGGCTCGAGCAGCTCGGCCGTATCGATGCGGCCTTCGGCCAGCGCACCGCGCAGATCGCCGGCTGCCAGGTGCATCGGCGTGGCGCCCAGCGCCCTGACGACCTCGGCCGCCAGGCCCTCGACATGCATGCGGGCGTCGGACAGATCCGACGCAGTCTCGAGACGGCGGGAGGTCCAAAGGCCTCCACTCGGCCCGGTATGCCCCGCCACCAGCGGCTTGAATCCGAATTGGCCGGCCAGGTCGTCCCACAGCATCTGGCCGCCGCCGATGGCGAGCCACGTCTGGTGCCTCGTCGCGTCGAGGCCGAGCCCAAGCGGCAGGCCTGCGAAGAAGGCGAACGCGGGATGCCGGTCGCGCTGGCGATTGACGCTGGCGAATACGAGGTCGGCTGTGGTCGCATCAGGAGTGGCGGTGATGCGATAGCGTCCGCCGGTTGCGAGCTCGATGCGGCGCGCCAGGCGATCGGGCCCGAAGCCCGGCACATCGGGCAGATCCGGACTGGCAAGCCGCAGCTCGGTCGCGCCCGGCAGGATGGCCGGCGCCGACTGCGCCGCCGCCGTGCCTGCACCGCCGACCGTGACAGCCGCGGCACCGCCGACTTTCAGGAAATCGCGCCGATCCATGAGGCCCTCCCCCTATGCGGCAGCCAGGATTCCAGGCGCCACACCGGGGCCCATCAAACAGGATGGCAGCCGTTCCTGCAATACGACGCCGGGGACGCGCCGGCCAAGGCCGCTACTCCGCGGTGGACCGGATATGGGCCAGCATCTTGAAGAAGCCCTCGCGGCCCCAGTAGCCGGAGATGCGCCCGACTTCCTCGCCGTTCTTCATGAGGACGGCGGTCGGCACCATGTCGATGCCCTCCTTCAGGCGCAGGGCGCCGATGTCGCTCTTGGCGATGTCGACATAGCGCAGCGGCGCCTCGGTCGCCGGCGCCGAGCGCTGGTAGCTCGGCGCCACGTCGCGGCGGAACACGGCGCAGTAGAGACAGTCGGGATGCTCGAAAACGATCAGCTCCATGGCGGTGACGCGCGCCTTGGGCTCGAGGCCGGCCCGGCCCATGCCGAACTGCGCGGAGAGCAGCAGCACACACCCGCAGACAAAGACGAACAAGGCACGCACGGCAGGGTCCCCCATCAGCGCTCGACGTGATCGCGAGCGTAGGCGCGGCCTCGCGGCGGCGGAACCAAAGGCTGAAGAAAGCGTAAATGGCGGTGCCGCAGTCGGACGCTGATTGCGTGCGCCGCAGACTTCCCAATCGCGTCCGGCTGACCTAGGCTTTTCCTTAACGATGCATAACAACGCCGGGCTGACTCCGGCGGACCTGGAGGAGCGCGCAATGTCCCTGACCATTCGTCAGATCCAGCCTGAGTTTGCCGGCGAGGTGTCGGGCATCGACATCGCCCAGCCGATCTCGCCCGACGACGTGGCCGCCATCGAGGCCGGCATGGACCGCTACGCCGTGCTGGTGTTTCGCGAGCAGAACATCACCGACGAGCAGCAGATGGTCTTCAGCCGCAACTTCGGCGCCATCGAGAACGCGCGCGGCGGCAACGTCACCAAGGCCGCCGACCTGCGCCTGGCCACCGGCATGAACGACGTGTCCAACCTCGGCAAGGACGGCAAGCCGCTGGCCCGCGACAGCCGGCAGCGCCTGTTCAACCTGGGCAATCTGCTGTGGCACTCCGACAGCTCGTTCCGCGCCATCCCGGCCAAGTATTCGCTGCTGTCGGCGCGCACGGTGAACAAGAAGGGCGGCGACACCCAATTCGCCGACATGCGGGCGGCCTTCGACGCGCTGGACGAGGACACCAGGCGCGAGGTCGAGGATCTGATCTGCGAGCACTCGCTGATGTACTCGCGCGGATCGCTGGGCTTCACGGAGTACACCGACGAGGAGAAGGAGATGTTCAAGCCGGTGCGCCAGCGGCTGGTGCGCACGCATCCGGTGACCGGGCGCAAGTCGCTGTACCTGTCGTCGCATGCCGGGACCATTCTCGGCCGGCCGACGCCCGACGCGCGCATCCTGCTGCGCGACCTCAACGAGCACGCCACGCAGCCGCGCTTCGTCTACGTGCACAAGTGGAAGCTGCACGACCTCGTCATGTGGGACAACCGCCAGACCATGCATCGCGGCCGGCGCTACGACGAGACGCAGCCGCGCGATGTTCGGCGCACCACCGTTGCGGGAGACGCGCCGACTGTTGCGCAGGCGGCTGCGGAGTAGCGGTTATTGTCATCCCGGAATTTCGCGAAGCGAAATATCGGCCCGGGAGGCTGCACGTCCGAATCGTGACCGTTTCAGTGAAAGTCAGAACGGCTTGATGGTGCCGAGCGAGCCGACGAAGAAGACGGCGCCGAGCACCAGCACCAGGGACGCGCCGCCCAGTCCGGCGACGAGCTGAATGCGTCCGGTCCAGGGGGAGCTTGCTCCGCCCGCAAAGCGGGTCGCCAGCTCGCGGAAGCCGACCGCCGAAGCCGCCAGCACCGATACCGTGATGGCCGTGCCGATCGCCATGGCGAACGTGGACAGCACGCCGGCCCACATCAGCCCCTGGCCGATGGCGAACACCAGCACCAGGATCGCGCCGGTGCACGGCCGCACGCCGACGGCGAAGGCGAGCGCCAGCGCCCGCTGCCAGGACCAGTCGCCCTTCAGCTGATTGGGATCGGGCACGTGGGCGCAGATCTCGCAGGCGTCCGCATGCCCATGCTGATTTGCTTGGCCGTGATCGTGCGCGTGATCATGGTGATGGCCATGATGATCGTGCCCATGATGATGAGCGTGATCATGATCATGGTTGTGCGCGTGGCCGTGATCATGCCCATGCGCCGACCGAGCCTGCGAACGCGCCGCGCAGCTGGTAGTAGACGAGCCATGCGCCGACCAGCGTCACCAGGCCCCAGCTGATGGTCTCGAGCCAGGCCTCCATGAGGCGCATCTGCATGCCCGTGGAGCGCAGCACCAGCACCAGGACGGCGACCAGCACCAGCGCCGACAGCGCCTGGATCATGGCGGCGAGGAACGCCAGCAGGATGCCGCGGCGCACGGTGCGCCCGTCCGCCAGCACGTAGGAGGAGATCACCGCCTTGCCGTGGCCCGGCCCCGCCGCGTGCAGCACGCCATAGGCGAAGCTGAGGAAGGCCAGCGTCAGCGTGGCGCTGAAAGGATCGGCGCCCTTGATGCGGCGCACGGCCGTCGCCAGCTCGCGATTGAGCTGGGCCTGCTTCTCCAGCAGCCAGGAGCCGGCCTGCTGCAGCACGCCCGGGCTGCTGCCGGGCTCCGCCGCGCGCGGCTGAGCCAGGCTCTTCTCCGCACCGAAGGGGCTCTTGCGCGGCTCGGTCTGCTGCGCCTGGGCGGTCGCCGGCAGTACCAGGGCCGGCAACACCAGCGCCGCCACCACCAGGGCGAGAATTCGCAGCGCGCGCAGGATCGTCATGAGGTTCCGCAGGTCACCGACACCGCCTTCGCCGAGCCCATCGCCATGCCGCCGAACTGGGCCCCGAAGGCCTCGTTGAGCGCGGCGTCGTTGGACCGATCCTTGGCGTGATCGCCGATCGCGATCTTGCAGGACTGGGGCGTTCCGTCCGCAAGCCGCATGCTGTTCGGCTTGCCGATGTCGAGGGCGATGAACCAGCTCGGATCGAACACCGAGAACGCCAGGCCCTTGGCGTCCGTCAGCACCGGCTGTGGCGAACGGCAGGGTGAAATGCAGCGACAGCACGTTGTCCTTGTGCTCCAGCCAGATGTCCTTGGGCTCGCCGAGCGCCAGCTTGTGGCCGGCCAGCGCCGGGAAGGTGAAGTAGGAAAATTCCTTCAGGCCGCTGACATAGAAATTGGCGAGCTCGGCCAGCTCCTCGCGGTCGAATTTGCCGTCGCTGTTCTTGTCCAGGCCCTCGACCTCCATCGCCGAATAGAACTCGTCGAAGGTCCAGCGGTGCTTGAGCCCGGTGAACGTGCCGTTCTCGTGGAGGACGGTGGTCTCTGCCGTTATCCACACGTGCGGATGCGCCTGTGCCGGCCAGCCGCCGAGCCCGCAGAGCACTGCCGCCGCCGATCACGGCGCAAACGCTCCGCCATGCCAACCGCATGCGCTATCTCCTGTGCCCGTTGGGTCTTCGACAACCCCCGTGCCCGTGGCCGGTGGTAGGCTTGGCGAACCTCGCCGCTGCAGCCTCGCGACTTTTGCACGACGGAAATGATGGTGGGATTAAAGCGACATATGGGCAAGGCGGCAATTGATCTCCTCCGCTGATGGCGTCTTCCCTGTTTACGATATAGTATAACATCACTATCCTGGCGGTGCGGCCGGATTTGTGGCGCCTGGGGCGCGGCAAACCGCGCGGGCCGACATGAGCGGAGGGTCTTGCATGCGCACGAGAAATTGGCTGATGGCGATCCTGGCCGGCAGCCTGTCGGCATTCGCCGCGGCGGCTCCGGCTGCGGCACAGACCAAGGTGGTGGTCTCGATCAAGCCGCTGCATGCGCTGGTGGCCGGCGTGATGGCCGGCGTCGGCGCGCCGGAGCTGCTGGTGAAGGGCGCGGCGTCGCCGCACACCTACGCCATGAAGCCGTCGGATGCCAAGGCGCTCAATGGCGCCGATCTGTTCTTCCGCATGTCCGAGTCGGTCGAGCCCTTCACGGTCAAGGTGGTGCGCGCGCTGCCCAAGCGGGTCACGGTGGTGACGCTGCAGGAGGCGCCGGGCATGAAGCTGCTGCCCAGGCGCACCGGCAATACCTTCGAGGCGCACGTGCACGAGGCCGCCAAGGACGGGCACAAGCATGACCACGACCACGGCAAGAAGACCGACGCACCCGATGGCCACGCCTGGCTCGATCCCGACAACGCCAAGGCCATGGTGGCCAGCATCGAGCAGGCCCTGAGCGCCAAGTATCCGGCCAACGCCGCCGCCTTCAAAGCCAACGCGCAGAAGCTCAGCGCCGATCTCGATGCACTGGACAAGGAGCTGGCGGGCAAGCTGAAGCCGATCGCCGGCAAGCCCTACATCGTCTTCCACGATGCCTTCCAGTACCTGGAGGATCACTACGACCTGAACGCGGTCGGCTCCATCTCGATCAGCCCCGACGTGCCGCCCAGCGCCAAGCGGCTGTCGGACTTGCGCAAGAAGGTCGTCTCGCTCGCAGCGATATGCGTATTCGCCGAGCCGCAGTACGACACCCGGCTGGTGCAGAACCTGGTCGAGGGCACCAGCGCCCGCACCGGCACGCTCGATGGTGAAGGCCTCGCGCCTGGAGCCGGGGCCCGACCTCTATTTCGCGATGATGCGCCGGCTGGCCGACGACCTGAAGAGCTGCCTCGCCCCGCAGGCTTGAGCCGGCGGCGCCACCCACCAATGACAAAGGGCGGCCCGATGGGCCGCCCTTCGTCATTTCCATGCGCTGATCAGCAATCCTACTGGGTCTGCGTGCGGCTGATCTTCTTGACCGTGGTGCCGCGACCTGCGGGCTGCTCGGTCACTTGCTCGTCGTCGCTGCCGAACCAGCTGCTGCCGCCGCTGCTGCTGCTCGCAACTGCGCTGAACTTGTTCCAGGTGACGATGACCTTGGCGCCCACGGACGCGCGCGGATAGAGGTCCAGCACGTCCTGGTTATACATGCGGATGCAGCCCTTGGAGACGGCCGAGCCGATGGTCCAGGGCGCGTCGGTGCCGTGGATGCGATAGGTGCTCGAGCCCAGGTAGAGGGCGCGCACGCCGAGCGGGTTCATGGGATGGCCGCCCGGCACCCAGCGCGGCAGACGCGGGTTCTCGGCGATCATGGTCGGGGTCGGCGTCCACGACGGATTTTCGCGCTTGCTGGTGACCGTGGTGTTGCCCTGCCAGCGGCTCTCCTCGCGCGGAATGGCGATCGGATAGCTGATGGCCTCACCCGGCCGTGTGATGAAGTACAGGCGGCGGTCGCCGAAGCTGACGATGATTTGGCCCTTGGGGAACTGCGGGCTGAAGCGCACGACCTCGCGGCCGCTGCCGTCGACCATGCTGCCGCCGCCCCAATCCCAGAGCAGTTGCGCTGACGCCGGCGCGACCTGGAAACAGCCTGCTGCCACGACAGCTCCGGCTGCGACGGCCGCTCGACGTAACGCACGTCCGATGATCATCTCGCGAACTCCTAGTTTTCTTGGCCTTGTCCCTCAAACTCGACGGTCATCCTGCGCCCGCTCATGTGAAAGGCGCGTTTACGACCGCCGAACTCAACCGCCGCACAAGACAGCTTGTGTATTCAAGCTGGACCGCTGCGGAAACTCAAGCTGATGCGCTTCAGTTCCGCCCGCTGCATGCGCGGTGATTGAAATCAGGCTCGAAGTGTGGCGACGAGAGGCCTCGTGAGGCAACCCACGGGCGTGTGATCAACAGGCTTTCCTTGAGTGTTTATGGCGCTCTGTGCGATTTGAGCCACATTGGTTGTACGGAGGCTGCCCAGCACGCAGCCACGACGGCTATCGGAGAGGCGATAATCTCTCCACGATAATCAGTGACGAAGATGGCGCGCAAGACTGCAGACGCAACCGAGGAAGCAACGACGCATGTCGATCCCGCCGAGGCTTGCAGGTCAAATCCGCCTGGCGCTGGCGTTCGCAGTGCCTGGGCGCCTTCCTCGGCACGGTCCGCCGTGCAGGCGCAGGACCGCCAGGCGGCGCCCGAGGCGGCCACCGGCTGGATGGGCCGGACGCTCGCCACCGCCAAGTCGCAGATGGTGTCCGCGGCCAATCCCTACGCGGTGGAAGCCGGCCTCGAGATGCTGCGCGCGGGCGGCAGCGCCGCCGACGCCGCGATTGCCGTGCAACTCGTCCTCAATCTGGTGGAGCCGCAATCCTCGGGGATCGGCGGCGGCGCCTTCATCCTGCATTGGAACGCCGAGCGCAAGGAACTCAAGACCTACGACGGCCGCGAGACGGCGCCGATGGCGGCAAAGCCCGACCGATTCCTGGTCGAGGGCGAGCCGCGCGGCATGGAGGACGCCATCTACGGCGGCCTGAGCATCGGCGTGCCCGGCACCCTGCGCGCACTCGATGCTGCTGCACAAGCAGCAGGGCAAGCTGCCGTGGGCGCGCCTGTTCGCGCCGGCCATCAAGCTGGCCGCCGACGGCTTCCGGGTGCCCTCGCGCCTGCACCTGCTGCTGCGCTGGTACGGCGCCGACAGCTTCTCGCCGGCTGCCCGGCGCTATTTCTTCGACCAGACCGGCAGCGCCCGTCCGTCCGGCTATCTGCTGCAGCAACCCGGAGTTCGCGGCGACGCTGCGCACGATCGCCGAGCGCGGGGCCGATGCGTTCTATGCCGGGCCGATCGCCGAGGCGATCGTGCGGGCGGTGCAAACGGCGCGCAATCATGCCGGCGACATCACGCTGGCCGATCTTGCCGGCTACCGCGTCAAGGAGCGCGAGCCGCTGTGCGCCACCTATCGCGAGCAACCGCATCTGCGGCATGGGCCCGCCCTCGTCCGGGGGCATCGCGGTGGCGCAGACCCTGAAGCTGCTCGAGCCGTTCGATCTCGGCACCAGCCCGACCGATGCCATGAACGGCAAGGCGCTGCACCTGATCGCCGAGGCGCAGAAGCTCGCCTTCGCCGACCGCGACCACTACATCGGCGATCCCGACTTCGTGCCGGCGCCGTCCGGCCTGCTGGAGAGCCGCTATCTCGATACGCGCCGCGCCTTGATCGACCAGGGCGCCGCCATGCTGCGTCCCTCGCCCGGCAAGCTGCCGGAGATCGGCAGCCGCACGCTGGGTGACGACGAGACCGTCGAGCAGCCGGGCACCAGCCATTTCTCCATCGTCGATGCCGGCGGCAATATGCTGTCGATGACCACCACCATCGAGACGGCGTTCGGCTCGGGCGTGTGGACGGGCGGCTTCCTGCTCAACAATGAGCTGACCGACTTCGCTTTCCGGCCCGTCGACCGCAGCGGACGGCCGCTCGCCAACGCCGTGGGACCCGGCAAACGCCCGCGCAGCTCGATGGCGCCCACCATCGTGTTCGACGCCGAGGGCAAGCCGTGGGCCGCGCTCGGCTCGGTCGGCGGCAGTCGCATCATCCTGTACGTCGTCAAGGCGCTGGTCGCGCTGATCGACTGGAAGGTCGACGCGCAGGAGGCCACCGCGCTGATGAATTTCGGCAGCCGCGGCGGCCCGTTCGAGATCGAGGTTGACCATGCGCAGGCGGTCTGGCATGCGCTCAAGATGAAGCCCTACGGACACCGCGTGAGCGCCGACCTGCTCACCTCCGGCACGCACATCATCCTGATCCGCAAGGACGGCACGCTCGAGGGCGGCGCGGACCCCCGGCGCGAGGGCGCGGCCCGCGGAGACGAGTCGAGCTACGCTTCATGTCGCAGCGATCCATCACCGTCGTTGGCGCCGGCATCACCGGGTTGTGGCAGGCGTTGACGCTGGCGCGCCGGGGCCATCGCGTGCGGCTGATCGAGCAGTCGGCCGAGCCGTTCGCTCGAGCCGCGAGCCGCTTTGCCGGCGCCATGCTCGGCCCCTACTGCGAGACGGAAGCCGCCGCGCCCGTGATCCGCGACCTCGGCCTGCGCTCCATGACGCTGTGGCGCGAGACGTTTCCCGGCACCGTGCTGGAAGGCACGCTGGTGCTGGCCGCCGCCCGCGACAAGGGCGAGGTCGACCGCTTCGCGCGTCTCACCGAGGGCCACGAGACTTGTCGACGACGGCGGCCATCGGCAAGCTGGAGCCGGATCTGGCCGGCCGCTTCACTGCCGGCCTGTTCTATCGCGGCGAAGGCCACGTGCCGACCGTGGAGGCGATGCGCTTCCTGCTCGACGAGATCGAGCGCGCCGGCGTCGAGGTCGTCTTCGGCACGGCCTGGACCGGCCCCGCGTCCCCCGACGAGATGGTCATCGACTGCCGTGGCCTCGGCGCCGCCGGCGAGCTGGCCGACCTGCGCGGCGTGCGCGGCGAGCGCTTCGTGGTGCGCAGCTCCGAGGTGAACCTGCACCGCCCGGTGCGCCTGCTGCATCCGCGCCGCTCGATCTACGTGGTGCCGTGGGGCGATGGCCTGCACATGATCGGCGCCACCGTCATCGAGCGCGACGACGACGGCCCGGTGACGGTGCGCTCCGCGCTCGAGCTGCTCGGCATGGCCTACACGCTGCATCCGGCCTTCGCCGAGGCCGAGATCGTCGAGATGGGCGCCGGCGTGCGCCCGGCCTTCGCCGACAACGTGCCGAAGGTGCGCGTTGCCGGCCGCACCATCCACGTCAACGGCCTCTACCGCCACGGCTTCCTGCTGGCGCCGGTGCTGTCGGTGCTGGTCGCCGATTACCTCGACACCGGCGCCATCGACAACCGCGTGTTCGAGATCGCACAAAACGCCTGAACCACCTTGGCTGCCAGGCCATGGACGATCGCGAGACAGTTGTCGGCCTCATCTCGGACACGCACGGCCTGCTGCGTCCGCAAGCCATCGATGCGCTGCGCGGATCGGACCTGATCATCCATGCCGGCGATATCGGCAAGCTCGAGGTGATTGCATCAGCTCCGTGCGGTTGCGCCCACAGTTGCTGTGCGCGGCAACGTTGATGGCCAGGCCTGGGCGGCAGAATTCCCGATGACCGAGGCGGTCAAGGTTGGCCAGCTAATGTTTTGGGTGCTGCACGAGATTTCGCAGCTCGACCTCGATCCGGTCGCCGCAGGCTTCGCAGCCGTCGTGTTCGGCCACTCGCATCAGCCCTCGATCGAAACGCGCGAGGGCGTTCTGTACATCAACCCAGGAAGCGCCGGTCCGCGACGCTTCAAGCTGCCCGTGACGGTGGCTCGCGTCAGCGTTACCGATCGCGAAATCACCGAGATCATCCATCTCGAGGTTTCGCCGCGTCCGCCTCTCGATGTGGGCGTCGGTGCTCCCCTCCCCCTCGCGGGGAGGGGTCGGGGGTGGGGAGCGGCAAAATCGACACATGTGCAGGCGCGACGTCGGCAGCAGACCCGCGATCGCCCAGGGCTTCACCCCACCCCTATCCCCTCCCCATCAAGGGGAGGGGAACGGCCGGTGCCCGCTGAAGGCTCGGCGGCGCAGAACGGCGGTGCGTGGGAAGAAGGAATTCAAGCCGCATCCGCCTGCGCCGCGGCGTGAACGCCGGCAGGGCGCGGCAGGCCTCGTCGATGGCGACGAGGCGCGGCACCTTCGACAGGTCGCTGTTGAAGCGGCGCGCGTTGTAGACCTGCGGCACCAGGCAGCAATCGGCGAGCGTCGGCTGATCGCCGAAGCAGAAGCGGCTCTTGCCCGCCGGCAGCAGCGCCTCGCAGGCGGCAAGGCCGCTCTCCACCCAATGCCGATACCAGGTGTCGACGGCCGCCTGCTGCTGCGCCATCGGACCCTTGAGGTAGTTCATCACGCGCAGATTGTTGAGCGGGTGGAGGTCGCAGGCGATCGCCAGCGCGAAGGCGCGGATGCGCGCCCGCTGCAGCGCATCGCCCGGCAGCAGCTTGGGCTCGGGGTGCGTCTCGTCCAGGTACTCGATGATGGCCAGCGACTGCGTGATTGCGCCGCCGTCCACCTCCAGCGTCGGCACCAGGCACTGCGGGTTGAGCGCGCGATAGGCCGGCGCGGTGTGCTGGCCGCCGTCCTTGGTGAGGTGCACGTAGGCCATCTCGTGCGCGAGGCCCTTCAGGTTGAGGGCGATGCGGCAGCGATAGGCGGCGGACGAGCGGAAATAGCTATGGAGCTTCAGCATGGCGGGCGGCCCTCGCGTTCTGCGAACGAGAGCGATCCTCGCCGCGCCGCAGCAGCTTGGTCAAGACGCGATCGAGCGTCTTGCGCTCGGCCTCGCTGAGCGGGCTGAGGAACTGCTTCTCCCAGTCCAGCGCCAGCGCGGCGATCTCGCGGAACATGGCGCGCCCGCGCCGGGTCAGTGCGAGGCGCACCTGGCGGCGATCCTCGGCATCGACGGCGCGCTGCACGATGCCGGCCGCCTCCAGCCGCTGCAGCGCGCGCGTCACCTTCGGCTTGTCCATGCTGGAGCGCTCGGCGAGCTCGCCGGCATAGAGCGGCCCGAAGCGGCCGAGGTTGGCTAGGATCCGCCACTCCGGGATCGACAGCCCGAACCGCTCGCCGTACACGCCCGACAGCTCGCGGCTCGTTTTCTGCGCGAGCACGGCCAGCCGGTAGGGCAGGAAATCCTCCAGCACCAGCAGCGTTTCGGCTTCGGCGGCGACCTCGCCCATGTTGCCCCGGATGGTTGTTGATTTCGTTTCAAACGAAACTATCATGCGCGCACAATACCTGTCATCCCGGATGGCCGATACGCCAGTGCTGGGCCCAGGCGAAGCCCGACAATTCGAACGTCACAGCTGCGGTCCTTCGGATATGCTCGGGGCTGGCGCGAAATTCCGCGGCCGGGTGACAGAATCGAAGGAGGACCCCATGGCAGACGGAGCCAAGATCGCGGCCAGCGGCGGCGGCCAGTATTCGCAGGCGACGCCGGTCGGCTACATGCCGGGCTTCGGCAACGACTTCGAGACCGAGGCGCTGCCGGGCGCGCTCCCGGTCGGGCAGAACTCGCCGCAGCGCACCGCCCTACGGCCTCTACGCCGAGCAGTTGTCGGGCTCGCCCTTCACGGCGCCGCGCGGCACCAACGAGCGCTCGTGGCTCTACCGCATCCGCCCGTCGGTGCAGCACGGCACCAAGTTCCGCAAGACGGCGCTGCCGTTCTGGAAGACGGCGCCGTCCACGGGCGAGCACGACCGGTCGATCGGCCAGCTGCGCTGGAGCCCGGTGCCGATCCCCAAGGAGGACCTCACCTTCCTCACCGGCATGCGCACCATGACCACCGCCGGCGACGTCAACACGCAGGCCGGCATGGCCGCGCACATCTATCTCGTCACGCAGTCGATGGAGAACGACTACTTCTACAACGCCGACGGCGAGCTGCTGATCGTGCCGCAGGAAAACTCGCTGCTGTTCTTCACCGAGTTCGGCAGGATCGAGGTGGAGCCCGGCGAGATCTGCGTCATCCCGCGCGGCATGAAGTTCAAGGTCGAGCTGGTGAACGGGCCGGCGCGCGGCTACATGTGCGAGAACTACAGCGCCAAGTTCACCCTGCCCGACCGCGGGCCGATCGGCGCCAACTGCCTCGCCAATCCGCGCGACTTCAAGACGCCGGTGGCGGCCTTCGAGGACAAGGAGGGCAAGAGCCGGCTGACCGTGAAATGGTGCGGCGGCTTCCACGTCACCGAGCTTGGCCACTCGCCGCTCGACGTGGTGGCCTGGCACGGCAACTACGCGCCCTACAAGTACAACCTGCGCCACTACGCGCCGGTCGGCGCCCTGCTATTCGATCATCCGGACCCGTCGATCTTCACGGTGCTGACCGCGCCGTCGGAGACGGCCGGCACCGCCAACATCGACTTCGTGATCTTCCCCGAGCGCTGGTCGGTGGCGGAGCATTCGTTCCGCCCGCCCTGGTACCACATGAACATCATGTCGGAGTTCATGGGCCTCATCTACGGCGTCTACGACGCCAAGCCCGAGGGCTTCACGCCCGGCGGCGTGTCGCTGCACAACTGCATGCTGCCGCACGGCCCCGACAAGGCCGCCTACGACCACGCCACCAAGGTCGACCTGAAGCCGGTCAAGCTCACCGGCACCATGGCCTTCATGTTCGAGACGCGCTTTCCCCAGCACCTGACGAAATACGCGGCCGAACTCGACACGCTGCAGGAGGACTACGCCGACTGCTGGGCGCCGCTCGAGAAGAAGTTCACCGGCGCGCCATAGCTCCCACTGGGGTATGTTCACGGCACGTCCTTCGAGAGGGTTGGCTCATGAGCTTCGAAACAACGGCCGTCTTTGCTTTCGCGTTCTTCCTCCTCGCCCTGGCACCCGGCGCCGGTCTGGCCGCCATCCTGTCGCGGACGCTGGGATCTGGCCTGAACGCCGGTCTTGCGGTGACGACCGGGCTCGTGGTCGGCGACTTCATCTTTCTGGGCGTGGCCATGGCTGGACTGTCGGCGATCGCCGCCGCGATCGGACCCCTGTTCCAGGTCGTAAAGTATGCGGGTGCCGCGTACCTGATATGGCTGGGCTACCGCGCCTTCAGGGCCGCGTCCAAACCGATCGAGATCGAGGTGCGGAAGGGAACGGCGCTGTGGCGTGATGTGGGCCTTGGTCTGCTCGTGACAGTCGGCAACCCAAAACCCATCCTCTTCTATGGCGCCCTGCTGCCGACCCTTCTCGATATTCGCAGCATTGGCTTGAGCGACTACCTGGTCATGAGCGGCGTAGTTATCGGCATATCGTATGCCGTGTACGGCGGCTACATGCTGCTGCTCGAGCGCACCCGTCGCTTCCTGATCTCGGAGCGCGCAACGAAGCGATTGAACCAGGCGACCGGCACGATGCTCGTCGGTTCCGGCATCCTGGTTGCCACGCGATAGCGCGGTGGCCTTGCGACAAGATCGTCATGACGGACGTATCGCTCCGCCATGAATTCTCAATACCATTCCTGGGTCGGCGCTCGATCGGTGCGGACCAATGCTGAAAGAGCGGTCTCGCAGCGTGACCATCTTCGACAACCTGCTCGACCGGTCCGGCCGCTGGCTGGCGCATCATCTGCGCCGCGAAGCCCCTGGCGAGGAGCCGTTCGTTCCCTCCGATGCGGATGCGTTGCGTCGCACGCTGCGGCTTGGCGACGTGCTGCTGATCGCCGGCAGCAGCAAGCTGTCCACCGCCATCAAGTATCTCACGCAGTCGACCTGGTCGCATGCGGCGCTCTACGTGGGCGACGTGCTGGGCCACGCGGACGGCGGCGACCCGCACAGCCTGATCGAGGTCACGCCGGTCGACGGCTGCGTGGCGGTGCCGCTCGCCAAGTACCAGCATTTCCACACCCGCATCTGCCGGCCGGTGGGCCTCACCAACGCCGACCGCGAGGATGTCATCGGGTTCATGGTCTCGCGCATCGGCCTGCAATACGACATGCGCAACATCTTCGACCTTGCCCGCTATCTGCTGCCCACCCCGCCCGTGCCGACGCGCTGGCGCCGGCGCATGATCGCGCTCGGTTCAGGCGAGCCGACGCGCACCATCTGCTCGACGCTGATCGCGGAGGCCTTCGGCCGTGTGGATTACCCGATCCTGCCGCGCGTGGAGCGCATCGACGACCGCGCGGATGGCATCAGCCACTTCCGCCGCCAGGAGATCCTGCACATTCGCCACTACAGCCTCTACACGCCGGCCGACTTCGACCTCTCGCCCTATTTCGAGATCGTCAAGCCGACGCTGGAGGAGGGCTTCAACTACAAGGGACTGACCTGGGCGCGCGAGAAGAAGCAGGAGGGCGATCGCAACTCCTAGAGATTTGCCGCGAGTCTGGAGGAGAATGGCGTCCGCTCATTGGCGCTCGCGGCTATGGCTCGCCACCCAGGACCGCCGAGATCGGGGCGTCGGGACCGAACGCATTGGTGTCGGCCGCACCAAATTTGTCCGTCAGCCGCGCACGCGCTCGGTTGACCCGGCTCTTGATGGTGCCGACCGCACACCGGGCGATGGCGGCCGCCTCCTCGTATGACATGCCGACGGCACCGACCAGCACCAGGGCTTCGCGCTGCTCAGGCGGGAGCGTACCCAGTGCCTTGCGGAAGTCCTGCATGTCGAGATGCCCCTGTTGGGCAGGGGCGACTGAAAGCGAAGCGGTCAGCTTGCCGTCGACATCCTCGACCTCACGCCGCCGCTTGCGCAACTCGGAAAAGTAGCTGTTGCGCAGGATCGTGAAGAGCCAAGCGCGCAGGTTGGTTCCTTCCTCGAACTTGTCCAGGTGCTGCCACGCCTTCAGAAGCGTTTCCTGCACGAGGTCGTCTGCACGGTCCATGTTGCCGCTCAGCGAGAATGCGAATGCGCGCAGCGAGGGAAGCAGTGCAAGCATCGCATCTTTGACACGGGTCTGCGGGTTACTCAGGATTTTTCTCCTTGGCCGCGAGAGCTTCGAGAAGCTGGCTCAGGCGGTCCGGAACCGGTTGCGATTCCACGTCGGCAAACAGGTTGCGGAGCTTCTGCCCAAGCTGGGCCGGCAACGCCGACGCGTCCTCCGCTTTCACCTTGGCCTTGCCAGTTGGAACCGGAAGCGCGTCGTCTTCGTTCATATCGAACACCTTGAGCTCAGGCGCGTTCTCCGGCGCCGGCAAAAGTGCTTGTTGGCACTACCAGTGACGTCTATAGGGCAGATGCGCCCGGACAATGAGTGAATTATGTCGAGTGAAGAAGGTCTTGTCGGCCACGTGCCGTATCTGCGGCGTTTCGCGCGCGCCCTGACGGGCAGCCAGACGCTGGGTGATGCCTGCGTGGTGTCGGCCATCGAACGCATTCTGGCGGGCAAAACCGGCAGCATGCCTGCGCGCATCGCGCTCTATCGATCCGTGGTGGAGGAGGTCGATGCGCTGGAGGCGCGTCCACTCGTCTCGGAGAAACCGTCGTCCCCGGGAAAACCATCGTCCGCGGCCGTCGATACCGTGCAGCGCAACCTCGCGGCGCTGACGCCGGTCGGGCGCCAGGCGTTCCTGCTGGTGGCGATGGAGGAATTCACGCTGCAGGACGCCGCGCTCGTGCTCGAGATGCCGCCGCACGAGGTCAGCGCCCTGCTCGAGGACGCGAACCAGGATATCGCCGCGCAAATCGCCACCGACGTGGTGATCATCGAGGACGAACCGCTCATCGCCATGGATCTCGAGCAGCTGGTGCAGAGCCTGGGCCATCGCGTGGTCAGGGTGGCGCGCACCGAGCGGCAGGCCATCGAGGCCGTGAAGCAAACCCGTCCTGGACTGGTGCTCGCGGATATTCAGCTCGCCGACGGCAGCTCGGGCATCGATGCCGCCAACGAGTTCCTGCAGGATTTCTCGGTTCCCGTGATCTTCGTTACCGCGTTTCCGGAACGGCTGCTCACCGGGCTGAGGCCCGAGCCGACCTTCCTGATCAGCAAGCCGTTCCAGGCACACGCGTTGAAGGCTGTTATCAGTCAGGCGCTGTTCTTCGACTTGCGCAGCAGCTCGCGGGGCGCGAAGCCACCCGGATAGCCTGCTGCTGCGGGCGTACGCGGGGCTCGGACGAACCTCACCCCTTGCGGGTGCTGATCATGAAGGTGTCGAAGGAATACTCCGCCACCTGCCACCAGGGCAGCTGCTCGCGGCGGAAGGCGTTCATGGAGTTGAGCGCCTTCTTGAAATGGGCGTCCTTGGCGGCGATCTCGGCGAACTGCTCGTTGGTGGCCTTGTAGCAGGCTTCCATCACCGGCATGGGAAACGCCTTCAAAACCGCTCCGTTGGCGATCAGGCGCCGCAGCGCCGAGGCGTTGACCATGTCGTACTTGGCGAGCATCCAGGTGTTGGCCGCATCGCAGGCTTGGCGCACCAGGGACTGGTAGTACTTCGGCAGGGCATTCCACCGCTCCAGGTTGATGCACAGGTGCAGCATGGCGCTGCCCTCCCACCAGCCGGGGAAGTAGTAGTTCTTGGCCACCTTGTAGAAGCCGAGCTTCTCGTCGTCATAGGGGCCGACGAACTCGGCCGCATCGATGGTGCCGCGCTCGAGCGCCGGATAGATGTCGCCGGGCGCGATCTGCTGCGGCACGGCGCCGAGCCGCGCGAACACCTGCCCGCCCATGCCGCCGATGCGGAATTTCAGGCCTTTCAGGTCGTCGACGGTCTCGATATCCTTGCGGAACCAGCCGCCCATCTGCGTGCCGGAGTTGCCGGCCGGAATGCCGTAGGCGTTGAGTTTCCTGAGCGAGGTGTTGACGAGTTCCTCGCCGCCGGCAAAATCCCACCACGACTGCTGGTGGCGGGTGTTGAGGCCGAACGGCAGGCCGGTGCCGAAGCCGAGCGTCGGGTCCTTGCCGAAATAGAAATAGGTGGGCGTATGCGCGCACTCGATCGCACCGCTGGTCACCGCGTCCAGGGCCTGCAGGCCGGGCACCAGCTCGCCGGCGGCGAACGGCTGGATCTGGAACTTGTTGTCGCTCGCCTCGGCGATGTACCGGCACAGGGTCTGGGCGGTGCCGAAGATCGTGTCGAGCGACTTGGGGAAGCTGGAGGTGAGGCGCCATTTCAGCTCCGGCGCGGTCTGGGCGATGGCCGGCATCGAGACGGCCGAGGTTGCCAGCGCCGCCGTGGCTCCGCCCTGCAGGAACGTTCTGCGCTTCAAGACTGCGTCCTCCCCGGTAGACCTATTCCACCTAACCTAACCCACGTGGCTTTTGCATGAAATTCGCGACCTACCGCAACGGCACACGCGACGGGGCTCTGGCCATCGTCTCGCGAGACCTGAGCAAGGCCGTCATCGCCGACACCACCATAGCAGGGCTCGCCACCCTGCAGCAGCTGCTTGATGACTGGCAAGATACGCATCTCAAGGCCGAGCGGATTTACGCGGAACTTAACGAAGCTGCGGAGGGGCGGCGGGCGCCGCCCTTCGAGATGGTCGACTTCGACCCGCAATGCTGCATGGCACCATTGCCGCGCGCCTATCAATGGGCAGATGGATCGGCCTACGTCAATCATGTCGAGCTGGTGCGCCGGGCGCGCGGCGCCGAGATGCCGCAGAGCTTCTGGACCGACCCGCTGATGTATCAGGGCGGGTCGGACACGTTCCTCGGCCCCCGCGACCCGATCGAGGTGGCCGATGCGGCCTGGGGCATCGACCTGGAAGGCGAGGTGGCCGTCATCACCGACGACGTGCCGATGGGCACCCCGCCGGCCGAGGCGGGCGATGCCATCCGCCTGCTCATGCTGGTTAACGACGTATCGCTGCGCAACCTGATCCCGGCCGAGCTGGCCAAGGGCTTCGGCTTTTTCCACGGCAAGCCGTCGACGGCGTTCTCGCCCGTCGCCGTGACGCCCGACGAGCTGGGTTCCGCCTGGCAGGGCGGCAAGGTGCATCTGCCGCTGCTGGCCTCCATCAACGGCAAGCCGCTCGGCCGGCCCGATGCCGGGCGCGACATGACCTTCTCGTTCCCCGACCTGATCGCGCATGCCGCCCGCACGCGGCGGCTCGGCGCCGGCAGCATCATCGGCTCGGGCACCGTCTCCAACAAGGACGGCGACGGGCCCGGCAAGCCGGTCGACCAGGGCGGCGCCGGCTACACCTGCCTCGCCGAGGTGCGCACCGTGGAGACCATCCTCGAGGGCAAGCCGACGACGCCGTTCCTGCAGTTCGGCGACCGCGTCAGGATCGAGATGCTGGATGGCGCCGGCCGCTCGATCTTCGGCGCCATCGAGCAGCAGGTGGTGCGCTACGCCAAGGTCTGAGCCGCCACGTCACGGCCTTGCCGCTCGAAGTGCAGCCGCTCGGAGAGGTAGCGGGTGACGGCGCCAGGCTCCAGGCGCGCGCCGCACAAGCCGACATGACCGTCCGGACGCAGCAGGTAGAACGACGGCTGCGGGATGTGCACGCGCGCCAGCTCCGCATCGTTGGTGGCATCGGCAGGCAGCACGTGCGTGCGCACCAGGTCGCCGAGGCCGGCGCCCGCATCGATGGGCGAGGGCTGGCCGATCACGATCAGATTGAAGTGCGTGTCGTCGAGTGCCTGGAACAGGTCCTCGACGGGACCACCGGGACGCAGCTTCAGCCGCAGCCATGGGAAGCGATCGCCGGCGCTGCGGCGCGCCCTCCGGCAGGCCGCCCAGCGCCTCCGACAAGGCGCTCTTGCGATAGTCGATGCCGGTCTGCGAGACGGTGCGGAAGGCCAGCGCCTGGATGCGCTGGAAGCTCATCGCGAAGGCCGCGAGCCTGGCCAGGATCTGCGTGCGCCACAGGCCGGCCAGCCAGTTGTCCGACACCACCAGCCGGAAGGCGCGATCCGTCGTGTGCAGCAGGCGCTGGGCCACCGGCAGGCGTTCCGCCTCGTAGGAATCGAGCAGGCGCTTGTCCGCCCAGCCCTCCACCACCAGCGCCAGCTTCCAGGCCAGGTTGTAGGCATCCTGCAGGCCGGTGTTCATGCCCTGCGCGCCGACCGGGCTGTGGATGTGCGCCGCGTCGCCGAGCAGGAAGCAGCGGCGGTCGCGGAACCGCGACGCGCAGCGGTGATGGATGCGGTAGGCGGAGAACCAGGTGCAGGTCTTGATGGACAAGTCCGCGCCCGCCTCGCTGCGCAGGGAGGGCATCACATCCTCCATGTCGAGGTCGCGCCGGTCGCGCAGCTCCTCCGGCACGATGCCGACGATGCGCCAGTGATCCTTGCCGCGCATCGGGAACAGCAGGTGGAAGCCCTTGCGCCACAGGTAGACGTTGAGTTCGTCGGGCACCATGCTGCCGGTCGCCTCGGTGTCGGCGACGTAGAACACGTGCTCGTAGGGGGCGCCCGGAAAGGTGATGCCGCTCAGCTCGCGCACCGAGCTGTGCGCGCCGTCGCATCCGCCGACCCACGCGGCCGTGATGGTGCGGCTCGAGCCGTCCGGCATCTTGAGCGTCGCCCTGACCTTGTCGGGGTCCTGCGCGAGCCCGACCAGCTCGGTCTCCCATTGCACCGAGACGCCAAGCTCGTTGAGCTTGGCGCCCATGATCTTCTCGTTGTCGTCCTGGCCGAGGATCAGGATGTAGGGATAGGGCGTCACGTTCGCCCCGGCCTCGCCCAGCGGAACGCGCGCGGTCTTTCGTCCTTGCGCCCACATGTTGGCGCCGGTGCCGCGCTTGCCGAGTTCGAGCGCGCGATCGACGATGCCGAGCTTGGCGTAGATCTCCAGCGTGCGCGCCTGCACGCCCAGCGCCCGCGTCTGCCGTGCCGGCCCCGAGTGCCGGTCGATGATCATCACGCGCACGCCGCGCCTGACGAGTTGATTGGCGAGCATCAATCCGGTCGGGCCGGCTCCGACCACCAGAACGTCAGTATCCATTCAAGCACCCGCGGTTATGCGATCGAGCAAAACACCATCGTAGTCATGCGGCGCCTTGCTGCGTATCCGCGTGCGCCTGATTGCATGGGCCTCACGTATCGTCCTTGCGTGAGGTTCCGACGAACAGCGACACCGGGAAGTCGGCGGCGTAGTGGATACTGCGCGGCCGCGGATGATATTCCGGGCGCGGGCTCAGGTCCGGCTCGACCACCTTGCGATAGAGATGCCAGGTCGAATGGCCGAGCACCGGCATCACCACGGCGAGGCCGATGAAGAACGGCAACGAGCCGAGCAGCAGCGCGCCGGCAACCAGCAAGCCCCAAATCGCCATCGTCACGGGGTTGGTGAGGATCGCCCGGATCGAGGTGATGATCGCCACCGCCACGCCGACGTTGCGGTCGAGCAGCAGCGGAAACGAGATCAGGCTGAGCGAGAAGGCCAGCACCGCGAACAGGAAGCCGACCGCGTTGCCGACCACGATCAGCTTCTGGCCTTCGGGTGTGGTGAGCACCTTGCGCACGAACTCGCCCAGCGCCATCGGCTCGTCCAGGCTGAAATTGGCGGCGTAGATGGCGTTGGCGACGGCCAGCCAGACGAAAAAGATGGCGAGCAGTATGGCTCCGAGCGCTGCAATCGAGCGCAGGGATGGCGAGTGCCGGACGTCGAAGGCGTGCTGCCAGGACGTGTCGAGGCCAAGCTCGCGCCGCCGGCTCAACTCGTAGAGGCCGATGGCAGCCAGCGGGCCGATCAGCGCAAAGCCGGCCGCCAGCGGAAAGAGCAGCGGGATGAGATCGTAGCCGAAGGTCGCTGCGAAAAGCCCGAGCCCGATCAGCGGATAGATCAGGCTGAGGAACAGCACGTGCGTCGGCATGGCCCGGAAGTCGTCGACGCCCTTCGCCAACACATCCCTGAGATCCCGCACCCCGATCGAGCGCACCACGGGCAGCTCGCGCGCGGGCTCCGTCGGCAGGATGACGTCTGTCTGCGCAGTCTGGGCCATGACGGGTCCTCCTGAACTCTCGAAGTTCAAGGGCCACGACGGTGCGTGATCTTTACAGGCCGATGTATATGACCGCGGTCACGCCAAAGCCGCGACCCGCAACGAGCGCAACTATACCGCGCGGGCTGAGGATTGTCGTTCAAATATCGGCGAAGGTTAGAATGCGCTTAACCTCGGCCTGAGCTTCCGCGGGCTCATCCGTCCGCGTGCTGCAGCACGGCACGCACCGCGCGCTGCCAGCCGGCGTACTTGCGCTCGCGCTCGGCGGCGGCGAGTGCCGGCTTGAACGCACGCTCCAGCTTCCACAGCTTGGCGAAGCCCTCCGCGTCGGGCCACACGCCCGCACGATGACCGGCGAGCCAGGCAGCGCCCAGCGCCGTCGTCTCCAGGATGGTCGGCCGCTCGACCGGCGCATCGAGCATGTCGGCCAGGAACTGCATGGTCCAATCGCTCGCCACCATGCCGCCGTCGACGCGCAGCACCGACTTGGCTTCCGCCGACCAGTCGCCGCGCATGGCATCGAGCAGATCGCGGGTCTGATAGCAGACCGCCTCCAGCGCCGCGCGCGCCAGCTCGTTGGGGCCGCTGCCGCGCGTCAGGCCGAACAGGGCGCCGCGCGCCTCCGGCCGCCAGTAGGGTGCGCCGAGGCCGACGAAGGCCGGCACCAGGTACACGTCCTGGCCAGGGTCGGCGGCGGCGGCCAGCCGGTTGCTCTCCTTGGCCGACTCGATGATGCGCAAGCCGTCGCGCAGCCACTGCACCGCCGCGCCGGCGATGAAGATGGCGCCTTCCAGCGCGTAGGTGCGCTTGCCGCCGAGCTGATAGGCGACCGTGCTGAGCAGGCGGTTCTTGGAGGCGACCGGCTCGGCGCCTGTATTGAGCAGCGCAAAGCAGCCGGTGCCGTAGGTTGCCTTGACCATGCCGGGCGCAAAGCAGGCCTGGCCGATGGTGGCCGCCTGCTGGTCGCCGGCAACGCCCAGGATCGGCACGGCCGCACCAAGGATCGAAGGCTCGGTCTCGCCGTAGGAGGCGTCGCAGTCGCGCACCTCCGGCAGGATCGCGCGCGGCACGCCGAACAGGGCCAGCAGGTCGTCGTCGAAGGCGCCTTTGTGGATGTCGTAGAGCAGCGTGCGCGAGGCGTTGGTGGCATCGGTGGCATGCACGCGGCCGCCGGTCAGGCGCCAGAGCAGGAAGCTGTCGATGGTGCCGAACGCGAGATGCCCGGCCTGCGCCAGCGTGCGCGCGCCGTCGACGTGGTCGAGCAGCCAGGCGATCTTGGTGGCCGAGAAATAGGGATCGAGCAGCAGCCCGGTCTTGGCCGTCACCTCCGGCTCGTGGCCCGCGGCCTTGAGCTTGCGGCAGGCGTCGGCGGTGCGCCGATCCTGCCAGACGATGGCGTTGTGGATCGGCCGGCCCGTGCGCCGGTCCCACAGCACGCAGGTCTCGCGCTGGTTGGTGATGCCGATGGCAGCCACGTTGCCGGCGCCGAGCCCGGCGGCGGCCAGCGCCTGGCGCGCCGTCTCGACCGTCGTGCGCCAGATGTCCTCGGGATCGTGCTCGACCCAGCCGTCGGCGGGGAAGTGCTGGGCGAACTCGCGCTGGGCGAGGCCGAGGACGCGCCAAGTCCGCGCCGAACACGATGGCGCGGCTCGATGTGGTGCCCTGATCGATCGCCAGGATGCTGCCGGAGTTGCCCATGCTTCCTCCCAGATTCTTGCCTGTTATTGCGGTCCAATGTCCTGCGCGTTGCGGGCGCCGACAAGACCTGCCAGCCGGCCAAGGCCGTGCTTGCGGTTACAATGCGAGCCGACGTCCGTCCGCCCCGCCGTCACAATTTGCCTCCGGTTGCACTGTTAGGAGAGCACAACTCTCCAGTGCGATTCGTCACAAGTTAGGTCTGAAAGCTGCGGATGCCGGCACGCAAATTCAGAATACGCCACGCCAAGTTCTTCATCGGCCGCAACCTGACGCGGGCATTCCCGAGCCTGCACCGCCGGATGCCGTTCTTCGATACCGTCCAGTGCATGGCAGACGTCGGCCACACGGAGGTCTTCACCGAGGCCCAACCCGTGCTGACCAGCGAGGAGAATCGCGCCTTCGCAGGCATCCTGCCGGTGGGCATACCGCGCCGCATCGAGCGCTCGATCGTCCTGGTCGAGCTCGAGGGCGTGACCGTGCTCGGATCGACCGGCACCGTCGTCGACGAGGATCGCGGCGTCGTGTTGAAGGCGCGCGGCCATGAAGTCGTCACCCACAACGATTTCCGGCTCGCCCCGACCCGGGTCGTGCACAAGCCCGATGCCAACTACTTCAACATGATGGATCTGCATCGCGGATACCGGCACTACTACCACTTCCTGCTCGACCGGCTGCCGAAGCTCTACTATCTGCTGCACCGGTTCGATCTCGGCCGCGCGCCGGTCACGGTGCTGACCAATACCGATCTGCCGCCGTTCCAGCGCGATATCTATCGGTTCCTGGCCCAGCGCTTTCCCAATATCCGGTTCGAGGCCGTGCCGCAGGGTGAGCGATGGCGCGTGCGCCGCCTGTATGACCTCCACAACGTCCAGCCGGTCTCGCACGCGCTGGCCAGCGCCGGGTTCGTGGAGTTCATGCGATCCCTCATCATCGAGGGCTATGGCCTGACCGAGCCCACGCACCGCCGCCGCCTCTACGTCAGCCGGGCGGACGCCAAGCTGCGGCGCATCACCAACGAAAGCCAGCTGCTCCCCACGTTGGCGAGGCAGGGCTTCGAGGCCGTGGTGCCCGGACTCTGCCGCTTCGCGAGCAGGTGGCGCTGTTCATGGGTGCTGAAGCCATTGCCGGTCCGCACGGCGCCGGCCTTGCCAATCTCCTGTTTGCCCCCAGCAGCGCCCGCGTTCTCGAGATCCTCCCGTCCAGCATGCTGCGGGAGCACTATTTCCTGCTCTCCATATCGATGGGCCAGGCCTACCGCGCCTTGATCGGTGGTGCCGCCGGCTTCCTGCAGCACTTCGCCGTCGATCCGGCCCAGGTCGAACGGTCCCTGCAGGAGCTGATGCACGCTCCCGCCCCCTTTCAGCGTGTGCACGGATAGGCCCGCCACCCCTCCAAGGCCATCGGCCTTCTTCCAAGCCGCAGCCCACTTGGGCTAGGCTACGAGGCTGCTGCCCGCGGGCTGACACGCCTCTGTTATGGGAAGACGGCAAGTAGCGGCCATCCAGAAGTCGCTACGCTCCCATCAGGAGGAGACATCGATGCAAATGCACAGGCAGTTGGGCTGGCTGGTGGCCGGCGCGGTATTGTTTGCGGGTAACGGCGCCGCGGCCCAGACCGAGATCCAGTGGTGGCATGCCATGACCGGCGCCAACAACGAGGTGATCGTCAGGCTCGCCACCGAATTCAACGAGAGCCAGAAGGACTACAAGGTCGTCCCCTCCTACAAGGGCAACTATCCCGACACGCTGAACGCCGGCATCGCCGCGTTCCGCGCAAACAACGCGCCGCACATCATGCAGGTGTTCGAGGTCGGCACCGCCACCATGATGTCGGCGACCGGCGCCGTGAAGCCGGTGCACGTGCTGATGCAGGAGGCGGGCGAGGCGTTCGACCCGAAGGTCTATCTGCCCACCATCACCGGCTACTACTCGACGACCAAGGGCGAGATGCTGTCATTCCCCTTCAACTCGTCCAGCACGGTGATGTGGTACAACAAGGACAGCTTCAAGAAGGCCGGCCTCGATCCAAACAGCCCGCCGAAAACCTGGCCCGAGGTGTTCGAGGCCGCCAAGAAGCTGAAAGCGGCCGGCCATTCCAACTGCGGCTTCGGCAATGCCTGGGTGACGTGGATCAATCTCGAGCAGTTCTCGGCCTGGCATAATGTGCCACTTGGCACCAAGTCGAACGGCATGGACGGCTGGGACACGGAGCTGAAGTTCAACACGCCGCTGCACGTCAAGCATCTCGAGAACCTGGTCGAGCTGCAGAAGGACAAGACCTACGACTACTCGGGCCGTACCAACACGGGTGAGGGACGTTTCACCTCCGGCGAATGCGCCATCTTCCTGACGTCGTCGGGGTTCTTCGGCAACGTCAAGGCCAACGCCAAGTTCGAGTGGGGCAACGCAGCCATGCCCTACTACCCGGAAGTCGCCGGCGCGCCGCAGAACTCCATCATCGGCGGTGCCTCGCTGTGGGTGATGGGCGGCAAGACTCCCGTCGAATACAAGGGCGTGGCCAAGTTCTTCACGTTCCTGTCCGACACCGATCGCCAGGTCGAGCTGCACAAGAAGTCGGGCTACCTGCCGATCACCAAGGCGGCCTACGAGAAGACCAAGGCGTCCGGCTACTACAAGGAGTTCCCCTACCTGGAGACGCCGCTGCTCGAGCTCACCAACAAGGAGCCGACCGAGAACTCGCGCGGCCTGCGCTTCGGCAACATGGTGCAGCTGCGCGACGTGTGGGCCGAGGAGTTCGAGGCGGCACTGGCGGGCAAGAAGCCGGCCAAGCAGGCGCTCGACGATGCCGTTTCGCGCGGCAACGCCATGCTGCGCCAGTTCGAACGGCAGGTGGCGCGGTAGTGACGCGCTAGTCCCCTCTCCCCGTTCTTACGGGGAGAGGGCTAGGGTGAGGGGCCGCGGCACACTTCGACGTTGGAGCTTGTAGCTGCCCCTCACCCCGACCCTCTCCCCACGAAGAGGTGGGGAGAGGGAGCCCGCTAGGTCAACGCGATCGGGCGGCCGGGCGAGCCGGTGGCGCCCTTGATGCGCAGCGGCAGCATCAGGTAGACGAATTGATAGGTCTTATCCGCCGCCAGTCCCGCCAGGTCGAGATTTTCGTGGATGAAGATGCCGTTCTTGGTGATCAGGTCCTGATGCACCGGAAACGCCTTGTTGGCATCGGGATTGGGCACCACCTCGACGCCCCAGCTGTCGGCCCCGACCACGCACACCTGTTTGTCGATGCACCATTGGCCGGCGGCCAGGCCGACGCCGGGCTCGCCCTTGCTGTATTGGGCGTTGTCCTTGTTCCACAGGCTGCCCCAGCCCGTGTGGAAGAACACCGCATCGCCGGGCTTCATCCAATCCGCGGCGACGTTCTGGGCCTTCAGCGCGGCCTCGATGTCGGCGACGGTGATCTCCTCGCCGAGGTTCATGTTGCGGCCCTTGACCGCGGCGATGTCGAGCAGCAGGCCGCGCGTGAGGATCGGCTTGATGTGCTCGAGGCCGAGCTTCTGCAGGCCGTAAGGGCTGCCGATCTCGCTGGCGGTGAAGCCGTTGTAGTAGCGCATCTCGCTCTTGTCTTCGCCCTTCACAGCGACGCCGATGTGGCCGAGACCGTCGAACTGCGTGCCCACCTGGCCGATCTCGGTGGCCAGGAATTCGTCGTTCCAGATCACGCGATTGGTGCCGAGCGGACCGCCGGTCGGATTGCCGGGAATGCGCAGCGTGAAGGCGCGCTCGCCGAACTTGGGCATCGACGAACTCGTAGATCCGCCCCATCTCGTAGCTCTTGCCGGTCTTCACCAGCTTGAGGGCGTCGAGGATCTTCTCGGGCGTGATCCAGTTGGAGGCGCCGGCCTCGTCCTTCTCGCCCCAGCGCGACGGCCACCACTTCGCGCCGATCGGCGTGTCGGCGCCCTGCGCGCGCGCCGTGCCGACGTAGCCGATGCCCGACGTCGCCTGCGCCGGCCTGCTGCCCGCCGCCGCCAGCAACGCTGCCAGTGTGGCGCCCGCGACGCCGGTTATCAGCGACCGGCGATCCGTTTCGGGGGACGTGCTGTCAAGGCTTGCATTCCGGTCCTCAGCCATGCGTTGCTCCTCCGATGATGGTTGTGTTTGTCCGCCCACCGAGGATGGCGAGCGATCATGACCTGCGAGGGCGGGCGCGTACGAAAGTTGTGCGCATTTGTTGCACAGACGCTGCAGGTCTGACCCGTTGCACGACGCGTAAGGACGGGGTGAGTGGTGTCAGACCCAGAGGGTCTGACACCGAAGTGTGAGGGAGCATGGAGAAGCGCGCGATCTTTGGCGGCAAGACGCTGCCCTACCTGCTGCTCGCGCCGCAGCTGCTGGTGACGCTCGTCTTCTTCTATTGGCCGGCCAGCCAGGCGGTGTGGCAGTCGTTCCTGCTGCAGGACGCGTTCGGTCTGCGTACGGAGTTCATCTGGCTCGAGAACTATCGCGATCTGTTCGCGCAGCGCGACTACTATCGGGCGATGGGCACCACGGCGATCTTCGCCGTGTCGGTCACCACGCTGTCGCTGTCGATCGCCCTGCTGCTGGCGGTGCAGGCCGACAAGCACATCAAAGGTGCCGGCATCTACAAGACGCTGCTGATCTGGCCCTACGCCGTGGCGCCGGCCATCGCCGGCGTGCTGTGGCTGTTCATGTTCCAGCCCTCGCTCGGCCTGGTGGCGCGCGGCCTGCGCTCGCACGGCATCGACTGGAACCCGCTGCTCAACGGCAACCACGCCATGCTGCTGGTCATCATGGCCTCGACCTGGAAGCAGATCAGCTACAACTTCCTGTTCTTCCTGGCCGGGCTGCAGGCCATCCCGCGCTCGGTGATCGAGGCGGCCGCCATCGACGGCGCCCGCCCGATCCGCCGCTTCTGGACCATCGTCTTCCCGCTGCTGTCGCCCACCGCCTTCTTCCTGCTGGTGGTCAACATCGTCTACGTGTTCTTCGACACCTTCGGCATCATCGACGCCACGACCGGCGGCGGCCCCTCCAAGGCCACCGAGACGCTGGTCTACAAGGTGTTCTTCGACGGCCGGCTGGGCGGTGATCTCGGCAGCTCGGCGGCGCAGTCGGTCATCCTGATGGTGATCGTGGTGGGGCTGACCGCATTCCAGTTTCGTTACATCGAACGCAAGGTGACCTACTGATGACCCAATCCGTCCTGTGGCAGGAGCTGACCGCCGAGGACCTGCGCGCCAAGGCCAAGGCCGATGCGGTGGTGATCCTGCCGGTCGCGTCGATCGAGCAGCATGGGCCGCACCTGCCGGTCGGCGTCGACACCATCCTGTGCGGGGCGGTCTGCAAGCGTGCCGCGGAGGCCGTCACCAAGACGCCCGTGGTCGTCGCGCCGGTGCTGTGGTGCGGCATGGCCGAGCATCACATGGCGTTCGGCGGCACCTTCACCTTCGACATCCCGACCTACCGGGCGGTGCTGCTCTGCTTCCTGAAGAGCATCCAGCGGCATGGCTTCAAACGCGTCTTCATCGTCAACGGCCACGGCGGCAACATCACCGCCCTCAATGCCTTCCTGCCGGATTTCGCGGTCGAGACGGGGCTCGACATCCGCACCGCCACCTACTTCGGCGTCGCCCCCGGTGCCATGAAGGAGATCCTCGAGGACCAGGAAGGCGTGCGGCACGCCTGCGAGGCGGAAACGTCGATGATGCTGGTGGCCGCGCCGGAAACCGTGAAGCGCGAGCGCTTCGCGGAAGCCTTCGGGCCGGCCTTCTCGCATGCGCCGACCGGCCTGCCGGTGGTGCAGCGCTTTGTCTCGTTCAAGGAGTTCTCGTCGAGCGGCGTGATCGGCGACGCGCGCAAGGCGAGCGCCGACAAGGGCGAGCGGCTATTCGCCGCCGTCACCGCGGCGCTGGCGGATGCCGTCCAAGACCCGAAGACCTGGGGTTAGGGCGAGGGTAGAGCCACATGGTCGAGCGCCGCCGCTTCGGCAACCTGTTCGCCTACGCCGTGCTGTCGCTCGGCGTCTTCATCGTCGCGTTCCCGGTGTACATCTGCCTGATCGGCTCGACGCACGAGCAGTCGGTGATCGCCAACGGCCAGATGCCGATCACGCCGGGCGGGCTGTTCTACCAGACCTACTACAAGACGCTGTTCGTCGGCACCAGCGGCACGACGCGCGAGCCGGTCAGCGGCATGCTGCTCAACAGCTTCATCATGGCGTCCGTGATCGCGGTGGGCAAAATCTCGATCTCGATCATCTCCGCCTATGCCGTCGTGTACTTCAAGTTCCCGTTCCGCATGGCGGCGTTCTGGCTGATCTTCATGACGCTGATGCTGCCCGTCGAGGTGCGCATCTACCCGACCTACAAGATCGCCGCCGACCTGAGGTTGCTCGACTCCTACGCCGGCCTCACCATTCCGCTGATCGCCTCGGCCACCGCCACGCTGTTCTTCCGCCAGTTCTTCATGACCATCCCCGACGAGCTGATCGAAGCCTCCAAGCTCGACGGCGCCGGCCCGTTCCGCTTCTTCAAGGATACGGTGCTGCCGCTGTCCAAGACCAACATCGCGGCGCTGTTCGTGATCCTCTTCATCTACGGCTGGAACCAGTATCTGTGGCCGCTGCTGATCACCACCCGCGACGACATGCAGACCATCGTCATCGGCATCAAGAAGATGATCGTCACCGCCGATGCGCTTGACCGAGTGGAACGTGGTGATGGCCACCGCCATGCTGGCCATGCTGCCGCCGGTGGCCGTGGTGATCCTGATGCAGCGCTGGTTCGTGAAGGGCCTGGTGGAGACCGAGAAGTGATGAAACTGCACGGGTGAGTTCGCGGAATAGGGAGAGTCGCCGGGAGTCGGGAAATCCAGTGCGCGCGGATTGGAGCGCGGCATCGCGCGCTGACGTCCCGGATATTCCGCTGACTCAGCTAACTCCGGCCTGCTTGCTGGGAGCACCGACATGGCCTCGGTAACGCTCGACAATGTGCGCAAGGTCTATGCGGGCAGCATAGAGGCGGTGAAGGGCGTGTCGCTCTCCATCCCGGACGGCTCGTTCACGGTGCTGCTGGGGCCCTCGGGCTGCGGGAAGTCGACCCTGCTGCGCATGATCGCCGGCCTCGAGACCATCACCACCGGCACCGTCTCGATCGGCGGCAAGCGCGTCAACGACGTGGAGCCGGCCGACCGCGACATCGCCATGGTGTTCCAGAACTACGCGCTCTATCCGCATATGAGCGTCTACGACAACATGGCCTACGGCCTGCGCAACCGCAAAGTGCCGAAGGACCGCATCGAAGTTCGCGTCGCCGAGGCCGCCAAGCTGCTTGGCATCGAACCCTTCCTAAAGCGCAAGCCGCGCGAGCTGTCGGGCGGGCAGCGCCAGCGCGTCGCCATGGGCCGGGCCATCGTGCGCGAGCCGCAGGCCTTCCTGTTCGACGAGCCGCTGTCCAACCTCGACGCCAAGCTGCGCGTGCAGATGCGCATCGAGATCCGCAGCCTGCACAATCGCCTGAAGGCCACCTCCATCTTCGTCACGCACGACCAGGTCGAGGCCATGACGCTCGCCGACACCGTGGTGGTGATGAACCAGGGCCGCATCGAGCAGGTCGGCGCGCCGACCGAGGTGTATCGCCGGCCCGCCACCCAGTTCGTCGCCACCTTCATCGGCTCGCCGGCCATGAACCTGATGCCGGGCCGTGTCGTCGCTTCGGGCATGGTCGAGACCTCGGGCGGCCGCATCGCCTTCGATCCGGTGCTGTTCGATGTCGCCGACGGCCAGCCGGTCGACGTCGGCATCCGTCCGGAAGACCTGCAATTCACATCGGCTGGCGACGGCAGGTTGTCCTTTGCAAGAGCATTTGTGGAGGAGCTGGGCGCCACCCGCCTGGTGCACGGGACATCCGGGTCCGCACCGCTGGTCGTCGCCGTCGCTGCGGCAGCACAGGATGGCCCGAGCGCAAGCTTGGCCGCAGAGGCGGGCGCCGTGCATCTGTTCGATCCCGCCAGTGGGAAAAGTCTACGCCGTGACATCCGCGGCACGTTACCCTGACGCGGCTTGACAAGCCGCTGCCGAAATTCGGACCAATAGCGCAAGAGCGCGCGGGGGGCGTGATCCGGATGCTTCACGCATTCGTATGTCTCCCCTCGGCGCAAAATGAGAACGAAATCCGGGGGAGAAATGCCCGAACTGCGCACCGCGGCGCTCAGTCTTGCGGAGCTTCTGTCGTATCGGGATCGCTACACGGTGCCGGAGTTCCAGCGCGTGTACGGCTGGGGCGAGACCGAGCTCGACCGGCTGTTCGGCGACTTCGAGACGGCGATGCGCGGTGCCCCCGGCCGCCTGTTCCTCGGCACCATCTATCTGGCAGCGCCCGGCGACAGGGGCGAAGCGCTGATCGCCGACGGCCAGCAGCGCATCCTGACGGCCACCATGATCCACGCCGCCGCCCGCGATCTGGCGGAGGACGCCGCCGAAGGCGACCGGCTGCATGCGGTGCTCGCCACGCCCGGGGGCAAGGATTTCCGCTTCATGCCGCGCGATCGCGATGCCGCCTTCTTCCGCACGTGGGTGCAGGAGCGTGGTTCGACTCTGCTGCCGTTGCCGGGCGACGACAGCGAGGACGAGGCGGAGGCAGCGGAGCTGTCGGAAAGCCAGCTCAACATCATCCGCAACCGCGATGCCATCGTCGAGCGGCTGCGCAAGCTGGGCCCGGATGGCCGCCAGCGGCTGATCGAGTTCCACGACCGGATCAGGCTGGTCGCCATCACCACCGACACGGTGGAAGAGGCACGCAACGCCTACGCCAGCACCCAGACGCGCGGCCTGCGCCAGTCCGACACCGACAAGCTCAAGGCCGAGCTGATCGGCGACTGCCCGCCGGCCCAGCGTGCGCTGCTGGCCGGGCGCTGGGAGGAATGCGAGGCCAAGCTCGGCCGCGACGAGTTCACCGACCTGTTCCACCACCTCATCATGGTCGAGGCCGAGCGCCGGCCGCAGCACGCCTTGGAGGCCGACCTGTTCGGCGTCTTCGATCTGCCTCGCAAGGTTGCCTCCTTCATCGAGGACGTGCTGGTCCCGTCAGCCGACGCCTATCACCGCATCTGCACGGCCGGCGCCGCCACCACCCGCAAGACGCGCAACATCGACGCTGCGCTCATCTCGCTGCTGCGCTGCACGCACAATGTCTGGCGGGCCCCGGCCCTGCTGGCGGTGCGCGCGTTCGGCGCCGTCCCGCGCCAGCTCGAGCAGTTCCTGGCCGGCTTCGAGCGCCTGGCGTGCGTCATGATGATCAACGGCACCGACCCGCATCAGATGCTGGAGCGCTACGTCGCCGTGATCCGCGACATCAAGAGCAAGATGTTCGTCGGGCCCTCGCTGCATCTCGAGCGCTCACGACCTGGATCAGGCACGGCGCAACCTGCAGAGCCCTCGCTTTGGCCTGCGTGATCGCTTCCGCATGCCGGTGTTGCTCAAGCTCAACGATCTGCTCGCCAAGCAGGCGCAGGCGCTCGACCCGCGCAACGTCTCCTGCGAGCATATCCTGCCGATCAACCCGCCCAAGCGCGGGCCATGGCGCAGCGCCTTCAGGGGACGCAACGGCCAGTTCAACGGCACCGTGTTCACGCACATGCTGGGTAACGTCACGATCCTCACCCATCCGCAGAACCGCGAGGCCGACAACAGCCCCTACGACGTGAAGCGGCGCATCCTCAAGGCCTCGGGCTTCGCCCTGTCCAAGCACGCGGCGGCGCAAAAGGTCTGGAATGCCGAGGTGATCGCGGGCCGGTCCGAGGAGCTGTTCGAGCTGGTGGCCGACTGTTGGCGTCTGCGCGAGACCGGCTAATATGTGCCCATGACCGATCTGGCAGAGCTGCAGGCGCCCGTCCTGGTGTTCGGCGGGCCCTACTCCAACGTGCGTGCGCTCTCGGCGCTGCGAGAACGCGCCGACGAGCTCGGCATTCCGCCCGCGCGCTCGATCTGCACCGGCGACGTGGTCGCCTATTGCGTCGAGCCCGAGGAGACCACCGCCGCCGTGCGGGCGTGGGGCTGCCACGTCGTTGCCGGCAACTGCGAGGAGCAGTTGGCGGCCGGCTCGGCCGATTGTGCCTGCGGGTTCGATGAGGGCAGCGAGTGCGACCGCCTCGCCAAGGGCTGGTATCCGTTCGCCAACGAGCGCATCTCGCCGGAGAGCCGGGCCTGGATGGCCGGCCTGCCATCGACGCTGAGGTTCCGCGTCGGCGGGCTGGGCTTCCGCGTCATCCACGGCGGTGTGCGGCAGGTCAACCGCTTCGTGTTCGCCTCGCAGCGTGACGTGCTGGCCGAGGAGCTGGCTTCGGCCGACGCCGATGTCGTCGTCTGCGGCCACAGCGGCCTGCCGTTTGTCGAGAAGGTCGGCCGCGGCGTCTGGTTCAACCCGGGCGTGATCGGCATGCCGGCCAACGACGGTACGCCCGATGTCTGGTACGGCCTGATCGGGAGCGAAGGCGATCACGTGGTGCTATCCACGCACCGCCTTGCCTACGATCACATCGCCGCCGCGGCTGGCATGCGCCGCTTCGGCCATGCCAACGGCTATGCGCGCTCGCTGATCACCGGCCTGTGGCCGAGCCTCGACGTGCTGCCGCCGGCTGAGATTGCCGCCACGGGCAAGAAGATCCGCCCGCGCAGCCTGCGCATCCCGGCTCGCCTGCCCGCCGAGGCCACCAGGTAGCTTGGCGTGGGCGAGCATCGCGTTGCAGGTCAAGCGGCGATGCTGCGGCTCCCCTCCCCCTTGCGGGGAGGGGTCGGGGGTGGGATGCACAACCGAACCATGCTGCGGGCGTGCCCATGACCTCGCGTGATGCACGGCAAGACTCGCGCTCGCACCCCAGGCTTCACCCCACCCCTAACCCCTCCCCATCAAGGGGAGGGGGACAGGTTGGCGCGTGCTGTAGCCGTGGTGACCAGGCAGGACGACGAAGAACGATCTCGCGGGACCTACATGCCCGGATAGTTGGGGCCGCCGCCGCCCTCGGGCACCACCCAGTTGATGTTCTGGTTGGGGTCCTTGATGTCGCAAGTTTTGCAGTGCACGCAGTTCTGCGCGTTGATGACGTAGCGGGTCCTGGCCGCCCTCCTCGACCCATTCGTAGACGCCTGCCGGGCAGTAGCGGCTCGAGGGCCCGGCATAGACGTCGTGCTCGGAGCGCTTCTGCAGCGGCATGTCGGCCACCTTCAGGTGCACCGGCTGATCCTCCTCGTGGTTGGTGGCCGAGAAGGACACGTTGGTCAGCCGGTCGAAGGTCAGCACGCCGTCGGCGCGGGGATAGTCGATGCGCGGCATCGCGGCGGCCGGCTTGAGTGACGCGTGATCGGGCTTGCCGTGCTTGAGCGTGTAGCCGAGGCCGATGCCGGGAATGAGCGTGTTGAGCCACATGTCGAGGCCCGACAGCATCGTGCCGAGCAGCGTGCCGAACCGCGACAGCATCGGCTTGGCGTTGCGCACGCGCCGCAGGTCGCGCGCGATGGGACCGGACAGCACGTCGACGGAATAGTCCTCCAGCCGGTCGTGCGCACGGCCCGCGCCGATCGCGGCGAAGGCGGCCTCGGCGGCGGCGATGCCCGACAGCATGGCGTTGTGCGAGCCCTTGATGCGCGGCACGTTGACCAAGCCCGCCGCGCAGCCGACCAGCACGCCGCCCGGGAACACCAGCTCCGGGATCGACTGCCAGCCGCCCTCGGTGATGGCCCGCGCCCCGTAGGCGATGCGCTTGCCCCCCTCGAAGGTGTCGCGGATGGCCGGATGCGTCTTGAAGCGCTGGAACTCGTGATAGGGCGACAGGTGGGGGTTGGCGTAGTTGAGGTGCACCACGAAGCCGACCGACACCAGGTTGTCGCCGTAGTGGTAGAGGAACGAGCCGCCGCCGGTGCGATCATCGAGCGGCCAGCCGAGCGTATGCTGCACGAGGCCGGGGCGGTGCTTGTCCGGCGCCACCTCCCACAGCTCCTTGAGGCCGATGCCGTACTTCTGCGGCTGGCGGCCCTGCGCCAGCCCGAACCTCGCCTGCAGCTGCTTGGCCAGCGAACCCCGCGCCCCCTCGGCGATGATGGTGTACTTGCCGCGCAGTTCCATGCCGCGCGTGAAACGGTCGGTCGGCTGGCCATCCTTGCCCAGCCCCATGTCGCCGGTGGCGACGCCCAGCACCGCGCCCTTGTCGTCATAGAGCACCTCGGCGGCGGCGAAGCCCGGATACACCTCGACGCCCAGCTCGGCCGCCTGCTCGCCCAGCCACTTGGTCAGATTGCCCAGGCTGGCGATGTAGTTGCCGTGATTGCTCATCAGCGGCGGCATGACCAGGTTGGGGATGCGCAGCACACCCGCCGGGCCGAGGTAGTAGAAGCGGTCCTCGCGCACCGGCGTCTCCAGCGGCGCGCCCTTGGCCTGCCAGTCGGGAAACAGGGCCGCCAGGCCGATCGGATCGATGACGGCGCCCGACAAAATGTGCGCGCCGACCTCCGAGCCCTTCTCCAGCGACGACGACCGACACCTCGCTGCCGGCAGCCGCCGCCAGCTGCTTCAGGCGGATGGCTGCGGCGAGGCCGGCCGGACCCGCACCCACGACGACGACGTCGAACTCCATCGCCTCGCGTGGCGGCAGTTCCGCATTGTCCTGTGCCATCAGCCCCTTCCTCGAATGACACCAACTCGCAAGTTCTGGGCGTTCGATAGGTCGCCGCCGCGCCCAGCGTCAAGCTTCGTGTGGAGCGTCCTTCGCTCGCGAGGACACACCGCTGGCAATGCCGGGCATTCCAACTACACTGCCGCGCATGCTGGAGAAGACCAAATCGGCGGAGCTGGCAGCGGTGCTGGAATGGTACCGCGCGATGGGCGTCGATCATCCGGTCGAGGACCAGGCCATCAACTGGCTGGAGCGCGGCGATGCTCCTCCCGGCCGGCACCTGCAGCAACCTGCGCAGCACCTGCCGCACCGATGGTCGACCGGGCACCACGCACGCGAGCCGCCCGCCGTCCGCGACCAACCTACGCGAGCGGCATCGCCGACCGCTCCCGCCCGGCAATTCCCTTCGCTGCCGTACCGGATGCGGCGGTGCATTCGGCGCGTGCGGCGGCGCGCAGTGCGGCCAACCTCGACGACCTTGGCGCCACCCTGGCGCGCTTCGACGGCTGCAGCCTGAAGGCCACGGCGAAGAACCTGTGCTTCTATCGCGGCGCCGCCAAGTCGCGCCTCATGCTGGTCGGCGAGGCACCCGGCCGCGACGAGGACATCGAGGGCAAGCCGTTCGTCGGCCGCGCCGGCCAGCTGCTCGACAAGATGCTGGGCGCCATCCAGCTGACCGAGCAGGACGTGCACATCACCAACATCGTCTACTGGCGTCCTCCGGGCAATCGCACGCCGACCCCGCAGGAGGCGCAGGTGTGCAGACCCTTCCTGGAGCGGCAGGTGGAGCTGGTGGCGCCGGAGGTGATCGTGCTGCTGGGCGGGGCGGCCGCCAAGCACATCCTCGACGTGCCCGAGGGCATCATGAAGGTGCGAGGCAAGTGGCGTGACCTGGAGATCGGCGCGCACCGGGTCCGCTGCATCGCAACACTGCATCCCGCCTATCTGCTGCGCACGCCGGCCGCCAAGCGTCTGGCGTGGCGCGATCTGCTGACGATCAGAGCCGTCCTGGACGGGTCAACTAAAGTCTAGCCGCATTGATCGCGTCCAAATCCCCGGAAATCTGGGGTTTTTCGACTGTTTCAGCCGCGCATTTGATTCAAATTGATCGATCACGCTTAAGCCAGCGGCAACGAGCGTTTCCTAGGGTTGCTCCGTACCGCAGGAGATGCCTCCGCTGGCGGCATTGGGATTGGGAACATCGTGCGCGTCACCTATCGTTATGTTCGGCCGTTGTCGGTGCTCTATGCACGCGCCCTTGGGCCGTACGACCAGTCGACGCCGCAGGCGTGGGCGACGATGGCCGCGTGGCTCGAGCAGCACAATGCACGCCGGCTGGTGAAGCGGGCTTATGGCTTCTTCCGCGACAATCCGAGAACCACTCCATCCGACTTGCTGCGATATGACGCATGCATTGGGCTGGTCGGCGATCTCGATGCCGACCCCGCCGCGGGCATCGGCCGCGAGATCCTGCCCGGCGGCGCCTACGCGGTGCACACCCACGTCGGCCCCTACGACCAGATGGGCGACATCATGTCGAAGCTGCACACCAGTCTGGTGCAGAAGCGCGGCCTGTCGGTCGACTACGACCGCTCGTTCATGACCATCTATCTCGAACGACCCGGCGCTGACCCGCGAGATGCACCGCCGCACCGAGCTGTGCATCCCGGTGCTGCCGATCCGCATGCCGCTGTCGAGCAACGACGACGACGAGGCGGATGTCGTCGTCGCCGATATCGATCAGCTGGCCAGGCTAGGCTCAGCCCTCGTAGCCTTCGATGATGATGAGGTCGGCGGTGCTGGCCTCGTCGCGTATCTTGGCGGCCGCCTGGTACTCGGGCGAGTCGTGGCAGGCCTTGGCGGTGGCATAGCTGTCGAACTCGATCACCACGTTGCGGCGATCGACGAGATTGCCGCTTGCCACCTCGTGCTTGCCGTTGCGCACCAGGAAGCGGGCCTTGTACTTGGCAAAGGCGACGGCGTTGGCGGCAACGTAGTCCTTGTAGCGCTCGGGATTGGTGATGGTGACGTGCGCGATCCAGTAGCCTTTAGCCACGGTCATTCTCCTCTGTGTGATTGAGCCTGGACGAAAGGTGGCACGAGGCGCGCGCCAGCTCAACTGAGCACGCGCACCAGCCACAGCGCGAGACCGGGGAAGGCAACCACCAGACCGAGCCTGATGATGTCCATGCCGATGAAAGGCAGCACGCCGCGATAGGTGGACATGATCGGCACGTTGCGCGCGATCGAGCTGATCACGAACACATTGAGCCCGATCGGCGGCGCCGTCAGGCCGATGCCGACCACGATCAGCACCAGTATGCCGAACCAGATCGCCACCTCGTCGGCGGGCAGGCCGAAGTCGAGCGCCTGCACGATCGGGAAGAACACGGGCAGCGTCAGCAGCAGCATGGCGAGTTCGTCCATCACCGCGCCGAGCAGGATGTAGAGGGCCAGCAGGCAGACCATCACAACGTAGGGCGGCAGGCCCTGGCTGGTCACCCATTCTGCCGCCAGGGTCGGCATCTGCGAGCGCGCCAGGAAGGCGTTGAACACCTCCGAGCCCAGCAGGATGATGAAGATCATGCCGGTGGTATCGGCCGTCTGCTTGAGGGCGTCGACGATGGCCGGCAGGGACAGCGACCGCTGCAGCAGGCCCACCAGCAGCATGGCGATGGCGCCGACCGCGGCACCCTCGGTCGGCGTGAAGACGCCGCCGTAGATGCCGCCCACCACCGTCAGCGCGATCAGCAGCACCGGCCAGACGGCGGCCAACACCTGCAAACGATTGCCGACATGGACCTCCACATCCGGCGCGAGGTGCGGCCGGCGGCGCACGACCAGGCGATGGCGATGCAGTAGAACAGCGCCGCCATCAGGCCCGGAATCAGCGCCGCCTTGAACAGCTTGGCGATGTTCTGCTCGGTGGTGATGGCATAGACCACCAGGATCACGGACGGCGGGATGAGGATGCCGAGCGTGCCGCCCACCGCGATGGTGCCGGTGGCGAAGCCGCCGTCGTACTTGTAGCGCAGCAGCTCGGGCAGCGCCGCGCGGCCGAAGGTGGCGGTGGTGGCGACCGACGAGCCGCAGATGGCGCCGAACGCCGTGCAGGCCCAGATGACGGCCATCGCCAGTCCGCCGCGCATGCGCCCGGCGAACGCTTCGGCGGCGCGGAACAGCGCCGTGGAAAGGCCCGATCGCTCGGCCAGCGCGCCCATCAGGATGAACAGCGGAATGACCGACAGCGTGTAGTTGGCGAACTGGTGATAGGTGTTGGTCTTCATATACGAGAAGAACGCCCACCAGCTCGACTGGTACACGAAGCCGAGTGCGCCGACGACCAGCATCGACAGGCCGATCGGCATGCGCAGCGCGATCAGCAGCAGCATGGCGCCGAAGCCGACGAACGCCAGGGTGAGCCCGCTCATGGCTGCCTCCGCAGCTGCCTGACCGCCGTCGCCAGCGCGACGAAGGTGAGGAGGACCATCAGCGCGGCGGAGATGGCAATGGCCGGCCAGACCGCGAGCTGCAGCAGCATGGTGGTCTGGCCGCTGCGGTAATGCTCGAAGGCTCCGTCCATCAGGCAAACCGCCAGGAAGCCCATGGTGGCGGCGTAGACGAGATCCCAGAAGGCATCGATCAGCTGGTTGGTGCGGGCGGGCAGCCAGGTCGTGAACGTATCGACCAGGATGTTGCCGCGCCGTGCCTGCGTGTAGGGCAGGAAGGTGAACACGGCGATGGCGGCGCCCATGCTGACCAGCTCGAAGTCGCCGTTGACGGGGGAATTGAAGAAGCGACGGCCGATGACGCTCACCACCACCAGTCCGGCCATGGCAAGCAGCAGCAAGCCGCCGAGCACGGCAATTGCTCCCGACAGGCGCTCGATGAACGGCAGGCGCGCTGCAGGCTGTGGCCGCGCTGGATCACCAGTCTGGCTCATTGGATTCCCCCCAACTCGACCCGCCCCAGCTTACGCTGTGTTTGCGGGATACTCCAATGTGCCTGCTGGCAGACATGAGCATCGCCGCGCGCTGACGGGGCGCGCGGCGATCAGATCGTCAGCTCTTGTCGTACTTGGCGACCAGGGCGCGGGCCTGCTCGAGCAGCTTGCCGCCGTCGAGGCCCTTGTCCTTCACCTGCTTGATCCAGTTCTCGATGACGGGCTCGGTGGTCTTGATCCACCTGGCCTTCTCGTCCTCCGAGATGCTGCCGATGGTGTTGCCCTTGGCCTTGACCATCTCGAACACCGTCTTGCCGGCATCGTCCCACATGTTGCCGGCGAGCTCGGCGAACTTCATGCCCGAGTTCTTGTCGATGGCCTGCTTGAGGTCGGCCGGCAGACCATCGTACTTGGCCTTGTTCATGGCCAGGAAGAAGCCGGCGGTATACAGCGTCGGCGAGCCCGGGATCTCGGTGTGGAATTTCACCAGCTCGTGCAGCTTGATGGCCGGCACCACCTCCCACGGCACGACGGCGCCGTCGATGACGTTCTGCGCAAGGCTCTCGGGCACCTGCGGGATCGGCATCGGCACACCGACGGCGCCCAGCGCCCTCAGCGCCTCGCCGGCCAGCCGGGTCGGCGAGCGCAGCTTCAGGCCCTTGAGGTCGTCCATGGTCTTCACGGCCTTGTTGGCGTGGATCAGACCGTGGTCATGACACCAGTAGCTGAGCAGCTTGACGTCGGCGGTCTCCTTGCCGAGGTTGGCGTCGCCATACTCCTGCGCCGCGCGCGCGTTGGTGATGCCGCGACGGGCGGCGACGAAGGGCAGCTCGAACACCTCGGTCGACGGGAAGCGGCCGGCGGTCGAGCCCGGCAGGGTCCAGACGATATCGACGACGCCGTCACGCGCCTGATCGTAGAGCTGCGGCGGCGTACCGCCGAGCTGCATCGATGGGAAGATGTCGATCTTGATCTTGCCGCCCGAGTCCTGCTCCACCGCCTTGGCCCACGGCGCCAGCATCTTGGTGTGGCCGTTGGAGACGGGCGGCAGGAAGTGATGCAACTTGAGCGACACCTGCGCCTGAGCGAACGCAGGACGAGCGATGGCCGGTGCAGCAAGCACGGCGCCGCCGGCACGCAAGAATTTGCGGCGAGACAGGGTCATGTACGGTCTTTCCCTCCCAAGGTTGTGGTTGCGCTCACTATAGCGAAAGGCCGCGCCAGGTGCACCTGCCGGCAGCGTCCATCTAGCCCAATATTAGTTGGACGACAAAACCTTGTTGCGACGCTCGAACCCCTTACCGGGTTGGCGACTGCCCCGGCGGTATGCCATGCTAGTCTTCTGCACCAATCAACCATGAGGCCATCAAGCCGTGGACATGCGTTACGAGGCGCCCAAGTCGCTCGACCAGGCGGTCGCGCTGCTGGCGGCGGAACAGGGAGAGGCACGTGTACTGGCGGGCGGGACCGACCTGCTGGTGCAAATGCGAACCGACGTGATCGAGCCAGCGCTGCTGGTTGATATCAAGGGCATTGCCGAGCTGCGCCAGATCAAGGAGGAGGCCGGCGGCTTCCGGATCGGCGCCGCCGTAACCGGAGCGGAGCTGAAGGAGCATCCCAAGCTCAAGGCCGTCTGGCCGGGCGTGGTGGAAGCAGCCAACCTGATCGGCTCGACGCAGGTGCAGGGCCGCGCCACCATGGGTGGCAACCTGTGCAACGGCTCGCCGGCCGCCGATAGCGTCCCGGCGCTGATTGCTGCAGGTGCGAAGGCCTCCATCGTCGGACCCAAGGGCCGGCGCGAGGTGCCGGTCGAAGAAATCATGCTGGCCCCGCGCAAGCTGTCGCTGACCAAGGGCGAGCTGATCGCCTCCTTCCTGCTGCCGGCCCGGGCGCCGCGCACCGCCGACGCCTACCTGCGCTTCATTCCGCGCACCGAGATGGACATCGCCGTGGTCGGCTGCGGCGTCTGCCTGACACTGGACGCCAAGGATATCTGCACGGCGGCCCGCGTCTCGCTGGGTGCGGTGGCCGAGCGTCCGCTGCTGGTGGCTGCCGCCGCGGCGGCGCTGATTGGCAGCAAGGTCGACGCAGCCGCCCTCGAGAAGCTCGACGCCGCCGCGCGCGCCGCCTGTCGGCCGATCGACGACAAGCGCGGCACCAAGGACTACCGCATCAAGGTCGCCGGCGTGCTCGCCCGGCGGGCCGCGCAGATTGCACTCGAACGGGCGAGGAAAGCCTGATGGCAAAGCATCACGTAACGGCGACCGTCAACGGCGACGGCGTCGAATTCCTGTGCGAGACGGACGAGACCCTGCTCGACGTCCTGCGCGACCAGCTCGGCCTGACCGGCACCAAGGAAGGCTGCTCGACCGGCGACTGCGGCGCCTGCAGCGTCACGGTCGACGGACGCCTCGTCTGCTCCTGCCTGATGCTGGGCGTGGAGGTGGGCGGCAAGTCGGTCACCACCATCGAGGGCATGGCCGACGGCGAGGCGCTGCATCCCCTGCAGCGCAAGTTCATCGAGCACGCCGCGCTGCAATGCGGCATCTGTACGCCCGGCTTCCTGGTGGCGGCCAAGTCGCTGCTGGAGAAGACGCCCGACCCGACCGAAACCGAAGTGCGCTACTGGCTGGCCGGCAACCTGTGCCGCTGTACAGGCTACGACAAGATCGTACGCGCCGTGCTCGACGCCGCCGCCGAGATGAGAGGAGCCTGACCATGCAAGAGAAAGTCAAGGATGCTGGGGGCTCCGAGTTCACCTGGGTCGGCTCGCGCCCCGATCGCCCGGACGGCGTCGACAAGGTGACCGGCCGCGCCCGGTTCGGTGCCGACCTCGCCATGGCCGGCCAGCTGGTCGGCCGCGCGCTGCGCAGCCCGCATGCGCACGCCCGCATCAAGTCGATCGACACGTCGGCCGCCATGAAGCTGCCCGGCGTCAAGGCCGTGGTGACGCGCGACGACTTCAAGGACCAGCCGTCCGAGTTCATCCCGGCCGGCGAGATGATGATCAACTACCGCGACGTGGTGCGCAACGTCATGGCGCGCGAGAAGGTGCTGTTCGAGGGCCATGCGGTGGCCGCCGTTGCTGCCACCAGCGCGGCCATCGCCAAGCAGGCCCTCAAGCTGATCAAGGTCGACTACGAGGTGCTGCCGCACGTCATCGACGTCGTCGAGGCGATGCAGCCCGATGCGCCGCTGCTGGATGAGGGTCTCATCACGGCCGGCGTCGAGCCGGCGCCGACGAAACCCTCCAACGTCGCCAAGCGCGTCGAGTTCATCCTGGGCGACATCGAGGCCGGCTTCAAGCAGGCCGAGGTCGTCCTCGAGCGCTCCTTCACGACCAAGCCGGTGCATCAGGGCTACATCGAGCCGCATGCCTGCATCGCCAGCGTGTCCGAGGACGGCCAGGCCGAGCTGTGGGTGACCACGCAGGGCCACTGGATCGTGCGTGCCCATTGCGCGCGGCTGCTCGGCTGGGACGTCAGCCAGATCCGCGTCACGGCGTCGGAGATCGGCGGCGGCTTCGGCGGCAAGACCGTCGTGTATATGGAGCCCGTGGCGCTGGCGCTGGCCAAGAAGTCCGGCCGGCCGGTGAAAATGGTCATGACGCGCGAGGACGTGTTCCGCGCCTCCGGCCCGACCTCGGGCGCGCACCTGCGCGTCAAGATCGGCGCCAGGAAGGACGGCCGCATCGTCGCCGCCGAGGCGGAGTTGAAATACCAGGCCGGCGCGTTCCCGGGCTCGCCGGTGCAGCCGGGCTGCATGTGCGCCTTCGCGCCCTACGACCTCGAGCACGTGAAGGTGGTCGGCTACGACGTGGTCAGCAACCGCCCGAAGGTGGCGGCCTACCGCGCGCCGGGCGGCCCGATCGCCGAGTTCGCGGTCGAGCAGGTGATCGACGAGATCGCCAAGTCGATCGGCATGGACCCGGTCGAGTTCCGCCTCAAGAACGCCGCCAAGCAGGGCACCAAGGCCGCCTACGGGCCGAAGTTCGGGCCGATCGGCCTGATCGAGACGCTGGAAGCGGCCAAGGCGCACGCGCACTGGCGCACGCCGCTGGGCAAGAACCAGGGGCGCGGCGTCGCCTCCGGCTTCTGGTTCAACATCGGCGGCGAGACGGCCGTGTCGATGTCGCTCAACGAGGACGGCACGCTGTCGCTGACGGCCGGCACGCCCGACATCGGCGGCCTGCGCGCCTCGCTGTGCATGATGGCGGCCGAGGAGCTCGGCATCGACATCGGCAAGATCCGCGTGCAGATCGGCGACACCGGCCAGCTCGGCTACAACTTCCTGACCGGCGGCAGCCGCGCCACCTTCTCGAGCGGCATGGCCACGGTGGAAGCCGCGCGCGAGATTATGAAGGAAGCGTGCAAGCGCGCGGCCAAGCTGTGGGAGCTGCCCGAGGATGCGGTCGAGTATGTCGGCGGCGCGGTGCGGCCAGCCGGCCCCAACGCCGGCAAGCATGCCCCGATGGACCTGAAGGCCATCGCCGGCATCGCCGGCAAGACGGGTGGCCCGATCGCCGGCTACGCACGTATCAACGCGCACGGCGCCGCGCCGAGCTTCGCCACGCACATCGCCGACGTCGAGGTCGACCCCGAGACGGGCCGCGTCTGGGTGGTGCGCTATACCGCCATCCAGGATGCCGGCCGCGCCATCCACCCGAGCTACGTCGAAGGCCAGTATCAGGGCGGCGTGGCGCAGGGCATCGGCTGGGCGCTCAACGAGGAATACATCTACGGGGCCGACGGCAGGCTGCAGAACGCCGGCTTCCTCGACTATCGCGTGCCGGTCGCCTCCGACCTGCCGATGATCGACACGGTGATCGTCGAGGTGCCGAACCCGCGCCATCCCTACGGCGTGCGCGGTGTCGGCGAGACGCCGATCTGCCCGCCGATGGCCGCCATCGCCAACGCGGTGTGCAACGCCACCGGCGTGCGCTTCACCGACCTGCCGATGTCGCCGCCGAAGGTGCTGGCGGCCCTGGACGAGGCCCGCGCGAAGGGCGCCGCGAAGCTCTGAGGGTCGCTCGTCCCTCTCCCCGTCCTCAGCGGGGAGAGGGTCGGGGTGAGGGGCAGCAACGTTCACCAGCAGCATGCTGCTGCCCCTCACCCTAGCCCTCTCCCCACGGAAGAGTGGGGAGAGGGAATAGAACGCACCACATGGCCCACGTCACGCTGATCGGCAACCTCAGGCAGTTCACCGGCGGCGTCAGTGCGCTCGACGTGGACGCCGCCACCGTGCGCCAGCTGTTCGCGCGGCTCGGTGAGAAATATCCCGCGCTGGCGCCGCACCTTGAGACGGGCTCGGCGGTGGCCATCGACGGGCAGATCTACCAGGACGCCCTGTTCCAGGAGATCGGCCCCGACAGCGAGGTGCACATCCTCCCGCAGATCGCCGGCGGGTAATCCACGTCACGCCCGGCGCCGGCGCTCGCTCAACAGGACGGCGAGGCCGGCACGCTCGGCGCGTGATGACGGAGCGGAACATTCCAACTACGATGCCGTGCAACGATAAGCCAGAGCCAGCAAGCCGCGGTTCTCGCGCGCAACAGGGAGCAGCAATGAGCAAGGAGATCGCCTTCACGGTCGCCGATTTCGTCGCCGAGATCGTGCTCAACCGACCCGCGAAGCACAACGCCGTCACGCCGGAGATGGCTGCGGCCCTGCAGGACGCGTGCGCGTCGGCCGATCGTGACGATGCGGTGCGGGTGGTGCTGATCAGGGGAGCCGGCGAGAAGGCCTTTTCCTCGGGCAGCGACCTCAATTCGCTCGCCGAGTATCCGGACGCCTGGAAATTCCGCAATCGGGTGATCTACGAGGGCACCATCCGCAACATCAAGAAGCCGGTGGTCGCCGCCCTGAAGGGCTGGGTGCTGGGCGGCGGCGCCGAGATGGCGCTGGCCGCCGACCTGCGTGTCGCGGGCCGCAGCATCAAGTTCGGCTTTCCCGAGGTGAAGCGCGGCTGGGTCGGCGGCGGCGGTGCATCGCAGATGCTGCCGCGCATCGTCGGCTACGGCCACGCCATGCGCCTGCTGGTGACCGGCGAGCCGATCGACGCCAACGAGGCCTATCGCCTGGGCCTCGTCGAATATCTTGTCGACGACGCCGAGGTAGAGCCGACCGCACGCAAGCTGTGCGCGCAGATCGCCAGCTACAGCCCGGTCGCCACGCAGTCGGTGAAGGCCGCCACCCGCATGGCATTGTCGTCGTCGCTGGAAGCCGGCCTGCGCTACGAGAACGAGATGAACACGCTGTGCTTCTCGGCCGGCGATCACATGGAGGGCATCAATGCCTTCCGCGAGGGCCGCGCCGCCGAGTTCCGCCGATGAGCAAGCATCGGGTTGGTATCGTCGGCTTGGGCATGGCGCTCAAGCCGCACCTGCAGAGCCTTGAGGAACTGGGCGACCGCGTCGAGATCGCGGCCTGCTTCACGCCAAGTGCCGAGCGCCGCGCGGCCTTCGCCGCCAACACCCGGCACCCGGTGGTGGACGACCTCGCGCCTATCCTGTCGGATCGCAGCATCGATGTGGTGTTCGTGCTGACGCCGCCGATGGCGCATCTGGACGTGGTCGAGCGCTGTGCCGCAGCCGGCAAGCACGTGCTGCTGGAAAAGCCGATCGACGTGTCGAGCGAGCGCGCCCGCCGCGCGGTCGGCGCCATGGAAAAAGCCGGCCGCAAGCTCGCGATCATGCTGCAGCATCGCTTTCGCGCGGCATCCCTCGAGCTTGCCAAGGCGGTGCGGGCCGGCGAATTGGGCCCGCTGGTGTCGGGCTCCGCATCCATCCGCTGGTGGCGCACGCCCGAGTATTTCGCCCAGCCCGGTCGCGGCATGAAGGCCCGCGACGGCGGCGGCGTGCTGATTACCCAGGCGATCCACACCCTCGACCTGTTCCAGAGCCTGGCCGGACCGATCGCCAAGGTGGCCGCCTTCGCCAAGACCTCGCCGCTGCGCAAGATCGACACGGAGGACATCGTCGGCGCGGGCATCGAGTTCGCCAACGGCGCGGTCGGCATCATCGACGCCACCACGGTCGCCTATCCCGGCTTCCCGGAGCGCATCGAGCTGGCCGGTGAGAAGGCAACGGCCGTGCTCGCCGCCGAGACGCTCGATTTCTATTTCAAGGACGGCCGGCACACGCACCACGAGGGCGCCGTCTCAAAGAGCGGCGGCGCCGACCCGATGGCGTTCGCCAACGACGCGCACAAGGCGCTGATCGTCGATTTCCTCGACGCCATCGATCAGAACCGGGAGCCAACTAGCAGCGGCCGCGAAGCGCTCAAGGTGCAACTCCTCATCGAGGCGCTGCTGCGCTCCGCCGAGGAGGGCAAGGCGATCAGCGTGCCGACCGCCTAGCCTTACGCCACCTCAGCAGGCACGTTAGTTCTTTCTGATCTCCACGCCCGGAGCCTTGAATATCGTGTTGTTCTCGCGATCCCAATACAGGTATCCGAGCACCACAACGGCAACCAACAGTATGCCGATCAGCATCGATCGTCCGTCCATGACCGCCTCTCCCAAGCCGCGTTCGCCAGCGTGGCGTCTGCGGCCTCTCCAAACCTCGTAGGGACATCCTACGGCTCAGACAACGCCCGACGGGGTTGGGAGTTTCACTCCGCCCTGCAAGCTATCGGGCGGGCCGGTTGATTTCGCTGATGGCGATGTTGGTCAGCTTGTGATTGGCGGCCTTCTCCTGGTCGAGGATGCCGGAGAGCAGCTCATGGGCTTCTGATTCTCCCAACGCCTTGGCCCACTCGCGCAGCGTGCCATAGCGGGAAATCTCGTAGTGCTCGACCGCCTGGCAGCAGCCGATGATGGCAGCGTGCCTGGCCACGGGGCCCTTGGCCTCTTCGATGACGCCCTCGGTCTCCTTGATCAGGCCCTCGATGGCATCGCACTTCTCGCCCGAGGCCTTCTTGCCGATCGATTTGAAGACGGCCTGCAGGGTCTTGATCTGTCCCTTGGTCTCGCCCAGGTGATCCTTGAGCGCGGTCTTGAGGTCGGCATTGCTCACCGCGTCAATGACCTTGGGAAGCGCCTTGGCGATGGCGTTCTCGGCATAGTAAACGTCCTGCAGCGTGTGCTCGAACGCGTCGGCGAGTGTCTTCATTTCAGCCTCCGGAGTTTCCAAGCGAACGCCCACGATCGAGCTTCGTTCCAGAGACCTGCATCGCGGGGCCAGTGACCTCGGCAGCTCAAACCTGTCGGAGGAGCCGATGCAGCGTCGCCGTATAGCGGCGGCACACGTCGTCTCGCTCGAACATGGCGCCCGTCGACGACGACATGGGAGCCGCCGGCGAAGACATCGCGCACGACGTTGCCGGCGGCGAATATCCAGGCATCGAGCAGGGCATCACCGTCGCGGCCGACCAGGGACGGATGAGTATCATCGAGCACCACGATATCGGCGCTTTGCCCGACCGAGATACCAGCCTTGCCGAGCCCCAGCGCCTGCGCGCCGCCCCTGTGCGCGGCCTCGAATATGGCGCGGCCCGTCGACGAGCGGCCGGCACCAAGGCGATTGCGCTTCTGGTCGCGCAGGCGTTGCGAATACTCGAGCGTACGCAGTTCCTCGTTGACGGAGATGCGCACGTTGCTGTCGGTGCCCACCGCGAAGCGGCCGCCGGCGCGCTCGTATTCGACGGCCGCGAAGGTGCCGTCGCCGAGATTGGACTCGGTGATCGGGCAGAGGCCCGCCACGGCGCCGGAACGCGCCAGCCCGGCGACTTCCTCCGTCGTCATGTGCGTGCAGTGGATCAGGCACCAGCGCTCGTCGAGCTGCATGTTCTCGAGCAGCCATTGCACCGGCCGGGCGCCCGACCAGGCTACGCACTCCTCGACTTCGCGCACCTGCTCGGCCGCATGAATGTGGACGGGTCCCGAGGCGTAGGTACGAATGAGTGCCTCGAGTTCCTCCGCCGCCACCGCGCGCAGCGAATGAGGCGCGATGCCGAGGCGGGCTCGCGGCAGCCTGTCGATGTGAGCGCGGCTCGCTTCCATCAGCACGGCAAAGCTGTCGAGATCGGAGAGAAAGCGCGCCTGCCCCCGGCTCGGTGGCTGTCCGCCGCATCCGCCATGTGCATAGAAGCACGGCAGCAGGGTCAGGCCGATGCCGGTCGTCGCCGCGGCGGCGACGATGCGCGCCGCGGTCTCGGCGGGATCGGCATAGCGCGCGCCGTCGGGCGCATTGTGCACGTAGTGGAACTCGCCGACCGTGGTGAAGCCCGCCTCCAGCATCTCGACGTAGGCCAGCGCCGCGACGGCTTCGATGTCGTCGGGGGTCATCCGCGCCAGGAAGCGATACATCACCTCGCGCCAGGTCCAGAAGTTGTCGTCCTCGGGACCATGCACCTCGGTGAGGCCGGCCATGGCGCGCTGGAAGGCATGGCTGTGCACGTTCGGCATGCCGGGCAGCGCCACGCCGCCTATTCTTGCGGCGGATGAGGGAGCGGGCACGCCGGTCGAGACGGCCGCAATCCTGCCATCCCGCACCGAGACCAGCACGTCACTGGACCATCCGTCGTCCAGCAGAGCCTTGGCAGAATGTATCTCCGACACGTGTGTTCCGCCGCTCGGCTGCATTAGACAAAGCAGATTGGGCGGACTAGCGTTCATCCGTCCAGAGGAATTCTCGTCCAGGCCGAGAGGAGCTGCCATGCTGGTGGATCGCGTTTGGACCGGAGCGAGGCTTGCAACGCTCGATCCCGGCCGCCCGGGCCTTGGCGTGGTCGACAACGGCGCCATCGCAGCGAGCGACGGGCGCATCGTCTGGGTCGGCCCTGTCGGCGAGATGCCTGCGTTCGACAGCCGCGAGCGCAGCCGACCTCGAAGGGCGTTGGGTCACGCCGGGTCTGATCGATTGCCATACCCATCTCGTGTACGGCGGCAACCGCGCGCACGAGTTCGAGCTGCGGCTGGCGGGTGCGACCTACGAGGAGATCGCGCGTGCCGGCGGCGGCATTCTCTCCACCGTCAAGGCGACGCGGGCGGCTTCGGAAGCCGACTTGGTGGCAGCGAGCCTGCCCCGGCTTGGATGCTCTGATTGCCGAGGGCGTCACCACCATCGAGATCAAGTCGGGCTATGGCCTGGATACCGAAACGGAGGCGCGGCAGCTGCGCGCCGCACGCGCGCTCGCAACGCAGCGCCCGATCTCGGTTGCGACGACCTTCCTCGGCGCGCATGCGCTGCCGCCCGAGGCCGACGGCGACAAGGATGCCTATATCGCCCGGCTCTGCGCCCAGATGCTGCCGGCCATCGCCGCGGAGGGGCTGGCCGACGCGGTCGATGCCTTCATGGAGGGCATCGCCTTCAGCGGCGCGCAGACGGCGCGCGTGTTCGAGGTGGCCAAGCGCCTGGGCCTGCCGGTCAAGCTGCATGCCGACCAGCTCTCCAATCTCGGCGGCGCCAAGCTGGCCGCGCGCTATGGCGCGCTGTCGGCCGACCACCTGGAGCACACGGACGAGGAGGGCGCAGCCGCGATGGCCAAGGCCGGCACGGTCGCCGTGCTGCTGCCAGGCGCCTTCTATTTCATCCGCGAGACCCAGAAGCCGCCGGTGGACTTGTTCCGCAAGCACGGCGTGAGGATCGCCATCGCCACCGACAGCAATCCGGGCTCCTCGCCGCTCACCTCGCTGCTGCTGACGATGAACATGGCGGCCACGCTGTTCCGGCTCACCGTGGATGAGATCATTGCCGGCGTGACGCGCGAGGCGGCGCGCGCACTCGGCCGGCTCGACGATGCCGGTACGCTGGAAGTCGGCAAGTCCTGCGACCTTGCCATCTGGAACGTCGAGCGGTTGGCCGAGCTGCCCTACCGCATGGGTTACAATCCGCTGCATCAGCGTGTCTGGAGAGGCCAGTGAGCGCGATCTTGCTGCGGCCCGGCCAGGTAACCCTGGCCGAATGGCAGCTCCATCTACGGCGGGGAAAGATTGCGCCTCGATCCATCCAGCGCATCGGCGATCGAGCAGAGCGCCCGTACCGTTGCGGCCATCGTGGCGCGCGGCGAGCCGGTGTATGGCATCAACACGGGCTTCGGCAAACTGGCGAGCGTGCGCATCGAGGCAGGCGACCTCGCCAAGCTGCAGCACAATATCATCCTGTCGCATGCCGCCGGCGTCGGCGAGCCGGCACCGCGCGACGTTGTTCGCCTGATGATGGCGCTGAAGCTCGCCAGTCTCGGCCGCGGCGCGTCGGGTGTGTCGCCTGCGACCATCGCCATGCTGGAGGCCATGCTCGACAACGATCTGCTGCCGGTGGTGCCATGCCAGGGGTCGGTCGGCGCGTCGGGCGATCTGGCGCCGCTTGCGCACATGGCGGCGGCGATGATCGGCGTCGGCGAGATGGATACCCCCTCCGGACGGATGCCGGCGGCGCAGGCGCTGCGCGAGCACAGCCTCTCGCCGCTGACCCTGGGGCCGAAGGAAGGCCTGGCGCTGCTCAACGGCACGCAGTTCTCGACGGCCTATGCCCTGGCCGCGCTGTTCGCGGCGAGAGGTGCGCTGCATGCGGGGTTGGTCATCGGCGCCCTTTCGACCGATGCGGCCAAGGGGTCGGACGCGCCGTTCGATGCGCGCATCCACGCCCTGCGCGGGCATCCGGGGCAGATCGCCTGTGCCGATGCCCTGCGCGCGCTGATGGCCGGCAGCGCCATCCGCGCCTCGCACCTGACGGGCGATGACCGGGTGCAGGACCCTTACTGCCTGCGCTGCCAGCCGCAAGTGATGGGCGCGGTGCTCGACGTGCTCCGACAGGCCGCGAGCGTGATCGGCATCGAGGCCAACGGCGTGTCCGACAATCCGCTGATCTTTGCCGAGGAGGGGATCGCGCTGTCCGGCGGCAACTTCCACGCCGAGCCCATCGCATTCGCAGCCGACATGATGGCGCTGGCGATCTGCGAGATCGGATCGCTGTCGGAGCGGCGCGTGGCCATGCTGGTAGACCCGGCACTGTCCAGGCTGCCGGCGTTCCTGACGCCGCGGCCGGGGCTCAACTCGGGGTTCATGGTGGCGCAGGTGACGGCGGCCGCGCTGGTATCGGAGAACAAGCAGCGGGCGGCCCCGGCGAGCGTCGATTCGATCCCGACCTCCGCCAACCAGGAAGACCATGTATCGATGGCGGCGCACGCCGCACGGCGGCTGCTGCCGATGGCCGAGAACCTGACGCAGATTTTGGCGATCGAGCTGCTGGCCGCATGCCAGGCCTGCGACTTCCACGCACCGCTTGCGTCGAGCGCGCCGCTGGAGGCGGTGCGCAAACTGGTGCGAGCCGAGGTCGCGCGTCTGGACGACGACCGCTACATGGCACCCGACATCGGCAAGGCGGCAGCGCTGGTGCGATCAGGTGCGGTCGCGAAGGCAACCTCGATAGCGCTGCCGGAGGCGTGGACATGACACGTGGACGCGATACGCGATTCCCTCTCCCCATACTTCATGGGGAGAGGGCTAGGGTGAGGGGCAGAGGCTTGCTGCAACATCAGCGTGTGTGGCTGCCCCTCACCCCAACCCTCTCCCCGCAAGCGGGGAGAGGGAGGCGGAGGGCGAGCTGATGACGGCCACGCCGAGTTGGCTGACGGTGGAGCAGCGCGATGCGCCTCTGATCGTCAGCTTTCCGCACACCGGCACCGACATCCCGCCCGAGATCGAGCAGCGTTGCGTGTCGCCGTGGCTGGCGCGCAAGGATGCCGACTGGTGGATCGATCTCCTGTACGGCGAGATGGCCCGCGAGCTGGGCGCCACCATCGTCCACACCGCGATCTCGCGCACCGTCATCGACGTCAACCGCGATCCGTCGGGTGTCTCGCTCTATCCGGGCCAGAACACGACCGAGCTGGTGCCGACAACCACATTCGACGGCGAGCCGCTGTGGAACCCAGGGCAGGTGCCCGATGCAGCGGACATCGCGCGTCGGCGCGCAACCTACTTCGACCCCTATCATGCTGCGCTCGCCGCCGAAGTTGCGCGGCTGCGCACGATGCATCCCCGCATCGTCTTGTACGATTGCCACTCGATCCGCTCGGTCATCCCGCGCCTGTTCGAAGGCGAGTTGCCGGTGATGAACATCGGCACCAATTCCGGCGCGGCCTGTGCTCCAGCGCTGCAGGGTGCGATCGACGACATCGCGGCGCAAGCGACTTCAGCCAGGTCGTCAACGGCCGCTTCAAGGGCGGCTACATCACGCGTACCTATGGTGCGCCGGCCAATGGCGTGCACGCCGTGCAGATGGAGCTGGCCTGCCGCGGCTACATGCACGAGACGCCGGGGCCGGTACGCGAAGGCGACTGGCCGACGCCGTTCGACCCCGGCTACGCCGCGCCGATCCGCGGCACGCTGCGCGCTATTCTCGAAACCTGCCTCTGGTTTGCCAAAGAGGGCACCCCATGACCCGCATCGACAACGCCCGCACCATCCGGGCCCCGCGCGGCACCGAGCTGTCGGCCAAGAGCTGGCTCACCGAGGCGCCGCTGCGCATGCTCATGAACAACCTCGATCCGGAGGTGGCGGAGAAGCCGGCGCGAGCTGGTGGTGTACGGCGGCATCGGCCGCGCCGCGCGCGACTGGGAGAGCTTCGACCGCATCGTCGCAGCCCTGCGCAAGCTCGAGGCCGACGAGACGCTGCTGGTGCAGTCGGGCAAGCCGGTCGGCGTGTTCCGCACCCACGCCGACGCGCCGCGCGTGCTGATCGCCAATTCCAATATCGTGCCGCACTGGGCCACGCTCGAGCACTTCAACGAGCTCGATCGCAAGGGCCTGATGATGTACGGGCAGATGACGGCGGGCTCGTGGATCTACATCGGCAGCCAGGGCATCGTGCAGGGCACCTACGAGACCTTCGTGGAGGTGGGCCGTCGCCACTACGGCGGCAGCCTGGCTGGAAAATGGATTCTCACCGCGGGCCTCGGCGGCATGGGCGGCGCGCAGCCGCTGGCGGCGGTGATGGCCGGCGCCTCCATGCTGGCGGTGGAATGCCAGCCCTGCCGCATCGAGATGCGCCTCAAGACCGGCTATCTCGACGCTCAAGCCAAGACCCTCGACGAGGCGCTGGCCATGATCGAGCGCTCGTGCGCCGAGAAGAAGCCGCTCTCGGTCGGCCTGCTCGGCAATGCGGCCGACATCTTCCCGGAGCTGGTGCGGCGCGGTGTGCGCCCGGACGTGGTGACCGACCAGACCTCGGCGCACGATCCCATCAACGGCTACCTGCCCAAGGGCTGGTCGCTGGCCGACTGGGAGAGCCGGCGCGCGTCCGACCCCAAGGCGGTGCAGCAGGCGGCCAAGCGCTCCATGGCCGAGCACGTGCGCGCCATGCTGGAGTTCCACAAGCGCGGCATCCCCACCGTCGACTACGGCAACAACATCCGCCAGATGGCTCTAGGACGAGGGCGTTGCCGACGCCTTCGACTTCCCCGGCTTCGTGCCGGCCTATATCCGCCCGCTGTTCTGCCGCGGCATCGGCCCGTTCCGCTGGGCGGCGCTGTCGGGCGACCCGGAGGACATCTGTACGCACCGACGCCAAGGTGAAGGAGCTGCTGCCCGACAACACGCATCTGCACAACTGGCTCGACATGGCGAGGTCGCGCATCAAGTTCCAGGGCCTGCCGGCGCGCATCTGCTGGGTGGGGCTCGGCGACCGGCACCGGCTGGGCCTCGCCTTCAACGAGATGGTGGCGAATGGCGAGCTGAAGGCGCCGATCGTCATCGGCCGCGATCACCTGGACTCAGGCTCGGTTGCCAGCCCCAACCGCGAGACCGAGGCCATGCGCGACGGCTCGGACGCCGTGTCCGACTGGCCGCTGCTCAATGCGCTCTTGAACTGCGCGTCGGGCGCGACCTGGGTGTCGATCCACCACGGCGGCGGCGTCGGCATCGGCTACTCCCAGCACGCCGGCATGGTGATCGTGTGCGACGGCACGGCCGACGCCGCGCGCCGCATCGAGCGGGTGCTGTGGAACGATCCGGCCACCGGCGTCATGCGCCATGCCGATGCGGGCTACGAGGACGCGATTGCCTGCGCCCAGGAGCACGGGCTGAATTTGCCGGGCCTTGGGTAAACCGTAGGTTGGGTCAAGCGAAGCGCTGACCCAACACAATTTACCCAAAGCCCTTGATTTGCGTTGGGTCTTCGCTGCCGCTCGACCCAACCTACGCCGGCTGCTCCGTCTGCGCTTTGGCCGCGATGACGGCCTCCGCGCGGATTTCCTCGGTGAGGCGGGCCTTCAACTCGGAGAACTCCGGGCTGGTCTTGATCGTGTAGTGGCGGGGATAGGGCAGATCGACCCGCACGTCCGCCTTGATGCGCCCGGGCCGCGCCGACATGACGAGCACGCGCGAGGCCAGGAAGATCGACTCCTCGATGTCGTGCGTCACGAACAACACCGTCTTGGTGTCGCGCTGCCAGATGTCGAGCAGCGTCTCCTGCATCAGCGAGCGCGTCTGGTTGTCCAGCGCCCCGAACGGCTCGTCGAGCAGCATGATCTTGGGGTCGTTGGCCAGCACGCGGGCGATCGCCGTGCGCTGCTGCATGCCGCCGGACAGCTGCTTGGGATAGTGGCGCTCGAAGCCGGCAAGGCCGACGCGCGCGCACCAGTCCTGGCTGATCGCGCGTGCGCTCGCCTCGGGCATGCCGCGCTCGCGCAGACCGAAAGCGATGTTGTCGATGACGGTGAGCCACGGGAACAGGGTGTAGGACTGGAACACCATGCCGCGGTCCGACCCGGGTCCGGTCACCGCCTCGCCATCGAGCAGCACGCGGCCCTGCGTGGCGCGGTCGAGCCCGGCGACGATGCGCAGCAGAGTCGACTTGCCGCAACCCGAGGGGCCGAGAATGGTGATGAAGTCGTTGTCGGCCACATCGAAGCTCGTTGGCTGCAATGCCAGCGTCGGCGTCCCGCCCTTGCGCGACGGCGGGAAGGTGCGCGTGACGCCTTCGATGCGGAGCTTGCCATTGTCATCCCGGCAGGAGCCCAGCGCGGAGCCGGGACCCAGAAGTACGACCCGACGTGCAGATCGGTCCTGGGTCCCGGATAGTTCGCTGTGCGAGCTCCGGGATGACACGGGGGCTCACGCAAGTCTCCAGGGGAACAGCCAGCGGTTGGCGGCCTTGAACAGGAAATCCGAGATCAGCCCGATCACGCCGATGACGATGATGCCGAAGATGATCTGGCCGGTGTTGAGCAGCGCCTGGCTGTCGACGATCATGTGGCCGATGCCCGCCGACGAGCCGATCAGCTCGGCGACGATGACGTAGGTCCAGGCCCAGCCGAGCACGAGGCGCAGGATCTCGGCGATGTCCGGTGCGGAGGACGGAATGAGCACGCGCCGGATGATGCCGGCATCGCCGGCGCCCAGCGTGTAGGCGGCCTCGACCAGGTCGCGCCGGGTGCTGCCGACGGTGATGGCGACCATCAGGATGATCTGGAACACCGCGCCGATGAAGATCACCAGCAGCTTCTGCTTTTCGCCGATGCCGGCCCACAGGATCAGCAAGGGGATGAATGCCGACGCCGGCAGGTAGCGGGCAAAAGACACGAACGGCTCGAAGAAGGCCTCGACGGACTTATAGGTGCCCATCATGATCCCGAGCGGCACGGCGACCAGCGCCGCCAGCGTGAAACCGCCCACCACGCGCCAGATCGTGATGCCGATGTCGAACAGGAACCCGTGCTTGACGAGCAGGTCGTAGCCCTCGCGCACCATGGTGAGCGGATCGGCGAGGAAGGTGCGCGTGACATAGCCGCCGAGCGTCGCCCACGCCCACGCCAGCACGAACAGGACGAAGAACAGCACGCCGAGCAGCACGCGCGTCGTCGATGAGACCGGCTCGAGGGGGCGGGGCATGGCTGTCCAAGGAGGCGGTCCCCTCGGCAAGCTTCGTCGAGCCAGGGGAGCCGGTTGTGCGTCGCGCGCCTGCCCTCGACCAGACCGAGGCACAGGCCGCTAAAGCGAGATGGACCAGCCTACTTGATGAAGCTGGTGTCGATGATGCCGGCGATGTCCGGCATCTGCTTGATGATGCCGACCTCCAGCAGCAGGTCGGCTGCTTCCTTGGAGAACGCCTGCAACTCGCCGGCGAAGAACTTCTGGTTCGCCGCCTTGTCCTGCCAGCGCAGGTACTTGGCGGAGTTGCCGAACTGCTCGCCGCTCTGCTTCACGTCGGCGCCCATGATCTCGTAGGCCTTGGCCTGCTCCTTGCCGATCATCTCGACCGCCTGGAAGTAGCTGTCGGCGAGCGCCTTCGCCGCCTTGCCGTTCTCCGCCAGGAATTTCGGAGTGCAGCCGAAGGTGTCCATGATCATCGGATAGTCGAGCGTGGTGGCGATGATCTTGCCCTTGTCGGGTGCAGCACGCACGGCCGACAGGTACGGCTCGTAGGTCATCGCCGCGTCGTTCGACCCGGCCACGAATGCGGTCGCGGCGGCGGCCGGCTCCAGATTGACGACCGTCACATCCTTCACCGTCATGCCGTTCTTCTTGAGGAACCAGGCGAGCGTAAAGTATGGCGCCGTGCCGGGAGCCGAGGCCGCCACCGTCTTGCCCTTCAGGTCCTTGATCGAGGCGATGTCGTTGCGTACGGCCATGCCGTCGGCGCCGTACGACTTGTCGAGCTGGAAGATCTGCTTGGTGGCAACGCCGTTGGCATTCCACGCGATCCAGGTCTCGACCGTCGTAGCCGCGCACTGGATGTCGCCGGAGGCGATGGCGAGGTGCCGATCCTTCTGCGGGATCTTCTTGATCGACACGTCGAGGCCGTTGGCTTTGAAGATGCCGGCCTCCTTGGCCAGCGTCAGAGGTGCGAAGCCGGTCCAACCCGAGATGCCGATGGCAACCTGGGTCTCCTGGGCCGAGGCGGTTCCGCCCAATCCATCCAGGGCGCGAGGCCAACCAGGGCAGCGAGGGCGGTGGCCCTCATCAGATGGCGCATGAAATTTCTCCCAGTGAGGAAAGACGTGCCCGACGGTATGGCCAACGGGGCAAATCTGTCCAGCAAGGATGTCGCGCCGTCCTGTCGCGCTGCCAAACGATGCACAAACTGATGCCAAACTAGACGATGCGCCGGCCTTGGAGGTCCTGTGCAGCGATGATGTCGACGTCCAGCACGGGCTCTACTCGACGACGGCGGCAACCTCGTAGGTGCTGGGAACGGGTGCGCCGGTGAGATGCTTCATGAATTCGGCGCGGCCGTGCACCTGCTCCGGGCTGGTGGCGTTGCGCTTCTGCGCCTCCTCGCTCTCCCAGATGGTGATCGACAGAAACTGATTGCCGCTCGATCAAAGAACAAGTAGCCCGCCACCAGCCCCTTGCCCTTGAAAGCGCCGATGTGTTGCGGCCATTCCGCGATCGCCGTCTCGGCGGAACCAGGCTTGGGGGTTGAAGTCATCACACGTGCGTACATTGTGGGCTCCATAGGCGGCTTGTCGGTCGCGGCCAGTTTGGCGAGCCGTGTGCGTGATCGCAACGGTGCGTTGGCCTGAACGGTGCGCTTGTTCGCCACACAATGAGCCTTGCGCCCTTCGCATAGTCTCGCGGCATCTCAAAGGAAAGCGGGCCATGGCCGAGTTCACCACGCTGCAGGAAATGCTGCTGATCGCGCACGACAAGCTCGAGAGCGGCGTGTGGGATTTCATCTACGGCGGCACCGAGTTGGAGACGACGCTGCGCCGCAACCGGCATGGGCTGGACCGTCTCGCATTCCGCCAGCGTGTGCTGAGCGATGTATCCCGCATCGACACGTCGACCACGTTCCTCGGGCACAAGCTCGCCTTGCCGGTCATGATGGCGCCGGTTGGTTCGTCTGGCGCTGATCGATCCCGCGGCCGCCGTCAGCGTGGCGGCGCCTGCAAGACGTTCGGTTCTCTGCTCATCTACAGCACCTTCGCTGATCCTCCTCTCGATGTCGTGCGCGCCAAGGTCGACCATCCGCTGATCCTCGGCCTCTACGTACGCGGCGACCAGGCCTGGCTCGATCAGGCCATCGACCAGGCGAAGGCTGCCGGCTGCGTTGCCATCACGGTCGTCACGGAAGCCCCCTACTATTCCCGGCGCGAGCGCGACCTCATCAACAAGTTCCGCTCCCGCGGCAGCAAGTCGGGCACCTACGCCAGCACCCAGAAGACCCTGCGCGAAGGCGGCAGCGGCGAAGCCGTCGCGGCAGCCGAGGCGCGCATGGTTACCGCGCGGCTGACCTGGAAGACCATCGAGCGCATTCGTACGCGCTCGTCGCTGCCGGTGATCCTGAAAGGCATCTCGACGGCCGAGGACGCCCGGCTTGCCGTCGAGCACGGGGCCAGCGCCGTCTACATCTCCAATCACGGCGGCCGCCAGCTCGATTGTGCGCGCGGCTCGATCGAGGTGCTGCCCGAAATCGTCGATGCGGTCGGTGGAAAAGCCGAGGTGATCATGGACGGCGGCATCTATCGCGGTACGGATGTGCTGAAGGCGATTGCGCTCGGCGCTCGCGCGGTGTGCCTCGGCAGGCTGCAGTGCTGGGCGCTGGCCGCCGGCGGCGAGGCCGGGCTCGTGCAGATGCTGGAGATCCTGGAGGAGGAGATCATCATCGCCATGGGCCTGCTGGGCGTGACCAGGCTCTCCGATCTCCGCCGCGATCACGTGTTCGCAACGGATGCGCTCGACCCGCCGCACATCTTCAATCCGTTCCCGGTCGTGAAGGAGCGTCTGGCCCGAGGAACGACGTCCGGCGAATAGCGCCGCGCTGTTCGCTCAAGGGCGCAGCTGCGTGCCGATGCCTTTCTGGCGCGCCCGCTTCAGGATCTCGATGCCGGTCGCAAGGTCTTCCAGGGCAATGCCGAGGTTGAACACCAGGATGCGCTGATCGTCGCTGGTTCGGCGACCCTTGCCGGCAGATATCAGCTCGCCAAGCTCCGCGTCGATGCGCGTCACGCCGGTGAATTTGCCTTCGTGCAGGCGCGCATCCTCGATCTGGCCGCGGTCGTCGGTAAGCACGAGATCGGCGGCCGCTATCGCATCGTCCGTGACGTAGGAGTCATAGTCGAGCGTGACCGCAGACTTCCTGGAGCGAGCCAGTCTGCTTGCAGCGTCGCGCGGCGGGTATCCTCGATGGGGCCAGCCGTGATCACCACATCCGCGCCGCGCACGGCGGCTTCCGCGCTGCCCTTGCCCTCGACCGACACGCCCCACCGGCCATTCATCTCCTTGACGAACGCCGCCTCGCGCTCCGGCACCACGTCATAGGCCTGGCAACGCACGAGGCTCGGCAAGACGGCCTTCAGCGCTTCGAGGTTCTTGCGGCCCTGCAGCCCGCAACCGAGGATCGCCATGGTGCTCGCACCCTTGCGGGCGAGATGCTTGGCCGCCACGGCGGAGGCCGCCGCCGTCCGGTTCCCGGTCACCCATTTGGAATCCATGATGGCGACGGGCTGCCCCGTCGCGTCCTCGGACATGATGAACAGCCCTTGGATGTAGGCGAGCCCGCGCGCCGGATTGTCGGGATCGCCGCTCTGCCATTTGCAGCCGGCATAGCCGAGCGCCGGCGCCGAACTCACCATGGAGCTGTAGAAGCGCGGACCATCACGGTGGAAGAAGATCTTCGGCGGCAGGACGGTGCCGCCCTCCGCCTTCAGCCGGAACATGTCTTCCAGGATCGGCACGATCTCGGCCATCGACAGGCCAAGATCATCCAGGTCCTGGCTGCTGAGATAAAGGATGTTCTCGGTCTTCGTCACGCTCAGGTTCTCCGCGTGCGCGTTCAGGAGCGCGCATCAGCCGTCGTATTGACGGCGGCCTTCTCGATGCCGACCGCCAGGTCGATCGCCACCACCACCAGGATGGCAATGTAGATCGTGACCGCCGACACGGCCGCCAGCGTCGGATCGATGTTGAACTGGATGTAGTTGAAGAGCTTGACCGGGATGGTCACGAACTGCGCGGTGGAATTGAAGATGCTCACCTCCACATTGATCCACGAGTTGATGAACGCGAACAGCGCGCCCGCGATCACGCCCGGCTTTATCTGCGGCAGGGTGATGAGGAAGAACGTCTGCGTGCGCGTCGCGCCGAGGTCCTGCGCCGCCTCCTCGAGCGTCGCGTCCATGCCCGACAGCGACGCGATCGAGGTGCGTATCACGTACGGGGTCACCAGCACGACGTGGCCGACATAGAGCGCCCAGAAGCTGCGGGCAAAGCCCAGTGCCGACGCGTACTGGAGGATGGCGACGCCGAGCACGATGGTCGGCAGCACGAGCGGCGAGAGGAACACGGCGCTCAATGCCCTCGCGCCGCGGAATTGCTTGCGCGCGAACACCAGCGCCGCCGGCACACCAAGCAGCAGGGCAGTCGCCGTCGCGGCTGCGGCCAGCTGGCTCGATACAACGAATGCTTCCACGAAGGTCGGGTCGCTCACCACCTTCCAGTACCAGCGCCACGTGAACCCCTGCGGCGGGAACTTGAGATACTCGGTCTCCGTGAACGAGATGGCGATGACGACCAGCAGCGGCAGCGCCAGATACAGCAACACGATGCAGCTGATGCCGGCAATCGACAGGCGGCCGAGCGATCTGCGAGGTTCAGGCTTATGCGCATCACACGGCCACCCTCAGCCGGCGTTCCAGGAAGAACAGGTAGGCACCGATCAGCAGAAGCGTCACGACCAGCAGCACCACCGACAGCGCGGCGCCGATGTCGGGCCGGAACGTGGCCGTGTACTGCTGGAAGATCAGGATCGGCGTCACCATCTCGCGGCCGCCGCTCAGGATGCTCGGGATGACGTAGGCGCTGACGCTGAGCGCGAACACGATGATCGAGCCGGCCACCACGCCGGGCAGGCTGAGCGGGAAGGTCACGGCCAGAAAGGCGCGCGAGGGCCGGGCTCCCAGGTCGCGGGCTGCCTCAATCAGGGTGCGATCGACGGTCTGCAGCACGCTGCAGACGGAGAGAGCCATGACAGGCAGCAGAATGTAGGACAGCCCGATGACGATTGCGGTCTTGCTGTACAGCAGATCGAGGGGCGTCTCGATCAGGCCGATCGCGATCAGACTGGTATTCACGATCCCGCGCCGCCCCAGGATGACGATCCAGCCGAAGCGCGCACGATGTTGCTGGTGAACAGCGGCGTCACCAGCAGGACGTAGATTCCCCGGCGCACCCACACGGACGGCACGTGAAAGACCGTGAAGTAGGCGAGCGGATAGCCCAGCACGAAACAGACCACCGTCACCCAGAACGAAATCAGCAGCGTGTTGAGCAGGGCCTTCCAATAGTAGCCATCGCTGAGCACGGCGATGTAGTTGGCGAGCGTCATCCCGCCTTCTGGCCGCGTGAAGCTCTCGCCGACCAGCAGGGCGAACGGGGCAGCAGAAGAACAGCACGAAGAATGCAATCGGCCCCAGCAACAGCACCGCCGTGTTGACCGATGTGAACCGCATCTACTTCTGCCCTGTCCCGTGGCCCGTCCGTCAATCGGCAAGGAGGCGCGCGGCATCTCGGCGCCAGTGCACCGTGATGGTCTCGCCCACTGCCAGGCGCTCCGCCTCGACGCTGTAGCCGGGCTCGGCCGCAATCTCCTGCCCGCCGGCCACCGCCAGGAACAGGCGCCACGTGGAGCCGACGAACACCTTGTCCTTCAGGGTCGCGGGCAGCGCGACGTCGTCGGCCCCGATCGATCCGCCAACCAGCACGTCCTCGGGCCGCACCATCAGCGACACCTCGCCCGAACTCCTGGCATTGAACTCGTAGGGAAGGGCCGGTCCTTCCGGCGCCAGAGCTTATCGTTCCACCTGCTCCAATCCTGCAGGTGAGCAGGTTGGCCTCGCCGATGAAGTCGGCCACGTAGCGGGTCGCCGGATTGCGGTAGATCTCCTCGCCGCCGCCGAGCTGCACGATGCTGCCCTCGCGCATGACGGCGATGCGATCGGCCATGGCCAGCGCCTCCTCCTGGTCGTGCGTGACGAACAGGAAGGTCATGCCGAGCTGCTGATGCAGCCGCTTGAGCTCGAGCTGCATGCGCTTGCGCAGTTTCAGGTCGAGCGCACCGAGCGGCTCGTCGAGCAACAGAACGTCCGGTTGGTTGACGATGGCGCGGGCCAGTGCGACGCGCTGCTGCTGGCCGCCCGACAGCTCGCGGGGATAGCGTCCGGCCAGCGCCTCCAGTCCGACCATGGCGAGCGCGCCTTCACGCGCAACTCGATCTCGCCAGCGGCCAGCCCCTGCCGCCGCGGCCCGAAGGCGACGTTCTCGATCGCGGTCATGTGCGGGAACAGCGCGTACTGCTGGAAGACGGTGTTGACCGGCCTCTGGTTGGGCGGCACGCCGTTCATGGAGCGCCCGTTGATGCGGATGTCGCCGGAGGTCGGCTCGACGAAACCGGCGATGGCCCTCAGCAGCGTGGTCTTGCCGCAGCCGCTGGGCCCAAGAAGGGCGATGAACTCGCCCCTCCTGATGTTGAGGGAAACGCCGGCCACGGCGGTCACCGCGCCGTATCGTTTGACCAAGCGGTCGACGACCACCACGTCCGGCGTCATGCGCATCTCACGGCGACGGCGCTCCTGTTGCGCGGTCCGCTATTTGCCGGCCACCTGCGCGGTTCCAGGTCTCCGTCAGGGCCTGGCGCTTGGCATTGATGGCGTCCCAGTTGGGGATGGCGAGGTTCTTGACGCTGCCATCGGCGCCCCAGGGCATGCGCGCCTTGGCCTGCTCGCCGATCTTGACCTGCTTGATCGGCGGCCCGACGTACAGCTTCTCGGCCAGGCAGTTCATGCCTCGTCGCTCACCGTGTAATTGACGAACGCCAGGGCGGCATCGAGGTTCTTGGTGCCGTCGGCGATGTGCACACGGATGTCGTTGGCCGGCGCGCCTTCCTTGGGCACGACGAACGTAATCGGCAGGCCCTTGTCGGCGATCGCCCAGGTCGCGGTATTGTAGTAGGCAGCCGCGATCGCCTCGCCGCTCTGCAATGCCGCCTGCGCGACGCCCGACGCGTCGTAGTAGCTCGACACCTTGATGGCCTTCAGCTTGTCGACGGCCGCGGCGGGGTTGTCGAGCGTGCCGCCCGTCAAGCCGATGATGTGCGCGAAGAATGGAATGCCGGCAGCATTTACCGGGCTCGGCAGCGTTATTTTGCCGGCATATTCGGGCTTCCAGATATCCCACCAGGATTGCGGCGGCGTTTTCAGTTCCGCGGTGTTATAGGCGATGCCCAGCGCATAAAAGCCGGTGCTCAATGCGTAAATCTTGCCGTCCTTCTTGTAGACGGCTTCATCGATCAGCCCGGAGACGTTCGGTACCTTCGCGGGATCGATGGTGGCGACCACGCCGTCCGCGGCGGCCAGCTCCGAGATGCCGCCGTCGATCCAGGCGATGTCGATCGAGGGGTTGCCCTTCTGCTGCTTCAGCTTGTTGTAGGTGACCGTGGAGACGCTCGTCTCCTGCACCACCTGCACGCCGCTCGCCTTGGCAAAAGGATCGAGAATGCAGGCCTTTTGTGCCTCACCCCAGTTGCCACCATAAGTGGCAACCGTCAGCCTCTGCTGCGCAGAAACTGGGCTGGCGAGCAGGCAGCCGCTCACCAACAGCGCGGCCGATAGAATGCGTTTTGTCATGGTCTGCTCTCCTAATTCGTGGGCTCGACGCACGCGTGAGCCCACGAGTATCCTGTCGTTGTCGGCTGTCTCTTCGCCGTCGCCCGTCCCGGCCACTATGGCTGCCCGCATACCGCAAGGCAATGTCATGCGCTCAAACATCGCGTTCGACGTGGTTTACACCCACACCGAGGGGGAGCCGACCTGCATCATACACTCGGGCATTTTCTATCCGCCGCGATCGAGCATTTTGGAAAAACGTCGTTTCCTCGAGGAGAACTATGATTGGGTGCGAACCTCGCTGATGCGCGAGCCGCGCGGGCACAAGGATATGTTCGGTGTGTTCCTCACGCCGGCTTCGGAGCCGGGCTTCGACGCCGGACTGATCTGGATCGATGGCACGCAGTATTCGCATATGTGCGGACACGGAACGATTGCCGTGTCGATGGCCATGGTGGCGCTCGGCATGGTGCCGAAGGGCAAGGATGGCCGCACGACCATCCGCTTCGAGACGACCGCCGGGCCGGTGATCAGCGAGGTCGCGCACGAGGGCGACCGCGTGCTGTGGTGCCGGTTCGAGAACGTGCCGGCGTACGTGGCGGCCCAGGATATCCCGCTCGACGTGCCGGGCTCGGCGCGGTGAAAGCCGATGTCGTGTGGGGCGGCAACTACTTCGGCATCATCGATATCCGCGGCAAGGGCCTGGAGATCGGCCCTGACACCGGCACGCAGTTGTCGCAGATCGGCGTCACGGCGCGCGAGATGCTGCGCGAGAAGATCAAGCTGCAGCACCCGACGCAGGGCCACGTCAGCAACTTCAACTTCGTGACGCTCTGGCACGAGGGGCGGCTGCCCGGCGCCTTCTACAAGAACGTGCACGTGTTCAGCGCCGGCCAGCTCGACCGCTCGCCCGGCGGTACCGGGACGTCGGCGATGATGGCGATGTTTAACGCGCGAGGGAAACTCGGCCTCAATCAGCCGATCAAGTCGGAGGGGCTGGTTGGAACGGGCACCTTCGAGGGCTGCCTGATCGGCGAGACCATGCTCGGACAGCAGAAGGCCGTGCGCCCGACCGTCAAGGGTACCGCGAATATCCTTGGAACGGCGCGCTGGATCATCGACCGCGACGACCCGGTCGGTGCAGGGTTCTTGGTTCGGTAGGAGCCCGCCGGCTCGGCGGAGTGTGCGGTCAGCGAGCCATCCGCCGGGTGATTTCCTGCTGTATCGTCTCCGACTGCTCCGCCACCGCTTGCGTCAGCGTCCGCAGGTGGTGACGTGCGTCATGCAGCTGATCGATCAATGACAGGATGACCGGCAGGCTCGCGTGCTCGAGGCCCATGCGGTAGTGCAGGTCGCACGCCAGCGCCACGCGCGCCTCGTCGACGGGATCGAACAGATAGCCCTCGTCGTCGCGCTGCGGCGCGACCACCCCGTCCTCGATCCAGATCAGCAGCACCTGCCGCTCCAGATAGGTGAACTGCGCGATCAGTTCGCTTTCACGGATCATGTCAGGCTGCGCCTTTCCTGCGCGGGTTTTGCGGGTGCGTCTTCTCCCACTCGGCCATGAACTGAGCCAGCGCCTCGTCGGCGCCCTCCGGAGGTACGATGTGAATTTCGACGAGCTGATCGCCGCGTCCGCCTTCCTTGCCGCGCGACACGCCCTTGCCGCGCAGCCGCAACTTGGTGCCTTCCTTGGCACCTTTCGGCACCTTGACGTCGACCGGGCCGTCAACCGTATCGACGCGCACGCTCGCACCATTCAGCGCCTCGCCGAGTGACACCGGCAGCGTGCTCACGATGTCATATCCCTCGCGCTTGAAGCCGGGGTGCGCCCGGACCGAGATTTCGACGTAGGCGTTGCCGGGCTTGCCGTCGGAGCCCGGCAGTCCCTGGCCCTTGAGGCGGAGCACCTGCCCGTCGTTGATGCCTGCGGGGATCGTGATGTCGAGCGTCTTGCCGTCGGGCATCGCCACCACCTTGTGCGTGCCGTTCACCGCATCGGCAAAATCGATCTCGAGCGTGTAGCGGACGTCCTGGGGTGGCATGCGGAAGGTCGTGCCTTCGCCGCGCCTGCCGAACAGATCGGAGAAGATGTCGTAGTCGAAATCCGCCCCGCCGTTGCCGGGCCCGCCCGTAGAAGCGCCGCGCCGGCTGTAGCTGTAGCGCGTATTGGGTTCCGCTTCCGCGTACTCGCGATAGAAATGCCGCTCGGGCTGGCGCTCCGCCCCCATCTCGTCGATCTCGCCGGCGTCATAGCGCTTGCGCTTGTCCGCATCGCCGACGATGTCGTAGGCGGCGTTGATCTCCTTGAAGCGCTTTTCCGCCTCGGGCTTGCCCGGATTGAGGTCGGGATGCGTATCCTTGGCGGCCTTGCGGTAGGCTTTGCGGATGTCGTCCTGGCTGGCGTTGGATGCGACACCCAAGGTCTCGTAGGGATTGGCCATGCGTCTCACGTTTCCAATCAGCTGCGGCGCCGTTGCTCGCTCGAACGCGAGCGCATGCCACGCCGCCCAGACCCTCTATGCCTGATTCGCGGGCCCGGCTTCGAGCGCGCGGACGCAGGGCCATACGATGCCGTACGTGGGCTATAGGACTTGTGCGCGCGCGCTGGTCGGCCCTGACAATTTTCGCAGCGTTGCGACGTGCTCGAGCAGCGCATCTATCGCTTGATCACGGACACATCGATGGGCGTGGTGGTCACGTGGTCGCCGTTGCGCGATGCCCTGAACTTCACGAGGAGGTCGATGTCCTTGTCCGCCTTCGGCACCTGGAAGAGCATCGGCATCGAGACTGCGCCCGTATCGGCGATCTCGATCGGGTCGCCGGCAATATCCAAGGTGTAAGAGCCTGCCTTGCTTGCCCCGACGTTCTCGCGCAGCACGCGGGCCGCCGCCGTGGAAATGGCGCGGAACAATCCCAGGCCCTTGGCCGCACCGGCGCCTTCATCGATCGAGTAGATGGCGATCGCCTCGAGAGCCCATTTGCCGCCATCGCCAACCAGCAGCCAGCGGCTGTCGGGTGACCAGGCGACCGTCTGGGTGATGTGGTTGCCCCGCGCCGTGCCGGTATTCCACGACCGCCCGACGACGATGCCGAGGCTCTTGCCATCCTGGAGTCGGACGAGGTGATTTTCCACGCTGTCGATGCGCGGCACCTCCTCCGTGTTCCGCGAGCGCCAGGCGATGGCGAGCTTGCCGGACGGCGACGTCGTGCCGTCGAGAACCATCAGCGCGCCTGGCCCGCTGCCGCAGGTGATGCGGTCCTGGCTGGTGGGGATGCAGGGGCCAGGTTGCGTCTGCGTCCCTGGGGCAGCCGCGGCGGCTGTGACAACCGAAAGCGCGAGGGCGGCCGCCAGGGTTCGAATCGGCATCATTCGGCAAAGTCCTGAGCAAAGGCAAAGGGCGTCGCTTACTCTGGTAGCACCAGCAGCCTACGCAGGAGGTTGCGATGTGGAATTGTCGGTGATCCCGGAGTGCGTGCCTGTCCGAAGTTGGCACATCCCGGCCGTCGCCGTTGGCTGCCCATGGCGACGGCATGCAATGCTATTCAGTCGGGATCTTCGTGTTCATGACAGGCGTACCCACGCCGTTCACATGGTATTTGTGGCACAGCACGCAGTCTTGACGCGCGGCGCTCCTGGTGTGGCAGGTCTGGCAGAGCTCCTTCTTCACCTCACCGAAATTAGACGCGAAATTTCTCGGATCGCCGCGCTCGTAGCTCTGCAGGTAGGGGCGGCCTTTCTCAAGGTTGTGGCAGGTCAGGCAGCCGCGATTTTCCAGGATGCCGAAATGCGGCTCATGGACGAAATTCGTAAAGCGTCCTTGCTTGATCCTGACCGAGGCCGGCGAGAAATTGACCAGTCGGCCTTGGCCCTGGATATCGTCGACGCTGTGGCATTTCGTGCATGACCCCTGCGCGTCCTTGGTGGTGAGGGTCTCGAAGACCGCTGCCGCGGGGCTCCTTTCGCCTTTCGGCGCCTGCGTACCGGTCAGAACGAGCCAGGAGTAGATGAATTTGTCCTTATGACCCGTCGGGCGGTAGAAGATCGTGTAGTCCTGCCGATACCAGCCGCCATATTCGGCCCAGCTCTCCGGGTCGACGTCGCTTTCGATGCTGATGATGGGCGCAGCCCTCGCCGCCGGCACCTCGGCTGACGCCTTTGCCGCCGGCTTGGGGGCGATTTCCGCGGCAGCGGCGCTCTCGGGTTTGGCGCTTGGGGGATCGGGTTTTCTTGCCGGTGCTTCGGGCTGGGCTGGCCTCTCGGCGCCCTTGCCGGGAGCTGCCTCGCCGCGCTGTTCTTCCTCCGTGGGATTGAGCAGATCGTCGGTTTGGTCCGCGGGCTTGGAGGCTTGGGCCACTCTCTGCGCGTCGTTCCTACCTGCAGCTCGAGCGCGCGGCGGCTCATCGCTGGAGAGCACCAGCCTGCTGCCATCCGGTCTGACCTGGGCGGTGAATCCCTTCACAGCGGGTGCCCCAGGCCGCACCGTCGCTCGCTCCTCCTCCGTGAGGTTGAGCAGGTCGTCGGTTTGGTCCGCCGGCCTGCTTGCAGGCCGTTCGCCGGCGGCTTTCGCTCCCTCGTCTGGCTTGGCGCTGGCTGGTTCGGCTTTCTCGGCCGCTCGTTCCGGCAAGGCCGCAGCGGCCTTGGCCGCGCCAGCATCCGGCGCATTCCTGCTCGGGGTCTGCTGCTCTACCTGAGCCGGGCGGCTGGGTTTGGGCGTGCCGGCTGGTTCGCTTGCCGCGCCGAATCTCGATTCCCTGAGTGTCGTGACCCAGCCATCAGCCGTGGAGATCAGGCAGTTCTCTTCCCGACCGCTGGTGTCCGGGCGGTTGGCCATCTCCGCGCCGAGATTGGGCAGCCACTGCTGATACGCACGGACGACCACATCGCGCGGGATGCTTGCCGTCAGATCGGCAACGAGACCCGCACTCAGCTGCGCCCCGCAGCTGATATTCAGGTCAGCCAGCACATCCGACGCCTTTCCCCTGATCAGCGCATAGAACAGCCGCTTGACCTCCCACGCCAGGTTCGTCACGGCCTCGATCTCGGCGTCGCTTGCCCCGCTCAGATCCTGGAGGTTCAGGCGATCCACGGTTCTGATCAGGGCCCGGCCCCGCTCGTTGCGGGCAATCATCACCTTCATGAACGGCGTGACTTCGGCTTCGGGTCCGTCCGGCCATTCGCCGATCGCGGCCCCCTTCTCCTTCAGCGTCTGCAGGTCGAGGCCAGGCACCGTCAGGAAGGCAATGCCTTTCGGGCCGCTGACCCGTTCCTTGCCGACGATCTGGTCGAGGTGGCAGGCGTTGCAGGTCTGCTCGAACGGTGCCACCGCCATGATCCGCTTGTCCTTGCCGCTGTCGTGACAGGTCGTGCAGGTGGCAGGAACGCGCCTTGAGCCTTTCTTCACCGCTTCCGGGAAGTGCTTCCCGAAATGGCCGGCATGGTCGTAGATGATCCGTGAGCGCCTCTTGAATGGATAGTTCTCGAATGGCGGGTGATGGCCGTCGAACCTGTTGAACTTCACCACGTGGCAGGACTGGCATTGCTCGCTGGAGATTTTTTTGAGGTCGAAGCCGGGACCCTGATGCTCCTGGTGGCAGGTCGCGCAGTAGACGCCGCGCGCGACCTTGTGGTCGGCCGGGAAGGCGGCGTTCTGCGCGCGGACCGATAGCGGCGCGCGCGTCCGCGGCGCAACTTGAGCCAGCCGAATGTTGCTCTGCTCCAGCACCTCGTCGGAAGCGCCGTGCGGGTGGAAGGCCGTGTCCGGCATCCTGTGGCAGCCGAGGCAAGCCTGGCTGTCGGCGAGCGGATCGCCGGCGACGAGGCCGTTCGTCCAGCTCAATTTGCCACTGCCGCTCTTGGTGTGGCAGGCGTCGCAATTTCCGATGGCGCTGTGCGCGCTCACCAGCGGCCCCGGCATCAGGAACTGGGGGTCCCTGGCGAACATGAAGGCCAAACCCACACAGATGCAGGTCACGATCCCCAACATCACCGCCAGACGGTCGCGCGAATAGCCGGGGAGCGCCGGCTTCTCGCGCGGCGGCGGCGGTGGATCCTCCTTTGTCCAAACCGGTCGCCGCATCACCAGGGCCCCGACGAATAGGCATAGACGACGAGGATGTGCAGCAGCGTCAGGACGATGATGGAATAGGTGACGGGCACGTGGACGAACAGCCAGCCCTTGGTTAGTCCGAGATAGACACGCGCGAAATCGAGCCGGTCCTTCTCGACCACCAGCTCCCTGACGGCGGCAAGCTTCTCCTGGCCCCGTTGGTCGACATAGCGCGACAGGTTGTCGATCTCGTCTGTCAGCCGCTTGAGCGGCCGCTGCGAACCGATGAGATGGGCGGTGAAATTGCGCTGCCCCTGGAAAAAGCTGCGCAGGTGGGAGGTGTAGAGGTCCATGATCCAGGCGTCATGCGGCGGTGCCGGCAAGCCGATCGCTGCGGTGGACGGCTCAGCCTTGACGACGGCGGCGTGGACCTCGCGCGCCAGCTCGACGCGCCGGGTGGGGATGCGATCATAGCTGATGCGCTCGTCGATCACCTGCTTGGTCTTCAGCGACCAGGCGAGATAGGAGCCGAAAATTCCGCTCAGCGTCACCAGCACGAAGCCCGACCATAGCGCCCATTCGAAGCGGGTATCCGGCAGGGAGAAATCGCAATGTGAGATGAAGGCGGCGATCAGCAGATAGCCGACGAAAATATGCATCTTGCGCCAGCGCATGGCGGATTTCGGCGGCAGGCTGGCCGTCTTGAGGGCGATGTGAAAGGCGACTTGGAAGCTCATGCCGATGGCCAGCAGCCAGCCGTCGAGATAGCGCGGGTCGCGCAGCCCGTTGCCGTAGATCCAGACGACCCAGATCAATCCGCCGGAAGTAGCCGCGAACAGAAGGCCCCTGACCGTCTGGCTGGTGAGATATCTCGCCGAGCCAAAACCCAGTCCACCGATCCAGTCGCCAGCCGAGCGCCGTCCTGCCGACCTCACGGCGGGCGCCCCTCAAGAATAACCCAACGCGGCGGTTGTTTTCCCATCAAGCCCATGCAGATTGCTGCCCGTTGCCAGCCGGCGGTAATCAATTCGCTGCGCTGGTTACTTTGCCGTGCCCTTGAACTTATCAGGTCCAGGGATCAGGCTGTCGAGCCCGGCCATCGTGCTGCCGTCGTACTTCTCGGTGATGCTCACGAGCAGCTTGGAGACGCCATCCGCGGCGGCCGCCAGGAACTGCTCATTGTTGAGCTTCAGCCCGGCCGAGTAGGCAAACTCGACCATCTTGGCGATTTCCGGCACGTTCGGCGCCGCTTTCGCCGCGGCGTCGAGCTGCTTGCGTGCCCGGTCGACGCGCTTGGCCATTTCGAAGGCGTAGAGCCGTCTCGCCGTCGCACGGCTGACCGCGCGGATGCCGGTCTCCAGCTCGACGCCGAGCCCGACGAGATAGAGCATCCGCTTGCGCGCTGCGCTGGCCGGCACATTTTCCTTGCCCTTGGAGTGCCAGGTCGAGTGCCGCACCTCGCCCTGTGACCAGGACACCAGTTCGAAGGCGCTGCCTGCAGTATGACCCCCCTTGTTCACCAGGTCCTCCTGCGGCACGACATGGCAGCTGTAGCAGTTCTTCGCCAGTTGATAGAGTGAGGACGGCCTGATCATACCCTTGGAATCGGACAGCTTCCAGCGCGCGTCCGCCTCCGCCTTGCTCTCGGTTTTCTCGGTCTTGCCGCTGTAGCCGCTATGGACCTTGATCCAGTCCTCCCCCGCGCTGTGGCAAGACTCGCAGGAGATGCCGGCAATCGGCTGCTTCTTCCCGTCCTTCTCCTGCATCGTGTAATGGCAGGTCAGGCACATGCTCTCCGATCTGATGCGCTGAACGCCCATTTTTTCCGCGATTTCGTTGGCTTCCTTGCGGCGCGGCATCTCGCGAAAGGTCTTGAAATGGTGGCTGCCCTGCCAGGCCTCGGCCTCGGCCTTGTGGCATTCGGCGCAGGCGTTGGGACCCAAGGTCTTGGCAGGATCGGACGCAACGGTGCGGTCCGCGACAAGGCCGAAAATCATCAGCAAGCCGCAGAGACCAAGCACGCAAGACCGGAATGTGGCGCTAGGCCCGAACCCGGTCGACCGAAAGCTATGCGCTCTAAGAACGATGATGACCTCTCAACCTTGCTTCAGCCATCCTATACCCTGGCATCGGCTCTTCGCGCCCGGGTGCGTTGACGCGGCGGGGGGCGTTCGCGAGCGAGCTGGCTCACCTGCCGGCCGGTAGCGGCGAGCCATCCCATGGCGCGGGTCAGAGTGTTCTCCTCGACCGAATCATCGGTCGTCGGCAGGAACGGGTCCGCGTAGCAGGCCGCGCCGGACTGCGCCGCAATTGCCTTGATCGAATCGACCATCGGCGGTGCGCCGCAGGCGTAGAGCACATCGGTCGGTACCAGCCGCGGCAGAAAATCGGTCGGCCGGCCCAGTTTCACCGCGCTGGACACGCTCTGCGGTGTGCTGCAGGCGGGCACAACCACGACGTTGCGGAAGCGGGCCAGCTGCATGAGCGCCGGACCCATATAGAGCGACTCGATGGAGCGGCCCCCGGCGATGACCATCATCATGCGCTCCGGGTTCTCGCGCAGCGCAGCAACGGCGATCGACCAGATCGGCGCAAAGCCGGTGTTGGTGCCGATCAGGATGATCCGGCTGTCCAGATTGGGGCGAAAATACGCCGAGCCATACGGCCCGGTCAGCTTCACCCGATGGCCCGGCCTGATTTGCTTGCCGAGCGATGGGGTGACACGCCCTTCCCTATTGCGGCGGATATGAAAGAAGATCGAGCGGCTGTTCGGGTTGCCGTTCAAGGGATGAGTGATGCTGAAGGGCCGGCTCGGATAGCCGGCGAAGCGCAGCTGCGCATATTGCCCGGCATGATAGGGCAGCGCGCGGTCGGTGCTGATGCCGACTTCCATCACCTCGGATGACAACGTGCGCAAGGAACTCAGCACGCCTTCCACGGTGCGAAGGCCCGCCGACTGATCCCTCTCGACCACCACATCGCCGATGATTCGGCCCTGGCAGGCGTGAACGACACCCGGCTCGGAGCCTTCGCCGCCCCGCACCTTGCCCGATACCAGCCGCACGCAGCAGGTGCCGCAGTGGCCAGCACGGCAGTTATACGGCAGATCGACGCCATTGCTCAGAGCAGCGTCCAGCAGCAGCTCGCCACGGCGCGCCGCAAAGGTATTGCCGTTGACAGTGACTTGGTGACTTTTTGCCATCATCGATCCCGGAAGGCTTCGTGTTCCCCATCTACGGCCGGTGCAGGTGACCCGCCGTCGCTGCCCTTCCTGGTGTGTTCACCAAAACAAGCGTATCGGGCGAAAAGAGGGAGACAATCGGGCGAGAGAGTGCTTCCGGGCTCCTTGCGCTCCTTATTGACGGCGGTGCAAGCACCGCGAAGCCACCTCAGGTTGCCGGCGTTGGAGAGGACCAGCGCCTCGGCCAGAGGAAAATTCGTGGGACGTTCCCAATGCGGAGCGAAAGCTGATTCACGCACCGCCGGTTGCGGCGCCGAATCATCTGATCGAGGCGGGGTGCGCGATTGCGGCGCCGGTTGCACGATTGCGGCGTCGATGGGACGGCTGAATTGCTCATGGCGCCAAAAGCAGCTGCCACGCGCGATGCTGCAAAAACACTGTGCATCCGGGCGCTTACGGACGATCAGAATTGCGCCGATTAGGCTCAGGACGAACACTGTCGCTAGAAAGATTCCATCCCATGGTCACACTTAGATCGCTATCGGGTGGGAGTTAGTGACTGTCGGGGAGAGCACTGGGGGAACGGTGCTTAGGGAATTAAGCCTTTAGTCCATAGGGGGTCCTTGTGTCCGGTCCACCGTCGTTCGCCGCTACATCGGCTTAGTGCCGTCCAGCGCAGGGGAGCGCTGAAACTTCCAGTCTCTGAGTGAAGACAGGCGACTGAGCAGTACAGCTCGGCCGAAGGAGGAGTCATGCGTTCCTCAACCTGTCTGCCATCGCCACTGACACGGAGTCCGCACGGCGGTCCAGCGCCGTTCTCGCGTAAGCGAGCCAATTAGAAGTGCTGCCTGATGTCCACGGGGGAAGAGGGTAATGCAAAGTGCGATCAAGCATTTATCAAAGGGTTCGATCCTTGCCTGCACGTTCGCGGGCGTCCTGCTGGGCCACGCGGCATTCTTTAGTCAGAACGCTGTCGCCCAGCTAACCGACACGGCCAGAAAAGGCGCTCCTGGTGGCCTCGTCGGGGCCGAGGAGAAAATGTCTGCTGGAGCTGCAACGGAAGCAGCCGGCAAGGGGGAAGTATCGGTCCTCGCGGCAGCCGCAAAAGCCGAGAAGGGCAAAGAAGCGCCCATCCCTGCGGTCGACGAGGAAACCCTCTCGAACTACCCCACGGCTGCACAATGTGGCGAATGCCATAAGCAGATCTACGACGAGTGGTCTACGTCGCAGCACGCCTACGCGTCGATCTCGCCGATGTTCCACGCCTTCGAGCAGAAGTTCCAGGAGCTGACCCAAGGTACGGTCGGCACCTTCTGCGTGCGCTGCCATCAGCAGGTCGGCACCCAGCTGGGCGAGAACCGCGAAACACCGCTTTGGGCGATGAGCCAGATCTCACGCGAAGGCGTGAGCTGCATCACCTGCCACCGGGTCAAGGAGCAGTACGGCAAGGTCAACGGCGAGCGCCGGGTCGAGCCGGGCAAGATCTACGACCCGGTCTACGGCAGCGGCGACCAGAGCGTCATCAAGGACATCCTCGCCAGCAAGGAGTCCTACTCCGTCAAGACCAGCAAGGATGGTCGGGGCACGGACATCCACAACGGCATGATGACGAACCCCCAGATCACCAAGTCGGAGTTCTGCGTCAGCTGCCACCAGGTGGCCGTCAACCTGGGCATCAAGCTCGAGATCGTCTGGGATCAGTATCGCGACAGCCCGGCAAAGAACGCCGGCGTCACCTGCCAGGACTGCCACATGGGCAAGGTCCCCGGCAAGCCCGAGGGCTATGCCACCGGGCCCTCCGCCGTGATCGGCGGCAAGGAGATCAATCCCGGGCGCAAGCATGCCAATCACAACTTCATGGGACCGGGCTACGCGATCGCTCACCCCGGCGTCTTCCCGCACAACACGAAGGCGAAGGCCTTCACCATGAAGGATTGGCTGGAGTTCGACTGGCGCTCCGGCTGGGGCACCAACGAGTTCGAGGACAAGGTCGTAAAGGGCCAAGTCAAGGTCGCCTTCCCCAAGCGCTGGGCCGATGCACTCGACCGTGAAGATGCCCGGGTGATCATCGAAGAGAACCTCGCCAAGCTCGACGAGCGTGACGAGCTCAGGCGCCAGCTCATGGAGAACGGCACCCAGGTCGAAGGTCCCTTCATCGAGGGCGCGCCGAGGACCGGCAAGGATCTGGCATTCGCCTACAACATCAAGAACCTCAACTCGGGCCACAACCTCCCGTCCGGATCTCTCGGCGCGCAGCCGCAGCTCTGGGTGAACGTCGCCCTGGTCGATCCGGATGGCAAGAACATCTGGGAGTCGGGCTACGTCGACAGCAACGGCGACATCGCCGATCTGCATAGCCTCGATGTTGCAGCTGGCCGGATCAAGACGGATCAGCAGCTGGTCAATTTCCAGACCAAGTTCCTGACCACCAACGTCAAGGGCGCGGACCGCGAGATGTACCTGCCGGTCAACTTCGACGTCGACCCGCTGCCGCATCTGCGCCCGCCGCAGGTCCCGACCACGGTCCTCAACCATCCTCCGCTGGTGCGCATGGAGAACCACTCGCTGCCGCCGCTGGGTGAGAGGCTGGCCAAGTACCAGGTGCCTGGCAACCTGATGACGAAGCCCGGCAAATACCGCCTCGCCTTCCGCCTGCGCAGCCGTGCCGAGCCGATCTACTTCATGCGCTTCGTCCGCGCCACGAAGGAGATGGAGCGGCGCATGAACGAGCGGATGTTGGACTTCAAAGTCACCGCGGTCGAGATCGACGTAAAGCCCTAGAGCAGAGAAGCCGAGGGTTTGGATTGGGGAACCGGCGAGGGGTTCAAAAGCCGGGTCCCCAACTTACCCGCAAGACTGAGCCACGAAGGGGAGCGTGCACGTGAACTCGTATTGAGAATGGGAATCATCGCTACCGTGCCAGGACAACGACCGCTACCATCGCTTTGGTAGCGAGCGGCTACCTGGTGATGTCTGGTACCACCGCAGTGCCTGCAGCAGCCCAGAACAGCACCGAGGTCGCGAAGGGGGGCTGGTCGACTCAAGTGGCGCCAAGCTACGTGGGTGCGCTGCCCAAGAACGCGACTGCCGATACGACCGCCGAGGGCAAGTCGGAAGCGGTGAGCACGATCACCAAGGCGACCCTCAAGGAAGACCTTTTCCGATCGGGTCCCCAGTACGACAAGAATTATGACTCCAAGTCGCAGGTCGACATCTACGGTTCCAAAGTCGCGGTCGAGCCGCCTCGCCCGCTGGAGCTGGGTCGCCAGCAATACACCTCCGGCCAGTACGACGAGAGCAGCACTCTGTTCGGCGCTCTGAATCCGCTGCTGCCGGGCCTTGCCATCTACGGCGACTGGCGGACGGCGGTCGCCATCAACAACAACAACGGCAAGGAAATTGCCCAGGTCGCCACCCGGCTGAACCTGGACGTCGACTTGAAGATCACGGGCACCGAACGAATCCACGCTTTCTTCACACCACTGCAGAAGAACAACAAGTTCACCCGCTTCGAGTTCGGCGGCAGCGACGGCGATGGGAAGTTCAACGGTGAGTTCGACGCCACGCCGCAGACGCTGTTCTTCGAGGGTGACCTGGGGGCCATCTATTCCGGTTTCTCCGGCAACCAGGCCGGTTTCGACCTTCCCTTCACGGTCGGTCTCTTCCCGCTGTTCCTGCAGAACGGCATCTGGGCCAACGACAATATCGTCGGCGGCGCTATCAGTCTCACTGCCAAGAACTCGAAGAAGCTGGGCCTTCCCAACTACGACGTCACGTTCTTCGCCGGCTACAACAACATCGACAACGCCGGCATCCTCGGAGCGGACAGGCAGAGCGCCAACATCTTCGGTGCAACCACCTTCATCGACGCCTACGCCGGCTATATCGAAGCGGGCTACGGCGTGATACAGGGTCGCGACGGCAACGACGGCCTCGTGACGAACTTCGTGACCGCCGCTTACAGCCGGCGCTACTACAACACCGTGTCGAACTCGACCCGCGTGTTCGCGAACTTCGGGAATGGCGACAACGATGACGGCTTTGCCATCATTTCGGAGAACAGCCTGATCACCAGCCTGCCGAGCACGCTGATCCCCTACCTGAACTTGTTCGTCGGCTTCGACAATCCTCAGCCGCTGGTCGATGGCAATGGCGCGGGCATCCTGAAGAACGTCGGCATCAACTTCGAGACCGACGCCCTGACCGGTTTCCCGAAACTTAACGACAGCGGCTCGAACGCCTATGGCGGTGCGCTGGGCTTGCAGTATCTCTTCAATCTGGATCAGCAGCTCGTCTTCGAGTTCGCCACGGTGCAGCCCTTCGGCACTCCGATCGCCGGCATCGGCGTGGCGAACCCGCAGTACGCTTTCGGTGTACGCTACCAGATCCCGATTGATCGGGCCTGGCTGTTCCGCGCCGATGCGACCTACCAGATCACCGAGGGCGCTGACGAAGACACCTTCGGCATCCGCGCCGAGGTCCGCAGGAAGTTCTGACCGTGCGAGGTAATCTCATGAGCAGTTGGAATCGATTCGCGCCTGTATTGATGGGTTGCCTGGCGGTTGGTCTGCTTGGCGGCGCGCCGGAGGCTAGTGCAGCATCGGCCGGGCAGTCCGTGCTGAAACCTGGAAATGGCGTCGAGAATAACGTCGTCGAGATCAAGAGTCGTGACCGCGGCGGCCAGTTCATTTACACGCCGATAGCGCCAAGCTACCGCTACTATGATTATCCCTACTACTACAGCCGCGGCCATTATCCGACCCATATAAAGCCGGGCTTTATCTACTACGGCTATCCCTACTCCTACTACAAGAACCGCTATTACCGGAAATACGGCGTGCGGCTGCGTGGGAAGTGATGGCAGCGGGGTGGCGTCAGGGTTTCGGAGATCGCAGATGTCTTTGGCTGTCCTCTCTCGGCTGCGCGCATTGAGTTCGGGAGGCGGCCAAGGCCTTCGAGGTCCCTCCGGGATGTTGGCTGTGGCTGCGGCGGTATTTGTCGTCGTTGCGGGCATCGGCGCAGGTACTTCGTATTGGAAGGATCCGCCCAAGGCGACCGGCTCAGGCGACGCGAATAGCGAGTTGTTCGCGCGCCTCAACAACTACGCGCGTTCCATTGCCACCGACAGCCACGCCTCTGAACCAGCAGCCGGCAAACTGCTGCCTGACGTGAACATCATGATCGAACGGCTGGCGGCCCGGCTCGCGACCGCGCCGCAGGACGGCAAAGGGTGGCGGATGCTCGGTTGGTCCTACTTCAATATCGGCCGCTACGAAGAAGCAGCTGCCGCCTATGGGAAAGCGTCGGCGCTCGATCCGAACTCCGCCGAGCTCAAGCTCGCTTATAACGAGGCCAAGGCGAGGGCCTCCGGAAGGGACGATGTCGAGACGGCCTCGACTTCGCAGGTGGAAGCCGTCGGCAAGGACGGTAACGCACCGCGCGCCGAGCCGATCACCAAGTCCGAAGCGATGCCGCTGCCCGAGCGCGACCCGGCAATCCGGGCGATGGTCGATGGCCTGGCCAATCGCCTGGAGAGTTCTCCGCGCGACGTCGAGGGCTGGACCCGCCTGATGCGCTCCCGAGTGGTGCTTGGTCAGAGGGACGTCGCGGCAAACGCATTCCGCAAGGCGCTCGAAATCTTCAAGGACGACCAAACGGCATCGGGCAAGATCACGGCCGCGGCGATGGAACTGGGCCTGAGGGCCGAGTGAGCGTATCTGCGATTTGCCGGACAGACATGCAGGAGACCGACATGAACCTCGAGGGGTTGTTCCAGCAGAGGCTCGAAACCCTTCATCGCGAAGGCCGATATCGCACCTTCGCCGATATCAAGCGCCGCCGCGGGTTCTTTCCGGTGGCCGATCACTTCGCGGCGAACGGTTCGCGCGAGGTTACCGTGTGGTGCTCCAACGATTATCTCGGCATGGGCCAGCACCCAACGGTATTGGCGGCGATGCACGAGGCGATCGACGCCGTAGGCGCCGGCTCGGGCGGCACGCGCAATATTTCCGGCACGACCCACTACCACGTGGAGCTGGAAAGCGAGCTGGCCGACCTGCATGGCAAGGAAGCGGCCCTTCTGTTCACCTCGGCATACGTTGCCAACGACGCCACGCTCTCGACGCTCGTCAAGCTCGTTCCCGGCACGGTCGTCTTCTCGGACGAGAAGAACCACGCGTCGATGATCGAGGGCATCCGCCGCGGACAATGCGAGAAGCAGATCTTTCGCCACAACGACGTTGCCGACCTCGAGGCGAAGCTCAAGACGTGTCCGAAGGGCACGCCCAAGATCATCGCCTTCGAGAGCGTCTACTCCATGGACGGGCACATCGCGCCGATCGCGGCCATCTGCGATCTCGCCGAAAAGTATGGGGCGCTCACCTACCTCGACGAGGTGCACGCGGTCGGCATGTACGGCCCGCGCGGCGGCGGCATTGCCGAGCGCGACGGCGTCATGGCCCGGGTCGACATCATCAACGGCACGCTGGCCAAGGGGTTCGGCGTGATGGGCGGCTACATCGCCGGCTCGCGCGACCTCTGCGATGCGATCCGCTCGTTTGCCTCGGGGTTCATCTTCACGACATCGCTCGCGCCTGCGATCGCGGCCGGGGCGCTTGCGTCCATCCGCCATTTGAAGACGAGCGCGCTCGAGCGCGCCCGCCACCAGGAGCGGGTGCGGACACTCAAGAGGTCGCTCGCGGCGAAGCGTCTGCCCGTGATGGACAATCCAAGCCATATCGTCCCGGTGATGGTCGGCTGCCCGATCCGCTGCAAGGCAGTGACGGACACGCTGCTCCACCAGTACGGGATCTACGTGCAGCCGATCAACTATCCGACCGTGTCGAAAGGCACCGAGCGGATGCGCATCACGCCAACGCCGGCGCACTCGGACGAGCAGATGGCGAATTTGGTGCACGCACTCGACGAGCTTTACAGCGCTTTCAACTAGAAAGCCCGGCGATCCGCAGTGCGCGCCGCTTCAACGTGAAGTGCGTTGCGGCATCCAGACGCCGCCGCTGCAAAAGACGTCCGCCGATCAGGACGACCGCGAAGCGTTAGCGCAATTTCTCGAGGGCGATGGGTGCCGGCTTGAAAAAGTCGGGCTCGAAGTCGTCATTCCTCTCGATTGTGCTCAGCTCAATTTGCGTTTCCAGACCCTGCAGGTCTTTGGTGATCCATCTCTTCAGCTCGAGAGCCGGCTTTTTCGCGAAGAACAGTCTGAGGGGACCAGGCGCCTTCTCGGTCTTGTCCTCGAGGGCAATCACTATGGTGTCGCCGGCGTCTTGCACTTCCAGGAAACGGGCATCGCGCAGCAAGTTCACGTCCTCCCGCAGCAGGAGTCCAAACGGCGTCTGATCCAACTCCCAACGGTCCTCGGTCTTCAGGTCGTGATCCTGGATCGCAACGTACTTGCCGTCAGACACGATGACGAGCCTGCTCGGCCGCGCAAAGTCGAACCGGAAACGTCCTGGGCGCTTGACGTGGAACTTGCCGCGCGACCGCTTGCCGGCGGCGTTCGTCTGCACGAACTCGCCTTTCAGGCCGTTGATCTCATTGAAATATGCGCTGACCTTCTGGACCAGTTCCACCTGATTGCTGGTGAGTTCTCCTCGCCTTCCTGGTCCGGCGTACCGACGCCAGACTGGCGGGACCTGGCTTCTTCGCGTCCTGGGCAAACGCCGGCCCGGCAGCAGCGATAACGGTCCACACGAGGCAAGACCGCCAGCCCGAGCCGTCCACCCATCCCGTTTTCCCTTTCCTTCTAGTCCAGCGACTGCAGACTACTCTCAATATTAGGTTAGATGTTGGCGGAAGAGTATGGAGCATGTGCGATATGGCCGGCTGGTTATTCCCTCTTGAATCGGCATTCGTGGCGCGTCCATAATCTGCAATCTGAATTGAAGACCATTCTTGCGAAAGCGGCAGATGCATCAAGATGCGGCCACGCCAAGCCCCGACTAAGAGGGGTCTGAAGCTTCGCCGATGTGAGGGAAAATCAGAGTGGAACATCTTCGGGGGAGGATGGTCGGGACGCTCGCAGCGAATCCTGCCGAGCAGTCCGTCCAAATTGCTGGTATTGCGTCGGCGGTGCCCGAGCAGCTTATCGATCAGGCTGCAACACGCGATATCGTGCTTGCCATTGCGCCCGAACTGCGAAGTCATGAAGCGCTGTTCAACAATACCGGCGTCAAGACGCGATATTCCTGCGTCCCGCTGAGCTGGCACGCGCAACCGCAAAGCTGGTCTTCGCGTGCCGCGGTATTTCAAGAAACTGCCGCCGACCTTCTCGAACGGGTGGCGCGACAGTGCGCCGACCGGGCGGGCATGGCCCTGACCGACATCGAAGCCATCGTGACGGTCTCGACGACCGGCCTCGCGGTGCCGAGCCTCGACGCCATTCTTGCCAATCGCCTCGGCTTGTCCGCCACCGTGGAGCGTCTGCCCATCTTCGGTCTGGGTTGCGCTGGGGGTGTATCAGGTCTCGCGCGGGCCGACCCGGTTGGCGCAGTCCCTGCCCCAGGGCAATGTTCTGCTCCTTGTCGTCGAACTGTGCACCATCAACTGTCGATCGTCGGACCACTCGATCAAGAACTTCATTTCGACGGCGTTGTTCGGTGACGGTGCCGCCGGCGTGTTGTTGCGGCGCAGGCCAAGTCCGAGCCCAAGTCCGACGGCTCGCGCTCCATGCCGCGCGTCATCGCATCGGGTGAACATATGTGGCCCCGGACCGAGGATATGATGGGCTGGTCCATCGAGGACGATGGCTTTGGCGTCGTTTTGAGCCCGGACATCCCAAGATGCGCGCGGCATGACCTGCGCCCTGCATTGGATGCGTTCCTCGCTCGACAGGGCCTCGCGCTGAACGATCTCGCCGGGGTCATCATGCATCCAGGAGGGCGCAAGGTCCTCGAGGCTTTCCAGGATGCGCTGGAACTGCCGCGCGAGGCTTTCCGGCATGCCTGGGACATCCTCTCCGAATACGGAAACATGTCGTCGCCCACGGCATTGTTCGTGCTCGAGCGGACATTGTCGGCCGGCGCGAGCGGGCGCCACTTGCTGGCGGCCCTTGGGCCGGGCTTCACGGTGTCGTTCTGCCTCTTGGATATCTGACAACAGGGGTTGCACGGAGAGGCGCGCAATGCCGGAGCTTGGCGCAGTTCAGGCCTCGGCCGTCGCGCTGCTGTCATTTGTCACCGCGCAACGATTGGCCGAGCTGGTGTACGCGCGCCGCAATGAGGCGCGACTGCGGGCGCGCGGCGCGGTCGAGCATGCGCCCGAGCACTATTGGTTGATCGTCGCGCTGCATGGGGCCTGGCTGGCTGGCCTCTGGCTGACTGCGACGGAACAGCCGGTTGCATTCTGTCTGGCTGTTTGCCTTCGTTGTCTTGCAAGTGCTACGGCTGTGGGTGCTGGCGACGCTCAAAGAACGGTGGACGACCCGGATCATCGTTCTTCCGGAAGCCCCCCTGGTCAGGCTCGGTCCCTACCGCTTCATCCGGCACCCCAACTACGCGATCGTGGTCGCGGAAATCTTCGTGCTGCCGATGGTGTTTGGCCTCTACGCGTACGCGATCGCATTTTCCCTTCTCAATGCGGTGGTGCTTGGCATTCGCATTCGCGCGGAAAACCAAGCGCTGCAAATCGCGCCATCATCATCGCCCGCATGAGCTGAGCCGGCAGATGGTCCTCGGAACAGCCACCGCACAGCCCGCGCCGCCCATCGCGGCCTGGATCGGCTTCAGCGCCATGTGCATCGGCATGTTCATGGCGATCCTCGACATCCAGATCGTTGCGACGTCGCTTCCCAGCATCCAGGAGGCGCTGGCGATCCGGCCCGATCAGATGAGCTGGATCCAGACGAGCTATCTGATCGCGGAAGTGGTCGCGATCCCGCTGACGGGCTGGCTCACGCGGGTGCTTTCCCTGCGCGGTCTGTTCGTGATCTTCACATCTGTTTTTGTCATTGCCTCGGTGGGTTGCGCCGCCAGCACCGGTTTTGCATCGCTCGTGACCGCGCGCGTTGTCCAGGGGTTCGCGGGAGGGGTTCTGATACCGATCGTCTTTTCGGCGGGCTTTCTTCTCTTTCCCGGCCGCGGCCAGGCGCTCGCCACGACCATTGCCGGTGTGCTTGCCGTTCTGGCCCCGACCGTCGGCCCGATCGCCGGTGGGTGGATCACCTCGACGTACAGCTGGCAGTGGCTCTTCCTGATCAACGTGGTGCCAGGCATTCTCGCCGTTGCTCGTCGGCTTCCTGGTGTTGCCGCGCTCGGAGCCCAAGTTGGACGAGGCGCGGCATCTGGACCTCGCCTCGCTCATCCTTGTTGCGGCGGCACTGGCCGCGCTCGAGATCGGACTGAAGGAGGCGCCCAAGCAAGGCTGGGCATCCGGCATCGTGCTCGGTCTCTTTCTGCTGGCACTCACGTGTGGCGTCGCGTTTGTGCGGCGGACGCTGTCGTGCGCGCGGCCAATCGTCGATCTTCGGTTGCTGGCCGATCGCAATTTCTCCGTGGGGTGCGCGCTCAGCTTCATTCTGGGCATGGGCCTGTACGGATCGGTTTACCTGATGCCCGTGTTTCTGGCCTACGTGCGCAAACTCGGTCCGCTGAGCATCGGTGAGATCATGCTGGTGACCGGCGCCGCGCAACTGATCGCTGCGCCGATGGTGGTCTGGCTCGAGCAGCGCGTGGCGGCGCGTCATCTCACGTTCGTCGGCTTTGTCCTATTCGCGCTGGGGCTGGCGATGAGCGCTTTCGACTCGCCGCGCACGGATGGCGACGAGATGTTCTGGCCGCAAGCCGTGCGCGGCCTTGCGATCATGCTGTGCCTCCTGCCGCCGATACGGATCGCGCTCGGGCATCTGCCCATCGAGCGGGTTCCGGACGCAAGCGCTGTGTTCAACCTGATGCGCAACCTGGGCGGGGCGATCGGCCTGGCCCTGATCGACACGGTGATCTTCGGACGGGCGGAGATGCATGGTCGCGCACTCGTCGAGAGGCTCTCGCGCGGCGACGCTGCGGCCTTCGACTTCGTCGGGCTACCGAGCATCCCGGTGCCGGTCCAGGTGATCCCAGAGAAGATGCAACTCGTGCATCGCGCCGTGGAGCGAGCCGCGCTGACGATGGCCATCAATGAAGCTTGGGCGATGATCGCGTGCGTGACCGTCGCCGGAGCTTTCCTGGCATGGGCTGCGAGCAACAAAGCCGCCCACCCGAGAGAGGCAATTTAGAGCTCCTGTCCTTGGATTGCCGCAACTTGGGGCACGGCGACGCGTGCAGATAACCATGCGCATCGCAATGGTCTGGGGTTAGTTGTCTGGTAAGCGCCGGCTCCCATACAGTCGCCCAGACAGCATTGCGGCAAGTGACGGAGCGGCCGGTTCCGCAATCACCGCAAGCGAAAGCGGTGGGCAACTTGAGCAAGAACCAGCATCGTCACGAGGCAAAGCCTCCCGTATCTCAGCCCGAGCTGAAACGCATTCATCATTCGCCCGTGTTCTGGGTGGGCGTTGTCCTGTTCCTGCTCGCCATTGCCATCTACGTGCTGTCCGACGATCTGTCGTGGCGACCGAGCGTCAAATGATCGGCCGCTAAATGACCTCGGCGCCCATGCGGGCCAGCATGGGGATCATCTCGCCGGTCTGACGGGCACGCTCGGGGTTGGAGGCGTTGCCGTCGAGCCCGCGCTTCTTGACGCCCTGCAGGATGGCGACCAGGCGGAAGAAGGAGAAGGCGAGGCAGAAATTCCAGTGCGGGATTTCGGCAAGGCCCATGCGCTGGCAATAGCGGGCGATGTACTGCGCCTCGGTGGGGATGCCGAGCGCGGCGCGGTCGATGCCGCCAAGGCCGCGGATCACCGAGCTGTTCGGCATGCGCCACTGCATGCACTGGTAGGCCAGGTCCGAGAACGGGTGGCCGAGGGTCGACAGCTCCCAGTCGATGACGGCAAGCAGCCGCGAGACATCGTGCGCGAAGATCATGTTGTCGATGCGATAGTCGCCGTGCACCAGTGAGATGCGGCCGTCGTCGGGTGGCTCGTTGGTCTCGAGCCAGGCGATCAGCGTCTCCATGTCCTCGACGCGTTCCGTCTCGGAGGCGCGGTACTGCCTGGTCCAGCGGTTGCGCTGGCGGGCGAAGTAGCTGCCGGCCTTGCCGAAGTCAGCGAGGCCGACCTTGGCCGGATCGACCGAGTGCAGGGCGGCGAGCGCGCGGTTCTCCTCGTCGTAGACCTTGGCGCGCTGGGCGTTGGTCAGCTCGGGCAGCGCCGGGTCCCAGAAGATGGTGCCGTCGACGAACTCCATCAGGAAGAACATAGTGCCGAGCACGCTCGCGTCCTCGCACAGGTGCAGCATGCGCGGCACCGGCAGGTCGGTCGCCTGCAGTCCCTGCATGACGCGATATTCGCGATCGACGGCGTGCGCGCTTTTCAGCAGTTCGCCCGGCGGCTTCTTGCGCAGCACGTAGCGGCCGCTGGGCGAGGACAACAGGAACGTCGGGTTGGATTGGCCGGTGGGGGTCTTCTGCGCCTCGATCGGCCCCTGGAAGCCTGGCAGTCGCGCCTCCAGGTAGCGCGCCAGCGCGTTGAGGTCGATCTGGGCCGCCTGATGCGCGAAGGAGGTCATTTGCCAGTCCCCATTCGCCGACCGGATTCCCTCCCGTCGTGTCGAAGACACGCCTTTGGCATGATGATGGGGAGGGGTTAGGGGTGGGGTGAACCCACAATCGTCGCCTCTGGTTGGGCCCCCACCCCCGACCCTTCTCCGCATAGGGGGAGGGGAGCCCATGCGGCAGGCGACAATTTCATGATCGCACTCGCAGATTTCGCAAACGTCCGGAGCAGACAGTTGCGTAACTAAATCTTCTGGTTGGTGTAGCGGCGCAGCTCGGCGCGGGCGACTTGGCGGCGGTGCACGGCGTCGGGGCCGTCGGCGAGGCGTAGCGTGCGCAAGTGCGTCCACATGTGCGCCAGCGGGGAGTCCTGGGTGATGCCCATCGCGCCGTGCATCTGCACGGCCTCGTCGGTGATCTCCAGCGCGATCTTCGGTGCGATGACCTTGATCTGCGAAATCCAGGGTGCGGCCTCGCGTGGGCCCACCGTGTCCATCATGTAGGCGGCCTTCAGGCACAACAGGCGCGCCATCTCGATTTTCATACGGCTTTCGGCGATGATGTCGTAGTTGGCGCCGAGCTGGGCCAGCGGCTTGCCGAACGCCTCGCGCGACAGCGAGCGCCGGCACATCAGTTCCAGCGCACGCTCGGCATTGCCGATGGCGCGCATGCAGTGATGGATGCGGCCCGGCCCCAGCCGACCCTGCGCCACCTCGAAGCCGCGGCCGCGCCCGAGCACCAGATTGTCCTTCGGCACCCTGACATCGGTGAAGCGCAGATGCATGTGGCCGTGCGGGGCATCGTCGTCGCCGTACACCTTCATGCCGCGCAGCACCTCCACGCCCTTGGTGCCGGCGGGAACCAGGATCTGCGAATGGCGCTTGTGCTTGTCGGCGGCGTCGGGATCGGTGCAGACCATGACGATGTAGATCTTGCAACGTGGGTCACCGGCGCCGGAGGCGAACCACTTCTCGCCGTTCAGCACCCACTCGTCGCCTTCGAGCTTGGCGTCCATGGCTAGGTTGGTGGCATCCGAGGAGGCCACGCCCGGCTCGGTCATGATGTAGGCGGAGCGGATCTTGCCCTCCAGCAGGGGCTTGAGCCACTTCTCCTTGTGCTCGGGCGAGCCATAGCGCTCCAGCACCTCCATGTTGCCGGTGTCGGGGGCCATGCAGTTGAAAGTCTCGGGCGCCAGTCGCGACCAGCCCATCTCCTCGGCCAGATAGGCGTATTCGACCGTGTTCAGCCCGTAGCCCTCCTTGCTCTTGGTAAGCCAGAAGTTCCACAGGCCCTGCTCGCGGGCCTTGGCCTTGAGCCCCTCGATGATCTCGGTCTGGCGCCTGGTGTGCGCCCAGCGGTTGCCGTCCTTGCCGATCTCGGCCTCGAACTCGGCCTCCAGCGGGATGATCTCCTCGCGCACCATGGCGCGCACCTTCTCGACCAGCGGTTTGACCTTGTTGGACATGCCGAGGTCCATGCGATTTGCTCCGTGCCGCTGATAGATGCTGTGAATGGGCTGATAGCCAATTCAAGCATGCTTGGGGGTGGAGAGAAAGCGCCCTCGCAGGCCGCAAAAGTGCGGGGCGAGACACCGCGGACGCTTGATGGTTCACTGACGTTGCGATACCAAGGCGCCCTGGTATACCACGCCGAGGGGACTTTCATGGCTGTCGAAACGTCGGGCGGTCATCCCGCCATGGACTACGCCGAGCACGTGCGCACCTACCAGCGCTTCATCCGCTGGACGATCGGCGGGATCGTGTTCGTCGTGCTCATTCTGGTGTTCCTCGCCACGCTCGTTCCGTAGCAAGCGTTTCGGCCGTTGCGCGCCTTCGGCCTAGGCAACGCGTTGCCCTGTCCGCCACCGCGGGGAAGCACTCATGGTTACCATTGCCGTTACCGCGGAGCGCGATGACGAGCCGCGCGTCGCCATCTCGCCGGAGACGGTCAAGAAGCTGGGCGCGCTTGGCGCCACGGTCAGGGTGCAGGCGGGAGCGGGCAAGGGCTCGCGCTTCTCCGATGATCTGCTGAAGGCGCAGGGTGCCGTGATCGCCGCCAGCGCCGCCGAAGCTTTGTCCGGTGCCGATATCCTGCTCAAGGTACGCCGGCCGAGCCCCGATGAGGTCAAGGCGCTCAAGCCCGGCGCCATCGTCGCAGCGATGCTGGCACCCTATGACGACCGGCCGGGTCTCGATGCGCTGGCCGGCACCGGCGCATCGCTGATGGCCATGGAGTTCATGCCGCGCATCTCGCGCGCGCAGTCGATGGACGTGCTGTCGAGCCAGGCCAACCTGGCCGGCTACAAGGCCGTGGTCGATGCGGCCGCAATGTTCCAGCAGGCGTTGCCGATGATGATGACGGCGGCGGGCACCGTGCCGGCGGCCAGGGTGTTCATCATGGGCGTGGGCGTCGCCGGCCTGCAGGCGATCGCCACCGCGCGCCGGCTCGGCGCCATCGTCACGGCCACCGACGTGCGCCCCGCCACCAAGGAGCAGGTGGCCTCGCTGGGCGCCAAGTTCATCGCGGTGGAGGACGACGAGTTCAAGCAGGCGCAGACCGCAGCTGGCTACGCCAAGCCGATGTCGGCGGAGTACCAGAAGAAGCAGGCCGAGCTGGTGGCCAACCACATCAAGACCCAGGACATCGTCATCACCACGGCCCTGATCCCCGGCCGGCCGGCGCCCAAGCTGATCTCGACGGCCATGATCGAGAGCATGAAGCCCGGCGCCGTGATCGTCGATCTGGCCGCCGAGCGCGGCGGCAACACTGATCTCACCCAGCCGGACAAGGTGGTCGACCACAACGGCGTGTCGATCTCCGGCCCGCTCAATCTCGCCGGCGAGGTGCCGGTCAACGCCTCGAGCCCTCTACGCCAAGAACCTGCTCGCCTTCCTGGAGACCGATGATCGACAAGAAGGACAAGGTCGCTGAAGGTCAACTGGGACGACGAGATCATCAAAGGCACGCTGGTGGCCAAGGATGGCCAGATCGTCCACCCGAACCTGCAACCCAAGGGAGCGTGAGATGCCGCGGAACCTTCCTGGGCACAGCCTGACCGTTCGCGCCAACCTGTTCCCCACCCCATCGTGCCGGAGGCGCGTCTTCGACACGACGCGGGGAGGGGTTAGGGGTGGGGGGGCCCTCCAAGGGTGCCCCTCGGTTCACCCCACCCCCATCCCCTCCCCATCGAGGGGAGGGGAGTTCGGTCGGCGTTCGCGGCAAGCGGCGGTGCTCACTGCTCTCGCGACAAGTTTGTTTCCCCTCCCGGCGCTCGCGGCAGGCGGTGGGGAAGTGAGCCCGTTCGTCTACCAGTTCATGGTGTTCGTGATCGCGATCTTCGTCGGCTACTTCGTGGTGTGGAGCGTGACGCCGGCGCTGCACACGCCGCTGATGTCGGTCACCAACGCCATCTCCTCGGTGATCGTGGTGGGTGCCCTGCTTGCCGTCGGCGTGCCGCTGATCGCGTCGGGCAGCCTGCTCGCGAAGATCTTCGGGTTTCTGGCACTGGTGATGGCCTCCGTGAACATCTTCGGCGGCTTCCTCGTCACCCAGCGCATGCTGGCCATGTACAAGAAGAAAGAGCCCAAGAAGTGAGACGTCGCATGGGGTCAGACCCCAAGCCATGACCAATAGATGAGAACCTACCGGCAGAGGCTTGGGGTCTGACCCCATAGATCGCTCATGACCCCCAACGTCGTCGCTCTGCTGTACCTGGTCTCCGGCGTGCTGTTCATCATGGCGCTGCGAGGCCTGTCGAGCCCCGTAAGCTCGCGCCAGGGCAACCTGTTCGGCATGATCGGCATGACCATCGCCATCGCCACGACGCTGGCGCAGCTGGGCGATATGTCGAGCACGACGATTGCCCTGATCGTCGCCGGCCTGGCCATCGGCGGCGGCATCGGCGCGGTGATCGCGCGCCGCATCCCGATGACGTCGATGCCCGAGCTGGTGGCGGCGTTCCACTCGCTGGTCGGCCTCGCCGCCGTGTTCGTTGCCGCCGGCGCGCTCTACGCTCCGGAGGCGTTCGGTATCGGCATGCCCGGCAGCATCGCGGCGGCCAGCCTCGTCGAGATGTCGCTCGGCGTCGCCATCGGCGCCATCACCTTCACAGGCTCGGTGATCGCGTTCGCCAAGCTGTCGGGGCGCATGTCCGGTAAGCCGATCACGCTCCCGGCGCGGCATCTCATCAACCTGGCGCTGGCGCTGCTGCTGGTGCTGCTGGTGGTCCGCTTCTGCCAGTCGGGTGGCGATCCGATGCTGTTCTGGGCCATCACGGCGACGGCGCTGCTGTTCGGCGTGCTGATCATCATCCCGATCGGCGGCGCCGACATGCCGGTCGTCATCTCGATGCTGAATTCCTATTCGGGCTGGGCGGCGGCGGGCATCGGCTTCACGCTCGGCAACATCGCGCTGATCGTCACCGGAGCGCTGGTCGGATCGTCGGGCGCCATCCTGTCCTACATCATGTGCAAGGGCATGAACCGCTCCTTCATCTCGGTGATCCTGGGCGGCTTCGGCGGCGAGACGGCGGGGCCGGCGGCCGGCGCCGAGCAGCGCCCGGTCAAGCTCGGCTCTGCGGAGGACGCAGCCTTCCTGATGAAGAACGCCGGCAAGGTCATCATCGTGCCGGGCTACGGCATGGCGGTGGCGCAGGCCCAGCACGCGCTGCGCGAAATGGGCGACCAGCTCAAGAAGGCCGGCGTGGAGGTCAAGTACGCCATCCACCCGGTGGCGGGCCGCATGCCGGGGCACATGAACGTGCTGCTGGCCGAAGCCAATGTGCCCTACGACGAGGTGTTCGAGCTGGAGGACATCAACAACGAGTTCGCCCAGGCCGACGTGGCCTACGTGATCGGCGCCAACGACGTGACCAACCCGGCGGCCGAGGAGGACAAGACCTCGCCCATCTACGGCATGCCGGTGCTGCAGGTGTGGAAGGCCGGCACAGTGATGTTCAACAAGCGCTCACTGGCGTCGGGATACGCGGGCATCGACAACCCGCTGTTCTACCGCGACAACACCATGATGCTGCTCGGCGACGCCAAGAAGATGACCGAGGAAATCGGCAAGGCGATGGGGCACTGAATTGGGTGTCTGACCCTCCGGGTCAGACACCGCGCACTCTGGTGGTGACTGGTGCGCGCTTCGGCAAGGGAGATGATATGGTGTCAGACCCGGAGGGTCTGACACCGGCTTGACCCAGTGAGGTTCGCATGTCGCGCCTCGATCGGCGGCACGTGCTGCTGGGAATCGGAGCCGCGCTGATGGCGTCGCCGACCCCCTCGCTTGCTGCAGGTCCCTTCGAGTGGCGGCCCATCGCCCCCGCTGAGGCCGGCTTTGCGCCCGATCTCGACGCACGGCTCGACAAGCTCGTCGCCGACAAGCGCGCGTGGGGCCTGCACGGCATCGTCGTGGTGCGCAACGACCGCCTGGTGCTGGAGCGCTATTTCGCCGGTCCTGATCGCGCACGCGGCATCGGCGATATCGGACACGTCACGTTCGCGCCCGATACGCTGCATGATTTGCGGTCGTGCTCGAAGAGCATCGTCGCTCTGCTCTACGGCATCGCGCTGCAGCAGGGGAAAGTGCCGCCGCCGGAAGCGCCGCTGTTTGCTGCGTTTCCTGAATATGCCGATCTCGCCAACAAGGAGGGCCGCGATCGGCTCACCATCCAGCATGTGCTGACCATGACGATGGGCACCGACTGGGACGAGAGCAGCGAGCCCTATTCCGACCCGCGCAACAGCGAGACCGCCATGGACGCTGCGCCGGATCGCTATCGCTACATTCTGGAGCGGCGCGTCGTCGATACGCCCGGCGCGCACTGGACCTACTGCGGCGGTGCGACCGCCTTGCTCGCCCGCATCATCGCTAAGGGCTCAGGCAAGACGCTGCACGCATTCGCACGCGAAAACCTGTTCGATCCGCTCGGCATGGGTCCAACGGAGTGGGCAACGGGGCGCGACGGCGAGCCCTTCGCCGCCTCGGGCGCGCGCATGTCGGTGCACGATCTGGCGCGAATCGGCGTGATGATGCTGCACGGCGGCAACGCAGGCGAGCGTGCTGTCGTTCCGGCCGACTGGGTGAGCCGCTGTATCGCCCCGGTCGTCGGTGCAGACGAAGTTCGCCGCTATGGCTATCAATGGTTCGCGCTCGACATCGCCTTCGGTAGGCCGAAAGGCTGGGCAGTGGGGCGGTTGGAGCGCATGTGGATGGCGCAGGGTGAAGGTGGCCAGCGGCTGTTCATCATCCCGGAGCAGCAACTCGTCATTGCCATCACCGCGGGCAACTACGGCGCCGGCGACCAGTCGATACCGCCAACCCGCGTGCTACGCGAAGTGGTGCTGGCGAGCATCCTGTAGGGCACGAAAGATCGGTTTTATTGTTGCCCGCTCGTCCCTTGCGGTTAACCGTCACGCATCTGAACAACCGGAGCACAACGCCATTCGGTGCATCGTGGCCCCCCCGCCACAGCGCTATCCGTCGGCCGATGCTATGCATGCGATAGTGCAGACCGCTGATCTTGTCGGCGGCGCAGATTTGTTTGTTGCCAGTGTGCGGCTCGCAGGGAGTATCGGGGCTGTTTGCTCCGTTAGGCGCGTATGGCGTTGTGGCGTTGCGTATTGCGATTGAAGCCGCTGGCTGCGCTGTGTGCGCTGCTGCTGGCCGGCTGTATCGACAGCACGCTGGCTCCGCGCGCCTCCGATATCAATATCGGCACCCAGAACGTCCGCGAAAGCGCCATCCTCACCAACATCGTGCGCGCGAGCCGTTCGGAGCCGCTCAACTTCGTCGCCGTGTCGAAGTATACCGGCACCGGCTCGCTCTCGATGAACCAGTCGGCCTCCTTAAATGCCTATGCCAGGCATCCGACCAGCGTCTCGATCGGACAGATCTTCGGCACCTCGGCCAATGCGGCGCAGGGCAACTCCTTCGATGTCGGCACGCTGGAGAACAAGGAATTCTACGGCGGCTTCATGTCGCCGCTCGATCTGGAAAGCCTGAACCTGCTGTTCAACGCGGGCTTGAACAAGGAGCTGGTGCTGCATTCCGTGATCGAGGCCTTCCGTGTGCGCCTGGCCGGCCGGTCGCTGCTGTTCGTCAACAACCCCGAGGACGACGTGCCCTACAACGGCGCGCCCTGCGTTGGCCTGTACGACGGCACCGAGCAGGCCTTCGAGCCGGTTTCGCAACGCGGCGTGTGGCGGGACCCGGTCGCCTGCAAATACCAGAAGTTCCTCTACTTCCTGCGCGTGGCCGTGCGCTGGGGCGTCACCGTGGAGGCTGCCACGGCGGGCAAGCCGGCAGGCGCCGGCAAGGGCAAGTCCTCCGGGTCAGGCGACTCGGGCGCGAAGGTGCAATATTTCGTGTGCTACGATCCGGCCATCGCGCAGGAGAACGGCATGCCCGGCCGGGCCGATGCGCCGGGCGCATGCCAATCGAAGAACCGCGACCTGGCGCAGACGCGTGAGCTGCAATTCCGCTTCCAGTTCAATTCGCCGATCGAGGGTGTGGCGCCGGTGGTGCGCTCTCCCTACGCCGTGTTCCAGTACTACGGACACCTGCTCGCCAACATCAAGCATGAGCGGGTGCAGCTGAGCGAGCTGAGCCGCCGCAAGGACCCGCGCCGCGAGGCCCGCCTGCTGACCATCGAGACCGGCCGCGCGGACTGCTTTGCCGATACCGAATACGCCGGCACGCGCTACTGCGTGCCCAACGAGAAATCCAAGAACACCAAGGAAATCTTCGTTCTCCTGAACACGCTGGTCGCCATCAGCACCAACCGCTCGGCCCTGCCGGTATCGCCGACGTTCGTGTTGACGCCCTGAGTGAGATCGTTCTGGATGGAAGCACTTCGGCTTCCATCAGAACGTGAATCTCATTCTGCGTTCAAGAGATAGAGCAGGATTCACGCTTCGGCCGCCACGTGCCGATCAGGCGAGGTGATTCAATCCGCTGCTCTGACGCCACTGCCGCGCGCTGCGTCATCGATTGGTCAGAAATTCTGCAACCGTCTCTCACATAGAAGCGCTAAGATACCCTCGCGGGCGTTCCTGGGGGGTAACTGCGTGACCCAAATCATCGACGCCATTCGAAGGACGAGTTCGCCGCTGCGCGACCTGCTCGTCACAACCGCTATCATTACCGGCGGCGTGCTCATGCTCGGCGCTTGCCACTATCATTTCTTTCTGCGTCCGGAGTGGACGTCTCCGGAAGCGCTCTCCGAGCTCTGGCCGTTCCATGCCGGCGGTGCCTTTGCGCTGTTCGCCGGCTGGCTCATCGACCGTCAGGCCTAGCAGCAGCAGTGCTCAAGCTGAGGCCGGTCGCGACGCTGCGGCCGGCCCTCGACGTCATGGGGCGCCAATTTGCAGCGCCCTTGTGCACAAGCGCACCCGATGCCTGTCATACCCCCTTCATGCGGCAGGCATAGCCTAGATGCCTCGTTGATTTGCATTTGTCGGGTGATCGGCCTTGGCGAGCTGGATCTTCATTCTCGAAGTCCGATCACGCTTCCCAAAAATTGAACCTCCCGGAGTGTTTTCAGCGTCCCTGGTCCAGGCCGCAAGCTCGCGGCCGCCAACAGAAGGCTGACTATCAGATGCCAACGCGCATCTTGATCGTGGAAGACGAAGAGCCGCTGCTCGAGCTGCTGCGCTACAACTTCGAGTGTGCAGGCTACACCGTGGATACGCTCACCGACGGCAATCGAGTCGAAGCTAGCATCGAGAAGTGCGTTCCAGACATTCTCATCGTCGATTGGATGTTGCCGGGTCTTTCCGGCATCGAGCTGTGCTGGCGGCTGCGCCGCCGGCCGGCCACCAGGTCCGTGCCGCTCATGATGCTGACCGCACGCTGCGAGGAGCACGACAGGGCCCGCGCCATCAAGGCGGGTGCCGACGACTACATGGTCAAGCCGTTCTCGGTCAGGGACCTGATCGAACGCGTCGAGGCGCTGCTTACCAGGCGCAATTCGGACACGTTGGTCGAAGCGGCGCCAGAGCCAGCGTAGCATCGAGTGCGCCTGGCGCAAGTCCCGAACGAGGTCATCAAAAAGCAACGGCCCGCAAGCTTGCGAGCCGTCGCTCTGCATCGGCCGGCGCCCCGCGCGTCCGGACGAATTGCGCGCAAATCTCTTCGATCCAGCGAACCTGCGCTTTGTCCAATTCTAGTGCGTGACCGCCCCGCTGGTGGAAGTCGAAGTGATTTAATAAATAACGATCGCACGCCCGTGGCTGCACGCTAGCCGTGGGACTGGCCGAAGGCTGTGGCATTTGCCACGTCATATCGGCGACATGTCTGGTCGACAGGACGGAATGTCGGGAGCGCTTGGGCCGCGCTGAGTTATCGGGCCTGCGCGGACACCGCGTGTTCGCGAAATACCTGGGAGCGCGGCGCCACTTCCATGCTGCCGTGGCCTGCGCGCTAGGCAGCGCTAGGCGCGGATCGAACTCAGCATGGGCAGCCAGCCGACCAGCAGGCAGGCGAAGGCGATAAGGCCTATGACAATCCACGCACGCACATCGTCGTCATCGTCGCGCATAGTCCGATCGCCGGGCTCGGCCCGGGCTCGCTTCGTGCTCATGGCCACACCTGATATTGTTTTGCTTGGGAAACGAACGCGGCCCGACCGTTCTTGTTCCTGCAGCGCCGGCACGCCCGGCTTGACCTGCATCAAAGTCCGCAACGTTTCTAAAGAGTTATCAATTGCGGGTCGGCCATTTACGCGGTTGGTAGGGTGAACGCGCCTATGGTCAGTCTCCGGCCCAATCGAGCGGAGTTGCGCATGTACAAGCATATCCTGATCGCCACCGATGGATCCGAGCTTGCGGCCAAGGCCGTGACCAGCGGCATCGAGCTGGCCAAGCGGCTCGGCGCCAAGCTGACCGCCGTCACCGCCACCGAGCCCTGGACGACCATGATGGTGGCCGGCGACCCGGGCGCCGCCTTCCCAACCATGGAATACGAGAGAGTGGCGGCCGAGAACGCAGAAAACATTCTGGCCGCGGTGAGCTCCATGGCCAAGACCGCGGGAGTCGCCTGCGAGACGGTGCACGTGATGAACTATCCGGCCGACGCCATCATCGACACGGCCAAGAGCAAGGGCTGCGACCTGATCGTGATGTCGTCGCATGGCCGGCGCGGCATCGCCAGGATTTTGATCGGCAGCCAGGCCGTCAACGTGCTGACCCACAGCACGGTGCCGGTGCTGATCTGCCGCTGAGGGTTTCCTCCGTAGCCGACCTTGATTGTGAAACGCTACGCTTGGCCTCCCCCTGCATCGAATGCGCTCATTCGATGCGAAGAGGGGAGGAAGATGCGTCCGCGACTTGGGCTGGCGATCGCCGACCGTGCGCTTTGCTCCGTCGCCAGCCTAAGTCGCTGGACGCATCAGGTGGGCGAGCGGCGGCATGTGCGGCGCTCCACCCCCACCTGGAATGCCATCGAGCTTAGCTCGCCGGTCGTGTTCGCGGATCGCTGGGAGATGGGCGAGCTAAGCTCGTGGCATTCCAATCCTCCCCCCTCGTGCGTGACGAAGGCCTGCAGAACGGCCTTCGTCACAGGGGGAGGAGGCCGCGAGTGGCTAGGGGGCAGTCCGAACAGACGCCTTTAGATGGCGGCGAGCGGGGCGTTGCGGCGGTCGGTGATCAGCATCGAGCCCGGCTTGTGGGTGATGCAGATCGACGGCCGGGCCGCCTCGACGGCCACCTGCGGCGTCACTCCGCAGGCCCAGAACACCGGCAGCTCGCCGTCGCCGATCTCGGCGGCATCGCCCCAGTCGGGGCGCGCGAGGTCGGCGATGCCGATCGCCTCCGGCAGGCCGATATGCACCGGCGCGCCGTGCACGGCGGGAAAGCGCGAGGTGATCTGCACGGCGCGGATGGCATCGGCCGGCACGAAGGGGCGCATGGAGACGACCATCTTGCCGCGGAAGCGGCCGGCCGGCACGCAGTCGATGTTGGTGCGGTACATCGGCACCGTGGTGTTGCGCGCCACGTGCTGCAGGCGGATGCCCTCGTCGAGAATGGCCTTCTCGAACGAGAACGAGCAGCCGATCACGAAGGTGACGAGATCGTCGGACCAGTAGTTGCGGATATCGGAGGGCTCGTCGACCAGCTTGCCGTCCTTGAACACGCGGTAGCGCGGCACGTCGGTGCGGATGTCGATGTCGCCGAGATCGGGCAGCGACGGGTCGCCCGGCGCGCCCATGCCGATGATCGGACAGGGCTTGGGGTTGCGCTGGCAGAAGGCCGCGAACTCCATCGCCATGTCCTTGGGCAGGATGCACAGGTTGCCCTGCACGAAGTCCGGCGCGATGCCGGCCGTGTGGCCGTCGAAGTCGCCGCTGCGGATGATGCGACGCGCCTCGCGCGGATCGCTGAGCAGCATGGTGCGCTTGGAGGCTGGGCGAGCCTTGAGCTTGGTCACGCTGGTCGCTCCTCGGATGTGATGGGCGGCGGCACGCTATCACGCGAGGCTGCGGCCTGCCAATTCAGGGAGGTTACGGTAAGTGTCTCAGTTTGAAATTGCAGGCCTAGGCGCGTTCATTGGCGACGCGGTATGTCGAGCACCAACGGTATTGAAGGTCGGGCTCCTCACGCTTCTCGAGAACGCCGAGTTCTACTAGACGCTCGAGCGTGCTGAAGAGCATTGTTCCAAGAGGATTCTCGCTCCAATAGACCCACTTGGCTTCTTTCATTTCCAGCTGAGACGGCATGATACCCAAGCACTGCGCCAGCATGTGGGCCGTGGCATCGAAGTCTGTCCAGTCGGCGAGCGCTACTCGCAGTGTTTGCATTTCAGCGGTTACCTAGGCGTTGCCGATCAGGACGCCGACCACCACCTCAAAGAGTCGTCAAGCGGGCAGGCGCAGGCTGGCGAAGAGCGCCTGGGTCCCGGATATTTCGCTTTGCGAAATTCCGGGATGACAGCGTGCGTACCCGGAACAGCCGCGCGCTACTTGGGGGTGAGGTCCTTGATGATCTTCGCGGCCGAGCAGTTGGCCTGGTAGATGTAGGATCCGGCCATGGTGGCGTGATTGAACGAGGACGGCCTGGCCTTCAGCTCATCGCACTTCTCGGGATGGCCCTTGAACTGGTCGATGTACTTGCGCGACAGGGTCGACAGGTGCCACCCGACCGGCAGGGGCATGAAGTTGTAATAGACGCCCATGTCGATGACGCTGTAGAGGCGGTCGGCCGTGACGTCGGCCTGGGCGGTGTAGCCGCGGCCCTGCCACGCGGCCAGCGCGGCCACGAACGGCGACACGTACTCGCTGAGCGACTCGTTCCTCGGCGGATCGATCCAGAAGCGATCGAAGGGAATCCAGGCCGCCGAGATGACGATCAGCTTGATGTCCACCTTGGGCAAGGTGGGGTCCTTGCTGGTGATGTGGGTCAGCAGGCGGGCGATCTTGGTGGCCGTGACGACGCCGGAGTTGTCGACGTAGCCGCCGTCGACGAAGCTCATGCGGCGCTTGCTCGGCCGCTCGCCGGGCTTGAGCACCTCGCCCGGCTCGTTGAAGGTGTACCAGCCCTGCGGCGAGATCCACGGGAACCGCGCGCTCAAGCCCACCGCCGTGCTGACGGTGAGATCGACGGGGTCGGCGCCGTTGCTGAATACGTCGAAGGGGCGGGGGGGACCATCCTCCAGCGGCCAGTTGCTCAGGTCCATCTGGCTGAGCACCATCTGCATGCCCGTCTCGACGTTGGACATGTTGATGGCCAGCGCCGGCGTCGCGCCTTTCGCGCAGGCCGCCGCATCGGCTCCGCACAGATTGAAGAACGAGCCTTCGAGGTAGTTCTTCTTGGGGCCGCCCTTGTAGTTCCAGGTGTCCTCGAAGGCGAGCTCGAGCGTGTAGCCGCGATCGAGCTTGGGGAATGGATAGGGCACGAAGCGCTGCAGGAAGTCCGGAAACAGCGTCGCCCAGATCACCGGCGAGAGCAGATCCTTGGACAGGATGGTGTCGGCGGCTTTCTCGACCTGCCCTGCCTCGGGCAACGACTGCAGGCACGGTTGCGCCGGCTCGTTCTTGGCGTACTCCTGGGTGAGGCCCGAGAAGACGGCCGCGCCGAGGCTGCCGCCGGAGACGGCGCTCGTCACGAACACGTGCTGGGCGAAGTTGCGGCAGAGGTCCTGCATGCGCCCGAGCAGCTTGGCGGTCTGGTAGGCCGCGTACAGCCCGCCCCCTTCGGCAGCCACGATGTAGACCGGGTACGGCTTGCCGGCAGTGCGATACGCATCGAGGTCGGCGCGCGAGCCAAGCCAGGTGCGGAACGACTCCTCGACGCTCGGGCGCGGGATGCCACTGGCCACCGTCTGATGGCGGAACTGGTGGTTGTCGGTGCGGCCCGAGGACTCGAAGGCGATCAGCAGGGCCACCAGCAGCGCGAAGATCGGAAAGCCGACGACCCTCGAGTAGCCCCAGAACAGCGCCAGCAGGACGGCGATGTTGGCCATCCACAGCGCGAAGATCGGGATGGAGCCCAACTGCTGCGGCAGCCAGACGGGGTAATAGATGAGCAGGCCGATCGAGGCGAGAATGAACAGCGGGAACAACAGCCAGTTGTTCAGCGTCGCGACGCGGCGCGCCTGGCGGCTGCCCGTCGGGGCAAGGTTGCGCTCAAACAGCGACACCAGGATGAAGACCAGCACGGCGAGAGCGACGCACACGAGCACGCCCCTGGTGAACTCGCCGCCCATGTCGACCTGCTGCTTGAGGATGGCCCTGAGGTTTTCAGGGATGTCCTCGACGTTGATGTCGTCCAGCCGGACGACCGACGAGCGGCTCAGCCAGATGCCGAGCGCGGCGCCCAGCAACGGCAATGTGGCCAGCAAGCGCGGGCCCCATGCCAGCATCCAGCGCAACGTGCCGCCGGGCTCGCCCGCAATCTCGTCGTGAAAATCCTCGGCGTGCTGGCGCGTCGTGATCCAGATCACGATCGACAGGGCGAGCAGCGAAAGAACACACAAGACCCAGTGCCAGTTGAGGATGTTCTCGGTACGCTCCTGCGTGAGGATGCGATGGATCTCGCGCATCTGGTCCGGCACGGTCAGGACCGCGACGGTGGCGAGGCCGATCACCAGCGGGACGCGCAAGGCGAACAGGCCAGTCAGGATGCCGTTGAGCCAGCCCTTGCCGGACTCGCGGCCGGCTAGAACGTCGGCCGGGCCCTCGGATTGCCGCACGTCGACCATCGGTTACCCCCTAAACGAACGAACAAAGCAAGCGCCGACAGCTGTCGCAGCCGGCGCTGCCTGACAAGATCGACCCCGCGCGAAACCTCACCTGGTCGGCAACTGGAGCTGCCCTCGCTGCATGCTCCGGTTGCCGCAGCGCTGCTGGAAGGAGCGCATCTGGTTCTGGTAGCTCGACGCCTGCGAGGGGTCCTTGCAGGCCGTCACGCAGGCGCGCACGCAATCGGCCTCGCACGCGGGCGGACAGGTCCTGCGTCCGCAGCACTGCTCCGAGCAGGCCGCGCGCTGTGCCTGGGAATCGCACGCGTTGGCCTGCGCCCGGACCGTCGTGGGTGCGAACAACGCCGCACCGATCAGCGTCGCCGCGACGAGCACGGTGGCGTGAATGGACATGCCTATTCCTCCGAACGATCCCGGCGCGGATGAACTTCCATCCCAGCCGCAATATTACTCGCACCCTTGCAGGGATGCGAGTCGATGCGGGACATCCGGCACAGCATCCCGACCAAGCACGCCCAGGCGCGCTATCTGAGCGGCAGGCGGATGCCCGGCACCAGGTTGTGCGGGTAGTAGTCCCAGAACACGTAGAACGCGACGAAGATGATGACGGTGATGATCGCGCCGACGAATGCGTTGCGCGTCAGCGAGTTGCCAATCAACGAACACACGAATACCAAACCGGCCAACAGGCCAATCGGCATCCAAAGAATATCTGCCCAATTGATCGGCATGACGACGCTCCTGCTGGTTGCTTGATCGCTTTGTGCTGTAGTCTATCAGATGAGGCGCAAACCGCGCGATGCCCGTCAAGCAGTTCTGCTCGCACGTGCGCTCGGCAAGAGATGCGCGCGTCGCCTCCAACCGAGAAACAGCAAGCATGTCCAGACGCTTAGTCTCGCGGCTGCGGCGCAGCGGCCGGTTCCGCAATGCTCGCTGAGTGCACAATCTCACTCCACCGTTGCATTCGTGTTGCCACAGATGCGCCGGATTTCACCGCCGGCGGCGAGGTCGCGCTGCGTTCGGCGGCTCGATCGCAGCGCGATCTTGTCGGGCGCCGGACCCTCCAATAGCGTACGCACCTGTCACATTAGCCTGCGCGATCGGCTATACGGAGCCGCGCACTCCCGCGCATCGACCGCAACTCGCACATCATGGACCCTCTGGTCTTCATCGCCGTGCTGGCCGCGGCTGCCTGCCATGCCGGCTGGAATACGCTGCTGAAATTCAGGCTGGAGCCGGTCACGGCCACCGGCCTGGTGGCGGCGGCCTCCGGCCTCGTGGCGGTGCCGGCCGTGGTGGTGACCGGCCTGCCGGCGCTGGCGTCATGGCCCTACCTGCTCGCCTCGACGGCGATCCACGTGGCCTACTACCTGACGCTGGCGGAAGCCTACCGCGACGGCGATCTCGGCCAGATCTACCCGATCGCGCGCGGCACGGCGCCACTGATGACCGCCGTTCTGGCAGGCGTCCTGTTGCACGAGACGCTCGGCCTGTATGGCTGGGCCGGCATCCCGATGCTGGCGATCGGCATCCTGCTGCTGGCGTTCAAGGGCGGGCGGGCGCCGAGCGTGGACGCGCGGTCGGTCGGGTTCGCGCTGGCGACGTCGCTCACCATCACCGTCTATACGATCGTGGATGGGCTGGGTGCGCGGCTGTCGGGCGCTCCCGCCGCCTACACCGCCTGGATGTTCCTGCTCAGCGGCGGGGTGATGGCCGCGCACGGCATCCTGCGCAAGGGCCCGCACCGTCTAACTCCGGCGCTGCTCGTCAACTGGCCGCTGGCGCTTGGCGGCGCCGCGCTCTCCTTCGCGGCCTACACGATCGCCATCTGGGCGATGACGGTTGCGCCGATCGCGCTGGTGGCGGCATTGCGCGAGACCGGCGTGCTGTTCGCGGCGCTGTTCAGCACGCTGGTGCTGCGCGAACCTTTGATGCCGGTGCGGGTCGTGGCGGCCCTGTTCGTGCTGGCAGGCGCGGTGCTGCTGCGTCTGGCGTAGTGTCCTGATCGCGAAATTCGTCGGCACGTGCCGCTGATGTTGAACGAATTTCGCGATAGCATCTATCTCAGTGCATTCAGATGAAGTCGCCGCGCAACCTAGCCGCACACGTGGTAGCGGACTTCTCGATCATCGCACTAGTGCTGATCGCGAAATTCGTCGGCACGTGCCGCTGATGTCGAACGAATTTCGCAGTACTGACTGCTCGATGACGCCCTGGTGGTGATCCACAGTGGCATCCAAGTTGGTCGGCTTGTCCCGACCATCCAGCCATCCGCCAGCTCGCGGCGGACGCTGATCCTCGGGACAAGCCCGAGGAGACACCGGTATCTTCCGTTGGCGCCAGACCACTCGCGCTCGGTAACGAAGTAAAGACGCTGGCCTGAGTTCGTCGAAGGGCGAGTGAGTCGGCAATCGTGCTTCGACGGGCTCAGCACTGGGTAGTGGCGGCTGATCGCTATTCCACGTGGGGGCGGAAGCTCTAGCCTATTGCTTGGGCTTGCTGTCCGGGGCCGGCTCGATGGAGCCGGTCGAGATCGAGCTGGTGTTGGCCGGCTGCACTTCGGCTTTCGGCCGGCCGGGCACAAACGCGGTGCCGCGCCAGTCGACGCCGAACCAGTGCTCGCGCGGCAGCAGTCGCAGTTGCAGCGCCGTCCAGACCGGCCGCTGGGCCACTTCGGCGACGAACGGCTTGATGGAGGGCGCCAGCAGGAACGCGATCACGGCAGCGGCGGCCATCGCGCTGGTGTGACCCGGATGCTTGCCGTCGATGAACTTCAGCGCGGTGCCGAAGGAGGCTTTGATGCGCGTATCCATGACGTCGACGGAGTAGAGCTCGTCGAGGGTCAGATGCGTCAGGAAGCCGACCAGCATGAACAGCGCCGCAAACCACGACACGCTCTCGTCGCGGCCGAGCATCCAATAGAAGACCGCGGCGGTCAGGAAGCTCGAGAAGGCGGCGGCCAGCAGGGAATGCCAGATGCCGCGGTGATAGCTGAAGCGATGGAACACGTTGCCGGCCACAAATCGCACCCCGAACAGCGTACCGAGCCAGAGAATGAGCATCTCGGCGATCGAGTAGCGGCTCTCGACGCTGAACAGCACGGCAAACGAGAAGAAGATGGCGAGCCCGGCGAACATGGCGCGGCTGGGCCGCGAATCCTTGAGGTCGATATCGGGCAGCACGGATCCCAGCACGCCGGCCAGCGTTATGGCCACGACGTCCTTGGGCGTCACCAGGTCGGTCGCCAGCGTCGCGGTCGCGAGCGCCCCGCAAACCACGGTGCCGACGCCGATGTGTGTCGGGAAATTGGCCATTGGCAGGCTCCTTGAGCGTCGGCGCAAGCGCACACGCGGCGACTTCGACGGCAGCGCCAGAGGTAGTCGCCTTTGCATCTGATTCGCAGCTGTGCCGGTAGCCTGCGGCCGGCGAAAGGTGTGGCTAATTTCTGTGCCGAGAGGGAACGGCAAAGAGGCTGGCGTTCAGGTGCCAGACATGCCATGTGGCGCGAAACCTCCACCGCCCTGAGCCCGATGCCGGACACGCAAATCGCCGCCAAGCTTCGCCTCGCCGCCCTCGGCTCGATCGTGGTGGCGCTGGTGGTGCTCGGCCTGAAATTCCTGGCCTACTGGCAAACGGGCAGCGTCGCGCTCTATTCCGACGCGCTGGAGAGCATCGTCAATCTGGTGACGGCGGTTGCGGCGCTCTACGCGGTGCATATCGCCAACCAGCCGGCCGACCGGCAGCACCAGTTCGGCCACCACAAGGCCGAGTATTTTTCGGCCGTGCTGGAGGGCGTGCTGATCGTGATCGCCGCCCTGCTGATCTTCCGCGAGGCCTATGACGCGCTGCTGGTGCCGCGCACGATCAATCAGCCGGTGCAGGGCATTCTGATCAACGGCGTGGCCACCGTGATCAATGCGGGCTGGTCGTATTTCCTGATCACCTGGGGACGGCGGCAGCGCTCGCCGGCGCTGGTGGCCGATGGCTGGCACCTCTTTACGGACGTTGCCACCTCGGTCGGCGTGCTGGTCGGATTGACGCTCGTCGCGCTGACCGGCTGGCAGGTGCTCGACCCGGCGCTGGCCGCGCTGGTGGCGGCCAACATCCTGTGGGCCGGCTGGAAGCTGGTGAAGGAATCGGTGAGCGGGCTGATGGATGAAGCCGTCACGGCCGAGGTCGCCCGCCACATCCGCCAGGTGATCTCGAGCAGCGCCGAAGGGGCTCTGCAGGCGCACGATGTCAGGACGCGCACGGCGGGCCGCGTCACGTTCATCGAGTTCCACCTGGTCGTGCCGGGCAAGATGACGGTGGCGGCGTCGCACGAGATCTGCGATCGCATCGAGGCGGCGCTGAAGGAGGCGGTGCACGGCGCGCAGGTGCAGATCCACGTCGAGCCCGAGGCGGAAGCCAAGCACGCCGGCATCGTGCCGATCGCTTAGCGGCGTCGTCATCCCGGCGCCGCTCGCAAGCGAAGCGCGCGAGCGGGACCAGGCCGGGACCCAGTGCTCCTGACCATCAAGCGACGCCCGCTGCTTCGCCCACCAGCGCATGCGTGAAACGCGCCTCTGTGTTGAAGTGTCCTGGGTCCCGGCCTGGTCCCGAACGCGCCCGCGCGTTCGGCGCCGGGATGACGTTGCAATTCGCGTCAGGTGTCGGCCTGCTTGAGCAGGGCCTGGCGGTCGATCTTGCCGGAGCCGGTTTTGGGCAGCTCGTCGAGGTAGGCGACGATGCGCGGGTATTTGTAGGGCAGCAGGCGCGCCTTGACGTAGTCCTGCAGGTCTTTGGTGGTCTGGTCGGCGGCGCTCGCGTCGGCGTTGAGGACGACGAAAGCCTTCAGCACGGTGAGGCGGTCGGCGCCTTCGATGGCGGCGACCGCGCATTCGCGCACCGATGGATGGTCGGCCAGGGCGAGTTCCACCTCGAGCGGGTAGACCCACTGGCCGCTGACCTTGACCAGATCGTCGGCGCGGCCGCGGAAGAAGTGGAAGCCGTCGGCGTCGCGCACGAAGCGGTCGCCGGTGTAGATCCAGCCGGCCTCGCGCATGGTCTCGGCGGTCTTGTCGGGACGGTTCCAGTAGACGCGGCGCGTTGGAGTCGCCGCGCACCCACAGGATGCCTTCCTCGCCGTCCGCCACCGCCTTGCCCTGGCTGTCCTCGCAGGCGGATCTCGTAGCCCGGCACGCGCTTGCCGGCGGCGCCCAGCTTCTTGGCCTGCGCCGTGTTCGACAGGTAGATGTGCAGCACCTCGCTGGAGCCGAGCCCCTCCATGATCTCGAGGCCGGACATGGCCTTCCAGCTGTTGAACACGTCGGCTGAGAGGACCTCGGCGGCCGAGACGGCGAGGCGCAGGCTCGACAGGTCGGCGCCGGCAGCCTCCGCGGATTTGGTGAGCGCGGTGTAGAGGGTCGGCAAGCCGAAGAAGACCGTGGGGCGATAGCGGGCGATGCAGTCGAAGATGGCGGCGGGCTTGGGCTGGCCGGGCAGCAGGACGCTGGCGGCGCCGACGCAGAAGGGGAAGGTGATCGAGTTGCCGAAGCCGTAGGCGAAGAAGATCTTCGGCACCGAGAAGCAGATGTCGTCGGGCTCTGAGTTGCAGCAGGTGGCGCGCGTACGACAGGTGCGTGTAGAGCATGTCGTGCTGCAGATGCACGATGCCCTTCGGGCGGCCGGTCGAGCCGGACGAGTACATCCAGAACGCCATGTCGTCGCGATGGGTGTCGGCCGGAGGCAGCCGTCCGGTCGGCCGCGCCAGCCACTCGTCCGCGGATTGGGTTGCGACCGGGCCGGACGCCGTGGCGGCGCCGTTCACGATCACCACCGTCTTCAAGTCGCGTTGCGCGGCAGGCCTCGGCATTGAAGCGATAGGCGAACGCGGCATCGCAGATGGCGACCGTGGCGCCGGAATCGGACAGATAGAACTGCAGCAGATCGGGCGGCGTGAGCGTGTTGATCAGCAGCGGCACGAGGCCGGCGCGGATGGCGCCGAACACGGCGGCCGGATAGGCGGGCGTGTCGTCGAGGAACAGCAGCACGCGGTCGCCGCGCTGCAGTCCGAGCGACAGCAGGCCCGCGCCGAAGGCCACGGCGTCTGCCGCCAGCTCGCCATAGGTGCGGGAGCCGGCGGGGCCGATCACGGCCGGCCGGTGGCTGCCGGCGATCAGGTTGTCGAACAGGATGGCGCTGGCGTTGTAGCGATCGGGGACGGCAAAGCCGATCTCGGCGTTGCAGGGCGCGTCGCGCGGCACGCCGTCGGGGATCTGGCGCGAACCGTCCTGTCATGTCGGCGTCTCCTCCCGTTCGGTGTCAGCCTTGCGCGGCGGTTCTCGTAGAGGTGCATGAAGCGCGGCGCCATGGCCCGCAGGCGCTCGGCGTCGATGCGGCCGGAGCGGCAGATGTAGCTCATGGCGAGATCGATCGGCTCGAGCCGCATGTGCTCGGGAAAGCGCTCGTACCAGAGTGCCGAGGTCTTCGACGCGCTCGACCAGCTTTTCCACGATCGGCCGGCGGGTCGCCTCGTAGCGGCGAGCGCCGCGGGCAGATCGCCGGCGCTCGGCCTCCAGCGCCTTGGCGAGGGCGAGGGCGTCCTCCAGGGCGAGCCGCGTGCCGGAGCCGATCGAGTAGTGGGCGGTGTGCAGGGCATCGCCGAGCAGCACCATGTTGCGATGCGACCAGCGCTCGTTCCAGATCCAGGGGAAGTTGCGCCAGATCGAGCGGTTGGACATGAGCGGGTGGCCCTGCAGGGTATCGGCGAACACCTGCTCGCACAGCGCCCGCGTTTCGTCCTCGGTCCTGCTGTCGAAGCCGGCGCGCGACCAGGTGGCCGGATCGCACTCGACGATGAAGGTGCTCATGGCCGGCGCGTAGCGGTAATGGTGCGCGTTGAAGGTGCCGAGGTCGCACGCGACGAAGGTCTGCGTCAGCGTCTCGAAGGGCTTGGTCGTGCCGTACCAGACGAACTTGCTGGCGAGATGCGATTGGGAGGACCCGAACTCGCGTCTCGAAGGTCCGGCGCACCAGCGAGTTCACGCCGTCGGCGGCGACAATCAGGTCGTAGCCGTCGAGCTCATCGACCGAGCCCACGATCCTGTCGAAGGCGCAGGTCGACGCCGGCCGCGCGCACCCGCTGCTGCAGCAGTTGCAGCAGCTCGAGCCGGCCGATGGCCGAGAAGCCGACGCCATCGATCGGAACGGCCTGGCCGCGATGCACGATGGTGATGTCGCGCCAGGTCTGCATCCGCGGCGAGATCAGATCGACGGTTTCGGGATCGTCCTCGCGCAGGAACTCCAGCGCGCGGTCGGAGAACACCACGCCGAAACCCCAGGTGGCGCCGGCCGGGTTCTGCTCGAACAGGTGCACCTCGTCGCGCGGATGCCGGCCCTTCCACAGGGAGGAGAAATAGAGCCCCGCCGGGCCGCCGCCGATCACTGCCAGACGCAAGGTCGTTCCCCGATGCCGCGAGCACCCGAACGATGCAATTTATGGTGCAGATAAGGGGCGATGCGGACCAGGAGTCAATCGGCAAGCCGTCGCGCTGGCCTTCCCTAGGTCGTGCACTCCTATTACAACGATGGGCGATGGGTCGGCATGCGACTGAGTCTGAGCCTCACGGCTGTTGCCGGGTTTGGAACGGAAATCAATGTGCTTAGAGAAGGATATTACCGCTTTTGAACCCGGAAAGGCTTGTGCGAAACCGCCTCAATTAGCCGGCCGAAGAAACTCCAACGCCGTTTCCCAGGACCGAGTGCGGAATTCCTCAATCGATCCTTTGCCAGAGTTCTGTGTCCCTCGGGCGTGAATACGCCGAAGAATGGCTTGCCGAAACGTTCGACGGCGGAGCTAACCTCAAGCGCCACGGCCAGGACAGGCGCCCCTAGTCCGTCTCCTGAATCCGAATACATGATGGGGCGGGATTTTGCAGCTTCCACCCAGAGCACGGCGGGATAGGCCATGCTTTGTGCGCTGACGATCTCTGAGAGCCAGGAGAACACCAAGCCGTCTCTCATCACGCGCTCGGCAATCGCGAACGTCTTTAGGCGGGGAAAATAGGAGCACACGTCATGCACGACATGCCCACATCCTTCGACTTGCTTCTCCGAAGGATGTAATGCCTCAGACTGTTTACGCGCCTCGACCAATCGTCGAAGCACTTTGGTCCATTCATCACCTTCGGTCTGCATCTCGCCGTTGCGCACGTCATCAAGCGCGGGAGCCGTTGCCGCAATGACTGCATTGAATGCGCCGATGAAAACGGGATTGATCGGCACAACCGGCATCCAAAAGGCCAGAAAACGCCCCGCCGCGCTGTAGACAACGATATAGTCGTGCTCGCTAGGCGCAGGTCCGACGCCCCTTTTTAGGGCCGCCCAATCGATGCCGTCGATGGGGCTCTTGTACAAGTCATCGACGGATTTGCAGATGACGATGATCGCCTCGCCGTTGTCGGAAGCCACCGCCAGCAGCGATCCCACCAGAAAAAAGCGAGTGTACTCCTCCGTGTTAAACAGGGACCACAGACGCTTCGGCCCCTCCTCGGAAGTTCGCTGGCGGGCCATCCGCGGAAGCGCCCTGCCCACGTCCAGCTTCGCTTGTCCGCCACGAAGCGCCTTCGCGCCTCGACTTCCCGCCAAATGTCACCTTGTTCGTGCAGCAAAAGCGCTTTCGCCTTGTCGAGTTCCTGGAGCGCGCGCTTACCGTCGCCTTGTTCGGCAAAGCGCTCGGCCCCAGTCATATGGAATTCGACCACCTCCTCCAGCCGGACGCCCGAATCATGCTGCAGCGATCGCGCCAGAGAGTCGAACAAGGCATTGACGCGCTTTCCGCGGCGGCCCTGCGCCACGATAAGCGTGGTCGCGAGGTTACCTCGATTTGGCAACTTCAATTCTGTCGCCAGTTCCCAGGCGTCCGACAGGCTGGCGAACGCCTGCTCAACCCTGCCGGCTGCCAGTTGAACGGAGCCGAGATTGGAAAGAGCGAGCGGCAGTCGCTCATAGTCGCCGCTTGCGCGACGGAGATCGACAGCGCGTTGCGCCGCGACGACTGCCTTGTCGGTGCGACCAGTTTCCTTGAGCACTTGGCCAAGGTTCGATTGCAGAGCCGAATTCCATCGCAGGGTCGCGATCATTCATTTGGCCAAGCACCTCAAGCGCCGCGTTGAGCCAGCATTCGGCGATCCGCGGCCGGCCCGCCGACGCCGTGGCGGCTGCTAGTGTGGATAGAATGCCGGCGATGATGTCATTCTGACCATCGCGCACCGCGGCGACCAGCGCATCGATGGCAGATCCAGTTGCCCTTGACCAGTCGCGCTGCGCCAGCGCCGTGATAGCGAGCCGGTGCGCACTTCCCGCCTCCATCCGAGATCCACCGATCTGGCCGACCAATGCGTGAAAACCGGCAGCCATACTGGAGCCGGGCAAAACAAGATCGCAAAGTACGGCAAGGATCATGACTTGCGGTAGCGCGGCTCCGTCGGCCTCCTTATTCGCGTCGAGAATGTGGGAGAAGGCCACATCAACCACGGCCCCTTGGCTCTTCGCCCAGCGCAGCCATGGGGCTGCGCGAACGATGTCCGCATCCTCGCTGTCGTCGATAGCGGCTTGCTCGAAGATAGCGATGAGTTCGATCGACATTGCCCGCTCGAAAGTACTGTCGCATGGCATCTATGCGACGAGGCGGCGTAAGCTGGAGCAACCGCGCCGCTAGGTCATGGCGTGCTTCGATCTCTGTCTTCGCCCTCAGACGCGACGACGTCGCCAATGCGCGCCTGTATGAGGATCGCAGCGTGAGACCTGCTGGATGGTCCGCGAAGGCACCACTCAAAGCAATGCGCAAACTTGCATATCGAAGGGCATCTATGGCGAGCAGCGCTTGGAGCACCTTCTCTGGTATAGGCTCTTCGTAATGGAACGCGGCCGAAAGTGCCGCTGCGGCGCGACTGTCGCCAAAATGCTTGTTTAGCGCTTCGACCACCTGCTCGATCAATGGGCCAAGGCCTCCTGATCGCGTTAGTCGATTGGCATCGTCGGCCAAGTGCACATGCGAACTCGCAAAGACAAGCTCGTCAAGAGCGATGGAGGCGAAATGATAATCCTCCATGGCGCGGCCAGCAATGAACCTGCCCGCTACGCTTTCAGGCAATTTCCGCCCGACACTAGCTAGCCTTCCTGTCACGAAGTCTTGAATGTCATCGCGGTTCGGCATTGCAACCGGCAGCGCACGAACAACGGCGCCTGGAGGCGGCCGCTCGCGCGCCGTAATGACTGTCCGAACATTCTTTGGAAGCTTGAGGAGATTGTTGGCGTGCAGCGTGAACCAGTCCAACGGGGCATTGTCCCAGACTAGGAATATGTTCTTGGCGGACACGGTCGCCAACTTGTTGAGGCGGGCGCAGAACTCGCGCACATCCATCGGACGAAGACCCGCAAGATCGTCTTCGGGGACGAGGGACTTCCATATCGATGAGAGCGTGTTATGGAAGTTCTGCAAGTCGACATCGTCAGGGAATGTGGCGGTCGCAACGGTTTCATCCGCATGAGCAATAGCGTGCGCTAGCAGCGCACTCTTGCCTGCACCGCTCGGGCCGTGAATCCAGATGACCGGTTCTTTTCTGTCGATCAGGCCGACAAGAACCTTCAATAAAGAGCTTCTGCCGAAAAAAGGCGGTGGGTGCTGAGCGAGAAGTGCCGTCAGCGGCGGTTCCCCTTCAGGCAAGCTCTGCTGCAAGACCTCCGCCAGATGGTCCACAATGAACGCAAGCATGGTGTCCACGTTCGGCGGCTGACGCAGAACAGGGGCTCCTGACAACGCAATCAGTGATCTCAATTTCTGGACGCGCGGGTCGACCAGCTCACCGGATGTCGACGTATCGATGAAGATCGCTTTCGCGTTCTTCGAGTTGATGACGCCATGCAGAATCTCAAGCTCGGTGATGCTCTTGCCATCCATTTCTTTCAGCCATGGATAGGCGTCAACATCCTCCGGCTTGATTTCCGGAATAGTCCCATACCGATCTCCGATAAGTCCGACAAATAGGGCGCCGATCGTTCGACGGCTCCGAGGCAAGCACGCACCGCCCCGACTTCACGAAGCTGCTTTCGCGATGCCCCAGCGCAGATCTATCAGCGAGACGTCTATGGATCGCGGCGACAGTCGTTGGCGCAACGCCACAGGTAATGTCCGCGTAAGATGCTCCCGTTCTGCAACGAAGTCGACGAAAGTCGACGAGATAAATACCTGAACCTGGGTCAGAACCACTCCCTCGCCCCATCACGCCCCAGTTCGGCCCGCGCGAGGCTGATCGATTTGATCAGGATACCCTATCTTCCCGACACTGGGGATCAACAGGAACCAATTCACCTATCACGACCACGACAGCAACACCCTCAAGGACTGTCGTCAAGCGTCGAGCGGCGCGCCCGCCAACATGCGTTCGTTGGCTGTGTGTGAGATGGCGCAACTTTGTGCGGTGCACAGTCCGAGTAGATGCGTTAGTTCAATTGTGGCTCTTTCCACCGTGCCGAGCGGAGGGGAAATGGTCTGCAGTTGAGGGTCCATCGTGCCAGGCCGTTGACATGACACCGCCTGGCACTCATATCCGCCACCTTCTTGCGTAGTGACCTACTCCAGGTGCTCCTCGCTGGCGAGGTCGGCGAGGTACTGGCCGTAGGCGGAGGAGCCGAGGGCGCGTGCCAGCTCGGCGAGCTGCCGGCGGTCGATGAAGCCCATGCGGTAGGCGACCTCCTCCGGGCAGGCGATCTTGGTGCCCTGCCGTTTCTCGAGCGCGCGCACGAAGTCGGAGGCCTCCGACAGGCTGTCGGGCGTGCCGGTGTCGAGCCAGGCGTAGCCGCGGCCGAGCTTCTCGACCTGCAGCTCGCCCATCTCCAGATAGACGCGGTTGAGATCGGTGATCTCCAGCTCGCCGCGCGGCGACGGCTTGAGCTTGCGGGCGATGTCGGGGGCGCGATGGTCGTAGAAGTAGAGGCCGGTGACGGCCCAGCGCGATTTGGGCGCCTTCGGCTTCTCCTCGATCGAGATGGCGCGCCCGTTGGCGTCGAACTGCACGACGCCGTAGCGCTCGGGGTCGCTGACGAGGTAGGCGAACACCGTGGCGCCGGCGTGCCGGGCGGAGGCTTTGGACAGCACGTCGGTCAGGCCGTGGCCGAAGAAGATGTTGTCGCCGAGGACCAGCGCCGAGGGTCCCTGGCCGACATGCTCGGCGCCGATGATGTAGGCCTGCGCCAGGCCCTCGGGCTTGGGCTGGGCGGCATAGGTGAGATCGAGGCCCCAGCGGTCGCCGGTGCCGAGCAGCTGGCGGAACTTGTCGAGGTCCTCGGGCGTGGAGATGATCAGCGTCTGGCGGATGCCGGCCAGCATCAGGGTGGTCAGCGCGTAGTAGATCATCGGCTTGTCGTAGATCGGCAACAGCTGCTTGGAGATGACCTGTGTCATCGGATGCAGCCGTGTGCCCTTGCCGCCCGCCAGGATGATGCCCTTCATCGAGGTTCCCTGCTCCGTACCCGTCGTCCCGGGGTCATACTGCAACCGCAGCGCGACGAGCGCCACCTTGAGCTTTAGGGTATCGGGGCACGAATTGCCTCAGGTGCGAAGCGGGAAAATAACCGCGGCTGCCCTGCGGCCAGGAACTGCGGCGAGTGCGCAACTGTGCACTGTGGGCCGCCGGCAATTGCGCTTCGGGCTGCTGTTGGCGTCCCATCGCTGCCATGATTTGTACGCAGCTTCCCGCCAAATGGCGCGGCGCGTCCAATAATCTAGCTCGAGCGGGAGCGCAGCACAGAGATGTTCGGCTGGCGAAAGAAGCCCGAGGACTTCGAATGGCACCGGTACATCCGCACCACCATCAAGGTGCGGCGTGAGAACCGCCGGCGTCGCATCGACGATGCCAAGCACGCCGCCGCCGAGCAGATGAATGCCGCCGGAGCGGCACTGGCGGCCGGCTCCAAGGCAGCCGGTGCGGCGGCAGTGGATGGCGCGCGCGTCGGCCTCGGCGTCGCGGGGATGGCTGCGCAAAGCGCCGGCAGTTCGCTGCTCGCTGGAGGAGCGCTGCTGCTGCAGAAGGTGTGGGCTGCGATACAAGTGCTGATCGAGAAGCTCGGCGTGGCATTGCGTCCCCTCACCGTGGTGCTGGAGCGGCCCAACATCGGCGGTCCGCTGGCGCTGGTGGGGGCGATTGCGCTGGGGTCGGGGATCGGCCGGTTTCGGAGCATGGGGGCGGATGGCGAGACGTTGTTCGCGGTCGGCATCGGCTTGGCTTTGCTCGCGGCCACGTGGCCGATGTTGTCGAACATGACGGGCATCAGCGTGCCGCGCTTTGCCGCGCTCGGCGGCCTGTCCGTGCGCCTGGCCGTCGCCTTGCTGGCGGTGGTCGTGGTGGCGGGCGTCGCCTGGTTTGTCGGCCGGGGCGCGAGCGAGCGGGCCAGTCTCGGCTGGCTGCCGTCGTTTTCTAGCGCCAAGCCCATCGAGGGGCGCGCGCAGGCGTTGTCGGGCGACACGCTGCGCATCGGCACCACGACCGTGCGGCTGGCGGGCATCGAGGCGCCCAAGGCCGAGCAGCGCTGCGGAAAGGGCGGCAAGCAATGGAAGTGCGGTGCCGCCGCGCAGCAGGCCCTGTCCCGCGCGATCGGCAATCAGCGCATCCGCTGCACGGCGGACGGCAACGACAGCGCCGGCGTGACGCTCGCGTACTGCACGGCAGGCGACACCGACATCGGTAGCGAGCTGGTCCGCAAGGGCCACGTGTTCGGCGAGCAAAGCTTCTTTGCCCGCTACGCGTCCCAGGAGCGGGAAGCGAGGGGCGCCAAGGCCGGACTGTGGGTCGGAGGGGAGGCGGAACGGCCCTCGGAATATCGCGCGAAGGCCTGGGAGGAAGCCAAGCGCCGCGCTCCCGACGGATGCCCGATCAAGGGCTTGGTGCGCGATGGCGATCGCGTTTATGTGCTGCCGGGTGCACCCGACTACGAGCGTGGCCGCGTGCAGACTTCGCGCGGCGGCCGCTGGTTCTGCTCGGAGCAGGACGCGCAATCGGCCGGCTTCAAGGCGGCTTCCCGCGGCTGACCGGCAGCCTCGCGCTTTCGTACATTGACACTCACCCCAGCGCTCCCGACACTCCTGCCAAAGCATCGCAACGTAATAGCGGAAGGGAACACGCATGGATCTCGAGCTCAAGGGCAAGGTTGCCATCGTCACGGGCGGCAGCCGCGGCATCGGCAAGGCGATCGGTCGGGAGCTTGCCAAGGAAGGTGCCAATGTCGCCCTGGTCGGCCGGGATCTCGCTGCACTGGAATCGTCTGCGGCGGAGCTTGCACGTGCCGGCGGCGGCCAGGTGAAGGGCTTCAAGGGCGACACCGGCGATGACGCTTCGGTCAAGAAAATGGTCGCCGACGTGGTGGCCGCCTTCGGGCGCGTCGACATCCTCGTCAATTGCGCCGCCAAGCCTAGCGGCCAGACCAAGCCGCCGGCGCTGGCCGAGCTGACCACCGAGGAATTCTGGGACCACCTGAACACCAAGGTGGTGGGCTACATGCGCACCGCCCGCGAGGTGGCCCCGCACATGATGCGTCAGAAGTGGGGTCGCATCGTCAACATCAGCGGGCTCGGCGCCCGCCAGACCGGCACCACCGTCGGCAGCATCCGCAACGTCAGCGTGGTGGCGCTGACCAAGAACCTCGCCGACGAGCTGGGGCCGAGCGGCATCTCGGTGGTGTGCGTGCATCCTGGCCTGACGCGCACGGAGGCGACGCCGGGCGTGATCGAGCGCCGCGCCAAGGCGCAAGGCATCAGCCCCGAGGATGCCGAGAAGCAGATGGCATCCGGCAACGTGCTGAAGCGCATCATCACGGCCGAGGAGATCGCTCATGTGTGCGCGTTCCTGGCCTCGCCGAAGGCGGTGGCCATCAACGGTGACGCAATCGCGGCAGGCGGCGGCGCACCCGGCAGCATCTACTATTGATTTGACTTGATGTGATTGCGGATCGATCGGGAGTGAAGCAATGCGCAAGGACAAGACAGCCCGCATCTGGGCTGCGGGGGCGTTGGCGTTCGTTGTTTTGGGAGCCTGCACTGGCGCCCAGGCACAGCAGTCGAGCATGACTTTCTTCATTACCGGCACGGGCACCGGCAAAGGCGGAGACCTCGGCGGATTGAGCGGTGCCGATGCGCACTGCCAGGCCCTTGCGCAGAGCGTCGGGGCGGGCAGCCGTACGTGGCGGGCCTATCTGAGCACCAGCGCGGCCGGCGGAGCCGCGGCTGTCAATGCACGCGATCGTATCGGCCGCGGTCCGTGGCAGAATGCGAAGGGCGACGTGATCGCCAAGGATGTCGGCGACCTGCACGGTGCCAGCAACAACCTCACCAAGCAGACGGCGCTCACCGAGAAGGGCGAGGTCGTCAATGGTCGCGGCGACACCCCTAACACGCACGATGTCCTGACCGGCTCACAGCCTGACGGCACCGCTTTTGCTGGAGCAGACGACAAAACCTGCGGCAACTGGACGAAAAGTGGGGAAGGCTCAGCCGTCGTCGGTCATCATGACCGCATGGGCCTGAACGACAGCGCCGAGGCCAAGTCGTGGAACTCTTCGCACGGCTCGCGTGGGTGCAGCGTGGACGCGCTGAAGACCACCGGCGGCGTGGGCCTGCTGTACTGCTTCACCGCGAACTAAGTGTCCTGTCTCCGGATTGCCTTACGGTTGCCGCACCGTCGGCAAGGTAATTCGCAGACTGAAGGGTACCAGTAAGAGTTGATTTTAGTGTGGCTCAGTCGCGCAAATGCCATGATCGAGCTGCTTACGAAGTCGGATGGCATTTTGCGAGACACCACACTGGGCTCGACCGCAGTTCCTGCAATCGGCGGAGAAGGCAATGCGTCTGTCACTTGCACTCACTGTCTCCGCCGCTCTGTTCCTAATGTCTGTCATGACGTCATCGGCGGAGCCGGCTAAAGGAAACGCCTTCGACCACGAGTTCGAGGCCATCGAGGGCGGCAAGCTGCCGCTGTCGAAGTGGCGCGGCAAGGTGCTGCTGGTCGTCAATACCGCATCGTTCTGCGGCTTCACGCGCCAGTACGAGGGACTGCAGAAACTCTGGGAGCGCTATGAGGGCAAGGGGCTGGTCGTGGTCGGCGTGCCGAGCAACGACTTCGGCTGGCAGGAGCCGAAATCCGAAAGCGAGATCCTGAGCTTCTGCCAGGGCGCCTTCAACGTCACCTTCCCGCTCACAAACAAGCAGTCGGTACGGGGATCAGGCGCGCACCCGTTCTATCGCTGGGCGCGCGAGGCTCTGGGGCCCAACGCCACGCCGCAGTGGAACTTTTACAAGTATCTGGTGGGGCGGGACGGCAAGCTCATCGCTGGCTACGGGTCGACAGTCGAGCCGCTATCCGCCGACATGACGGGCGCCATCGAGGCGGCGCTGGCGAAACGCTGATACGTCCGTACAAAAAGCAACGGGCCCATCCGGGCCCGCGCTTGCGACTTGCATGGTCGGACACTCAGGCCGCGTGGCCGATCGACGTGTCCTGGTTGCTCGCGGCCAAGCGATGCTGCTCGGCGACGCGACGCTCTGCGGTCTTCAAGTCAGGCGCTGTTCCCGTCGCGGCACAAGGATCCGTGTAGTAGAGCCACAGATACCCCGATGATCCATCCGCCTTGAGCACGGAACCGATTGCCAGATGCGGCTCCGCCTCGATGAACAAATTCACCACGCCGGTGTGGGGACAACGCTTCCTGGACAGCAGCATATTGGCCTCTCTTGCAGTACAGGTTTCAAGACTTCCCCCTTTCATTGCTGAATAGACTAATCCGAAAGTATGACCAACGCACGGCCTGAATCTGGGCCGTGGATAAACATTGCGTGCAGTTCGCTTCGCTTTGATCATGCCGCACTGCGATTTAGCTTGCTGCGGCGCGAGGCAATCTTGGATCGACTTTTAGTCGAATGCGACTCCTCTAGCGTCTAGTGTTCTTCCTCTGGAGACTTGTAGAAGAATGATCGTGGCGACCCGAGGCGGGGCCACCTTCGTCGCGGCCGCGGCAGCGGAGCAGCTTGCCGCGTCGTCACGCAGGGTCCATCTACGGTGCTTCCGCCCGAGGACGCTGATCTCAAAGAGGTGCACATGAAGAAAGCCGCACTGCTTGCCGCGGTCGTCTTGCCGCTTGCTGCAACGACTGCGTTTGCCGCCGAGCCTGATCCCGCGCTGGCCCAGTTCCGGGCCGCCTATACGTCGGGCGACGGCATCTCCTACGTCGTGATTCCGGGTGAGCAGGGCGAGCGCATCTACCGCTATGGCGACGCTTCGCGCGTGACCGCCAAGAAGGACGCGCGCGGCTACATGCTGTTCACCTGCGCGGCGCCGCATGTGTTCGTGCAGGAAAAGCCCGAGGACAAGGCCGCACTCCTGAAGGCCAAGGTCGTCAAGGCCAACGAGCCAGGCTTTGCCGAGCTTGACGCCAAGTACCTGGCGGGCTGCAAGAACCCGCTCGTCAAGTCGGCCGTCCCGAAGCAGAAATAGGCGTGACGCAGCGCGGCACGCTGTGCGCCCCATCGGTGATGGGGCGCTTTCTATTGTGAGTCGCCGTCGGGCCACGCGAGTGCGACCGCCGTCGATCCGACCTATCCGGCTTGGCTTTTCCGATGCTCGCTCGGCGCCCGCAATGCTTGCCACCGGCGCCAGCCAGGCATCTTCAATGGTCCAGCGATGCTCGCCGCCGCAAGACGGGCAGCGGAGCGGCTGCAGCTCGGCGGAGAGGTTGTTGAAGGTCGCCCAATCGCAGGCGATGCCAGTAGCAATCTCTTGGCCCGTGCTTGGGCAACGGGTCATAACCATGCAGTCAGTCACGGCAGGCCCCCCAGAAAACATACTACCCGCGTGCGCAGACTATAGGACGGCCGACCCGACCGCTATCGACGTAGGCGGATATTCACACCCAAAAGCGATCGTCGGGCGCCGTGCGGGCGAGGCTATTTCTTGCGCGTCAGCTTGGCGGCACAGCTAGGAATTTGCGGGAGTGGGACAAGACGAGTCGAGAAAGCCGCCATGCGGAGGCTTCCTCTGTTGCTTGTGTTTTTTTCGGGCCTGCTGCCCGCGACCGCTCACGCAGCCTCGAGCGCACCCGACACCCTGCTGCGATGCGGCGGGCACAGCAGCTTGGGCTTCTCCTCCAGGACGCTCAGATGGAAGCGTTCCCACAGGCCGCGCGGCAGCTCGCCCTCGTAGCGCAGGGCATAGATGTCGAGATCGGACGGCGAGCCATGGCAATGCGCAGGCCGGCTGCCCTCCTCCGGCGCGTGCACGTGATAGCAGCGGCAGAACGGGCAGGCGACCACCCACGCCCGGCCGAGGCCCAGGCCGCGCATCTTGGGATTGTTCGGCAGCGACCAGGCTGCCAATACCGGGATCTCGCTGCCGGAGGCATCGACGCGATGCTCGCGCCAAACCTCACGCGCCCGACCCTCCAGGGTCAGCGCCAGCCAGAACCAGATTACGCCGAACTGCTGCAGGGAGCGCCGCACGGGCCGGTTGAGCCCTTCATCTCGCGACGCCTCGAACGCCCGTGTACAAAGTTCCCAGGCGATCCTCGAAAGCATAGTTGTATCCCCCTGGTATGCCCCCCAGGGTTCCCGAGCCCAGGTTGGGCCGGGATGGTTAACAAATGGTTAACGCGAGCCGGCCATCGCGGGCGAGTTGCGCTCAAATCCGTATTCAGACCAGCACCTTGCGGATGCGCGCGCTGAGGATGTCGATCAGCATGACGGTCAGCACGACGATGATGATGATGGCCGCCGTCTCGGAATAGTGGAAGCTGCGGATGTTCTCGTAGAGCGAATGGCCGATGCCGCCGGCGCCGACGATGCCGAGCACGGTGGCCGAGCGCACGTTGGTCTCGAACCGGTAGAGCGTGTAGGAGCTCCACAGCGGCATCACCTGCGGCACCACGCCGAAGATCACCTCCTGCAGGCGGCCCTGCGCCGGTGGCGCGGATGCCTTCGACGGGGCGCGGGTCGATCGCCTCCACGGCCTCGGAAAACAGCTTGGCGACGATGCCGATGTTGTGCACGGCCAGCGCCAGCACGCCGGCCAGCGGGCCGAGGCCGACGGCCACCACGAACAGCAGGGCGAACACGATCTCGTTGATCGCGCGGAACGAATCCATCATGCGCCGAACCGGGTGCACGATCCACGCCGGGCATACGTTGGCCGAGCCCAGGATGGCGAACGGGATGCCGAAGAACACCGCCAGCGCCGTGCCCCAGACGGCGATCTGCACCGTCTCGACCATCTCCCAGGCGTAGGCGTCCCAGTCGCTGAAGTTCGGGCGCAGGAAGCCGGACCCGAACTCGGCCATGTTGCGCCAGTCGGTGAACAGATGGCCGATCTTGTGCATCTCGGCCGGCCCCCAGCTCCACGCCAGCAGGGCGGCAATCGTCAGCCACAGCAGCCAGCCGCGGGCGCGCGACGCCAGCGGCTTCTGCGGGATGGCGATGTCCGAGAGGGCGCCATTCGACCGGCTGGCAGGGGCGGCGAGCGTCATTGAGAGTATCTCCAAACGGCCACCGACACGGGCGCGCTCTCGAGCGGCCCGTGTCGGCCTATTGCATGCATGCGTGGCAGTACGCGGCGAGCTACTGCTTCAGCGAGGCGATCTGCTTGTCCAGCTCGGCGAACTGCTTCTCGAGCTCGGCCAGCTTCGGGCCCTTCTCGGCCGCAGCGACCTTCTCGTCGGCCTTCAGCTTCATGATCTCCGCGATTGACCTCCATCTGGCGGATCGGCAGCAGCTGGTTGTTGTCCGACTTCTTGAAGGGCGCCCAGCCCAGCTCCAGCAGGGTCTTCTTCTCGTCGTCGGTCTTGCCGTAGGCCAACAGCCAGTCGGACGAGCTTCTTCTTGAGGCCGGCATCCAGGTCCTTGCGCCAGACCAGCGGGTCGGACGGGATCAGGGGCGAGGTCCAGATGATGCGGATGTTGGCGTGGGCGGCCGGGGCGGTCTTCTCGAGCCGCTCCATGTTCTCGCTGTTGTTGGTTGCGGCGTGCACCAGCTTGTTGGCGACGGCCAGCGCGTTGGCCTCATGGTTGGCGGAGCGCACCGTCTTGAAGCACACCTTCGGATCGATGTTCTTGGCCGAGAAGACGAAGGTGGTCGGGACGAGGAAGCCCGAGGTGGAGTTCGGATCGCCGATGCCGAAGTCGAGCGACTTGTCGCACTTCAGCACGTCGTCGAGCTTCTGGAACGGGCTGTCCTTGTGTACGAGGATGTGGGCGACGTAGCCCTCCGAACCGTTCTTGGCGACGGTCTGCGCGAACACCTCGCCGTCGGCGCGGTCGACGGCTTCCATGGCCGACTTGTTGCCGAACCAGGCGATCTGCACCTTCTTGAAGCGCATGCCCTCGATCACGCCGGCGTAGTCGGACGCGAAGAAGGCGTTGATCTTGAGGCCGGTGCCCTTCTCCATATCGGCCAGGAATGGATCCCAGATCTTCTTCAGGTTGGAGGAGGACTCCGTCGAGATGATGCCGAAGTTGATCTCCTCGGCCGCCTGCGCCGGCGCGACTGCCAACGTCAGCGCGACCGATGCCGCCATGAGTGCGCGAAGCATGCTTTGAACTCCTTAGCCTCTTGCTCAGTTTTCGCTCAGTGTCACCCGGGCTGTTCCCGGGAGAGGGTGCCGGCCGGCCGGCTCAGGCGCGCGCCACCGCCGCTTCGGCGCCGGTCCAGCTCGGCTCGCGGACGGGGACGTCGTGCGCATGTCCGTTGGCAACTTCGCCTGCTGCGGCTCCGATGGCCGGCAGGAACAGCTCCTCGCTCTCGGCGCCGTACAGCTCGCTCAGGAAGGCCGGCGTCAGCGCCTTGGAGGGGCCGTCGTAGACGATGCGGCCGTCGCGCAGCGCAATGGTGCGCGGGCAATAGGTGAGCGCGTACTCGACCTGATGCAGCGAGACGAGCACGGTGATCTTGTCCTGCCGGTTCAGCTCGGCGAGGATGTCCATCACCCGGCGCGCCGCCTTGGGATCGAGCGAGGCGATCGGCTCGTCGGCGATCAGCACGCTCGCGCCCTGCACCAAGGTCCGGGCGATGGCCGCGCGCTGCTGCTGTCCGCCGGACAACTCCGAGCCGCGTTTCAGGGCCTGTTCGGCGATGCCGACGCGGGCCAGCGCCTGCATGGCGCGTTGCAGCTCGGTGCCGCTGAAGCGCGCGAAGGTGCCGCGCCAGCGCGGGATCTGGCCGAGCAGCCCGAGGCACACGTTGGTGAGCACGGACAGCCGCGGCACCAGGTTGAACTGCTGGAAGATGACGCCGATGCGGGCGCGCAGACGCGTGGCCGACGGCAAGATGCGGCCGTTCGCCTGCATCGGCTCGCCCAGGATATCGATGCAGCACACGGCAGGGCCGGCGTTGCGCCGCTTCGGACTGTCGATGGGGATCAGCCCGGCGATCGCACGTATCAGCGTGGACTTGCCCGATCCGGATGCCCCGATCAGCGCCACCATCTCGCCGGGCGCGACGGTGAAGCTGATGTCCTTGAGGACCGGATGTCCGCCGAAGAACGACTTGGCGACTCCCGACACCGCGATTGCTGCTGCGCTCAACGTGCAACTCCCCGCTTTGTTGCTGCGCACACCTAGCGATCAGCGGTGACAAACAAGCCACGGCTTCATGACAGTTGCGCAACAGTCCACCGCACACCGCGTCGCTTGCCCGCTGTCACAAAAGCTTTGTGGGCCTTCGCTAAGACGCCGCGCATGACCACTCCGACGGGGAACAGCAGCGGTGCCGACGCGGCTCGGCAGGCCTTGATGCGCGCCTGCGCGGAGGCCTCGGAAGCCGAGCTGGAGGCGGCGCTGGCCCAGCTGGGCGAGCTGCCGGCCGCCGAGGAGCTGCGTCCGCCGCAGACAGGTCTCGTCATGCTGCGCGGCCGCATGGGCGGCAGCGGACCTGCCTTCAACGTCGGCGAGGCGACCGTGACCCGCGCTGCGCTGCGGCTGCAATCGGGCGCCATCGGTTTTTCCTATCTGCTCGGCCGCTCGCATCGCCGCGCCAGGCTCGCGGCGCTGGTCGATGCCATGGGTCAGGACGCTGGCTGCCGGTCGCGACTGGAAGCCTGTCTGGTTGCGCCGGTCATGGCGCGCCGCGCCGCCGCCGATGCGCGTGTGCGGGCCGAGACGGCCGCCACCAAGGTCGATTTCTTCACGCTCGTGCGCGGCGAGGATTGAGCGAGATGCCGGTTCAAACCGCGATCCAGCCGGCCTTCCGCGATGCCGTGCGCGAGTCGCAGGCGGTGTTCCGCCTCGCCATGCGCGCGCTGGCGTCGCCCGGCCAGATCGTGCGGCTCGATACGCCGCTGGCGCCACCGGCGCCGCTGCTCGCGCCGGCCGCCGCCCTGCTGCTGACGCTGTGCGACTACGAGACGTCCGGTCTGGCTCGATCCGGTGCTGGCGGACAGCGCCGAGGTTGCGGCGTTCCTGCGCTTTCACACCGGCGCCCGGCTGGTGGCGTCGCCGGCCGACGCCGCCTTCGCCGTGATCGCCGATGCCGCGCGCATGCCGGCGCTGTCCGCTTTCGCGCAGGGCACGCCCGACTATCCCGACCGAGTCGACCACGCTGATCCTGCAGGTCGAGACGCTGAGTGCCGGCCGGCTGGACCCTTGAGGGACCCGGCATCAGCGGCACTGCCCGCTTCTCCGCCGCGCCCCTGCCGGCCGACTTCGTCGGCGCAGATGCGCGCCAACCGCGCCGCGTTTCCCTGCGGCGTCGATATCTTCTTCGCAACCCGCACCTCGCTCGCCGCGCTGCCGCGCAGCACACGTCTGGCGGAGAACGCCTGATGTATGTGGCGGTCAAAGGCGGCGAGGCGGCGATCTCGGCGGCGCACGAGCTGCTGGCGCGCGAGCGGCGCGGCGACGCCGCAGGTCCCCGAGATATCCACAGATCAGATCCGCGAGCAGCTCACGCTGGCCGTCAACCGCGTCATGTGCGAGGGCTCGCTGTACGACGCCGATCTCGCGGCGCTCGCCATCAAGCAGGCGCGCGGCGACCTGATCGAGGCGATCTTCCTGCTGCGCGCCTACCGCACCACGCTGCCGCGCTTCGGCTATGCCGAGCCGGTGGACACGGGCGCCATGCGCATCCGCCGCCGCATCTCGGCCACCTACAAGGACCTGCCGGGCGGGCAGGTGCTCGGGCCCGACCTTCGACTACACGCACCGCCTGCTCGAGCTGCAACGGGTCAGACCCTGCGGGTCTGACCGCCGGCTCCAGCGCTGATGCCACGATCGGGTCAGACCCGCAGGGTCTGACCGGCCGAGCAGCCGGCGCCGCACGTGACGGCGCTGCTCGACCGGGAAGGCCTGATCGAGCCGAACGCGCCATCCGAGGCCGCGACGACCGATCGGCGACATCACGCGCGATCCGGTCGCGTTCCCGGCCAACCGCGACGTGCGGCTGCAGGCGCTGGCGCGCGGCGACGAAGGCTTCCTGCTGGCGCTCGGCTACTCCACGCAGCGCGGCTACGGCCGCACGCACCCGTTCGCCGGCGAGATCCGCATGGGCGAGGTCGAGGTCTCGTTGGTGCCGGAGGAGCTGGGCTTCGAGGTGCCGCTCGGCCGCATCACGCTGACCGAGTGCGAGATGGTCAACCAGTTCAAGGGCTCGGCCGACGCGCCTCCGCAGTTCACGCGCGGCTACGGGCTGGCGTTCGGCCACAGCGAGCGCAAGGCGATGGCCATGGCGCTGGTCGACCGCGCCCTGCGCAGCGAAGAGCTGGGCCAGGAGGCGACCACGCCGGCGCAGGACCAGGAGTTCGTGCTGGCGCACGCCGACAACGTGCAGGCGACGGGCTTCGTCGAGCACCTGAAGCTGCCGCACTACGTCGACTTCCAGGCCGAGCTGGCCCTGCTGCGGCAGCTGCGTCGCGAGTGGCAGGAGAGCCGCGCCGGCCATCGACTCCGGCGACCGGGAGGCGGCCGAATGAGCACGCCCCCGACCTACAACTTCGCCTACCTCGACGAGCAGACCAAGCGCATGATCCGGCGCGCCATCCTGAAGGCGATCGCCATCCCCGGCTACCAGGTGCCGTTCGCCAGCCGCGAGATGCCGATGCCGTACGGCTGGGGCACCGGCGGCGTGCAGGTCACCGCCTCCATCCTCGGCCCCGACGACGTGCTGAAGGTCATCGACCAGGGCGCAGACGACACCACCAACGCCGTCTCGATCCGCCGCTTCTTTGCCCGCACCGCCGGCGTCGCCACCACCACGCACACGGCGGAGGCGACCATCGTCCAGACCCGCCATCGCATTCCGGAGACGCCGCTCGAGGAGGGCCAGATCCTCGTCTACCAGGTGCCGATCCCCGAGCCGCTGCGCTTCCTCGAGCCGCGCGAGACCGAGACGCGGCAGATGCATGCGCTGGAAGACTACGGGCTGATGCACGTCAAGCTGTACGAGGACATCGCGCGGCACGGCCACATCGCCACCACCTACGCCTACCCGGTGATGGTGCAGGGCCGCTACCTGATGGACCCCTCGCCGACGCCGAAGTTCGACAATCCGAAGATGGACATGTCGCCGGCCCTGCAGCTGTTCGGCGCCGGCCGCGAGCAGCGCATCTACGCGCTGCCGCCCTACACGCGCGTGGTGAGCCTCGATTTCGAGGACCACCCGTTCGAGCGCACGCGCTTCGACAAGCCGTGCGCGCTGTGCGGCGCTGCCGGCGTCTATCTCGACGAGGTCGTGACCGACGATGCCGGCGGGCGCATGTTCGTGTGCTCCGACACCGACTATTGCGAGGGCCGCCGCGAAGCCGACGCGAAGCCACCGCGTCGGCAGGGGTCAGAGTCATGACCGTGGCCCGCGCTGCCGATGGACCGCTGCTGACGGCCGAAGGCCTGACCAAGCACTACGGCCCGCGTCTCGGCTGCGCCGACGTATCGCTCGAGATCTACCCCGGCGAGGTGCTGGCGGTGGTGGGCGAGTCGGGATCGGGCAAGTCCACCCTGCTCTCGCTGCTGTCGACCCAGCTCAAGCCGTCGCACGGCAGCATCCGCTACCGCATGCGCGACGACGTCATGCGCGACCTGTTCGAGCTTGAGCGAGGCCGAGCGCCGCTTCCTGCTGCGCACCGACTGGGGCTTCGTGCACCAGGACGCCCGCCTCGGCCTGCGCATGGGCGTGTCGGCCGGCGGCAACGTCGGCGAGCGGCTGATGGCGGTCGGCTGGCGCAACTACGGCCGCATCCGCCAGGAGGCGGTCGACTGGCTGGCGCGCGTCGAGATCGACGCCGACCGCATCGACGATACGCCGGCGACCTTCTCCGGCGGCATGCGCCAGCGCCTGCAGATCGCCAAGAACATGGTGACCTCGCCGCGCCTCGTCTTCATGGACGAGCCGACCGGCGGTCTCGACGTATCCGTGCAGGCGCGCCTGCTCGACCTGCTGCGCGGCCTGGTCGCCGACTACGGGCTCGCCGCCATCATCGTCACGCACGACCTGGCGGTGGCGCGGCTGCTGTCGCACCGGCTGATGGTGATGCGGCGCGGCCGGGTGATCGAGACCGGGCTGACCGACCAGGTGCTCGACGATCCGCGCGAGCCCTACACGCAGCTGCTCGTCTCGTCCGATCTGCGGGGTTGAGGCATGAGCGCGGCTGACACCAGCATGATCAGGTTGGACGGGGTCACCAAGACGTTCGTCATGCACCTGCGCGGCGGCGCCACCCTGCCCGTGCTGAAGGGCGTGACGTTCGAGGTGCGCGCCGGCGAGTGCGCGGTGCTCGATGGTCCCTCTGGAGCCGGCAAGTCCTCCATCCTCAAGATGATCTTCGGCAACTACCGCGCCGACGCCGGCAGCATCATGGTGCGCGACGCCCGCGAATGGGTGGACATCGCCAGCGCCCCGCCGCGGCGCGTGCTGCACCTGCGGCAGTCGACCATCGGCTATGTCAGCCAGTTCCTGCGCACCATCCCCCGCGTCGGCGCGCTCGATATCGTCGCCGCCTCCGCGCGCGACAACGGCGTCGAGCCCGCCAAGGCCAAGGCGCGCGCCGCCGAGCTGCTGGATCGCCTCAACATTCCCGAGACGCTCTGGCAGCTGCCGCCGTCGACGTTCTCGGGCGGCGAGCAGCAGCGCATCAACATCGCGCGCGGGTTCGCGGCGACGCATCCGATCCTGCTGCTGGACGAGCCGACCGCCTCGCTCGACCGGCGCAATCGCGCGGCCGTCATCGATTTCATCCATGAGCGCAAGCGTGCCGGCGCGGCGCTGCTCGGCATCTTCCACGACGAGGATGTCAAGCAGCAGGTCTGCGACCGCAGCATCGACGTGACCAACTTCCGGGCCTGAGCCGTGACACGCGTGTTCGAGAACGCCAGGATCGTGCTGCCGCAAGCCGTCGTCGACGGCTGGCTGGCGGTCGATGGCGAGCGCATCGTCGAGGTCGGGCAGGGCCGCGCACCCGAGCGCGGCATCGATCTCGAGGGCGACCTGCTGGCGCCGGGGCTGGTCGAGCTGCACACCGACCATCTGGAGAGCCACCTCAAGCCGCGGCCCAAGGTGCATTGGCCGCAGGTCGCCGCCGTCATCGCCTACGACGCGCAGATCGCCGCGTCGGGCATCACCACGGTGTTCGATTCGCTGCGCATCGGCACCGACCTCGACTATGGCTCGGAGCAGGACGAGCTGGACGGCATCATCGGCGCCATCGACACCGCCCGCTCGCAAGGCGTGCTGCGCGCCGATCATCGCATGCATCTGCGATGCGAGATCTGCACCGACGACGTGGTGCAGCAGACCGCGCACCTGCTCGACCGGCATGCCGTCGGTCTGATCTCGCTGATGGATCACACGCCGGGCATGCGCCAGTTCGTCGACCCGGAGGCGTGGAAGACCTACTACGGCGGCAAATCGGGTCGCACCGAGGCCGAGCTCAACCGCCTGATGGATCAGAAGCGGGCGCGGTTCGAGAGCAACTACGCGAGCAACCGCGCCAGGCTGGTAGCGCTGGCCAGGGCCCGCTGCGTCGTCATGGCCAGCCACGACGATGCAACGCCCGAGCACGTGCGGGAGTTGCTGGGCGACGGCGCGGCGATCGCCGAGTTCCCCACCACGGCGGAAGCGGCCGCGGCCTCGCACCGGGCCGGCATCGCCGTGCTGATGGGCGCGCCCAATGTCGTGCGCGGCGGCTCGCATTCCGGCAACGTGGCGGCCGAGACGCTGGCGCGCGAGGGCGTGCTCGACATCCTCTCGTCCGACTACGTGCCGGCCAGCCTGCTGATGGGGGCGTTCGATCTCGCGCGCCGCATCGACGGCTATGGCCTGGCGGCAGCGCTGCGCACGGTCACGCTGCATCCGGCCCGCGCCGCCGGCCTGACCGACCGGGGCCAGATCGCCGCCGGCCTGCGCGCCGATCTGGTGCGCATCCGTGTTGTGCGTGACCTTCCCGTGGTTCGCGAGGTCTATCGTGGCGGCCAGCGTGTCCTCTGAAGCCGGTTCGCCGGCGGCCGGCGAGCCAATCGGCCCCGGCCGTGTCGTGCTGGTGGTGGGGCCGAGCGGCGCGGGCAAGGACGCGGTGCTCGGCGAAGCAGCCAGGCGCCTCGGCAGCGATCGCGCGCTTCCTGTTTCCCAAGCGCGTCGTCACGCGGGAGGCGAATGCGGCGGAGGATCACGACACGCTGACGCCGGAGGCGTTCGCAGCCGAGCTGCAGAGCGGAGCCTTCGCGCTGCATTGGGAGGCGCACGGGCTCAGCTACGGCATCCCGGCCGAGATCGACGCAGCCGCGCGTGCCGGCCGCAGCGTCGTGTTCAATGCGTCGCGGCGCGTCGTACCCGTTGCCAGGGCACGCTACGCCAACGCCGCGGTCGTGTTGATCGACGCGCCCTTGCAGCTGCGGGCCCGACGGCTGGCGACGCGCGATCGAGAGCGCGCCGGGGACGTCGACGCCCGCCTGCAGCGGGTTGTCGCCGATTTCGATGCGGGCGACGTCGATCTGGTGATCGACAATTCGGGCTGCGCTGTGCCGGGCCGCCGATACGCTTGGCCGACTGGCTGTCTGCCTGACACCGGCGTCGCCCTGTCATGGAACCGGCACGCAGATGTAAAGATCCCGTCATGCGCTCTGCCTAGGCTCGCTCTGATTCGCAGCGGCTCGCACGCGAACAGACGGCACCAGGCACATGCAGGATCGCACGACGAGCATGGGACCGCCGTCCAGGCGCGAGCTCATGGCTGGAGCCGGGGCAACTGCCGTTGCATTGGTAGGCGGCACGGGCTTCGCGCGCCGCCCGGTTGTCGCCAGCGGGACCGTGTTCGAGGATCGCAGCGGCACCGGCAAAAGACAGCCGACAGACCGCGGCGTCGCCGGCGTCCTGGTCTCGAACGGTCGGGATGTGACCGCCACGGACGCGCACGGCCGCTGGCGCTTGTCCGTCGCCGACGGCGATAGCCTGTTCGTGATCAAGCCGCCGCATTGGGCCACGCCCGCGCGCGCGGGCGGCGTCCCGCACTTTTCCTACGAGCATGTGTCTCCGGCCGGCGAGTTGCCGACGAACGTCGATTTTGCGCTGGTCCGGAGAGAGGAGAGTGCCCGCTTCGATGCCGTGCTGCTCAGCGACACGCAACCCGAGAACGATGTGGAGCTGGGATATCTGCGCGATGACGTGATGGCCGGCCTGATCGGCAGTCCGGCTGCTTTCGCCATCAACCACGGAGACGTGGTCGCCGACGATCTGTCGCTCTATCCACGCTACCTTCAGCTGACGGGCACGACCGGCATGGCCTGGCATCACTGCCCAGGCAACCACGACATCGACACAGGTGCGGCTGAGGACGCCTTGTCTCGCGAGACTTGGAAACGCTTCTTTGGTCCGCGGCACTATGCATTCCAGTTCGCCGAAGCGACCTTCATCCTGCTCGACAACGTCTACTATTTCGGTCGCGGCGTGGTGTCGTCGCACGGCGGGAGCTATGTCGGCCGGATCGGCGAGGACCAGCTGCGGTTCGTGCGCAACCTGCTGGCGCACATCGACCGCAAGCATCTGGTTGTCGTGTCGATGCACATTCCGCTGGTGTCGCATCAGGACCCAGCAAGTCCGTCCGACAGCACGATCGATCGGCGAGCCCTGCTCGAGCTGCTGTCCGGGCGCCCGCACACGGTGAGCTTTGCCGGACATATGCACACGACGGAGCATCACTATCTGGGGTCCGAGGAGGGCTTCGCCGGGCCGAACCCGCATCATCACCACGTGCTCACGGCGGCGTCGGGAAGCTGGTGGTGCGGACCGCTCGACCGCAACGGCATGCCCTGCGCCGACAGCATTGACGGCACGCCCAACGGTTTCCACGTGCTGTCCGTCGACGGCAGCACCTACACGACGCGGTTTGTGCCGGCGTTGAGCAAGAGCGCCTCGCAGATGCGTGTGATGGTGGATGGTCCCCATCGGCGAGCCGCCGCGCAGGGCCGATCGTCGATTCCTATCCACCTGTGTCGACGGTTGCGAGATCGTCGCCAACGTTTTTGATGGCGGGCCCAGGACCTACGGCCACCTGCGAGATCATCGGCAGCGGATACAGGGGCACTGCCCATGCATCGGACTTTTGCGCACGATCCCCTGGTCAACGAATTGTTCGGTCGGCTGGGCGCTGTGCGCAAGCCGTGGGTGGAGGCCACGCCTTCGACGCACCTGTGGAAGGCGCCGGTTCCGGCTGGCCTCAAGGCCGGCGCGTACTCCGTGAGAGTGCGCGCGGTGGACGAATACGGTCGCCAGCACGTCGCCCACACCGTCTTGGAAATTGCCGCTACGGGCGCGCCGGCGGCGACTTGAGTGCCGCGTACGAGAACGGCAGCTCCAGGAGCTGGCAGGCTCGGAGGGACCGCAGAAATATCACCCTGGACCGCACGCCTGTCGGCCTCTAAGCTTCGCGAAAGTGCGGCCCAGCTTGCCAATCGGCCGCTGCAAGAAAAAAGCCCAGGAGGAAGCCCGTGTCCCGCTTAACGCGACGTCAGTTTGCGGGTGGCTGTGCCGCCCTTCTCAGCGTGCCCGCGAGCCTTCGCACGCCGGGGCGCCCAGGCTCAGGCAGCAACGCGCGTGCGGTGTTTCTGGTGGGGCAACCCGGAGCGCGACAGGCGGACCAAGACGGCGCTCGACGCCTACGCGCAGAAGACGGGCATCCAGATCGCCGCCGAGTCGCTGGGCTGGGGCGACTACTGGACGAAGCTCGGAACGCAGACGGCCGGCGGCAATGCTCCCGATCTCATCCAGATGGACTATCGCTACATCTTCGAATACGCGCGGCGCGACACGCTGCTGGCGCTCGAGAAGGTCATGCCGTCGCCGCTCAACCTGAAGGATTTCAGCGAGGGCGCCCGGGAGTGCGGGAAGGTCGACGGCAAGCTGTATGGCGTGACGCTCGGCACGAACTCCAAGGCCATGGTCTACGACACGGCCATGTTCGAGAAGGTGGGCGTCAAGGCGCTCGACCCGAAGTGGACATGGGACGACATGGCCCGGATCGCCGGCGAGATTTCCAAGATCAATCCGGGCAAGTATTGGGGCTCCGGCGACAACAGCCGCTGGGAGCAGGGCTTCGAGCACTGGCTCAACCAGCGCGGCAAGCTGCTCTACACGGCCGAGGGCAAAGCGGCATTCACGCGCGACGACGTCGCCGAGTGGTTTTCGCTGTGGGACAAGCTCAGGAAATCGGGCGCGGTGGCCCCCGCCGAGGTCGCAGCGACCAATACGGGCAGCATCGACCAGTACGAGATCAGTCGCGGCACGGCGGCGATGAGCTTCGCCAACTCGAACCAGGTGGTGGCGTTCCAGAACATCAACAAGAGCAAGCTTGCCATCAGCGTGTTCCCGAACGAGCCCGGCGGCTCCTCCGGGCACTACATCAAGCCGTCCATGATGATGAGCGTGTCGAGCCGCACCAAGACGCCCGAGGACGCCGCCAAGATCATCGAGTTCCTGGTCAACGACCCGGAGGGCGTCAAGGCGCTGGGCATCGAGCGTGGCGTGCCGGGCTCGAGTGCCGCGCAGGCACTTGCTGGCGCCCGATCTCGATGAGCTCGGCAAGATGCAGGTCGAGTATGTGTCCGCGGTGAGCAAGGTTGCCGTCAAGCTGCCCCCGCCGCCGCCCAAAGGCGCGGGCGAGATCGAGAAGCTGCTGCTGCGCGTCGCCGACACCGTTGCGTTCGGTCGCGCCAGCGTCAAGGACGGCGCCCAGCAGTTCCACAGCGAGGCCGAGAGCATCCTGGCGCGAGCGTGACGTTGCCCTGTAGCGCTCGATGACGATACCGGCGCACGAAGATCGAGCTACCGTAGCGGGGCGAGCGCGTGTGCCGGTCAAGCTGCGTCGGGACTTGGCGGGCTATCTGTTTCTTGCGCCGTGGCTCATCGGCTTCCTGTGCTTCACGCTGGGGCCGGTGCTCGTCTCCCTCTATCTGTCGTTCACGAAGTTCGACCTGCTGCGGCCGCCGCAGTGGATCGGCGCCGACAACTACGTGCGCATGTTCACGGGCGACTATCGCTTCTTCCAGGCGCTGAGGGTGACGTTCACCTACCTTGTGTTCGAGGTGCCCCTCAAGCTCGCGTTCGCGTTGCTGATCGCGGTCATCCTGGACAAGGCCGTGCGCGGCGGCGGCTTCTACCGGTCGCTGCTCTATCTGCCGTCGCTGCTGGGCGGCTCGGTCGCCATCGCGGTGCTGTGGCGTCAGTTGTTCGACGGCAACGGCGCGGTGAACCGGATCGCTCTCGAGCTGTTCGGCATCCAGGGACCGAGCTGGATCTCCAATCCCGACACGGCCATCTACACGCTCATCATCCTGGCCATCTGGCAGTTCGGCTCGCCGATGGTGATCTTTCTCGCCGGGCTGAGGCAGATCCCGCAGGACCTCTACGAGGCCGCCTCGATGGACGGTGCCAGCCGGTGGCGTCAGTTCCGCAAGATCACGTTGCCGCTGCTGGCGCCGGTGATCTTTTTCAACATGGTGCTGCAGACCATCGAAGGCTTCAAAGCCTTCACGCCGGCCTTCATCATTTCCGGCGGCACCGGCGGTCCGGTCGACAGCACGCTGTTCTACACGCTCTACCTGTACCAGGAGGCGTTCGCGTACTTCCGCATGGGCTATGCGTCCGCCTTGGCCTGGGTGCTTCTGATCGTCATCGCCGCCTTCACGGCCGTGAGCTTCGTGACCTCGAAATACTGGGTGTACTACGAAGATGATCCGCGTTGAGAACCAGGCAGCTGCTGCCCCGCGCGCCAGCGGCGGCAAGGTGCGGGCAGGACTTGCGGGCCTTTGCGGCACGCGGTGCTGATCGGCGCCTGCCTGATCATGCTCTATCCGCTGCTGTGGATGGTGGCGAGCGCGTTCAAACCGGAAGACATCATATTCACCGACCTCTCGATCATCCCGCCGTCACTCGACTTGCGAGAATTTTCGCGAAGGCTGGTCGGCATTGCAGGTCAGCTTCACGACCTTCTATTGGAACTCGCTGGTGATCGCGGTGCTGGTGGTGGTCGGCAATGTGCTGTCGTGCTCGCTCGCGGCCTACGCGTTCGCCAGGCTCGAGTTTCCCGGCCGCAAGCTGTTGTTTGCCGTGATGCTGGCGACGCTCATGCTGCCGTATCATGTGACGCTGATCCCGCAGTACGTGCTGTTCCTCAACCTCGGCTGGGTGGACACGATCCTTCCCCTGGTCGTGCCGAAATTCCTGGCAGCGGATGCGTTCTTCATCTTCCTGATGGTGCAATTCTTTCGCGGGCTGCCGCGTGAACTGGACGAGGCCGCCATGATGGACGGTTGCGGGCCATGGCGGATCTACTGGAAGATCGTCCTGCCGCTGTCGCTGCCGGTGCTTGCCACGGCCGGCATCTTTTCGTTTCTGTGGACCTGGAATGACTTCTTTGGTCCGCTGATCTACCTCAACGACATTGCCAACTACACCGTGCCGCTCGCCTTGCGGTCGTTCATAGACGCCACCGGGACATCGGCCTGGGGCCAGCTGTTTGCGATGTCGGTGCTGGCCATCCTGCCGATATTCCTGGTGTTCCTGTTCTTCCAGCGGTTGATCATCTCGGGCGTGGCGTTGTCGGGACTGAAACGATGATGTGCGGCATGACGGTTGGAACGGCGACAGGTCGGGGTGTCATGCCATGAGCCGCAAGCTGAGCGTAGCTGTGGTCGGATTGGGAGTCGGCAAGGAGCACCTCGCGGCCTATGCCCGCTTGCCGGAGCTTTACCGGATCAAGGCCGTCTGCGATCTCGACGCGGCGAGAGCCGCAGCGATTGCCGCGAAGTTCGGCGCGCCGGTCGCCACGGCGCAATTTGCCGAGCTGATCGCCATGCGCGATCTCGACGTCATCGATATTTGTACGCCGCCGGGCACCCATCGCACGCTCGCCGAACAGGCGCTGCGTGCCGGCTTGCATGTCGTGTGCGAAAAGCCGCTGGTGGGATCGCTGAGAGATGCCGATGCGCTCATTTCCGTCGCCGAAAGCGCGTCGGGCACCTTGTTCCCGATCTTCCAGTACCGCTTCGGCAATGGGCTGCAGAAACTGAAGTTTCTCCAGGCCAGGGGGCTGACCGGCCGGTCGTACCTCAGCACCATCGAGACGTCCTGGCGCCGTCCCGCGGAATACTACGCCGTGCCTTGGCGCGGAAAATGGGCGACGGAGCTGGGCGGGTGCTGCCTCAGCCAGGCCATCCATGCCCACGACATCCTGTCGTTCGTCAACGGACCGGTGAAGAGCGTTTCGGCGCGTCTGACCACGCGCGTGAACGCCATCGAGGTCGAGGATTGCGGCGCGATCGCCATCGAGATGGCCGACGGTTCGGTGGCGGCGTTGGCACTGACGCTTGGCTCCGCCGAGGAGCTGTCACGGCTGCGCTTCACGTTCGAGAACCTGACCGCGGAGAACCGTGGGCACCGAACCCTACAAGCCCGGCAAGGACCCCTGGTACATCAAGGGAAGCAACGAGGACGCGGATCGCCGGATCGCGGCCGCATTGCGCGACTTCCAGCCGACGCGCCGAGTTGTTCGAGGGTCAATTCACGCACATCCATGCGGCCATCGTCGACGGGGCGCCGACGCCCGTCACGCTGGGCGAGGCCCGTGCCTCGCTGGAGCTGATCACGGCGATCTATCATTCCGCAGAGACGGGGACCGTCGTGACCCTGCCGATCGGCAGCGATCACCCGAAGTATGGCGGATGGGTGCCCGAGCGACGTCGGTTCGGATAGGGACGCTGCAATGGCCGAAGTCTCGCTCAGGCAGGTCGTGAAGCGCTACGGCGCGAACCAGGTGGTGCATGGCGTCGACCTCGACGTCGGCCATGGCGAGTTCGTGGTCTTCGTCGGGCCGTCCGGCTGCGGAAAGTCGACCCTGCTGCGCATGATCGCCGGACTGGAGGACATCAACGAGGGCGAGCTGCGCATCGATGGGCAGCGAATGAACGAGGTGCCGCCGGCCAAGCGCGAAATCGCCATGGTGTTCCAGTCCTATGCGCTCTACCCGCACATGACGGTGTACAAGAACCTCGCGTTCGGGCTGGAGACGGCCGGGTTCAAGCGATCGGTCGTCGAGCAGCGCGTCCAGCAGGCGGCCCGCCTGCTCATGATCGAGGGCTTGTTGGGCCGCAGACCCAAGGCCCTGTCGGGCGGCCAGCGGCAGCGTGTTGCGATCGGACGCGCCATCGTGCGCGAGCCGAAGCTGTTCTTGTTCGATGAGCCGCTGTCCAATCTCGATGCGGAACTGCGCGTGCAGATGCGCGTGGAATTGTCGAAGCTGCACGCTGATCTCGGCGCGACCATGATCTACGTCACGCACGATCAGGTGGAAGCGATGACCATGGCGGATCGCATTGTCGTCTTGAGGGATGGACGGGTCGAGCAGGTGGGCTCGCCGTTGCAGCTGTACAACAAGCCAGCCAACCGGTTCGTGGCAGGATTCATCGGCAGCCCGAAGATGAATTTCCTGAATGCAAGGGTGCGTGACGACGGCTCAGGCGGGCGCAGCCGTCTCGCTCTCGATGGCGGCGGAGAGATGGAGATGGACGTCGGTATCGCCGCCGGCAACGACGTTGTCGAGATCGGCATCCGGCCCGAGCACGTGGAACTCGTTGATGCGGGCATTCCGATGACGGTGTCTCTGTGCGAGCAACTGGGCGGAAATTCAGTGCTGCACGGCAGGATCGAAGGCGGGCAGCCAATGGTCGTCCAGACCGTGGGCCAGAGCCAGATCAAGCGCGGAGAGGTTGTCCAAGTGCGGCTGCCAGCCGCCGCCTGCCACGTGTTCGACCGCGCAGGCAATACGATAGGTGTGTCCTAGGTCTTTCCGGTTCTGACGGAATCGCCGTGGGAGTACACGTGTCATGGTCGGGCTTGGCCCGACCATCCATCCATCAACTTGCTCAGGTGCTCATGGATGGCTGGATCCTCGGGACAAGCCGAGGATGACAGGTTTGCTGTTGCGGCTGTGCGGTCGCGTGGACCGGCGAGTGCTCAGACGATCTGGTTGCGCAGGGTGGTCTCGCCGCGCCACAGGCGGTCGAGGTTCTCGAGCAGGATGTCGATCACCGAGTCCTCGTAGCGCTGCGTCTCGCCGGCGACGTGCGAGGTGATGAAGGCGTTGGGCAGCGCCCACAGCGGCGAGGCGGCCGGCAGAGGCTCCTCGCGCGTCACGTCGAGACCGGCGGCAGCGATGCGCTGCTCGGTCAGCGCGGAAATCAGGGCGTCCTCGGCGACGATCTTGCCGCGGCCGACGTTGATGAGGTGCGCCGTCGGCTTCATCAGCGCGAGCGCCTTGGCGTCGATCAGGTTCTCGGTGGCAGGCGTCAGCGGGCAGGTGAGGGCCACCACGTCGGCGCGGCCCAGCAGCGCCGGCAGCTGGTCGTTGGCGAACACCTCGTCGGCGTCGCCGGCACCCTGGCTCGCATCGCGCTTGGTGGCGATGACGTGCATGTCGAACGCCTTGGCGAGCTTGGCCAGGCGCGCGCCGATGCGGCCGAGCCCGACGATCAGCAGGGTCTTGCCGCCCAGCTCGTCCTCGCGCGTGGCGATGTCGGGCGCCATCGGCCGCCAGAAGCGGGCCATCTGGTTGTCGCGGCTGATGTGCAGCTTGCGGCGCAGGGCCAGGATCAGCGCCATGGCATGCTCGGCAACCGCCTGCGCGTTGACGCCGGCGGCGCTGGCGAGGCGGATGCCGCGCGCGCGCAGCAGGTCCTGGTCATACTGATCGACGCCGGCGCTGATCGACTGGATGAACTTGAGCTTGCGGGCGATGTCGATCTGCTGGTTGCGCCACATCATCGACACGACCAGCACGTCCGCGTCCGGCAGAGCCTGCGTCAGCTGGTCGGCGTTGAACACCTGCACGTGGCCGATGCCGGTGGCGCGGGCCGCGAAGCGTTCGGCCATGCGGTAGGCGGCGTGGGCAAAGCAGATGGTGAGCTGGTCTTTGGCTGGGAGCATGGAGTGGTCCGGATGGAGGGAGCGGGAGGGGGATCAGAACGCGCGCAGCGGGAAATAGCGCAACAGCAGCTCCTCGAAGCGCCCGCTCTCGCGCAGCTTCTTCAACGCGCCGTTGATCTGCAACTTGAGCTGCACGTCCTCGCGGTTGACGGCGATGCCGACGCCGTCGCCGAAATACTTGGGCTCGCCGAACGGCCCGCCCTTGAACTCGCAGCACGCGCGCGATGCCGTGCCGTTCAGCCAGAACACCAGGCTGACGCCGTCATCGAACAGCAGATCGACCGAGCCGGTGATGAGCGCATCGCGCGCCAGCTCCGGCGTCTCGAAGGCGCGGATGGCGCTGTCGCGGAAGAACGCCCGCAGGTAGGCCTCGTGCGCGGTGCCCTTGGTGACCGCGATCTTCTTGCCCTCCAGGCCCTCGGGCGTGACGTCGAGGCGGGCCTGGCCGCGCTTGCCGGCAAAGCGGGCGGCCGGATGGTAGTAGCGGTCGGTGAAATCGACCGCCTTCAGGGCGGTGGCCGTCACGGCATGCGAGGCGATGACGGCATCGGCCTCGCCGCGGCGCAGGGCCGGCATCAGTTCGGCCCAGCCGCGCACCTGGATGTCGCAGGCGGCCGCCAGCTCGAGGCAGATGGCGCGGGCCACATCGACATTGAAGCCGGTGAGGACGTTGTCCTCGTCGAAATAGTTGAATGGCGGATAGTCGCTGTCGGTGAGAAAGCGGATGGCGACCCGCTTCTGCAGCGGCTGGCCATCCTTGGACTCGGCGCCCTTGTCGGGCTCGGCGATCTGCGAGACGGCCGGCCATGGCGCGCAGCCCAGCAGCAGCAGCGCACCAACAAAAAATGAGAGCGCGGTTCGGCGCGTGCTGGCTAACATGTTCATGCGGGATCAGCCTATTTCCATTTATAAGCGCCGACGTGGCTATTGCATTGGACCCGAGTGGCCGAATTGCCGGCCAGCCCGCAATCGCAGGAGCGATTGCGGGGGGCATTTTAGCCCGGATACGCGGCGTCGCACAGCGGGTTCGCAGACGCGGCCCGATCGGCGGTCGCATCCGGACGAGTACGCGTTCCTGGTCGGCAGGCTGCTCGACCACGCCACCCTGGACAGAGCCGTGCGCGAAGCCCGGCAATCGGGCGTTGCCACGCATGCGGTGCTGATCGCATCGGGATGGGTCAGCCAGGCCGACTACGCCGCTGCGCTTGCGCTGGCGCTGGGCGTCGAAGCCGCGCCCTGGGACATGATCATCGACGGCGACAGCGCCGTCATGCACGAGGGCCGAGGCGGAACTCGGCCTGCCCGCCGTGGTGCGAGGCAGCGCCCGCCGCGTGCTGAGCGCGACCAGCGCCGCCCCCTCCGACCTCGGACGGCGCGTCGCCATGCTGCGCAGCCGCGGCCATCAGGTGGTGCTGGCGCCGCAGTCGGCCATCGACGCCGTCCGCGAGGTGCACGGCTGGGGCGATCGCATCTACGAGGCCGTGCGCCGCCTGCTGCGCGAGCGGCCGACCGACTCGGCCGGCAGGCGCACCTCGACATGGCAGATCGCGGCTGCGGCGGGCGCGGTCGGCGTGACCATCGGCGGCGGTGTTCGTCGTGCCGGCAGCCGCCATCGCCGCATTGACCGGACTGATGGCGCTGCCGTTCCTGTGCGTGACGCTGCTGCGCCTGGTGGCGCTGCGGCAGATCGTGGCCGGCTCCGACGGGGCGGCGCGCGCGCCCGGTTCCGATGCAGCGCGCGTCGCTGATCACACCGCTGCCGGTCTACTCGGTCCTGGTGCCGCTGCTGCGCGAGGGCAACGTGCTGGCCAGGCTGGTGCAGTCGCTGCATGCGCTGGACTATCCGGCGGCCAAGCTCGACGTCCTGCTGATCCTGGAGACCGACGATAGCGAGACGCAGGGGGCGCTGCTGGCGATCGACCTGCCGGGCAATTTTCGCACCATCATCGTGCCGGCGCAGGCGCCGCAGACCAAGCCGAAGGCGTTGAACTACGCGCTGCAGTTCGCGCGCGGCGAGTTCGTGGTGGTGTACGACGCCGAGGACCGGCCGGAGCCCGGCCAGCTGCGCCAGGCGCTGGAGGTGTTTCGCGCCGGCGCACCCGACCTCGGTGTGCGTGCAGGCCCAGCTCAACATCGACAACCCCTACGCGCAGCTGGCTGACGCGGCAGTTCACCATCGAATATTCCGTGCTGTTCGATGCCATCCTGCCGGCGCTGGAGCGGCTGCGGCTGCCGGTGCCGCTGGGCGGTACGTCGAACCACTTTCGCGCGCGCGGCGCTGGTGGAGGCCGGCGCCTGGGACCCGTTCAACGTCACCGAGGACGCCGATCTCGGCATCCGGCTGGCGCGCCAGAAGCTGCGCACGTCGGTGCTCGCCTGCACCACCTGGGAGGAGGCGCCCGTCGATCTCGCGACCTGGCTGAAGCAGCGCACGCGCTGGCTGAAGGGCTGGATGCAGACCTATCTGGTGCACACCCGGAGCCCCGGCGGCTCCACGCAGAGCTCGGCTGGCGCGGCGCCGTGGGTTTTCATGCGCTGATGGGCGGGCTGATCCTGTCGGCGCTGGTGCATCCGCTCTTCTATGCCCTGCTCGCCTATTTCCTGGTCACGGGCGAGCTGTTCCTGCCGGCCGAGATCGAGCGTCGGCGCGACGTTTCGGGCGATCGCCTGGGTCAATCTCGGCGTGGGCTATGTGATCTCCATCCTGATCGGCATGATCAGCGTCTGCCGCCGCCGTCGCTTCCGGCTCATCTTCTCGTCGCTGCTGATGCCGGTCTACTGGCTGCTGATCTCGCTGGCCGCCTATCGGGCGCTCTATCAGCTCATCCGCAATCCCTATCTGTGGGAGAAGACCGAGCACCGCGGCGAGGCGCGCCGCTAGTCAAAGTGCGCCAAGAGTGCGCCTACCGCCGGCGCCGCGCGCCTTGCTAACCTCGCGCCGAACTCGACCGCAGAGGACCGCAGCCGTGCAAGACCTGAAGAGCCTGATCCGCACCATCCCGGACTATCCCAAGCCCGGCATCCTGTTCCGCGACGTCACCACCCTGATGGGCGACGCCCAGGGCTTCAAGGCGGCCATCGAGCAGATGGCCGCGCCCTACAGAAACGCCGGCGTGCAGGGCGTGGCCGGCATCGAGGCGCGCGGCTTCATCCTGGGCGGGGCGATTGCCGACAAGCTCGGCTGCGGCTTCGTGCCGATCCGCAAGAAGGGCAAGCTGCCCTGGAAGACGATCGGGCAGGAGTACACGCTGGAGTACGGCGTCGACATCATCGAGATGCACGAGGACGCCATCGACAAGGGCGAGCGCATCCTGATCGTCGACGACCTGATCGCCACCGGCGGCACGGCGGAGGCGGCGGCCAAGCTGGTGCGCCGCTCCGGCGGCGACATCGTCGGCGCCTGCTTCATCATCGACCTGCCCGATCTCGGCGGCACCAAGAAGCTGGCAGCGCTCGGCATCAAGATCCACGCGCTGATGGCCTTCGAGGGGCACTGAGGACTACCATGCCGCTCGACGCCGCCCAGCAGCGCGCGACGCTCCGCAGCGCATCGCCGCTGGCGCAGCGACCCGAAGCAGCCGGTGGCCTGCCCGGCGTGCGAGCAGGAGGGTCTGGTCATCATCGACCGCTCGGCGCGACCATACGCGGAGTGGTATGCGCTCGCCTGCGCGGCGTGCGGTCTCGACGAGACCCTGCACGTGGCGCTCGGGCCGTCCGTGCCGTCGCTCGATTGAGCGAAACGTTGGGCGGGACATTCACCAAACGGGGCGATCTGCGCCCTCGACCAATCCCCGCGCCTTGGCGCCATGAGACGATGCTGGCACCTCGGCTCAACGAGGGGTGCCCGCTCGCGAGGGTCACCTTGAGAGCAGCACGAGCCGGGGGTCGCGCAACAGGTGGCGTGGTTCACTCCGCGGGCCTGGCCCTATGGGGACTGACCAACCAGCAGGTGCCGGCGCGACGGCGAGGCTCAGGCAGCCGCGTCTTTTCCTTCGGTCCAGAGGCTGCCTGAGCCCCGCGCCCTCTCTTTTTGAGCTGACAGCCGCGGAACGCGAGCGTCAGGAAGAAACTGCGCGTGCGCTTGTGGATGGCCGGCGGGAACTGCCGCCGGGCGCGCAGTCGCGCGCCGAGCTCGCTGCGCTCGCTGAAGGGCGCTGGATGGTGTCAGACCCTCTGGGTCTGACACCTTGGTACGGTCGCGAAATGGTATCAGACCCGGAGGGTCTGACACCTCGGGTGGAAATCCAGGGTGGGGTCGGAGGACTGACCCCACCCTAGCCCCGCGTCGCACACACGATTTCGGGTGTGAGACATGGCAATCCTATAGAGGACTTGTGCGCAAAAATATGGCCGATTGGCTAGGTTTACCTAACCGTCAGGCTGTGTCCAAATGACCTATGGGCCAACTCGGCACCCCGCACCGGGTGGCCTCATGGGGAGAGGATCGGCCAGAACTGGTCGGTCTTCTCTTGCCCCAGAGCGCTCTGCCTTCCCAACCGCAAGTGAAACGGCACAGCTCCTCCGAGCGCGTGCTGGTGTCAGATCCTCTGGGTCTGACACCCGGGCACCGTCGCGAGATGGTATCAGACCCGGAGGGTCTGACACCCTGACACTGACACCCTGACGTTCAAGCACTCAACTGCTTAAAGATGAGGCAGTGGGCAGGCTGCTAAAAATTTAAGCAGTTTACTGCCCGCGAATTGCCAGCCGTCCGCTGAAGGATGAATAAATCCCTGACTGTCCAATGCGTTAGGTTGCCACCGCACCCGTGGCACGGCGATTGCTCTTAACCGTTGCGGGGGCTTCTGTTAACGCCCTCAGGCACTCTAACAGAGGTGTGTTTATCCATGACTCGGACGATCCTGCGAACCGCAGCGGCGGCGCTGTTGGCCGCGTGCGCGTATCTTTCGCCGGCCGATCGAGGCCCGGGCGCAAGACACCATCAAAGTAGGCATCCTGCATTCCCTGTCCGGCACCATGGCCATCAGCGAGACGACCCTGAAGGACGTCATGCTGATGCTGATCGAGGAGCAGAACAAGAAGGGCGGTCTGCTCGGCAAGAAGCTCGAAGCCGTGGTGGTCGATCCGGCCTCCAACTGGCCGCTGTTCGCCGAGAAGGCGCGCGAGCTGATCTCCAAGGAAAAAGTGTCGGCCGTGTTCGGCTGCTGGACCTCGGTGTCGCGCAAGTCCGTGCTGCCGGTGTTCAAGGAGCTGAACAGCATCCTGTTCTATCCCGTCCAGTACGAGGGCGAGGAGAGCGAGCGCAACGTGTTCTACACGGGTGCGGCGCCCAATCAGCAGGCAATCCCGGCGGTCGACTACCTGGCCAAGGAAGAGAAGGTAGCAGCGCTGGGTGCTGGCCGGCACCGACTACGTCTATCCGCGCACCACCAACAAGATCCTCGAGGCCTACCTGAAGTCCAAGGGCGTGAAGCCCGAAGACATCATGATCAACTACACGCCGTTCGGCCATTCCGACTGGCAGACGATCGTGGCCGACATCAAGAAGTTCGGCTCGGCCGGCAAGAAGACGGCGGTGGTGTCGACCATCAACGGCGACGCCAACGTGCCGTTCTACAAGGAGCTCGGCAACCAGGGCATCGCCGCCAAGGACATCCCCGTCGTGGCCTTCTCGGTCGGCGAGGAAGAGCTGGCCGGCATCGACACCAAGCCGCTGCTCGGCCACCTGGCCGCCTGGAACTACTTCCAGTCGATCAAGGATGCCGGCAACGACGAGTTCATCAAGAAGTGGAAGGCCTTCACCAAGAACGACAAGCGCGTCACCAACGATCCCATGGAAGCCCACGTGATCGGCTTCGACATGTGGGTGAAGGCGGTCGAGAAAGTGAAGTCGACCGATCCTGACAAGGTGATCGACGCGCTGCCCGGCATCAAGGCGCCGAACCTGACCGGCGGCACCAGCGAGATGCTGTCCAACCACCACATCACCAAGCCGGTGTTCATCGGCGAGATCAAGGCCGACGGCCAGTTCGACGTGGTGTGGAAGACCGACGGCCTGGTGCCCGGCGACGCGTGGTCGAAGGAGCTGGACGGCTCCAAGGACCTGGTGGGCGACTGGGTGGGCAAGAAGTGCGGCAACTTCAACACCAAGACCAACAAGTGCGGCGGCTAGCGCAGTAACGGCACTCGCCTACACATGATCGGAGGGCGGCGGCTGCCGCCCTCCACCTACTGCCTGCCACGACTGACACCGGGGACAGAAACGACATGGCTCGTTGGCACGAGCGCCTAGCCGCGTTGCTTTGCGCCTGCGTCCTGCTGTTTGCGGCCGGCACCCCCGCGGGCGCCCAGGGCTACGCGGACGCCCTCGCCAAATTCACCACCGATTCCTATTCCGACACCGACGCCGGCATCGCCGCGGTGGCGACCAGCGGCAACCCGCTGGCCGCGCAACTGATCGAGGCGCTGCAGGACGGACGGCTGCTGTTCAGCGCCGACGACAAGCGCGTCTATATCCGCGAGCGGTCCGGCACCGTGCTCGACGCGGCCACCGGCAAGGCCGCCAGCCGGCGCGCCCGCCAACCTCAAGCCGGTGCGGGTCAACAATCGCCTGCGCCGCTCCATCGAGGCGGCGCTCGGCGGCCTGACGCTGCTCTCGCCTGATGCCGGCAAGCGCTTCGAAGCGGCCCAGGCGGTGTTCAAGTCGAAGGACCCGGCCGCTGCTCCCCACGCTCGACACGGCCATCGGCAAGGAGACGGACCAACGCGTGAAGCGGGCCCTGCAGGAGGCGCGCGCCGCCGTGATCCTGCTCATGGCCGATACCAAGGAGCCCGACAAGGTCGCGGCCATCGGCGTGATCCGCGACCGCGGCGATCAGGACTCGCGCGGGCTGCTGGCCGGCCTGCCCGGCAACCAGAGCGAAGGCGTGCAGCGGGTCACTGCCGAGGCCATCACCGCCATGGACAACCGGCTGGCGGCCTGGAACGTGGCGCAGAACCTCTGGTACGGGCTGTCGCTCGGCTCGGTGCTGCTGCTGGCGGCCATCGGCCTTGCCATCACCTTCGGCGTGATGGGCGTCATCAACATGGCGCACGGCGAGATGGTCATGCTCGGCGCCTACACCACCTTCGTGGTGCAGGAGGTGATCCGCACCAGCGCGCCCGGGCCTGTTCGACTACTCGCTGGCGATTGCCATCCCGCTGGCGTTCCTGGTGGCGGCCCTGGTCGGCATCGCCATCGAGCGCGGCGTCATCCACTTCCTGTACGGACGGCCGCTCGAGACGCTGCTCGCCACCTGGGGCATCAGCCTGATCCTGCAGCAGGCGGTGCGCACGGCTTTCGGGCCGACCAACCGCGAGGTCGGCGCTCCCAACTTCATGTCGGGCGCCTTCCAGCTCGGCGGGCTCACCATCACCTGGAACCGGCTGTGGATCATCGTGTTCGCCGGCCTGATCTTCGCGACACTGCTGGCAGTGCTGCGCTACACGGCACTCGGCCTGCAGATGCGCGCCGTCACCCAGAACCGGCGCATGGCGAGCGCCATGGCCATCAACACCGGCCGCATCGATGCGCTGACCTTCGCGCTCGGCTCGGGCATCGCCGGGCTGGCCGGCGTGGCCCTGTCGCAGATCGACAACGTCTCGCCCAACCTCGGCCAGAGCTACATCATCGACAGCTTCCTGGTCGTGGTGTTCGGCGGCGTCGGCAACCTGTGGGGCACGCTGGTGGGGGCGCTGTCGCTGGGCGTCGCCAACAAATTCCTCGAGCCCTACGCGGGCGCCGTGCTCGGCAAGATCCTGCTGCTGGTGCTGGTCATCCTGTTCATTCAGAAGCGTCCGCGCGGCCTGTTCGCGCTGAAGGGCCGGGCGGTGGAAGCATGATCATGCGGCGGCTCATCGAGGCGCCGGACGGGCGCGGCTGGATATTTCTCGCCATCCTGGCCGTGGCTGCGATTGCCGTGCCGGTCCTCAATCTGATGGTGCCGCCCTCCTCGCCATTTCACGTGTCGACCTCGATGGTGGCGCTGTGGGGCAAGTATCTCTGCTTTGCCCTGCTGGCGCTGTCGCTCGACCTGGTATGGGGCTACTGCGGCATCCTCTCGCTCGGGCACGGCGCGTTCTTCGCGCTCGGCGGCTATGCCATGGGCATGTACCTGATGCGCCAGATCGGCACGCGCGGCGTCTATGCCCACCCGATCCTGCCCGACTTCATGGTGTTCCTGAACTGGAAGGAGCTGCCGTGGTTCTGGTACGGCTTCGACATGTTCCCGTTCGCCATGCTGATGGTGTTCGTGGTGCCGGGGCTGCTGGCCTTCGTGTTCGGCTGGTTCGCGTTCCGCAGCCGCGTCACCGGCGTCTATCTGTCGATCATCACGCAGGCGCTGACCTACGCGCTGATGCTGGGATTCTTCCGCAACGACTTCGGCTTCGGCGGCAACAACGGGCTGACCGACTTCAAGGACATCCTGGGCTTCAACGTGCAGGCGCAGCAGACCCGCGTGGTGCTGTTCGTGCTGTCGGCGCTGGCGCTTGGGCTGGGCTACCTGATCGCGCGCGCGATCGTGCAGTCGAAGGCCGGCAAGGTGCTGATCTCGATCCGCGACGCCGAGAGCCGCACGCGCTTCATCGGCTACCGCGTGGAGAGCTACAAGACGTTCGTGTTCACGCTGTCGGCGTGCATGGCCGGTCTGGCCGGCGCGCTGTACGTGCCGCAGGTCGGCATCATCAATCCGAGCGAGTTCACGCCGGCCAACTCGATCGAGATGGTGATCTGGGTGGCGGTGGGCGGGCGCGGCACGCTGGTCGGGGCGGCGCTCGGCGCCGTGCTGGTCAACTACGCCAAGTCGACCTTCACCACCGGCCTGCTGGCGCCGTACTGGCTGTTCGCGCTGGGCGCCCTGTTCGTGTTCGTCACCATCTTCATGCCGAAGGGCATCATGGGTCTGGTGCCGCAGCGGCTGTCACGCGGCAAAGCCAACACGGCACCCGCCACCGAGCGGGGAGCCGCCCAGCCGGCGGAGTGAGCGCGATGGATGCCGCGATCAAGCACAAGCCCGAGGTCACGCAAAGCCTGCTCTACCTCAATGGCGTGAGCGTCACGTTCGACGGCTTCCGCGCCATCAACAACCTGTCGCTGGAGCTGGCGCCCGGCGAGATGCGCGCCATCATCGGCCCGAACGGCGCCGGCAAGACGACGATGATGGACATCATCACCGGCAAGACCAGGCCGGACACGGGCGACGTGCTGTTCGACCAGGGCACCGTCGACCTGACGACAAGGACGAGTCGTCCATCGCCCAGCTCGGCATCGGCCGCAAGTTCCAGAAGCCGACCGTGTTCGAGAACCACACGGTCGAGGACAACGTGCTGCTGTCTCTCAAGAGCGACCGCAGCGTGCTGCGCAACCTGATGTGGAACGCCGGCGCCGCGGATGCCGAGCGGATCAGCAAGATCCTCGCCACGATCGGCCTTGCCGCGCACCGGCATCGCCAAGCCGGGTCGCTGTCGCATGGGCAGAAGCAGTGGCTGGAGATCGGCATGCTGATCGCCCAGGACCCCAAGCTGCTGCTGGTCGACGAGCCGGTGGCCGGCATGACCGACGCCGAGAGCATGACCACGGCCGACCTGCTGCGCGAGATCGCCAAGGACCATTCGGTGGTGGTGGTCGAGCACGACATGGAGTTCGTGCGCCGGCTCGGCGTGAAGGTCACCGTGCTGCACGAAGGCTCGGTGCTGGCCGAGGGATCGATCGACGAGGTGAGCGCCAACGAGCGCGTGGTGGAGGTTTATCTGGGTCGGTAGCGGAGACGCAGGACCAAGCATTCGTCAGCGAACCACACCTTATCGGGGGGCGTGGCCGAGGGAGGGGCGAGGGGGCTCTCCCGAACTGAGGGAAAGCGTACTTCCCCCTCACCAATTCGGTCATCCCGGACATTCGCGCAAGCCGACGTATCCGGGACTCGGTCAGCGAAATGTCCGGACGTGCGACGTGAGACCTTCGGCCCTGGGTCCCGGCTCTCACGTCCGCTCCGGCCGGGATGACAGTGGAGGAGTAGATGAACGTGCTGACGGTTGAGAGCATCGATCTGCACTACGGCGCGGCGCAGGCGCTGCGGCACGTCTCGGTGGCCGCCGAGCCCGGCAAGATCACCTGCGTGCTCGGCCGCAACGGGGTGGGCAAGAGCTCGCTGCTGCGCGCCATCGTCGGGCACCAGCCGGTCAGCGCCGGCAAGATCCTGTTCGACGGGCAGGACATCACCAAGCTGAAGGCCTACGAGCGCGCCCGGCGCGGCATCGCCTACGTGCCGCAGGGCCGCGAGATCTTCCCGCTGCTGACCGTGCAGGAGAACCTGGAGACGGGCTTTGCCCGCCTGCCGCGCGAGCAGCGCAAGATCGGGGGCGAACTGTTCGAGCTGTTTCCGATCCTCAAATCCATGCTGGGCCGGCGCGGCGGCGACCTGTCGGGCGGCCAGCAGCAGCAGCTGGCCATCGCCCGCGCCCTCGTCACCCAGCCCAAGCTGATCGTGCTGGACGAGCCGACCGAAGGCATCCAGCCGTCCATCATCAAGGACATCGGCCGGGCCATCTCCTACCTGCGCGACCAGGGCAAGATGGCCATCGTGCTGGTCGAGCAATACTTCGATTTCGCCCGCGCGCTGGCCGACACCTACGCCGTCATGGAGCGCGGCGAGGTGGTGCTGGCCGGCACCGGATCGACCATGGTGGAAAGCGACGTTCGCCGCTACCTTACGGTGTGACGTGTAGGTTGGGTCAAGCGAAGCGCCGACCCAACGCTGTGCGGATCAATGCGACGGTAGTGTTGTGTTGGGTCATCGCTGCCGCTTGACCCAACCTACGACGAGAGGGGCGGATGCTGCAGGCGCGCGCATGGCTGCCACGGTCGGAAGGGTCGCTGCGCCTGGCGTTCCAGCGGCGCGAGGAGCGCACTGCCCTCGACGTGCTGCATCAGGCCGGCGTGCTGCGTGCGCGCTTTCCCAAGCCCGAGGCGCAGGAGGCGCCCGAGGCGGTGCTGGTCAACACCGCCGGCGGGCTGACGGGCGGCGACAAGCTCGACATCGGCGTGAAGCTCGGCGAGGGCACCTCGCTGACGGTCACCTCGGCGGCCGCGGAGAAGATCTACCGGGCCCGCGACGGGCGAGGCCGCCATTCGCGTGCGCCTCGATCTGGAAGCCGGTGCGCAGCTTGCCTGGCTGCCGCAGCCGACCATCCTGTTCGACGCCGCGCGCTTCGATCGCCGCACCGAGGTCGACCTTGCGGCAGGCGCGCATTTCCTCGCCGTCGAGATGCTGATCTTCGGCCGGGCGGCGATGGGCGAGGACGTGCATCGCGGGTTCTGCCGCGACGCGTGGCGCGTGCGCCGCGAGGGCCGGCTGGTGTTCGCGGACAGCCTGCAGCTCGATGGCGCCATCGCCGCAACCCTCGACCGTCCGGCTGCCCTGGATGGTGCGCGGGCGACGGCGCTGGTGCTGTATTGCGGGCGCGGATGCGACGGCTCGCCTCGAGCCGGCGCGTGCGCTATTGGAAGGGGCGCGGAGCACCGTCGGCGTGAGCAGCTGGAACGGCCTGCTGGTTGCGCGCGCCTATGCCGGCGACGGCCGCACGCTGCAGGGCGATCTCGTCCCGCTGCTGGAATTCCTGGCCGGCCGGCGGTTGCCGCGCGTGTGGCGATGCTGAGAGTCGAGATGTCGAGGGGGCGCAGCATGAACCTGACGGCGCGCGAGAAGGACAAGCTGCTGATCTCCATGGCGGCGATGGTGGCGCGGCGGCGGCTGGAGCGCGGCGTCAAGCTCAACCACCCCGAGGCGATCGCGCTGATCTCCGACTTCGTGGTCGAGGGCGCGCGCGACGGGCGCAGCGTCGCCGACCTGATGGAGGCCGGCGCCCACGTCGTCACCCGCGCCCAGGTCATGGACGGCATCGCCGAGATGATCCACGATGTGCAGGTGGAAGCCACCTTCCCGGACGGCGTCAAGCTGGTGACGGTGCACAAGCCCATAAGGTAGGGCCGATCTGACGATCCCCGCGCAGGCGGGGATCCACGCAGGTCGAATGAGCATATCGATCGTGGCGTGGGTGCCCGCCTACGCGGGCATGACGTCAACAAGGGGAAGGCTATGATGCCGATGAAGGGACCGACATCTACGCAATCCTGTTGGCCGCTGTCGGCGCCACACTAGCAGCCGCGCCGCCCTGGCCCACACCGGCCTCGAGCACGCGACCTCGTTCTCGTCGGGCTTCCTGCATCCCCTGACGGGTCCTGACCATGTGCTGGCCATGGTGGCGGTCGGCCTGTGGGCCGGCGTCAACGGCGGGCGCGCCGTGTGGGCCTGGCCCGTCGCCTTCGTCAGCCTGATGCTGGTCGGCGGTGCGCTCGGCATGATGGGCATCGCGCTGCCGATGGTGGAGCCCGGCATCCTCGCCTCGGTGATCGTGCTGGGCCTGCTGGTGCTGACCGCGGCCCGTGTTCCGGTCGTGGTCGGTGCGCTGCTGGTCGGCGTGTTCGCCATCCTGCACGGCTACGCGCACGGCGCCGAGCTGCCCACGGAAGCGGCGGCCATCTCCTATTCGGCAGGCTTCGCGCTGGCCACCGCGCTGCTGCACGCAGCCGGCCTCGGCATCGCCTACCTGTCGGCTCGCGAAGGCAGCAGCTTGCTGGTGCGTGCCGCCGGTGGGCTGGTCGCCGCCTGCGGCGTCGCGCTGGCGGTCATCTGAGGAGGCGCAACATGATCCCGGGCGAGATCATCACGGCAGCCGGCGACATCGAGCTGAACGCCGGCCGCGCCGCCGTCACGGTGACGGTCGCCAACACCGGCGACCGGCCGATCCAGGTCGGCTCGCACTACCATTTCGCCGAGACCAACCCGGCCCTGCAGTTCGACCGCGCCAAGGCGCAGCGGCCGCCGCCTCGACATCGCCGCCGGCACCGCGGTGCGCTTCGAGCCGGGCCAGACGCGCGAGGTCAGCCTGGTGGCGTTCGCCGGCAGCCGCCGCGTGTTCGGCTTCCGCCAGGCCGTCATGGGCGATCTGGACTGAGGCGCCTAGCGGCCGGGCAGGCGCATCTCGACGCGCGCGTGGCGGGCTTTCAGGCGGTCGAGGCCCACGACCGCAAGGCACAGCAGCACCAGCAGCATCAGCAGCCCGAGGCCGTGCAGTGCGACGCCGCCCTCGCCCTGCCGGTCCGCGTTCAGCATGGCGTAGGGATAGCGACCCGTGACGTAGCCGAGCGCCAGCACCAGTGCCATGTAGACGGCCGGCACGATCAGCATCGGCGGCACGTCGCGCAGGCCGAGCATCCCGGTGCGGGCGTAGGCCGTCCACCAGGCGAGATACAGCACCGGCGCGACGTAGTGCGCGGCGATGCTGCTCGCCTTGGCCCAGCCGTGCGGATTCTCGCTCCGTGCCAGGACGAAGTAGTAGACGAGCATGGTCAGCAAGATCATGGACAGCGCCGTGGCGCGCGCCAGCGGCGAGGCGAGCCACGCGGGCCGGCGCTCTGCCGGCGCCAGTGCGGCGGCATAGACGAGCACCAGGGCGAAGTTGCTCAGGTTCGTGAAGAAGCTCAGGTAGCGCAGGCTCGCTGCGAGCAGGTCGGCATTGCCAGCGCGGCGGCCGACCTGAAGCCACAGCTCGAAGCCGAGCACGGCGAGGCTCATCGCCAGTCCGATCCAGGCCAGAATCTGGGCCAAATCTGTTTTGTTCTCATGGACCTAGAATGGGGCCTAGAATGCAGGCGTTGCCAGGATGCCGCCGAAGCAAACGGCAGGCAGACTGAACGGTTCCCTGCGAACTGTGCCGCTGCCGCTGCGCCACACGGGTTGACGAAGGTGTGGCGTCCCGTTCAATTCCCTGCGTCACCGCGCCTGAAGGAGCACGACATGGCGACTGCCGTTTCCGACCGCGACGCCATCCGCGAGGTGGTGGAGAACTGGGTGGTTTGGCGCGACGCCGGCGACTGGGAGCGGTTTCGCGGCGTCTGGCACGACGACGGCCGCATGATGGCCACCTGGTTCCAGGGCAGCGCCGAGGAGTTCATCGCCGTCAGCCGCGCCGGCTTCGAGAAGGGCGTCAGCATCCTGCATTTCCTCGGCGGCAACTCGGTCGACGTCGCAGGGACCCGCGCCATCTCGCAGACCAAGATGACCATCTCGCAGCGCGCGCTCGTCCACGAGGTGCAGGTCGATGTCGTCTGCACCGGCCGGTTCTACGATTTCTTCGAGAAGCGCAACGACCGTTGGGCGATCGTGCTGCGCCAGCCGATCTACGAGAAGGACCGCATGGACCCGGTCGATCCAGCCGCGCAGCTGAAGCTCGATGCCGGGCTGCTGCAGCGCTTCCCCGAGGGCTATCGCCACCTGGCCTACCTGCAGACCGGGATCGGCTACAAGGTGAAACCCGACATGCCGGGCCTCAAGGGGCCGGAGGTCGAGGCGCTCTATGCGCGCGGCCGCGCCTGGCTGGATGGCAAGCCGCTGCAGGGCTGAGGCGAACGCCGCCCTTCACGGGGTCCATGGACGACGTCACGCCGGCAAGCGCGACCAGCGCCGCACAGCACCCACATGCCGATCGAGATGCCGGCCGTCCATAGCGCGAACGTCAGGTAGATCTCGCGCATCAGCGTCGCGGTGAGCTGCTGCGCCGTCGCCTCCGGCGGACGCTGCTCCTTGGGCAGATAGAGCCACATCTCGGTGCGGCGGTAGGGCTTGGTGCGCGCCTCGAAGGCCTTCAGCACCAGGATGCCCGTCATCATCATGGTCAGCACGCCGCCGGATTGGAACGCCACCAGCGGATCGAACGACAGGCCGACCATGATGCAAAAGATGGCAAGCGAGCCGAACCCGCAGGCCCGCAGGACCGTCTCGTAGGCTATTTGGCGCATTGCTTCCAAAGCGGGGATTCTCCGAAGATCAGGCTAGGAACGAGACCTCCCTGGCTCCCCAATCTGCGATTATCCCAATGCCTTCAGGAATTCACAATGCCGTGGGCAAGTTTGTTGCCAAACAGCGCGTCAAAGGCCGACCTGCAGGAAATTGCCGACGGCGGGCAGCGTCAGCAGACCTGTGCCCGCCAGCCAGATCCACAGCGACACTTCCGTTGAATCGCCTTCGATGCCCTTGACGCGCTCGTAGATGGCCGCCGGAATGCCGCCCAGGATGATGGTGGCGGTCGAGACCATCAGGGAGGCGAACATCAAGGTCAGGGGCACGCTGCCGAAGAACAGCGGGCCCGCCAGCTGCTGCGTGTAGATGAGCGCGAACAGCAGCCAGAGCTGGTTGAACAGGCCGTTGATCATGCCGAAGAAGGCGATGCCGATGAAATAGAAGGTGCGGTCCATGGCGCCTCACCCGACCTTGGGAGCCAGGCCCGCCATCAGCAGGCCGTAGTGCAAGAACAACGCGCAGCCAGAACAGCCACACGAACCCGAACAGCCAGAGCACGACGGGCGCCGTCGCCTTCGGCGTCACCCGCGCGACGAGGTCGATCACCGGATCGGTGATGCGGCAGAAGAAGCGCCAGATGTAGTTGGTGGAATCCGCGTCGAGGAACAGGCTGAGCAGCACGCGCCCGAGCAGCGTGTACATCAGCGCCGCCAGAACGAAGTTCGGCAGGTGATAGTACCAGTACGCTCAGAAGGCTGCCGCCCATTGGTGCCGGTCATCCTCGCCCAAGACCTCGGCACAATGGCGAGGTCGAATGTCGCCCACAAGCGCAAAAAAGAAGCGGGGCCCCGAAGGACCCCGCTCCAGCCGGATCGGTCGAACCGATCAGGTCGTCTTCTCTTGCAGAACCGTCTGGCCGCGCGGCTTGCGGATCTCGTCGACGAAAGCCTGCATCTCGGCCGACGGTGCCTTGGTCATCAAGCTGACGACGTAGATCACCAGGAAGCCGAGCGGCATCCCCAACAATCCGCAGTTGATGTTGTTGAGGTCGAACCAGCCGACCTTGTTGGCCATCGGGTGAGCCAGCGTCGGCCAGCTCTCCATGGCGTTGGGCAGCGCCATCGCCTTGCGCGATGTCGACGATCGGCGCACCGGTGACCGGGTTCAGCAGCGACGTCATGCCGAAGTACTTGACGCCCATGCCCGGGAAGTAGCGGGTGGTCACCAGGTAGAACAGGCACAGCCCGAAACCGGCGATGATGCCGGCCACGGCGCCTGCCGACGTCGCGCGCTTCCACCAGATCCCCATGACCAGCGCCGGGAAGTTGCCGGCCATTGCCAGCGAGAATGCCCAGCCGACCATGGCAAGGATATCCGATGGTCTTGTCGAAGCGGTCCAGGCGGCGGCCACGGCCACGAAGAACAACAAGACGCGGGCAACCGTCAGGCGCCGGATGGCCGGAGCATTCGGGTCGATCATCTTGTAGTAGATGTCGTGGCTGAGCGCGTTGGCGATGGCGAGCAGAAGCCCGTCAGCGGTGGAAAGCGCCGCTGCCAGACCGCCGGCAGCCACCAGACCCGAGATCACGTACGGAAGGCCCGCGATCTCCGGCGTGGAGAGCACGATCACGTCCGTATTGATCACGAAGTCCTGCAGCCGGACGACGCCGGGATGGCCCGCAATCGCCTTGCAGGCGGCTACGATCGCATCGATGCTCGCGGCATTCTTGCCGCAAATCTGGATCAGGCCGAGTTCGCCCCAGGTGAACATCCAGGGACGGATGCTGGCCAGATCCCTGCCGATGATGTTGGTGTACACCTCCAGCTTCGAGAACGCCGCGTAGGCCGGCGCCGAGAAGTACAGCAGGAAGATGAACAGCAGCGACCAGGCCACCGACTGACGCGCCTCACGCACGCTGGGCGTCGTGAAGTAGCGCATCAGGATGTGCGGCAGAGAGGCCGTGCCCACCATCATGCAGAAGATGATGCCGAAGAAGTTCAGCGGGCTGTAGTTGATGAACGGCTGGATGTGCGGCTTCAGGTTTGCTGCCGTGGCGAGCCCCGTCCTCAGCATCTCCTGCTCGCGGGCCGTGATGTCGGCGATCGCCTGCCCGTAGGTGAGCTCCGGAATCGGAATGCCGTACTTCTTGGTGGACAGGATGATGATCGGCGTCAGGTAGGCGACGATCAGCACGATGTACTGGGCGATCTGCGTCCAGGTCACCGCGCGCATGCCACCCAGCATCGCGCACAGCAGGATGCCGACGAGACCGGCGAACACCGCCAGCTCGAACTGCATGCCGAGGAAGCGCGAGGCGATCAGGCCCGTGCCGTAGATCTGCGCGGTCACGTAGGTGAACGAGCAGCACACCAGCACGACCACGGCCAGGAAGCGCGTGAAGTTGCCGCCGAACCGGAACGACATGAAGTCGGGCACGGTATAGGCGCCGAACTTGCGCAGGTACGGTCCGACCAGGATCGACACCAGCACGAAGCCGCCGGTCCAGCCGAGCACCCAGGCCAGGCCGTCGTAGCCGAGCAGGAACAGCGTGCCGGCCATGCCGACGAACGAAGCCGCCGACATCCAGTCGGCACCCGTCGCCATGCCGTTGTAGAAGGCTGGAACGCGCCGCCCGGCGACGTAGTATTCCGAGACTTCCGCCGTCCGGGTGGCCACGCCGATGATGGCGTAGACCGCCAGCGTGAAGAACACGAACAGGTAGCCGAGAACCTTGTTGGGAACGCCGACCTGCTCGAGGATTGCGAGCAGGATGATGAAGGCAAGGAAGCCGCCCGTGTACAATCCGTACATGCGGCCCAGATTCTTCATAAATGCCGCGGATGCGGCGCTTTGGGTTGCCATGGCTCAGTCCTCCCTCAGTCGTCTTCCGCCACGCCGTGCTGACGATCGATATTGTCCTGCTGCTTGGCGAACACGAACAGCATGACCACGAACACGATCAGCGAGCCTTGCGCGGCCATGTAGAAGCCGAGCGGAAAGTTGAGCACCGGAATGGTGATCTCGTTCAGCTGCTTCACGAACATGTGGATGATGAAGCCAAAGAAGAACCAGACGGCGAGATGCGCAAACATCAGGTTGCGCGTTCTCATCCAATGCACTTCGTCGTTTGAACTTGCCATGGGCCTCGTTACCTCCCAGCAATGCTGCTGCACGTTGAATGCGTGGCGGGAGGAACGGGTTGCTCAGTCCTGACGTACCCCCCAACCCCAATGAGCCGGTCTTGCAGCCGGATTCGGGATTGGTAAAAAAGCTAACATCATGTAACCGCGCCGCCGTATAAGACTTTCGTTCAATCTGCGTCCCTAAGCCGTGAATTCTGCGATCTATTTGCGCTAGTCGATGGCCACCCGCTCCGCACCCAGATCGTCAGGGAAGACCATGAACTTGAAGAGAATTTACGATCTGATTATACGGCCGTGGCCGCCGATCGCGGAGGTCGGACAGCTCGCCGATTTCATGGACGAGCAATCGTGCTTCGTGGCTCAGAAAGGCATTTACGAGTACTCGCGCGCACGCGCTGGACACTATGCGAAGGTCTTGTTCGGGGAGCCCGAGTTCATCGAGGCCGTCGACCGCGCTCGCTGGCGCGCCTACCCGGTCGGGCTGGCGATGATGGCGGAGCTGGTCGAAGGCGTGTTGCGCTCGCACGCGCAAGGCGATCATCTCCAGCAGCTTGCCGGCCTGCGCGAGCTGGCCCTCTCCGTGTTCGATCGCTATCCGGTGCCGGCGACACTGACCGCGGACGAGTGGCGGGCAGCGCGCCGCGAGCTGGAGCGCCGGCTCGGTCACATCGGGCTGCATCCGCCCAAGCTGGCCATGGACATCCCGGAGCCGTTCGCCGGTGAATATTTCAATCTGCATGCCGATCCACAAGAAGCTCAAGGCGAGCGATGCGCCGGCCATCCGCAATTATCTCAGGATAACGATGTGCAACATCCACGACGAGCTGAGCAAGCGCGTGGATGCCGTCGCCGTGAGCGAGCAGTTGCGGGCCCACGCGAGCTGAACTCTCGGCAGGCACCGATCGGGGGGACGTGCAATGGTCACCGCCGGCAGTGCGACACCGCTGATCGGGATCGACGCGGTCGTTCTCGATACGGAGACGACCGGCCTCGATGCCGGCAAGGCGCGCCTGCTCGAGGTCGCCGTCGTGCGCATCGCCGGCGGACGCATCGAGCCGGACAGCGCCTGGTGCCGCCTCGTGCAACCGGGCGAGCCGATCCCGAGCGCGGCCACCGCCATCCACGGCATCGACGCCGCCAAGCTGACCGACGCCGCCGCCTTTGCCGAGCTGTGGCCGGAGCTTGCCGCGCAGATCGGCGAACGCATCGTCATCGGCCACACGGTGGGGTTCGACATCGCCGTTCTGAAGCGCGAATGCCAGTTGGCCGGCATCTCCTGGCAGCATCCGCGCCTGCTCGACACGCGCCTGCTGGCGCAGGTGGCCAAGCGCGATCTGGCCGGATATTCGCTCGACCAGATCGCCAGCTGGCTCGGCGTCGAGGTGGCCGGCCGGCATTCGGCGACCGGCGATGCGATGACGACCGCGGCCGTATTCCAGGCGCTGGTGCCCAAGCTGCGCGAGCGCGGCATCCGCACGGTGGCCGAGGCCATCACCGCGTGCCGGGCGCTCACCGAGGTGCTGGATCAGCAGCATCGCGCCGGCTGGGTGGAGGCCGTCGAGCCCGCGCGCAGCGACACCGAGCGCGTGCTCGGCCGCATCGACAGCTATCCGTACCGGCATCGCATTCGCGACGTGATGAGCGCGCCGGCGAAATTCGTGCCCGCCGAGACCAGCATCGGGGCTGCGCTGCAGATCATGGCACGCGAGCGCGTCTCTTCGCTGTACGTCGCGGCAGCCGGCGCCGTTGAGCCGCCGCGGCCCGCCGAGACCGGCATCGTCACCGAGCGGGACGTGCTGCGTGCGCTGGCCGAGGCTGGTCCCGCAGTCCTCGATGCGCCCGTATCCGGCATCATGAGCCACCCGCTCGCGGCCTTGTCGGGCCGCGACTTCGTCTACCGCGCCATCGGGCGCATGAGCCGGCTCGGCACGCGCCACCTCGGCGTCACCGACGAGGCGGGCCGCGTGTCCGGTGCGCTCTCGGCCCGCGATCTGCTGCGGCTGCGAGCCGAGGATGCCGTCATGCTCGGCGACGAGCTGGATGCGGCGGAGGATGTGCATGGCCTCGGCCGCGCCTGGTCGAAGCTGCCGCAGGTCGCCGCCGGCCTGCTGCGCGAAGGCGTGTCCGGCCGCGACGTCGCCGCGGTGATCTCGAGCGAGCTCGGCGACCTGACGCGGCGCGCAGCCGTCATCGCCGAGCAGCGCCTGGCCGCGGCGGGACGCGGGGCGCCTCCATGTGCGTATGCGATTGCCGTGCTCGGCTCCGCCGGCCGTGGCGAGAGCCTGCTGGCCATGGACCAGGACAACGCGCTGGTGTTTGCCGAGGGCGCGGCCGACGGGCCCGAGGATCGCTGGTTCGCGCGAACTCGGCGTGCACCTCGCCGACATCCTGCACGAGGTCGGCGTGCCCTACTGCAAGGGCGGCGTGATGGCCAAGAACCCGGCCTGGCGCGGCTCGCTCGCCACCTGGCGCGCACGCGTCGGCAACTGGATCGACCGCTCGCGGCCGCAGGATCTGCTGTCGGTCGACATTTTCTTCGACCTCTATGGCGTGCACGGCGACACGCGGCTCGCCGACGAGCTGTGGCGGGAGGCCTTCGCGGCGGCGCGCGGCAAGGCGGACTTCGCCAAGCAGCTGGTGGAGGCGGCGGGCGCGAACGAACCGGGCTTCGGCTGGCTCGGCGGCTTGAAGACCAGCAGCGGCCGCATCGACCTCAAGAAGGCCGGCCTGTTCGGCATCGTCTCAGCCGCACGCGCGCTCGCCGTCTGCCATCACGTGGTCGCGCGCTCGACGCCGGCTCGCATCGCCGGCATCAAGGCGCTGGGGCTCGGCGCCGAGCGCGACCTCGATGCCATGCTCGACGCGCAAGCGCTGTTCCTGGATCTGATCCTGGCCCAGCAGCTGGCCGACATGCAGCACGGCCGTCCACCCACCAACGCGGTTGTCGTGAAGAGTCTTGCCGAGCGCGACAAGGACCGGTTGCGCGCGGCGCTCAGGTCGATCGAACATATCGATGCATTGGTTCGCGACCTGCTGTTCAACCGCAGATAGAGACCCGGCGCCGAATTTGGCGATGCGGTGGCGCGAATTTGGCGCGGGTTCCAAGCGCGCGCCGTTTGCGTCTCTCACGTGTCAAATCTATCCTACTTGCAGGCGCAAACCGTGATGGCGTACGTGTCCGCCGCGCGCAAACCGGAGAGGGGCGCCGATCGGCGGAGACGACACGATGCGCGGTCGACTTCGCAAGCTGCGGGGCAAGAACGGCGTCCCTCTCCAATTTGGTTCGGCATGGACGCGAACCAAATTGCCCGTTTACGGCAGTTTGCCTTTGGGCCGACACACCGACTGAAGCTGTTGATCGGCCAGCCTCAAATCGAGGATGGCGACGGCAACTGCCGATCGGCATCACTCCAAATTTGAGCCGCCGGAGCACAACGTCGCTGGCCCGCCGCAATAGCGTGTGATAGTGTGAAATGCCTCGTCTGGGTCCAGGCAGTTTGGGGGATCCCGATGAAGTATGTGCGAATACCCAACGAGCGCGATGCGGAGGCGTGCGAGCCTTGGCGCGTCCTGGTCTCGCACATGAGACTTGCGTCGTGACAACGGAGGTGTGACGTGGCCCGTCAGCTGTTGCTTATTTTGGGCATGCTGGCTATCGGCGCCGGTGCGGTGCAGGCGCAGCCCTCCGCGATCAGCGGAGCAGAGGCCTGCCGCCCGGCTGCCAACGAGACACTGCCGTCTCTGCAGACGCGCAAGAATAACCTCGAGCAGGACCTGAAGCGCTACGGCAGCCAGACGACTCCAGCCGTGCGCAAGATGCAGGAAGACCTGCTCGACGTGCTGTTCCAGATCGACTGCCTGACCACCAATGAGCCGGCCCTGGCCAAGCGCAGCGTTTCTGCCAAGCGCTCGGTGACGCCTGCGCCCGGCGCGCCGAAACAGATTGTCGACGTCACGACCTACTACGCCACCAACCGCAACAAGGTGGGCGGCGTCGAGCCCGCGAAGGTGTACGGCACCACCTATCAGGGCAACTTCCAGTACGGCCGCGCCGTGGTCAGCATTCCCCCGACGCACAAGCCCGGCGAGATCGAGCAGCTCGGCTTCATCATGAAGATGGTCGTGGAGCCCGATCCCAACAAACACTTCGTCCTCAAGTCGGTCACGCCGCTCGAGCTCGACGAAGCGCGCAAGGAGATGGCGGACAAGATCAAGATCGCCAACTCCAAGTCCATGCTGGTGTTCGTGCACGGCTACAACTCGGGCTTCGCCGATGCGGCGATGCGTACGGCGCAGATCGCCTACGATCTCAAGTTCCCGGGCATGCCGTTCTTCTACAGCTGGCCTTCGGCCAACCGCGTGCGCGCCTATCTGCCGGACGAGGAGGCCGCCCGCCTCTCCGAGAGCATCTTCGAAGCGTTGATCGACGACCTGACGACCAGCCTGCCGGTCACCGACATCTATATCGTCGCGCACAGCATGGGCACGCGTGTGGTCAGCCATGCCCTGCAGCATCGCGTGGAGAAGGGCAAGTCCGGCACGCAGATTCGCGAGTTGCTGCTGGCGGCCCCGGACATCAACGCCGAGCTGTTTCGCGGCGTGATCGCGCCGAAGCTGGCAGCCATGCAGGGCCTGCGCACCACGGTCTATGCCTCGTCGTCGGACCTGGCGCTGATGGCCTCCAAGGTGGTGCACGGCTTCCAGCGCGTCGGCGAGACCACGGGCGGCGTGTTCGTCTACCCGGGCATCGAGACGGTCGACGCCAGCTCGGCATCGTCCTCCTCGCGGGCGCTCGGCCACTCCTACGTGGTCGATACGCCTTCGGTGATCGGCGACATCAAGTCGGTCGTGCTCAACCGGGCCTCGACCAAGCAGCGCGGCCTGACCTCGACCGGGACGGTGCCCAACGTCTATTGGAAGTTCCCGTAGGCTGAGATCGCTATCTGCAATCTGGACGGGCCGCATCCGCGGCCCGTTTTGCGTTGCAGCCGATCAGGCGGCATCCAGGCCGACGAGGCGGCTGGTGGTCGTCCGCGCGTGCAGGGCCGGCATGGCTTCGGCGCTCATGATGTGGGCGACGATGCGGGCGCTGACCGCATCGGCATGCGTCATCGGCCCCATGTGGCCGGCGCCGGCGATCACCTCGACGCGTGCACAGTCCATGGCGTCGGGCAGGGCATCGGCAATCACCCGCGTCGGCATCGGCGCATGCTCGCCGCGCAGGACGAGGATGGGAACGTCCAGCGCGGCGAAGTCCTCCAGGACGGTGCGCGCATCCATGAGGGCGGCGAACTCGAGCGGCGCCTTGGGAGCCCAGCGCGTCAATGCCGCGCGCACATGCTCGCTCAACCTCGCCCACGCGCCCGGCCCATTCCAGTAGTCGACGAACGCCGCGGCGGCACCGGCGTGCTCGCCCGCGCCCACCGCATCGCGCACCCGGCGAGCGACGGCCGCGATCTCGACGAACCCGGCCGCGCCATCCGCGCCCAGCTCATCCAGCAGGTGGAAGGCGGCAGGCTCATAGAGCGTCATGCTGGCAATCCGGTCCGGCCGCGCCAGCGCTGCCTGCAGCGCCACGCCGCCGCCGTAGGAATGGCCGACCAGATGCACATTGCCTTCGCCGGCGTCGATCAGCCGGATGCAGCGCGCAGCCTCATCCGCGAGCGTGAAGGCGTTGCCGTCGAGGCGTGCGGCAATGCCCGGCCCGGCGTGCTCCGGCGTCAGCAGCTCGCGTCCGCGCCCGAGCGCTTGCGCAAGCGGGCGCCACTGGCTGCCGCTGGAACCCGAGCAGGCCAGCGCGATAACCCGCGCCTTGATTGCGGGTCGCGGGGCACCCATTTCGATCAGCACGGCTGGCACCCTCCTGCTTCGAGCAAATCCCATCGCGGCCGCTCATAGCGTCCGCTGATGACAGCTCTATGCAGCCGGGCGGCGTCGGCCTGCTGTTTCCTGTGAAACACCCGTAGGGATAGGTGCTTAGGCCGATGGCACGTTTGCGTGCTATCAACCTCAAGTAGGCCGAGGCGGCAGGAGCGCTCGCAGATGGACTGGTCCTTCAAGTTGTTCGACGTAGCCGGCACCGCCGTGCGCGTGCACTTCACGTTCTTCCTGCTGCTGGCGTGGATCGGCGCGGTGAATTGGGCGCGTGGCGGACCGGGCGAAGCCATCGACGGCATCGTCTTCATCCTGCTGCTGTTCGCGTGCGTGGTCCTGCACGAGTTCGGGCATATCGTCGCTGCGCGCCGCTACGGCATCCGCACGCCGGACGTGACGCTGCTGCCGATCGGCGGCGTCGCCTCGCTGGAGCGCATGCCGGAAAAGCCGTCGCAGGAGATCGTCGTGGCGCTGGCCGGACCGGCCGTGAACCTGGTGATCGCGCTGGTGCTCATCATCGTGCTGGGCGCGCGTTTCGATTTGACGCAGATGGCGCAGCTGGAGCAGGCGCAGACCACGCTGGTCGGCCGGATGGCCGCCGCCAACGTGGCGCTGCTGGTGTTCAACCTGATCCCCGCGTTCCCCATGGACGGCGGCCGCGTGCTGCGCGCGCTGCTGGCGACCGTACTCGGCTATACCCGCGCCACCCGGGTGGCTGCGTCGATCGGCCAGGGACTGGCCGTGGTGCTGGCCATCATCGGCCTGATGGGCAATCCGCTGCTGGTGCTGGTCGCGGTGTTCATCTTCCTGGCCGCCAGCGGCGAAGCCGGCTACGTGCAGATGCGCGACTACACGCGCGGCTATCTCGCCTCGCACGCCATGATCACCAACTTCCAGACGCTGGGGCCCCAGTCGACCGCCGACGATGCGGCCCAGCTCCTGCTGCGCACCACGCAGAAGGAATTCCCGGTGGTGGACGGCGCCGGCACGCTGCGCGGCATCCTCACCCATGAAGCGCTGATCGCCGCACTTCGCTCGACCGGCGGGGCGACGCCGGTGCTCGACATCATGACGCGCGACGTGCCGACCGTGCCGGAGAGCGGCTGCCTCGACGCCGTCTTCAAGGTGATGCAGCAGCGCGGCGGCGCCCGCTGCGTGGGCGTGGTCGACCCGAACAAGCGCCTGATCGGCTACATCACCGCCGAGAACCTGGCCGAGCTGGTGATGATCCGCTCGGCGCGCGAGCCGACCCAGGCGCAGGCCGCATCGACGCGCGCCTGATCACGGGTCTTCCCCAGCCACCATCAAGGTCAAGCCTCATGCCGCTGCCGCCGCTTCTGCACGATCGCCTGATGCTGCCCCTGATCGGCGCGCCGCTGTTCATCGTCTCGGTGCCCGAGCTGGTCATCGCCCAGTGCAAGGCCGGCATCGTCGGCTCGTTTCCCGCTCTCAATGCGCGGCCGAAGGAGCTGCTCGAAGAGTGGATCGTGCAGATCAAGACGGAGCTGGCCGACTACAGCCGCGCAAATCCCGACGCGCGTGTCGCGCCCTTTGCCGTCAACCAGATCGTGCACGCCTCCAACGACCGGCTGGAGCACGACATCGGCGTGTGCGTGAAGCATCAGGTGCCGATCATGATCACCAGCCTGCGCGCGCCGCAGTCGGTGGTGGATGCCGCGCACTCCTACGGCGGCATCGTGCTGCATGACGTGATCAACGTGCGCCACGCCCGCAAGGCGGCCGAGGCCGGCGTCGACGGCCTGATCCTGGTCTGCGCGGGCGCCGGCGGACATGCCGGAGCGCTGAGCCCGTTCGCCCTCATGGCCGAGGTGCGCAGCTGGTTCAAGGGCACCATCGCGCTGTCCGGCTCGATCGCCAACGGCGCGGCCGTGCTGGCCGCCCAGGCCATGGGCGCCGACCTCGCCTATGTCGGCACGCGCTTCATCGCCACGCGCGAGGCCAACGCCAAGCCCGAGTACAAGCAGATGCTGATCGACACCAGCGCCGGCGACATCGTCTACACGTCGCTGTTCTCGGGCGTGCTCGCCAACTACCTCAAGCCGAGCGTGGCGGCGGCGGGCCACGACCCCGACAACCTGCCGACCGGCGACAAGTCCAAGATGAACTTCGGATCGACCGGCAAGGCCTGGCGCGACATCTGGAGCGCCGGCCAGGGGTCGGCAGCATCGCCGATGTACCGACCGTCGCCGAATGCGTGGCCCGCCTGCGCGAGGAATACGCCACGGCGGCCCGCGATCTCACGCGCACCGAGCATTGGCCCGGCGTCGTCGCACTCCAGACGACGCGAACGGACCGGATCACTTGAGCGGCACGCTCAGCTGCAACCGGCCGCTCCATACGTCGGGTGCTTGCTGCGTGCCCTCCTCGACCGCACCACCAACTTCGACCTTGGCTCCGTGCGTGCTGCCGATCGTGACGGATGCCTCGCCCCGCAGGCGCAGCTGCGAGTGGGCCACCGAGCCCGTCACCGCCGGCTCGCCGATCCCCCAGAAGCCGCCGAGCATGGCCTTGGGCTCGATGAACATCGAGTTCTGCAGGTCGAACCGATAGGCAACTTCCGGCCGCACATCGACGCGGCCGGTTCCAGTGGCCGGCGCTGCTTCCGTCTCCGTCGCAGCCGCAATGCGGCGCTCCTCCAGGTAGTTCAGGCTGACGCTTGGCGAGAACCGCCAGGCCCCGAAGGACTCCTTCTGCGCCAGGCGCACGTCGACGATGCGGCGATGGCCTGCATGGCCACTCGCGTTTGCGTCCGCTTCGTACTGCCCCCACGCAGTGCGCGTATCGAGGGACAATCCCGGCAGCACCTGCATGCTGGCAACCGCCGCCGTAAGCGGTTTGCGCTCCGACAGCGTGGAGGGACCAAGATAGCTCTCGCTCGCCTGGTCGAACTGAGCCAGTACGCCAAAGGTAATCGGTGGCCGCAACTTGAGGCGCACGCCGTAATCGGTGGGCAGGGGGACGGCGTCGCCCCTGTTGTCCGGCGCCAGGCCATTGCCGACGCCCACCCATTCGAGCCGCATACCTGGCGCAGACGGCTTCACCGGCAAGGGCGCAACTGCGGCTTTGCCGTCCGGGCGCGAGCCGGCAGGCCGGGTCGGCATGTCGAGGTCGCCAAGATCGAGAAACTGCGCGTCCAGGTCCACGTCAGGCGGCACGTCGAGGCCGGTCTTGGCCTGAGCGATCGCGGCGGACGCCGCGGTGACAGCGCCGATAGCCCCAGCGGCTACGTGCAACGCCAATCGATGCCAATGCTTGCTGCGAGCCAAAGCTCAATTCCTCCTCGACGCATGCACACATGCGAGTTGGATTTGCAGGGCAGGTTCTGTCGGAGCGGCGTGTTGTTGCCCAGCAATGTGGACTCAATGTGGAGCGCCGAAGCGGCGGCGTTGTGTAGCAGTCGAGCCGAAGCTTGCGGTGACGTCGCCGCGACGACCGAGCCTGGTGCGTAGCCTCAGTGGATCTCCGGCTCCGGCACGCTGGCGCCGTGCTCGAGGAAATCGAAATCGCAGCCGTCGTCGGCCTGGCCGATGTGCTCCTGGAACATGCGGCCGTAGCCGCGCTCGTAGCGCGGCGCCGGCGCGACCCACTTGGCGCGGCGGCGGGCCAGCTCCTCGTCGGAGACGTGCAAGTGCAGCAGGCGCTTGGCCACGTCCACCTCGATCTCGTCGCCGGTCTCGACGAATGCCAGCGGGCCGCCGACGAAACTCTCCGGCGCCACGTGCAGGATGCAGGCGCCGTAGCTGGTGCCGGACATGCGCGCATCCGAGATGCGCAGCATGTCGCGCACGCCGGCCTTCACCAGCTTGCTCGGAATGGGCAGCATGCCCCACTCGGGCATGCCGGGTCCGCCCTTCGGACCGGCGTTCTGCAGCACCAGCACGTGATCGGGCGTGACGTCGAGGTCGTCGCGCTCGATCTCGGCCGCCATGTGATTGTAGTCGCGGAACACCAGCGCCTTGCCGCGATGCTTGCGCAGGCGCGCCTCGGCGGCGGACGGCTTCATCACGGCACCGCGCGGGGCGAGGTTGCCGCGCAGCACGGCAGTCGCGCCTTCCGCATAGATGGCCTTGTCGAGCGGGCGGATCACGTCGTCGTTGAACACCTCGGCGCGCGCGATGTTCTCGGCGATCGTGCGGCCGCTGACGGTGAGGCACGCGCCGTGCAGGCTGCCATCCAGCATCTTCATCACGGCCGGCAAGCCGCCGGCGTAGAAGAAGTCCTCCATCAGGTATTTGCCGGACGGGCGGAGGTTGGCGATCACCGGCACGGTGCGCGAGATCTGGTCGAACTGCTCGAGCGACAGGGCGATGCCGGCCCGCCGCGCCATGGCCACTACGTGGATGATGGCATTGGTGGAGCCGCCGAGCGCCATGTGCACGCGGATGGCGTTCTCGAAGCTGGCCGCGGTGAGAATCTTGTCGGGCGTGAGGTCCTCCCACACCATCTCGACGATGCGGCGGCCGGCCATCGCGCACATGCGCGGATGGCCGGCATCGGCGGCGGGCATGGCGGAGGCGCCGGGCAGCGTCATGCCCATGGCCTCGGCGATGCTCATCATGGTGGCGGCCGTGCCCATCGTCATGCAGGTGCCGAACGAGCGGGCGATGCCGTTCTCCATCTCGGACCAGTCGTCCTCGCTGATGCGGCCGGCGCGCTTCTCGTCCCAGTATTTCCACACGTCGCGAGCCCGAGCCCAGCTGCTGGCCCTTCCAGTTGCCGCGCAGCATCGGACCGGCCGGGCAGAAGATGGCCGGCAGCCCCATGGAGATGGCGCCCATCAGCAGGCCGGGGGTGGTCTTGTCGCAGCCGCCGAGCAGGATCGCGCCGTCGATGGGGTGCGAGCGCAGCAGCTCCTCGGTCTCCATGGCCAGGAAGTTGCGATACAGCATGGTGGTCGGCTTGACGAACGGCTCGGCCAGCGAGATGGCCGGCAGCTCCAGCGGAAAGCCGCCGGCCTGCAGCACGCCGCGCTTCACGTCCTCGGCGCGGGCGCGCAGATGGGCGTGGCAGGCGTTGATGTCGCTCCAGGTATTGATGATGCCGATCACCGGCTTGCCGCCCCAGTCCTGGGCGTCATAGCCGATCTGGCGCAGGCGCGAGCGATGCCCGAACGAGCGCAGATCCTGCACCCCGAACCAGCGATGGCTGCGGAGATCTTCGGGCCTCTTACGCGTGGCCATGCTGTGCCGACCCCATGTATCAGGCCGCCTCTTGCTTGAATGTCTCAATCTTTTCGAGTTCGGTGGCTATCGCCCGCTCGACCATCTGGATATCGTACCTCTTCTGCAGGTTCATCCAGAAACCGGCCGTCGTTCCGAAAAACTTCGCCAGGCGCAGGGCGGTATCGGCCGTGATGCCGAGCTCCTCGCGCGCAATGCGCTCGATCCGTGTGCGCGGCACCGCGCACGCCTTGGCCACCCTGTAAGGGGTGAGCTGCATGGGCTTCAGGAACTCCTCACGCAGCATCTCGCCGGGATGCATCGGAGGCAGAGTTGCCACGATCTTCATCGCGTCGTCCTCAGTGATAGTCCACGATCTCCACGTCGGCCGGACCGTCGTTCGTCCAACGGAAGCAAACGCGCCATTGGTCGTTGATCCGAATCGAATGCTGACCTTTGCGGCCGCCTTTGAGAGCTTCGAGGCGGTTGGCGGGCGGGGCCTGCAAGTCATTGAGCGTTTCAGCAGCATCAAGGGCTTCGAGCTTGCGGCGCGCGACCTGGAAAATCTGGACCGGAAAGCCCTTGGGACACTGACCGTTGAATACGGCCTCGGTGGGCTTGCTCTTGAAGTTCCTGATCAACGCGCCGTCTCCGCCGCATCGAGCAGGTTAGTATCTATTGCCGATACCAATGTCAACTGATTAGTATCAGCCAGAGATACCAAGCGCCATCATGGGTCATGCCGAGGGTGATCCGGCATTGACCGCACGCTGTTCCGTGTAGCGTACGGCGCACGCAGGGGGCTATTCCAGCTTGAGTTTGATGTCCGTGATGAGCTTGCCCCACTTGTCGCGCTCGGACGCGATGTAGGCCGCGGTCTCGGCCGCGTTGAGGGTGGACGTCTCGGCAACCAGACCCGCGAGCCGCTCGCGCAGCATCGGATCCTGACAGATGGTGCGGGTGTCGGCCTCGATCTTGTCGCAGATCTCCTTGGGCGTACCCGCGCGCACGCCGACCGCCGTCCAGGAGGTCGTTTCGTAGCCCGGCAACGTGGCGGCGATCGGAACATATTCCGGCGCCAGGCTCGATGGCTTGGTCAGCGTGATGCCGAGCGGCTTGACCGCGCCCGCGCGGGCCTGGCCGATGATCGAGGTGATATTGTCGAACATCAGATCGACGCTCTGGCCGACCAGATCGTTGAGTGCCGGCGCGCTGCCGCGATAGGCGACGTGGGCCATCTCGACTCCGGCCATGCGCTTGAACAGCTCGGCCGAGAGATGGATCGTGGTGCCGTTGCCGGAGGATGCGTAGTTGAGCTTGCCCGGATTGGCCTTGGCGTAGGCGATCAACTCGGCCACGGAATTGACCGGCAGATCCTTGCGGACGCAAAGCAGGTTCGGCACGGTCGCGACCAGGCCCAGCGGAACGATGTCCTTTTCCGGATCGAACGCCATCTTCGAGTACAGGAACTGATTGGTGGCGATGCCCGGCGGGATGATGCAGATCTGCGTACCGTCCGTCGATCCTTTGGCCACGCGGTCCATGGCGAGGTTGCCGCCCGCACCAGGAACGTTTTCGACGACGGTGGTCGCCTTCCACAGCGCGCCCAGGCGGTCCGCAATGATGCGGCCGACGATATCCTGCGCGCCACCCGCCGGAAATCCCACGATGAATTTGATCGTAAGCCCCGCCGGGTAGCCTTGCTGCGCCCGGGCAACGCCGATCATCGGCGATACGCCTGCCGCCGCTGTACCTGCCACGAATGCCCGCCGAGTGAAATCAGCCAAAGTCGCCTCCCAAGTCCTTGAATCTTTGTTTCCGCGCGATTATAGCGCGGCGTCCCCGGGAGCCTAAGCACCCACTCACCAACCGTCATCAAAAAAGATCGGCACGAGCAGCGCGTCGATCCGGCGGCTATCAGCGCAGGCGCGCGTTGATCGCCTCCAGCGCCTTGCTGCCGGGGCACAGCTCGGAGACGGGGATCCCATTCAACGGGCGCTGATCGGTGGCCAGGATGTCGTGCATGTCCTGCTGCGCCTCGTTGACGAACAGCACGCCGGTGGCGACCTCGCCCCGGTTGGCGCTGGTGCGGATGGCCATGATGGCGGCATCGGGGTCACGCGGATCGTGCTGGGAGCCGAGCTTGTGCAGCACCAGCTGCGAGCCGTCGTGCAGCGCCACGGGCAGCGACGTCCCCTCGGCGTAGTCGGCCGTGATCTCCTCCTTGGGCTCGACGTAGTCGAGCTTGTTCTCGGAGGCCATGTTGTGGGCGCGCACGTAGTCGTAGCTCTTGGTCGAGGTCGGGTGGTTGTTGAAGGTCACGCAGGGGCTGATGACGTCGAGGAAGGCAAAGCCGTTGTAGCTGATGGCGGCCTTGATCAGCGGGATCAGCTGGTTCTTGTCGCCCGAGAACGAGCGGGCGACGAAGCCGGCGCCGAGCTGGATCGCCATCTGGCACAGGTCGATGGCATCGAACGGGTTGGCCTCGCCCTTCTTGGACGGCGAGGTCTTGTCGTTGGTGGCCGAGAACTGCCCCTTGGTGAGGCCGTAGCAGCCGTTGTTCATGACGATATAGGTCATGTTGAGCCGGCGCCGGACGGCGTGACAGAACTGCCCGAGGCCGATCGAGGCCGTATCGCCGTCGCCCGACACGCCGATGTAGACCAGATCGCGGTTGGCCATGTTGGCGCCGGTGGTGATCGACGGCATGCGGCCGTGCACGGAATTGAAGCCGTGGCTGCGCGACAGGAAATAGGTCGGCGCCTTCGACGAGCAGCCGATGCCCGACACCTTGGCGATGCGGTGCGCCGGCAGGTCCATCTCGAAGCACGATTCGATGATGGCGGCCGTGATCGAAGTCGTGCCCGCATCCCGCGCACAGCGTCGACATGGTGCCTTCGTAGTCGCGCCGGGTCAGGCCCAGGGCGTTCTTGGGCAGGGCCGGATGGTGCGCGGACGGCTTGGCGATGTAGCTCATGAGTGCCTCGAGTTGGCAGCGGGTGTGCCTCCCCCTCGAGGGAGGGAGCGGTGTAGGTTGGGTCAAGCGGAGCGCAGACCCAACGCAGCGAACCATTTTCCAGTGTTGGGTCATCGCGTTCGCTCGACCCAACCTACTCCGCAGCCGCCTGGGCGGGGTGCAGCTCTTTCAGGATGGCGCCGCGCACGAAGGCGGCCGTCATGGGCATGCCGTCGTAGTTCAGCGTCGGCAATCAGCTTGGTGCCCGGCACGTTGGCTTCCGTCATCAGCAGCGAGCGCATCTGCGCGTCGCGGTTCTGCTCCACCACGAACACGCGCTCGTGGTCGCTGCAGAAGTCGATGACCTCCTTGCCGAACGGGAAGGACTTGAGGCGCAGGGCGTTGACCTTGACGCCCTCGCGCTCGAGCAGCTCCATCGCCTCCAGCACCGCCGGCGTGGTGGCGCCGAAGTAGATCAGGCCGGACGTGCCGTTGCGGTCGCGGATGGTGATCTCGGGGCTCGGCACCAGCGTCGCCGCGGTGTCGAACTTGCGGCGGATGCGGTCGATGACGCGGGCATGGATGATGCCGTCCTCGGTGTAGCGCGCGCTCTCGTCATGCGAGGTGCCGCGCGTGAAGAAGGCGCCCTTGGTGGGATGCGTGCCCGGCAGCGTGCGATAGGGGATGGCATCGCCGTCCACGTCCAGGTAGCGGCCCCAGTCCTTGCCCTTGATCTCCTTGAACCGGTCGAGCGTGTCGGCGTCCAGCACCTTGCCGCGGTCGTGCACATGGGCGTCGTCCCAGGCGAACGGCTCCGTCACCCAGTCGTTCATGCCGATGTCGAGGTCGGACATGACGATCACCGGGGTCTGCAGGCGCTCGGCGAGATCGAAGGCCTGCGCGCCCATCGAGAAGCATTCGGTCGGGTTGGCCGGGAACAGCAGCACGTGCTTGGTGTCGCCGTGCGAGGCATAGGCGCACGAGAGGATGTCGGACTGCTGCGTGCGCGTCGGCATGCCGGTCGAGGGTCCGCCGCGCTGGATGTTGAACAGCACCATCGGCACCTCGGCGAAGTAGGCGAGCCCCAGGAACTCGCTCATCAGCGAGATGCCGGGCCCCGAGGTCGCCGTGAACGAGCGCGCGCCGTTCCAGCCGCCGCCGATCACGACGCCGATCGCCGCCAGCTCGTCCTCGGCCTGCACGATGCCGTACAGGCGCTTGCCGTCCTTGGTCACGCGCAGGCGCCGGGCGTATTTCTCGAAGGCCTCGGCCAGCGAGGTCGACGGCGTGATCGGATACCACGCGCACACGGTGGCGCCGGCGTAGATGGCGCCGAGCCCGCCCGCATCGTTGCCGGTCACCATGATCTTGCCCTTGGCGCGCTCGGCATGGCGCACCTTGATCGGCAGCGGGCAGTCGAAATGCTTGAGCGCATACTCGCGCCCGAGCGCGACCGCGTCCATGTTGGCGGCGACCAGCTTCTCCTTGCCCTTCAGCTGGTCGCCGACGGCGCCCTTCAGCACCTCGAGGTCGATGTCGAGCAGCGCCGTCAGCGCCCCGACGTAGACCATGTTCTTGAACAGCTGGCGCTGGCGCGGATCCTTCCAGTGCGCCGCGCACATCTCGGCGATCGGCACGCCCAGCACGGTGATGTCGTCGCGCGGCCAGATGCGCGGCAGCGTCGAATCATAGAGCAGCCAGCCGCCGGGCACGATGGCGGTCAGGTCCTCCTTGTAGCTCTGCGGGTTCATGGCGACCATCAGGTCGATGCCCTCGCGCCGGGCCAGATAGCCGGCCTCCGACACCCGCACCTCGTACCAGGTCGGCAGGCCCTGGATGTTGGAGGGGAAGATGTTCTTCGGGCTGACCGGGATGCCCATCCGGAACAGCGTCTTGGCGAAGATGGTGTTGGCGGAAGCCGACCCTGAGCCGTTCACGGTCGCGAACTTCACCACGAAATCGTTGATGCCGCTCATTTCCGAATTGGCCTCGCTGCCAGAGCTGGGGTCAGACCCCGCGCTAGCGCGCTCGGTCTTGAAATCTCGACGTTGTGCCGCGGGGTCTGACCCCATACTCTACCCTTCACCGCAGATAGGCATTGTGGTGGGTCAGACAAGCCTGCGAGGCCTGCGCCTCGACGTACATGAACTTCTGCATGTCCCAGGCGCCGGTCGGACATCGCTCGGCGCACAGGCCGCAGTGCAGGCACATGTCCTCGTCCTTGGCCATGATGCGGCCGGTCTTGAGGGCGTCGGAGATGTAGAGGTCCTGCGTCTTGTTGCGGGCCGGCACGCGCAGGTGCTCGCGCAGCGCCGGCTCCGCGTCGTTCTGGATGAAGTTGATGCAGTCGACGGGGCAGATGTCCATGCAGGCGTCGCACTCGATGCACAGCGGCGCGGAGAACACCGTCTCGATGTCGCAGTTGAGGCAGCGCTCGGCCTCCTTGAAGGCCAGCTGATCGTCGTAGCCGAGCTCCACCTCGACCTTCAGGTTGCGCAGCGCCTGCGCCTTGTCGGCGTGCGGCATGGCCACCCGCTTCAGCGCCGTGTAGTCGTTCTTATACGACCACTCGTGGATGCCCATCTTCTGGCTGATCAGATTGACGCCGGGTGCCGGCCGCTCGGTGACCTGCCGGCCGTGGCAGAAGTGGTCGATCGAGATGGCGGCGTGGTGGCCGTGCGCGACCGCCCAGATGATGTTCTCCGGCCCCCAGGCGGCATCGCCGCCGAAGAACACGCCGGGCCTGGTCGACATCATGGTGACCTTGTCGACCTTCGGCATGGCCCATTCGTCGAACTCCAGGCCGATGTCGCGCTCGATCCAGTTGAAGGCGTTCTCCTGGCCGATCGCCATCAGCACGTCGTCGCACGGGATGACGACCTCCTCGCCGGTGGGCTCGAGCTTGGGCCGGCCGCCCTTGTCGGTGCCGACCTCCTGCATCTTCTGGAAGCGCACGCCGGTCAGGCGGCCCTTCTCGACGATGAAGGCCTTGGGCGCATGATTGTCGAGGATCGGGATGCCCTCGTGCTCGGCGTCCTCGATCTCCCAGGCCGATGCCTTCATCACGCGGCGCGGCGAGCGCACGGTGACGGTGACATTCATGCCACCGAGCCTGAGCGCCGTGCGGCAGCAATCCATGGCGGTGTTGCCGCCGCCGATCACGACCACGCGCTTGCCGACGGTGTGCACGTGCTCGAAGGCCACCGAGGTCAGCCAGTCGATGCCGATGTGGATGTTGGCAGCCGCCTCCTTGCGGCCGGGGATGTCGAGGTCCTTGCCCTTGGGTGCGCCGGTGCCGATGAAGACGGCGTCGAAGCCTTCCTTGGTCAGGCTGGCGAGGCTCTTGATCTCCTGGCCGAAGCGCATCTCGACGCCGAAGGCGACGATGCGGTCGATCTCCTCGTCGAGCACGCCGGCCGGCAGGCGGAAGGAGGGGATGTTGGTGCGCATCAGGCCGCCGCCCTTGCGGTCCTTCTCGAACAGCACGCACGTATAGCCGAGCGGCATCAGATCGCGCGCCACGGTGAGCGAGGCCGGCCCGGCACCGATCAGGGCGATGCGCTTGCCGTTCTTCTGCTTGGGGATCTCGGGCATGAAGGCATCGACCTCGCCCTTGTAGTCGGCGGCGACGCGCTTCAGGCGGCAGATGGCGACGGGCTTCTCCTCGACCCGGCCGCGCCGGCAGGCGGGCTCGCACGGGCGATCGCACACGCGACCGAGGATGCCCGGAAAGACGTTGCTCTCCCAGTTGAGCATGTAGGCCGCCGCATAGCGGCGCTGGGCGATCAGGCGGATGTATTCGGGGACGGGGGTGTGCGTCGGGCACGCCCACTGGCAATCGACGACTTTATGAAAATACTCTGGATTGGAGATGTCGGTCGGGGCCATCCGGCCCCTGCTTCGCGCGGCAATCTCGCTCGCCTGCATTTCGCCCATCCCCTTGTGTTTCTCCCCAACCGCCAACTCTACAAGATCGGGATGCGTTATCCCAACTTCTACGATCGTTCTAGGGTTGATTTTTCCGTCGGTGCACAAATGCCTCCGTGCATCGCTGGCATGCCAGCGATGCCGTGCTCTGTCTGCCACACGTGATTGTGCGGTGCGGCAGCGGCCGCCGACCCGGCACCAATGCCTCGGGGAACTGCCCATCGAGGCAGTCGATTCGCTAGCCTCAGTTGAACTTGACGATGCCGTACAGCCGCACGGTCCGGCCCGGCTGCAATACCTCGTCCTTCCTGAACGACACGTGATTGCGCACGTCGTCGTCGAGCAGGTTCTCGCCCTTGAGACCGATGGTCATTTCGGGGATCGCGCCGGCCAGGGGCTGGAGCTTGAGCGTGTAGGCGAGGTCGGCGTTCAGCAGGGTGTAGCCCTTGGTCGGAGTCTCGCCCTCGCCGATCTCGTCCTGGTCGAAGGCGTGCAGGAAGCCGACGCGCGCGAACCAGTTGGCGTCACGATAGATAGACGCCGGCGCCGGCGCGATGCGGCGGGATGCGCGGGACATTGCCGCCAGCCGCATCCTCGAAGGTGGCGCGCACGAAGTCGTACTGGCCGTCGATGCCCCACGTGCCCCGCCACACGCGGCCGATATCGAGCTGGGCTCCGACCTCGACGCCGTAGAACTGCGCATCGCGCTGCTGGAACACGATCTGTTGAAGCTCCAGGCTCGGATCTACCGCGCAATTGCCATCAGCATCGCACCTCACCGTCACCGCCTTGCTTGAAGATGAAGCCGTTGAATTTGGTGTAGTAGGCCGACGCATCGAAGCGCAGAGGGCCCGTTGACTTCCTGAAGCCGAGCTCGAAGGTCTGTGCCTTCTCCTTGGTCAGGAAGGGATTGCCGATCTCGAACGTCTCGGTCGCCTCGTGCACGCCCTTGGAGAACAGCTCGGCATCGGCCGGCGCGCGCTCCACGTACTGCCCGGTCAGGCGCGCGACGATGCCCATCGGCAGCTCATAGAGCAGGCCCGCGCTGGCGCTGAACGGCTTGAACGACCTCTCCGCGGCAAAGGGCGAGCCCGCAACGTTGTTCGGATCAGTCGCTCCGATGCCTCCAACCTCGGCTTGCTCGATGCGCGCAGCCCCCTGCAGCCTGAGGCTGCTTGGTGACCTGCAGCTCCTCGAACCAGAAGGCCGCCAGGCTCTTGGTCTTGCGCCGGCTCGAGCAGCGATACCGCCCTCGAAACTCTGAGCGCTCGACGTTGCGGTGGCCGAACTGCGTGCCGATGGCGCCGCGCAGCTCGCCGAACGCGGTCTTGACGGGCAGGTGCTGCACCTCCACGCGCCCCTCATACTCCTTGTTGAGGAACAGCGAGCCGAGGTCGCCGGTCGCATTCTCGATCTCGCGATGCTGGTAGTCCGACTTGCCGAACCAGTAGCGGATCGCCTCGATGCCGGCGCCGTTCACGCGCCATTCGCCGCGCGACTGCACCTTGTCCTGCGTCATGTCGATGAACGACTTGCCGGCCGCGATGCCGTAGCTGGCATCGTATCGGGTGAACGAAACGCCCGGCGAAACCGCTGCTGCCGACATAGGACGTGCCGACCGAGAAGCCCTCGTTGTCGACGAACGAGTTCGGCATCCGGCCTTGCGGGGTATCGTAGTCGCCGGCGTGGCGCTTGAAGGCGTCGGCGTGCACCGCGAAGTTGCCGGCGCCGGCCGTGACCTTGAAGGCGCCGTCGGCGCTGCCATCGACCGAGCCGAGGCCGCCCTTGATCGTGGCGGTGAAGCCGCGCCGCGGCATGAACTCGGGGATGCGGTCGTTGCTGGCGCTCACCACGCCGCCGATGGCCTGCGATCCGTAGCGCAGGGTCGCGGGCCCCCGCACCACCTCGATCTGGTCGGCGGCGAAGGGATCGATGGGGACGGCGTGGTCCTCGCTCAGCGCCGACACGTCGTGCGAGCCGATGCCGTTCTCCTGGACGCGCACCCGGTAGTTGTCGAGGCCGCGGATGACGGGCCGGTTGGCGCCCGGCGTGAACGTCGAGCCGGCGATGCCGGGCCGGTACTGCAGGGAGTCGGCGAGGTTGGCGCCCGGCGTGGCGACGATCTCGCGTTCCGGCACCAGCGTCAGCGGCACGAACACGTCGTCGATGATCAGGGGGGTGGTCGGCAGCTGGGGCTGGCTTTCCCCCTGCCCCTGGCCGCCTTGGGCCGCCGCACCGGAGGCGGCCGGACGCCGCTTGACGGGGCTGGCCGCCGTCACCGTGACGCCCGGCAGGTCCATCTGGGCCTGCGCGAGCCCCTCGGATGAGTGAATGGCCGCTGCACCGACGAGAGCCAGGCCGATCGAGACGCAACGCCACGACAATTGGTTGGGCACGCTTACGCTCCACTACCGTTACACTATAACGTTAACTGTTATACAGTTGCGCGGTCGCCGCCAGCCCCCGAAGGTGAGGGCCGCGAAGATGAGCGGGATCGCGTGGCGACGCGGCCACATCGCTAAGAGGGGTCCCTATTTGGGACCGCGGCGCTCATTGCAGGACAGGGCGGCTGCGAAGCGGGTGGCGGCTGGACCTTTCTGGAGCAATCCGCAGGCGCCCGAGACCGTTCGGGGCTGGCACCCAATTTGCGGATGCGGACGTCACGCAGATTCAAGTCCAATGAGAGGGACGCCAGCATGAGTCAGATTCGCAAGCAGCCGCCCGGGAGCCAGCCGCAGAGCCGCCGCGCATTCCTGAGCACCGCCGCGTTGGCAGCGGCCGCAGCCTCGACCGGGCTGGCGTCCGGACCCGCCGCCGCCGAGGCCGCCGGCACGAACTCCGAAGTCGGCGCCGTGTGGTGGAGCGAGTTGCAGACTGCCGATCCGGTCCGCGCCCGTGCCTTCTACGCCGGCGTGATGGGATGGACGCCGAAGATCGTCGCGCTCGCCGATCAGAGCCGCGCGCCCGAGCCCGGCGAGAAGGAGTACACCCTGTTCAACGCTGGCGATCGCGAGGTGGCTGGCGCCGCGCCGGCGGAGGCGGCACCGGGCCAGGCGCCGGCCTCGTTCTGGCTCACCTACATCCAGGTCGCCAACGTCGATGCGGCGGCCCTCAAGGCTGTGGAACTCGGCGGAAAGCTGTTGGAAGCGCCAACGGATGTTCCTAATACAGGGCGAATCGCGATTATCGAGGATCCGGAAGGCGTGCACGTGGGGCTCATCACGCCCGTCTCCGCAGCGTCCGGCTGACAGCGTTTGCAGGTCTCACAGGTTACCGCTTTCACATTTCAGCAGAGTAGACCCATGAAGATGATCCGTGCCTACAGTTGCATCCGGGAAGGCGCCCACAGCACTGCGCGCAAGGCGGGAGGCGCGGTGTGCTTCCTGCTCGACGAGGCTCATGCCAACCACACGCTGCGCACGTTCCTGCGCGGCCAGGGAGACAGCGCCGTGCTCGAGCCGATGTCGGACGCGGAAGCGTCGCGCCTGCTCGGCGCCGACCCGACACACCGTCGGGCGTAGCGAAATAACTGCCTGCTTCATCGCGGCAGACGACGAACAGGGCGGCTCTTGGAGCCGCCTATTTTTTTCGGGTGCAGGGCAGAATGTAGGTGAAGCCGCGATAGGTGCCGTAGTTCTTGCCGCGGCGGAACGGCACGATGCTCACCGCGTGGCCCTCCAGGGTGCCGGGCTCGCGCGACAGCATATACAGCGGATCGACGAGCTTGGCCGTGCGGTTGCTCCAATTGGGCCGCCCGCGCGAATTCTCGTGCCACTTGGTGGCTTCGTCATCGGCCACCTCCCAGACCTCCCAATGCACCTCGGGCAGATAGAACGGCTTGCCGCCGGGGCGATGCACGTGGGCGATTATCTGCCCGCGTTCGATACGCTGGCCTTCCTGGAAATGTTTGATCTCGTCGTAACTAATGTGGTCGAAGGCCGAATAGTAATATTCGGCGCCCTCATCCAGGTTGAGCTCCTTGGCCGAATGCCGGACCAGCAAGGCGCCTTCCTTGCCCCAGCCCCAGTCCGCCACCCATACGGCGCGCACCTCGCCGGGACCCGGCGCGTAGATCGGCTCGCCGAGCCGGCCGCCATCCACGCCCGAATGGGCCTCGTCGCGCTGGCTGCCGTCCACGTCCGTCCAGCTTGCGTAGAGCGAGGTCAGCGGCGAACAGCCGTCGGGATAGCTCGGCAGCAGCCCGGTTTCGGTGATGCCGTAGCCCTTGAGCGAGGTCTCGCGCGCACGCGCAGACATGCCGTACCCTCCATAAACTGCAACCGCGCCGAGCATCGCAACCAATAGTGCTCGCGCGGAAAAAATCCGGCGTGTCCGGTCCAGCATGGCTCTCCCCAGCTGATTATCAGTCGATTCTACTCGCCGCTGCAGTGCGCAGCTAAGCGAGATATGGCATCGCCCCGGCTTCTCGCCCACACTAGATCACGAAATCCTTAACACGCGCCCATTTTGGGCCACTTGGTTTCGCAGCGTTACCGCCAGTCCTGAAACAGGGCACGCGGAACCCAGGTCGCGCATTTCCGATCGTTAATGTGAAACCGAGCCAGCCGCGAGGTTCGGCATTTCCGAGCGCCAGGAATAAACCATGGCAACGCCCGTAATTCCGATGAAATCGATTGCTTCGCCGCGCAATTGGTAAATGAGATGTCGCGCATTTTTACCAGTTTCTATGTTTCCGCCCAATAATCCTTCCCAATGTGTCAACTCCCGCCCGAGATTTGCACAACAGGCACCGTGGCACGAGCCAAAGCGGATTAACGAAACGATCCGCCCACGACGGCTCCGCCAAAGGCGCTGGTGGATTGCGGGAGACGACGTTGCAGGGAATTGGCGGGCTGACGGGATTGCCCGGCATTGCGACCGGTCACCTCCCGTCTCGCGAAGGTCGCGCGGCCCACGGCGCGGCAGATGCGGGTCCCTATCGTCAGGCATGGTCGCGCCCGCTCGATGCAGCCGGCCGCGTCGAGATCTGGTTCGTCCCGGCGGGCGCGCATGCGCTGCTGGCTCAGCATGCCAGGGTTCTCGGCCGCGACGACTGGTCGGCGATCGCCCGCGTTCGCGACGAGAGCGCCCGCAATCATCTGCGCGCAACACGCATCACCCTGCGCCGGGCGCTGTCGCATGCCGTCGGCAACACGGTGAAGCCCGAAGCCTGGCGATTTGAGACCACCGCGTACGGCAAACCGCAGGTTGCTGCCGGGCTGCCGCACGTGCATTTCTGTATTTCTCATATTGAGACGATGTCGGTAATCGCCGTGTCGCGGGATGTGCCGGTCGGCGTCGATATCGAGACAATCGGCCAGGCCTGCAGCGCCAAGCTGATCGAGGGGTTCTGCTCCGCACGCGAGCGTCGCGCGCTGGCAAAATTGAGCGGAACTGAACAAGCGCGTGCGTTCGCCAGGCTTTGGACGCTCAAGGAGGCCTACGCCAAGCTTACTGGCACTGGACTTGCGACTGACTTCAGGTTCCTGGAGTTCGGGTCCGGTCCTGAACTGCCCACCGTTGATTGCCAAGCCCAGCACACCCACGGCGAGACCAGCTTCCAGAGCTGGCTCACCGAATCTCCGGGTGGGCTGTGTCAGGTTGCCGTCGCCGTTGGCGGCACCGAGGCAGCGGCAGGTCGGGGAGAGCTGGTGTGCTTTGCCGTCGGGGACGGCATCGATCCCAGCCAATCCCGAGCCTTGAACCCAGGGGGAGGACTGCAGGCGAACCTTACGATTTCTTGAAAGTGCGGGTGATTGGAAATGGCATTCATCGACGTCGGCGCGGAGCGGCGTGCCCCTGCTATTGGGGTCAGGGAGCCGACCCTTCTACATGAATTCTTCGAGGCGCAGGTCGCCCGCCGTCCGTTGCGGCCGGCCATCGAGGCGCTCGGCGAAACACTGAGCTACGAGGAGCTCGACGAGCTCGCCAACCAGATCGCGCACTGGCTGCGTGCCCGCGGCGTCGGCCGTGGCTCGCTGGTCGGTCTCTACCTGACGAAATCGCATCTGCTGTTTGCCTCGCTGCTCGGCATCCTGAAGGCCGGTGCCGGCTACGTGCCGGTCGACCCGAAGTTCCCGCGCGAGCGCATCGAGGACATCTTCGCGGATGCCGGCGTGCGCGCCGTCATCACCAACCGGACACTGGCGACCGGCTTCACGTTCGGCGCAGCGACCAGCGTGCTGATGGTCGACCGCGACATCGACGAGATCGAGGCGCAGCCGCGCGAGCCGCTGGCGCACGACGGCAACGCGCCCCGCGCGGGCGACGTCTGCTACGTCATCTACACGTCGGGCTCCACCGGCCGGCCGAAAGGCGTGATGATCGCGCACCGCAACGCCGTGGCCTTCGTGAAGACGCTCGCCACGGTCTACAAGGTGACGCCGCACGATCGCGTCTACCAGGGCTTCTCGGTGGCCTTCGATGCCTCCGTCGAGGAGGTGTGGGCGGCATTCGCGATCGGCGCAACGCTGGTGGTGGCGCCCGAGGACATCTCGCGCTCGCCGCTCGACGTGGCGGACTTCATCACCGCCAACGAGATCACCTACTTCTCCACGGTGCCGACCTTCCTCTCGCTCATCGAGCGCGACCTGCCGACCGTGCGCCTGCTGGTGCTGGGCGGCGAGGCGTGCATGCCGGAGCTGGTGGCGCGCTGGGCCACGCCCGAGCGGCGCATGCTCAACACCTACGGGCCCACCGAGGCAACCGTCGTTGCCACCTGGGCCGAATGCGTGCCGGGCGAGGCCGTCACCATCGGCCGCGCACTGCCGGGCTACCAGGCCTATGTGCTTGACGAACAGCTCAACCCGGTCGGCCCCGGCAGCGAGGGCGAGCTGTTCATCGGCGGTGCCGGCGTCGCGCTCGGCTATCTCAACCGGCCCGAGCTGACGGCCGAGCGCTTCATCGACAATCCGTTCAGCTACCTGGAAGGCCCGCCCGACACCCTGTACCGCACCCACGACATGGTGCGCCTCACCCACGACGGCCTCCTGCAGTTCCTCGGCCGCATCGACGGACAGGTGAAGATCCGCGGCTTCCGCGTCGAGCTGTCCGAGATCGAGGCGGTGCTGATGGAGTACCCGGGCGTGCGCTCGGCGACCGTCAACGTCGTCACCGCCGGCGGCCTGCCCGAGGTGGCGGGCTACATCATCGTCGACGAGGCCGAGGGAACGCTCGACCGGGCCGCCATCGCCGAGATGCTGCGCAGCCGCCTGCCCGAGTACATGGTGCCCAAGTACCTGGACGTCGTGGAGAGCATGCCGACGCTGACCAGCGGCAAGGTGGATCGCAAGCAGCTGCCGGCGCCGGTCAATCTGCTGAAGGGCACGGATCGCCAGTACGTCGCTCCGGCCGGCGACCTCGAGCAGGCCCTCGTCGCGGTGTGGGAGGAGTGCTTCCACACCTCGCCGGTGTCGGTCGAGGACGACTTCTTCCTGGACCTCGGCGGGCACTCCCTGCTGGCAGCCCAGGTGGTGACCGAGCTCAGGCGCCGGTTCGGCACGTCCCGCGTCTCCGTGCGCGACATCTACAAGAATCGTACGGTGCGGACGCTGGCCGTGCGCCTGCGCGATCTCGGCGTCTCGATCGGCGCGCCGACCGAGCAGGCCGCCGCCGCCGATGCCCCGACCGAAGCCGAGCAGGTGTTCGCCACCGTGCCGGTGTGGGAGCGGTGGCTGTGCGTCGGTCTGCAGGCCATCTCCGTGATGGCCATCTATGGCCTGTTCGCCGCCCCGTTCGCCTATGGCGCGCTGATGACGGTCGCCGTGATGGTGGAGAGCGTCGCCTTCGACACCGCGCTGTGGTGGACGACCCTGCTGGGCTTCGTCTACTGGCCGGTCATGCTGCTCTTCGGCGTCGCCGTCAAATGGCTGGTGATCGGCCGCTATCGGCCCGGCCGCTACCCGGTGTGGAGCTTCTACTATTTCCGCTGGTGGCTGGTGAACCGCTGCCAGCTGCTCGGCTGGGCGCACATGTTCGCCGGCACGCCGCTGATGGGCCTGTACTACCGCGCCATGGGCGCCAAGGTGGGCCGCGACGTGCTGATCAACACGCCGATCTGCTCGGCCTTCGACCTCGTGTCGATCGGCGACCGCAGCAGCATCGGCCTGGAGACGCATATCTCGGCCTGCCACGTCGAGAACGGCACGCTGATCATCGGCTCCATCGACATCGGCCGCGATTGCTTCATCGGCATGCATTGCGGCATCGGCATCAACACCCGCATCGGCGACTGGGCGCGCCTCGACGACATGTCGGCGCTCGATGACGGCGCCAGCATGGCCATCGGCGAAAGCCGGCGCGGCTCACCCTCGGTGCCGGCCGATGTCGCCGTGCCCGCGCTGCAGGCCACCGACGCCAAGCGGCGGCGTCCGTTCCTGTTCGGCGCCATCCACCTCGGCCTGATCTATGCGATGGGCTATTTCCTGATCGTGGCTGCGGCGCCTGCTGTCGGCCTCGTCGCCTTTGCGCTCGCCTATGGCGGCCCCTGGTGGGGAGTTGCCGCCGCCTTCGCCGCCGTGCCGCTGGAAATCCTCTGGTATGTGGTCCTCCTGGTCGCGGTGAAGCGGATTTGCATCGGCCGCATCGAGCCTGGCCTCTATCCGATCGAGAGCACCCAGTACCTGCGCTACTGGTTCCTGAGCTACCTGCTCAGCAACACGCGCATGCTGCTGTTGCCGGTCTACGCCACGGTCTACCTGCCGCCGCTGCTGCGCTGGCTCGGCGCCAGCATCGGCCGCGACACCGAGGTCTCGACCGTTACGCACGTGACGCCCGATCTGCTTTCGGTCGGCGACGGCTGCTTCCTGGCGGATGCCTGCCTCGTCGGCGGCTGCCGCGTCCATCACGGCCATGTCGAGATCGGCGGCAACCGCATCGGCGAGAAGACCTTCATCGGCAACAGCGCCGTGCTGCCCGGCGGCAGCGACGTCGGCAGCGATGCGCTGCTCGGCGTGCTGTCGGCGCCGACCTCCGGCCAGACGCTGCCCGACAACGAGCGTTGGCTCGGGGCACCCGCCTTCGCGCTGCCCTCCACCCAGAAGGACCTGAACTTCAGCGACACGCAGACCTATCAGCCGACCCGCAAAGCCCGGCGCAGCCGCGCCATCAGCGATGCGATCCGCGTGCTGCTGCCCGGCGTGATCGCCACCGCCGCGCTGACCGTGTTCATCACCTTCCTGGTGTTTGCCACCGGCTGGTGGCCGTTGTGGGTGGTGGTGGCGACCGTGCCGCTGCTGACCACCGTGCTGGCGTTCGCCACCATCTGGTCCGTCGCCGTGGTCAAGCGGCTGCTGATCGGCACCTTCGAGCCGACCGTCCAGCCGCTGTGGTGCCGCTACGTGTGGAACAACGAGATCATCAACGGCACCTACGAGGCCATCTCGGAATCGACCATGCCGCCGATGCTCGGCACGCCGTTCGCGTCCATGTGCATGCGCTGGATGGGCTGCAAGATCGGCAAGTGGGTGTTCCTCGAGACGCCGTACTTCTCCGAGTTCGACCTGGTCGAGATCGGCGATCACGCGGCGCTCAACCTCGGCGCCACCATCCAGACGCACCTGTTCGAGGACCGCGTCATGAAGGCCGACTACCTGCGCATCGGCGCCGGCTGCACGGTCGCCAACCTCTCGGTCGTCCTGTACGGCACGCACATGCAGCCGGGCTCCTGCCTTGGGCCGCTGTCGCTGCTCATGAAGGGCGAGATGCTGCCGGCCGGCAGCAGCTGGTCCGGCATCCCCTCCGAGCCGAAGGATGCCCGGCCGGCCGCGAGCGCACGCTCATGAAGGTCCGCTTCCGGCAATCGGGTGATGCCGTGCGCCGGTGGGCTGCGCAATACACCCGCGCGCTCGCCGCCTTCGCGACGGCGACCGAGCCGCTGCCAAGCGAGCCGGGCTTCCAGGAACGCATCCAGAGCCCGGACTTCCGCGAAGACTGGCAGCAGCGCCTGCGTGAGCTGCGCGCCGCATAGCAGCAACAGGCCCGCGGATCGCTCCGCGGGCCTCGCAATCTGCGAACGCTCGGCAGTCCGCCGCCGCGTCAGTTCTCGAAGGTGATGCGCGCCACCACGCGGCCGTCGCACTGGTTGGTGCAGCTGGTGATGCCGGTGAGACCGCCGGTCGGCACGTCGAAGGCATCGAACCAGCGGATGTCGAACTCGAAGTAGTCGGCGAACACGAACGACATGCCCGCGTTCCAGTAGTAGTAGTCGATGCCGCCCTTCTTCTCCTCGCCCTGGTTGGCGCCGATCATGGCGCTGAACGACGGCGTGATGCCATGGCGGGTGCCGAGCTTGCGCGAGAAGCCGGTCTCGAACACCCAGTTCTGGCCCACGCCGCCCTGATACTCCGGCGAGTAGTAGATGGTGGAGGTGAGCGTCAGGCCAGGATGGATTTCGCGCTTGAAGCCGAGCATGCCCTCGAAGAAGTCGAGGCTTTTGACCGAGTCCTTGGCGACATTCAAAATGCCGTACGAGCCCGGATAGAAGTAGTACAGCGCGCCCAGCTCGACCTTGGTGCCCCAGATGTCGCGCTTGACGCCCGCGTAGCCGATCATCTCGATGTCGGCGCTGTTGTGGAAGCCGCTGGCATCCTGCACGTCGCCGAAGTCCACCGAAGACGCCCACAGGCCGGCGTAGAAGTACGGCCAGACGACGTCGAAGCCGCCCTGCAGCGCCGGCTTCTCGAGGGTCTGGGTGAAGCCACGGAAGCGATAGTCGGAGGTGTAGGTGGCGTTGACCGAGAATTTCGGTCCGTGGCCATTTCCATTCCCATTGCCGTTGGAATCCTGGGCGCTTGCCGGCGCCACGCAGAACCCTATCGAAGTTGCGATCGCCGCAACCGCCATTACGGCGCGCCTTGCGCCCAGCCTGCCCTGCATATCCCCTGCTCCCTCAGATCACGCTCACCGAGGGCTCGCGTCGTCGCAATGCGCTGCGCAGCGCACAACACGACGACAGCGCGATCTGCCCCGCCGCATATTCGAGCACTGGCGACCCTGCGTTAATTCGCACACACCAGCAAACGCAGAGCATGG
>CAVTJY010000037.1:0-18045 GCA_963735125.1 uncultured Alphaproteobacteria bacterium | reverse complement strand
ACGATGTGCGCCAGATCGGGCGCAACTATGCGGCGGCGCACGGGCTGATCGCCGATCCCATCGTGTTCCTGGAGGCGCTGCGGCGCGCCCCGGCATGGCGTCGGCCAAGCGCGCGCAATGGCTGAAGACCCTGCGCGAGCCGGTCGCCAAGAACATGGTCTGGTCGCCGCCGGCCGACGGGCTGCTGGACATGGGTCCCGTCGTTGCCGCACTCGCCGAGACCGCCGAAAAGGACGCGATCTTCGTCACCGACGCCGGCAATTTCTCGGGCTGGCTGCACCGGCATTTCCCGTTCTCGGGTGAGCACACCATGATCGGCTGCGTCGGCGGCGCCATGGGCATCGGCATGCCGGCGGCGGTGGCGGCGGCGCTGCGCTATCCCAAGCGACAGGTGATCCTGTTCCTCGGCGACGGCGGGGCCCTGATGTCGGGCTCGGAGCTTGCTACCGCCATGCAGTACGGGGCCAACGTGAAGACCTTCATTTCCAACAACGGCAGCTACGGCACCATCCGCATGCACCAGGAGTTGGCCACAAGGGGCGGGTGCACGGCACGCAGATCACCAATCCGGACTTCGCCAAGTGGGCTGAGAGCTTCGGCGCGCGCGGGCTGACGCTCGACAAGATCGAGGATGCGCCGCGTGTCGTCGCGCAGGTGATGGCGCACGACGGGCCGGTGGTCGTGGATGTGAAGACGGCGGTCGAGCATGTCAGCCCGTTCGCGACCATTTCGGCGATACGCGGTTGAGGGAGGCAGGCATCAAGATGGATCAGCGCGTGACGCTCGTTACCGGCGTAAGCAAGGGCATCGGCAAGGCGGTTGCCGAGGATATGACGGCGCGCGGGCATCACGTGGTGGGCATGTCTCGCTCGCGGCCCGCCGACTGGTTCAACGGCACGTTCGCGGCGGTGGATTTCGCCGATGCCGCGGCGACCGCCGAGACACTGGCGCAAGTGGTCAAGGAGCATCGCATCACCGGGCTCGTCAACAACGCGGGCCTATCGAACGCCAAGCGCGCCGAGGATGTGACGCTCGAGGATATCGACAAGGTGATGGGCGTGAATTTCCGCGCGCTCGTGCAATGCATCCAGGCGGTGCTGCCCGGCATGCGGCAGGGCAAGTATGGCCGCATCGTCAACATCGGCTCGCGGGCCGCGCTCGGACGTGAAGGCCGCATCGTCTACGGCGGCAGCAAGGCGGCGGTTGCCTCGATGACCCGTTCGCTGGCGCTGGAGGTGGCGAGCGAGGGCATCACCGTCAATTGCGTGGCGCCGGGTCCGGTGGAGACCGAGCTGTTCCAGCAGAACCATCCGCTTGGGTCGGCGGCGCGCCAGAAGATCGCCGGCGCCATCCCGATGCAGCGCATCGGCACGACCAAGGAGGTGGCGGCTGCCTGTGGCTATTTCCTGTCGGAGGATGCGGGGTATACGACCGGGCAGGTGCTGTACGTGTGCGGCGCATTGTCGGTCGGCCAGGCCCTGCTGTAGGCGGTTGGATAGGGGGGGGGCGGGGGCGCTGATGAACCAAGTGCCATGAGAGTGGGTCGGTCGGGAGGCTTGAGATGGGGAGTGGGATTTGTCCTCAGAGCGGTGCCCGGACCTGCCAACCGTACGGAATTGCTATTTCTGATATACGGCCGGTGCGGATACCGGAGCCGCCCGGCTGCGGCTACCATACGCTCCACAATAAGCAACAAGCCCAAGCGCGCGCAGTCGTGCGGGGCCGGAGGAAGCGCTGCATGGCCACGAAGCTTGGATTTGTCGGTGTCGGCCGCATGGGCGGCCATATGACCTCGCGCCTGCTCGACGCCGGCTACGCGCTTACCGTTTTCGACACCAACGCCGAGGCGACCAAGCCTATTGCGGAACGCGGTGCAACCGTGGTCGGACTCACCGGCCGAGGTCGCCTCCGACGTCGAGACGGTTCTCATGTGCCTGCCGATGCCGGACATCGTGCGCACGGTCGCCATCGGCGAGGGCGGCGTGATGCACGGAACGAAGGTGCGCACGCTCATCGATCTGTCGACCACCGGGCCGACCATTGCCGGCATCGTCGCGCGCGAGATCGGCAAGCGGAAGATCACGCTGGTCGATGCGCCGGTCAGCGGCGGCGTGGCCGGTGCCAAGGCCGGAACGCTGGCGGTGATGGTGTCGTGCCCGAAGGCGACCTATCCGCAGGTCGAGCCGATCCTCAAGACGTTCGGCAAGCTGTTCTACACGGGCGAGAAGCCGGGCCTCGCGCAGATCGCCAAGCTGGGCAACAACCTGCTGGCCGCCGCGGCATGGTGGTGTCGTCGGAGGCGCTGGCGATGGGCGTCAAGGCCGGCATCGATCCGCAGGTGATGATCGACATCATCAACGCCGGCAGCGGCCGCAACAGCGCCACGCAGGACAAGTTCCCGCGCTCGATCCTGCCCGGCACCTTCGATTTCGGCTTTGCCACCGGGCTTTCCTACAAGGACGTGCGGCTGTGCGTCGACGAGGCCGAGGCGCTCGGCGTGCCGATGGTGGTGGGCGCGGCCGGTGCGGCAGATGCTGGCCGTGACGAATGCCAAGTTCGGGCCGCAGTCCGACTTCACGCACATCGCCAAGGTGGTGGAGGAATGGGCGGGCGTCGAGATCCGCTCGCAGCGCAAGGGCAGCAACAAGGATGGCGGCACATGATGGCCGCGGCCTGGGCATCGGCACGCGACGTGCCGCTGGCGCGCCAGCTGGCCCGCTCGGCGCTGGCCGTGACGCTGGCGGACCTGCCCGCGGATGTGATCGCCAAGGCCAAGGATTGCCTGCTCGATTTCCTGGCCTGCGCGTTCGAGGCGCGCAATCTGCCCTGGAGCCGGCAGGCGGTCGCCACGGCCCGGGCGATGGATGGCGGGGCCAGCATCATTGCCGGGGGCGCGACGGTCAGTCCCGCCGACGCCGCGTTCGCCAATGCGGCCCTTGGGCATGGCCTGGTGCGCGAGGACATGCATGCCGGCCAGCATCTGCCACCACGGCGTGGTGATCTGGCCGGCGTTGCTGGCGCTGGCCCAGCGCACGCCGTCCTCGGGAGCGGCGCTGCTGGTGGCGGCCGTCGTCGGCTACGAGGCCGGCGGGCGTATCGGCCGGGCCCTGATGACTGCCGACCTGGCGCGGCTGTACCGGCCGACGGGATTGGTCAGTCCGCTGGCGGCGGCACTGGCCGGGGCCGCGCTGCTGCGGCTGGATGATGGTGCCGCCACGACGGCGGTGTCGATTGCGGCCAATACCTCGAGCGGGCTGAACCAGTGGCCGCACATGGGCGGCAGCGAGATGTACTTTCATCCGGCCTTCGCCGCGCGCAATGCGGTGACCGCGGTGGAGCTGGCGGAGCTGGGTGCCTACGCCTCGGAGAACATCCTGGAGGGCGAGGCCGGTTTGTTCGCGGCGTTCCGCCGCCAGCCGGCGCCGCACGGCATCGCCCTGTTCGCGGACGGGCAGCCGGAGATCCTAAGCGTCTACAACAAGCCGGTTCCGGCCTGCAATTTCGCGCAGACGGCGTGCCAGGCGGCGCTGCATGTGGCGGGCCGACTGGGCGACGACCTCGCCAAGGCGCGCGCCATCCTGGTGCGCGTTCCGGCTGCGGCGATGCGCTATCCGGGCTGCGACTTCGCCGGGCCGTTCCAGCGCGCGCTGCAGGCCAAGATGAGCATCCAGTTCGGCGTGGCCGCCGCCCTGCAGCGCAAGGCCATTGCCGAGGAGAACTACCAGCGCCTCGCCGACGCCGGCATCCTGCGCCTCATCTCGCTCACCTCGCTGGAGGAAGACGAGACCTTCACGCAGCGCTTTCCGGCGACGCAGGGCGCGGAGGTGCGCGTCAGCCTTGCCGATGGCTCCCTCGTCATGGACCGGCTCGACGACGTGGTGCCGGCCACCAGCGATGAGATCCGCGCCCGCTTTCGTGCTGCGGCCGCTGCCGTGGTCGGGCCGGCGCGCGCGGGCGATATCGAGAGCGTGCGTCGATGGCCTGGAGGGAGAAGCGACGCCGGCCGGGTGGCGCGTTGTGCAGCGTCGGGGCAGCGGCGGCAGGAGCCGAGGCCGTGCGCGAAGAAGCGTGCGGGGAGGGGCGGGGCATGACTGCGCAGATGGTGGAGAACTTCCTGCAGGCGATGGCCGCCGGCCTGTCGGTCGGGGCTATCTACGGCCTGATGTGCGTCGGCCTGGCCCTGATTTTCGGCGTGATGCGCGTGATCAATTTCGCGCAAGGCGACTTCATGATGCTCGGCATGTACGCTGCTTATTACTTCTTCGCGGTGTTCGGCGTGCAGGCCCTGCTCGGATCGACGGTCGGTCCCTACGTGGCGGCGGTGCTGGCCGGTCCGGTGCTGTTCTGCTTCGGCTATATTGTGCACAAGACGCTGATCGGCCGCGTCAGCGGTACGCGCGCGCAGGTCGAGGGCGAGGGACACTTCGCGCAGCTGATCCTGACGCTCGGCATTTCGCTGATCATCCAGAGCGCGGGCCTGATCGCGTTCGGCTCGATCCTGGTGTCGGTGCGCACGCCGCTGTCCAGCAGCGCCTGGGAGATCGGCCCGCTGTGGGGCGATTTGATCTCGATCTTCGTAAACAAGTCGCGGGGCGTCGCCGCTGTCATCTCGATCGCGACCATCATCGCGCTGGCCCTGCTGATCGGGCGCTCGCGGCTCGGCAAGTCGCTGCGCGCGGCGGCGGACAATCCCGAAGCTGCAACCTACATGGGCATCGACGTCGATCAGGCGCATCGCGTGGCGTTCGCGCTGGGCGTCGGCGTGACGGCGATCGCCGGCGGCCTGCTCGCCACCAACTACCCGTTCGCCCCGTTCGTCGGGCTCGAGTACGTGATCATCATGTATGCCGGCGTGGTGCTGGGCGGCCTGGGCAGCATCATCGGCCCGTTCTGGGGCGGCATGACGATCGGGCTCGTGCAGCAGCTGTCCACGCTGGTGCTGCCGACGCAGCTGCAGAACACGGCGATCTTCGTGGTGTTCCTGCTGATCGTATTCTTCATGCCGCAAGGCTTCTTCGGTCGCTCGGTGGAGAGGACCTAAGATGGTGGTGGCAGCGCTCCGGTCTCTCAAGCCGTTCTTCATCTTCGCCGGCGCCTACGCCGTGATCGCGTTCACGGTCACCAACTCCTACTACCAGCTGATGCTGACGCTGGTGCTGGTGTGGGCGAGCTTCGGCCTGTCCTGGAACATCCTGAGCGGCTACACGGGGCTCGTGTCGTTCGGGCACGCGGCCTTCTTCGGCATCGGCGCCTACACCACGGCGCTGGGCCAGATCCATTTCGACCTGTCGCCCTGGCTGCTGATCCCGGTCGCGACTGTGCTCGGCGCGCTTGCCGGGCTCCTGATCGGCATTCCGACTTTCCGGCTGCGCGGCGTCTATTTCGCGCTGTCGATGCTCGCCTACCCGCTGGCCCTGCTCTACGTGTTCGAGTGGCTGGGCTACCAGGAGGTGACGCTGCCGATGAAGCGTGAGTTGCCGGCTGCGTACATGCAGTTCGCCGACCACCGCATCTACACGCTGCTGGCGCTGCTGCTGCTGGCGGTTATCGTGCTGATCACGCGCATGGTCGAGCAGTCGCGGTTCGGCATGGCGCTGCTTTCCATCAAGCAGAACGAGGCGGCGGCGGAAGCGGCGGGCATCAATACGCTCAAGTGGAAGCTCTACGCCATCACGCTGAGCGGGGCGATCGCCAGCGCGGTCGGGGCCTTCTATGCGGTGGTGCTGCTGGTGGTGACGCCGGTGTCGGTGTTCGGCATGCTGGTGTCGGCGCAGGCGCTGACCGTCACGCTGTTCGGAGGCGTCGGCACGCTGTGGGGTCCGGTGATCGGCTCGGCGATCCTGATCCCGACGGCCGAGATCCTGCATGCCGAGCTTGGCCACATCATTCCGGGCATCCAGAACGTCATCTACGGCGTCGCCATCGTCATTCTCATTCTGGTGGCGCCCGAAGGCATGTTCTGGAAGGCGCGCGATTTCGTGTATCGCCGCTGGCCGCACCTGGTCACGACGGCGCCGGACGCCCTGGCAGCGACGGCTGCTGCGCCCTGCAGCGGGACGAAAGTTGCCAAGCCCGCTGCCGCGGCGACGACCGACGGCACGGCGCCGATCCTGTCGGTGCGCGGACTGTCCAAGAGCTTCGGCGGCCTGAAGGCGGTGCAGAACGTCGGCTTCGACGTGTCGCGAGGCTCGATCCTCGGCATCATCGGCCCGAATGGCGCCGGCAAGACCACGGCATTCAATCTGCTGAACGGCTTCCTGCCGCCGGACGCGGGGCAGATCATGCTCGATGGCCGCGACGTCACGCGCCGCAAGCCGTACCAGCTGTGCGCGGCGGGCGTCGGCCGCACCTTCCAGGTCATGCGTCCGTTTGCGCGCATGACGGTTGCCGACAACGTGGTGATCGGCGCCTACGTGCGCGCCGATACCGATGCGGAGGCGCGCCGGCTTGCGGCGGACGCAATCGCCCGCGTCGGGCTGGTGCCGTATGCGCATCGCCTCGCCGGTGAGCTCACCACGCGCGAGCTGCGCCTGATGGAGCTGGCGCGCGCGCTGGCCGGCCAGCCGCGCATCCTGCTGCTGGACGAGACGCTGGCGGGCCTCGGACACACGGAAGCCGAGGAGCTGATCGGCATCATCCGGCGGCTGGCGCAGGACGGCATCACCATCGTCATCATCGAGCACACCATGCAGGCCATGGTGCGGCTGGTGGATCGCTTCGTCGTGCTCGACCACGGCGCGGTGCTGGTGGAGGGAAGTCCGGAGTCGGTGACGCGCGATCCGCGCGTGATCGAGGCCTATCTCGGCAAGAAATGGACGGCCTATGCTAAGAGTTGAAGGGCTCAGCGCCGGCTACAGCGACGCTGCCGGTGATCAACAATATTTCGATCACGGTCGGCGAGGGCCAGTTCGTGTCGATCGTCGGCCCGAACGGCGCCGGCAAGACCACGCTGTTCAAGACGATATCCGGCATCCTCACGCCGAAAGCCGGGCGCATGCAGTTCGAGGGCGTCGACCTCGCCACCGTGCCGGCGGCGCGCCGGCCGCATCTGGGCATCGCGCACGTGCCGGAAGGGCGCCAGGTGTTTCCGTCGCTGACCGTGATGGAGAACCTGGAGATGGGCGCCTTCACCGAGGCCGGCCGGCGCAACTGGAAGGACAACCTGGAGCGCATTCTCACCTGGCTGCCGGTGCTGGCCGATCGGCGCGCGCAGCTCGCCGGCACGCTGTCCGGCGGCGAGCAGCAGATGGTGGCGGTCGGGCGCGGGCTCGCCTCGTCGCCGAAGCTGCTGATGCTGGACGAGCCGTCGATGGGGCTGGCGCCGACGATTGCCGATTTCATTTTCGAGAAGCTGCTGGAGATCCGGCGCGACACCCGTCTCACCATCCTGCTGGTCGAGCAGCGGGTGGCGGAGGCGCTGGAGTTGGCCGACCACGGCTACGTGCTGGAGGCAGGGCGCGTCGTGCTGGAGGGCAACAACGAGAGCCTGCGCGCCAACGATCGCGTGCGGCAAGCGTATCTGGGGATGTGAGGAGATTTCAGCGGGCTGTCCCGGCATTGACCCAGCCCGGCGCTGGAGCAACAGCGAGATGGTCCCGGGACAAGCGCCGGGACGAAAAGAAAAGGAAGGTAAGGAGGAAGCACATGCAGAAACGTTCATTCCTGAAGCTGCTGACCGGTGGCGCGATGCTGCCGCTCACGGCGATGCTGGCCGGCGCACCCGCGCAGGCGCAGAACCCGAGCGAGGTGAAGGTCGGGCTGCTGGTGCCGCTGTCGGGCATCTACGCACGTCCCGGCGCGGTCATGCGCATGGGCGCCGAGATGGCGATCGAGCGCATCAACGCGCAGGGCGGCGTGAAGGCGCTCGGCGGCGCCAAGCTGAAGCTGGTGCTGCTCGACTCCGGCGACACCACCGAGAAGGCCAAGAACGCCGCGCAGCGCATGGTGGCGCAGGAAACCGACCTGGTTGCCGCGACGGGCTCCTATCTCAGCTCGTTCACGCTGGCCGTCACCGAGGTGACCGAGCGCGCCAACCTGCCGATGCTGACGCTGTCCTATTCGGACCTGATCACCTCGCGCGGCTTCAAGTACGTGTTCCAGACTTCGGCGACGGCGGCGTCGCAGGCCGAGCAGTCGCTCCCCGTTATCGTCAAGATCGCCGAGGCCGCCACCGGCACCAAGCCGAAGACGGTGGCCATCATCACCGACAACACCGGCGCTTCCGTTGCCTCGGTGAAGCCGATGAAGGAGCGCCTGCTGAAGGAGCTCGGCATCGAGCTGGTGGTGGACGAGATCTTCACGCCGCCGCTGTCGGACGCCACGCCGCTGGTGCAGAAGGTGCGCGCGGCCCGGCCTGATCTGCTGTTCTTCCTGCCGACGGTCATCTCGGATGCCAAGCTGGTCATGGAGAAGATGAACGAGTTCGGCATGGGCCAGGGCAAGGTGCCGGTCATCTCGTTCGGCATCGCCATCGCCGAGCCGGACATGCTGCGCACCATGTCGCCGGAGCTGCTGCAGGGCGTGATGAGCGCGGTCGGCAGCTGGGGCTCCAAGGGCCATGAGGACCTGATGGCCGAGCTGAAGCAGAAGTACAACGAGCCGTGGATGACGCAGAACGCCATCTCCACCTACGCCGACATGTGGGTGATCAAGGAGGCGCTGGAGAAGGCCGGCAAGGCCGACCGCGAGGCGGTGGCCGAGGCGCTGCGCACCATGGATGGCGGCCCGTCCAAGTTCTATCCGGGCGGTCTCATCAAGTTCGACGACAAGGGTCGCCGGGTGGATGCGGGGCTCACCATCATCCAGTGGCAGTCGGGCGTGCCGGTGACGGTGTTCCCGGACAATCTCGCTTTCGCCAAGGCGATCTGGCCGAAGAAGTAGGTCGGTTCAGGTTTCAGGTTCTAGGGGCCAGGTCTCAGGTCTGAAACCTGGCCCCTGAACCTGAAACCTGCTCAATGGAGGACCCGTGCCCGCCCTCTCCCCGTCCTTACGGGGAGAGGAAACTACGCGGGTGGCAGGGCCAGCGTGTCGGTGTGGCCGACGACGGCGCCGACGCGCGGTACGGCGGACCAGTCGGCAATAAGCTGCGCATCGACCTGACCGGTCTCGCGCACGGCGTCGGCGAAGCCGCGGGCGAGATCGGCGATCAGGAGCACGTCGTCCTCGTCGAGCCGCCAGGCGCTGTCCAGCTCGGCCACGCTGTAGCCGGCGCTGGTGAAGGCCTCGCCCAGGGCATCCGGGGCCTGCGGGCCGGCGGCGGCGCCGAAGCCCTTGTCGCGGGCCTGATGGGCGTGAAAGGCTTCCGTCATGATGGTGTCTGCCTCGTGCTCGGGCGTCCAGCGCTGGTCGCCGTCGTAGGTCAGCACGGTGTAGAAGGCGGCCCGGCGCTTGGCCACGGCGGCGGCGAAGCGGGCGATGAAGTCGGCCGAGACGAGGTCGAAGAAGGCCGACGCCGTGACGAGGTTGGCGGCGGCCCCGAGCGCGCCCTCGAGATCGCCGGCGATGTCGGCGCGGCGGAACTCGACGCTTAGGCGCTTGGCGCCTTTGAACAGGATCAGGCGATTGTCCTGTTTGTCGGCACCGTCGGCCCAGGCGGCGAGACGCTCGCTGGCAGCATCGAGCAGCGCCTGGTCGTAGTCGACCAGCGTCCAGCTCTGGTCGGGGCCGAGCAGCGGCGCGGTGGCACGCAGGTTGGAGCCGGTGCCGCAGCCGAGGTCGACGACGGTGATCGGGCGCCAGCCCTCGAAATGCCTGGCCAGCCGACGCCCCAGCTCGACGCTGCGCGAGCGGTGATCGACCGGCTCGCGCAGATCGAGCCATTGCGCGCTGAATCCGCTCATGGGGCTAGCTCCTTAATGACGGCGGCGACCCTGGCGGCTGTGTCCTGCCAGCGCGGCAGCGAGGTCTGCGCGAAGGCCCAGGCCGCGTCGGCCAATCGCCGGCGCAGGGCTGCGTCGGCGATGATGCGCTGCAGAGCCGCGGCCAGCGCATCGACGTCGCCGGGCGGAACCTTCAGCGCCGCGGCATCGGGCACGGTCTCGGCGGCCGCGCCGCCGGTGGTGGTGACGATCGGCAGGCCGCGCGCCAGCGCCTCGGTCAGCACCATGCCGTAGCCCTCGTAGAGCGACGACAGGACGAGCACGTCCGAACGGGCGTAGACATCGGCGAGCGCGCTCTCCGACAGGCCGCCGATCATGCGCATGCGCGAGACCAGCGGCGACCGCTTGATTTGGCTTTGGAGGGCGGCGGTCGTCTCCGGGCTGCGGTCGGTGGCGCCGGCGATGGTCAGCTCCCAGGCGACGGTCGGTCGAGACACGCTCAAGGGCCTGCACGAGGATGTCGTAGGCTTTGCGCGGCACGACCGAACCGACCGCCAGCAGCTGCAGCGTGCCGGATGATCCCGGGGAGCGCGACGCGGGATCGGTGCCGGGCTCGGCAATGGTGAGCTTGTCCGGCGGGACGGCGAACTCGTCGATCAGGGTGTTGGCGGTGGTGCGGCTGGTGACGATGACCCGCTTGGCGAGGGCGAGGGCGGCGGTTTCGGACGCGCGCAGCTCGGCGGCGCGTAAGTCGGTGAGGCCGGTCTCCAGGCAAAGCGGGTGATGCACCAGCGCGATGATCGGGCAGGCTGCGTGTTTGATGACGTCGGTCGGCATGGCGCCGTAGGCCAGGCCATCGACCATCAGCACCGCACCCTTCGGCATGTCGGCAAACGCAGCGGGCGGTGGCATCGAGGTCGGTGGCACTCGGCGACGGATAGCCGGCCGGCAATTGCGAGATGACGCGCCGTCACGCCGAACTGCGGCAGCAGGGCCAGCACGCGCCGGTCGTAGGTGTAGCCGCCGGTGGGCAGGTTGATGTCGCCGGGAATCGCGAACACGACGGTGGTCATGACGGGTTGTCATCCCGGCCGCAGCGCGTCAGCACGGAGAGCCGGGACCCAGAGCCACGCGATACCGGCTGGGTCCCGGATATTCGCTGACGCGAATTCCGGGATGACAGTGTCCATCACACCGGGCCCTCGAACCAGGCGCGGGCGAGGTCGGTCTCGTGCAGGGTGACGCGGATCTTGGCGAGGCCCTTGCCGTCCTCGCCGAGCGCGCCGTCCTTGGCGGCTTTGGCCACCGCGTCGAACACGTGGCGGCACAGGAACTCGGTGGTGGTGAGCTTGCCCTTGAATTGCGCCAGCTCGTCGAGGTTCTTGTAGGCGAGGGGCTTGAGCGTCTTGCCGAGCACGTCCAGCGCCGCGCCGATGTCCACCACCACGTTCTGCTTGGTGAGCTGCTCGCGGAAGAAGGCGACGTCGACCACGAAGGTGGCGCCGTGCATGTGCTGCGCCGGCCCGAAGAATGGATCGGGCAGGCTGTGGGCGATCATGATCCGGTCGCGGACCTCGACGGCGTACATGGGTGGTCTCCTGGTCGGTCAGTCTTGGGGAGTAGCGGATGACCGGGGCAAGACCTTGCGCATCCGGTGCGAAAATGCGGGGCAGCTCGCGCGGCGCGTCTTCGAAGGCGATCTCCTCGGCGACCAGCGCATCGAGGGCCGGCTGCGCCAGCAGCGACAGCGCCATCGTCGCGGCGGCGGGGATAGTCCCAGCGCAGGCGGCGGCCGGTCGAGACCAGGCCGACCTGGGAGGAGACGAGCTTCAGCCGGCGGCTGTGGAAGGCGCCGCCCAGATCGACGGTGACGGGCTTGTCCCCGTACCAGCTCATCTCGACGATGGTGCCTTCCGGGCCGGCGCAGGCGATGGCGGTGTTCAAGCCGGCGGCGCTGGCGCTGGCGTGGAAGACGATGTCGGCCTCGCCAGGGGCGCGGTCCGGGGATGCCAGATCGGCGCCCAGGGCTTCGAGGATTGGCTTGCGGGACTGATCAACGTCGACGGCCGTCACCGTTGCGCCGGGCAGCCGGGCGGCGAGGCGAGGCCACCAGCAGCCCCACCACGCCGGCGCCCACCACGACGATGCGGTCGCCGGGGCCGGCGCCGGCGTCCCACAGGGCGTTGAGGGCCGTTTCCATGTTGGCGGCCAGGGTGGCCCGCCTGGCCGGAACGGCCTCCGGCACCACCGCCAGGGCCGTCCACGGGGACATTGAAATAGTCCTGGTGCGGATGCAGGCAGAAGACCGTCTTCCCTCGCAGCTCCGCCGGCCCCTCCTCTACAACTCCGTCGCGCAGTAGCCGTATTTGACGGGGAAGGGGAACGACCCTTCCTGCATCGGTCCGCGCATGCGCTCCCACTCGCTTTGGCCGACCGCGCCGCTGAATACGAGGCGCTCGGTGCCGCGGCTGATCCCGCTGAACAGTGTACGGACGCGCGCCTGGCCGGGGCCCGGCGTGGGCAAGGGCGCGGCGCGCAGCTCGGCCACCCCCTTCTTGGCGTACCAGAGGGACTTGGCAATGCGGGTCTTGCCTACCGATCGGCGCGTCGTCATTTTGCCGCCTCGGCCGAATCTCGCCGGCCTTGTGCCGTCCTATGGACTTGTCTGTCCACCATGTTCATCCACGCTTCATTCCGGCTGCCCTAGGAAGGCGCCAAATTCACCGGCTAGACTGAGCGCCAGCGTCCGCTACCGGGCTCGCAGGGAAACGCAGGGAACCTTCATGAGCGATACGGTGAACACCTCTTCGCCGCTGACCATGCCGTCGGCGAGCATGAGCCTTACGACACCAACCGGCCTCCAGTCCATCGCCGAACTGACCCGGCGCCGCCGTGTCGTGTTCGCGCTCAATATCGTCACCTATTTGGCCATGCTCTGGGTGGCTGCCCGCATCCTGGGCAGCGGCGGCTGGACGGTGGTCGATATCATCCTGTTCGTGTGCTTCGCGTTCGGCACGCCGTGGACGGTGCTGGGCTTCTGGAATGCGCTGATCGGCCTGTGGCTGCTGCACTTCCGCCAGTGACGCCATGGCCGAGGTCGCGCCCTATGCGACGGCGGGCGACGAGAAGGTGCCGCTGCGCATCAAGACGGCGATCTTCATGACGCTGCGCAACGAGGATCCGGAGCGCGCCATCGCGCGCCTGCGCACGGTCAAGGCGAGCGTCGATGCGACCGGCGAGGGTGCGGCCTTCGGCTACTTCGTGCTGAGCGACACCAACAATCCCGATGTCGCGGTTGCCGAGGAGCAGGCCGTGGCGGCCTGGAAGGCGGCCGATCCCGATCGCGAGCGCATCATCTATCGCCGCCGCACCGACAACACCGGCTACAAGGCCGGCAACGTGCGCGACTTCTGCGCGCGCTGGGGCGGCGACTACGCGCTGATGCTGCCGCTCGACGCCGACAGCCTGATGGCCGGCGACCAGATCGTGCGCCTGGTGCGCATGATGCAGGCCTATCCCAAGATCGGCATCCTGCAGAGCCTGGTGGTCGGCATGCCGTCGTCGAGCGCGTTCGCGCGCATCTTCCAGTTCGGCATGCGCCACGGCATGCGCTCCTACACCATGGGCCAAGCCTGGTGGGTCGGCGACTGCGGTCCGTTCTGGGGCCACAACGCGCTGGTGCGCATCAAGCCGTTCCACGAGGAGTGCCACCTGCCGATCCTGCCCGGCAAGCCGCCGCTCGGCGGCCACGTGCTCTCCCACGACCAGGTGGAGGCGACGCTTGATGCGCCGCGCCGGCTACGAGGTGCGCGTGCTGCCCGAGGAGCGCGGCAGGTGGGAGGAGAACCCGCCGACCATGCTGGAGTTCGCCCGTCGCGACGTGCGCTGGTGCCAGGGCAACATGCAATACGTCAAGCTGCTCGACCTGCCCGGGCTCTACCCGATGAGCCGCTTCCAGCTGGTGTGGGCGATCCTGATGTTCGTCGGCATTCCGGCCTGGACGCTGATGATCGCGCTGCTGCCGGTGGCGGCCTGGGAGTCGCGCGGCATTGCCGATTTCCCGGTCGAGCTGGCCGATCGGCCTCTACGTCACGTTCTTCACCATGTACCTGATGCCGAAGATCGCCGGCCTACTCGATGCCATGCTGACGCGCGGCGGCGTACGCCGCTATGGCGGCTGGCTGCGCTTCATTCCGAGCGCGGCGATCGAGCTGGTGTTCTCCTTCCTGCAGGGTGCGGTGTCGACCATCCGCACGTCGATCTTCATGATCGGCCTGCTGTTCGGAAAGTCCGTGGTGTGGGGCGGCCAGTCGCGCGACGCGCAGCGCCTGACCTGGGCGGAGGCGGCGCAGAACCTGTGGCCGCAGACGCTGTTCGGCGTGATCGTGTGCGGCGCGCTGATTGCGATCGCGCCGGCGGTGTTCTGGTGGAGCCTGCCGCTGACGGCCGGCTATCTGCTGGCCATCCCCTTCGCCGTCGTCACGGCCGAGCCGCCTCTGGGCCGGTTGCTGCAGAAGCTCGGCATCTGCGGCATCCCCGAGGACTTCGCGCCGCCGGCCGAGGTGACGGCGGTGATGGGAAATGCCGCGCACGGGTTTAGACTGCAGGATATCGCCGACGGCATGCCGCATCGCCATACGGGAAAGCCATTGCTGACGTTGTTGATCCTGTTTCCGCGCTCGCATCGCTCGCTCGCTCGCTCGACGTCTACTACGGCGACGCGGCGCGCGACGCGGCCATGGACGCGCTCTACGCGCGCTTCGTGAAGCCGGGCGATCTCGCCTTCGACATCGGCAGCCATGTCGGCGACCGCATCGGCAGCTTCCGCCGGTTCGGCGCGCGCGTCGTGGCGCTGGAGCCGCAGCCGCTGTGCGCGCGGGCGATCCGCGCGATCTATGCGGGCGATGCGGACGTGACGCTGATCGAAGCGGCCTGCGGCGCGCGAGCCGGGCATGCTGACGCTGCGCATCAACTCCGCCAATCCCACGGTTTCGACCGCCTCCACCGATTTCATCTCGGCGGCCGGCGGGGCCGGCGGCTGGGAGGGCCAGGTCTGGGACGCGAGATCGAGGTGCCGTGCACCACGCTGGACGCGCTGATTGCCCAGCACGGCGCGCCGGCGTTCGCCAAGATCGATGTGGAGGGCTTCGAGGACACGGTGCTGGCCGGACTGTCCCGGCCTCTGCCGGTGCTGTCCTTCGAGTTCACCACGATCCAGCGCGACGTGGCCTTGCGCTGCCTCGATCGGCTAGCCTCGCTTGGACCCTACGGCTTCGACGTGGCGCTCGGCGAAAGCCAGGCGCTGACTTTCAATCGCTGGATATCCAAGGCCGACATGGCGGCGCACATCGCAGGCCTGCCGCACGCGGCGAACTCCGGGGATGTCTACTGTGTTCTGCAGCGCTGACTGCACCGCCGATCCCCTCCCCCTTGGGGGAAGGGCTAGGGGTCGGGGGTGCGCAGGATGATTGCCGTCTGGGTCCCCCCACCCCATCCCCTCCCCGCAAGGGGGAGGGGAGTTCGCGCAGCGCTCGCGGCATGTGTTGGCGCATTCCTGCTGCGTGCGTGGCGGCATCGCTCCACGCCCTCGCCGAACCCCTCGCCGTCGAGGTGACCAACGCCAGCGAGCCGGTGCTGTGCGCGGAGAAGGACAACGTCACGCTCAACCTCGCGTCGAAGGACGTGCGCCGCTTGCGCATCGAGGCGGCGCATCCCTCCTACATCGGCACCATCCAGCGCGACAGCTTCGAGGCCGACTGGACCGGCTGCACGGCGACCGGCGATCCCAAGCCCGGAACGCCGCAGCCGCCCAAGCGCACCACGCTCTACGAGGACATCGAGCTCTGGGTGGTGGGGCTGACGTTCGCCGACTTCTGGCGGCCGGCCACCGCCACCGTGCGCATCGGCGACCGCGTCGAGACGGGCGTGCACCTGCTGCAGGTGTGGATGATCCGGCCGATGGGCGGCGAGGAGGTGCTCGTGCTCTATCCGCAGGACGGCTACTGGCGGCTGCGGCCCTTGGCGCCGGCCGGCATGGCGCCGACCGCGTTCGGCTCGTCGTTCCTGATCGGACCGGTGGAGATCGATGGACGGCCGATCGTGCGCATCAAGGAGATCGCCTTCGATCCCAAGACGCGCACGTTCACGCTGGCCTTCGAGCGCGGCGGCTCGGCGACCGTCAGGATGTCGACCACGGACCAGAACCGCAACGTGCTGGATGTCGCCTTCGACAAGCCCGTCGACGGCCGCCCGTTCGCGGCGCTGCGCTCCATGTACGTCACCGAGTTCAACAACGACGTGGCCCGCATCGCCGTGCGCGAGAAGGGCGCGCAAGGGCTGGCGCGAGGACGGCATCATGACCTTCAAGCGCGCCACCGCCACCGATGTCTGGGCCGGCCGCACGACGCCGTCGCGTCACAACACCAGCGCCCCCGACATGGTGTTCAGCGCCTTTGCGAACGGCAAGGACGTCGCTCCCAGGCCCGCCGGCAAATAGCGGCCGCACACTCCTTTGACTAAAGAATTGCGAACTGTCGCTGCCGGCAATCTTTCCGCGGGATGCCGCACGCACCGAGCTTAACCTTTTCCTCAAGATATCAATAGCTTGGATATCGGCTATCCGTTAACCTTCGGATGATGGGCGAGAGATAAATTATCTGCCACTATGACGTGCAAATTGTCTGCTTGAGTACAAGCTGCGACGTCATGGCGTGACCATCATCGAACTGCTGCCCGAGCGGGCGATGGTGAGGAACTGCCTGGTAGCTTTGTGGGGAGCGTAGCTGTGACCAAGTATATTGCCGTCTCGAATCGCCGTGGCGGCGTCGGCAAGACCACCATCACCATGATGCTCGCGTATGGCTTGGCCGTCACCGGCCGACAGCGGGTCCTGCTGATCGATCTCGACGCGCAGGCCAGCACGTCGATGGTGATGATGGGCCACAAGCGCTGGCGCGAGGCGCGCGAGGCCAACCGCACCAACGCGGGGCTTCTCACGCAGCTGGTCGGCGACGACAAGATCGTCTGCCTCCGACTACATCGCCAAGGGTATCGGCGATGTCACGCTGCCCGGCGGCGGCGCGCCCGACGCCTCGACATCATGCCGAGCTCGCATGATCTCGACGACCGCGAGGCGCTGCTGATGATCGCGCACCAGGCGCGCTTCCAGAAGATCAGCGACGGACTCCACCACATGCAGACGCGCATGGGGCAGATCATCCGCTCCGTGGACGGCCAGTACGATCAAGTCATCATCGATTGTGCGCCGGGACTCTCGCAGCTGGTGTGGGTCGCGCTGCGCACCGCCGACCTGGCGCCGATCCCCTACATTCCCGACCGCACCGCCGAGGACAACGTCGGCTGGCTCGCGCGTCGCTTGAAGGAGATCGGCGGCATGGAGCATGAAGACGGTGCCCAACCGCGTATCCGGCCAGGACAGCCGCGCCCAGGACATCATCGCGGCCGTGAGCGGCAAATACTCCGCCGTTCGGCGTGCAGGTACCGGCCACGCAGCCGCTCGCCACCGCGCTCGACTACCGCGATCAGCCCGGCACGTTCGCCTCCAAGTTCGGCACCGGCGGCGCAGTACGTGAATGCGCTGACCGACACCGTGCTCAAGATCATCAACAAGCCGATCACGGTGGCTGCCCAATGACGGAGGTGCCCCGCACGCGACGTGCTCGATCGCCTGTTTCGCGCCATCGTGCGCGAGGCCGAGAACAACGACGCGTTCGCGCGCAGCCTGATCGACGCGCTGCAGGCCAACCTGGCCGCCAGGGCCGGCAAGAAAGTCGCCAACTCGCAAGCCCTTCGATGCCTCGCAGCTGCATGCCATCAATGTGCTGCGCACGCACGGCGAGAACGTGCTGCGCGGCAAGCTCGAGCAGGTCAAGGCGGCGGAGGATCTGCGCGTGGTGGCGAGGTTTTCCGTCCTGCTTCTGACCGGCCCGGCGGCGCGGCCGAAGGCCAAGCGCGGCGACCTGGATCCCGAGGGCATCATTGCCGCGGCCAAGCACTATGACGCCCAGCGCAGCACGGCCTCGGCGTAAGTCAGTCTGTTGAATCTCTGCCGGCCAGGGCAAGAGCGCGCGCTGCAGAGTAACAGCCGTATGCGCCCATCGTGCTTGCAATGAGGAACACAACAAGGAAGGCGGGCGGGCCGTCGCCGCCCGTTGTCAACCGGCAGGCATACGCGAACAGAAACAACGCTAGTGAGACTGCCAAAGAG